>NZ_JBIOOS010000001.1:0-815000 GCF_051712325.1 Enterococcus sp. DIV1315a
ATGCCCGACGTGGAAAGTTTTTGGCATAGCCTTGAAGAAGCCTATCAAGCGATTTTGTCGGCGCCAAGTTTTGATGCTTGGATTAAAACCACACGCCCTTTGAAATTAGACAACAATCAATTGTGGCTAGAAGTCCCTTCTGCAGTTCATCGTGATTACTGGGAAAAAAATCTTTCGGCAAAAATTGTCGAAACTGGATTTAAATTGACCGGTGCAGAAGTGATGCCCCATTTTGTTGTTGCCGATGAAAAAGACGCAGCACTGGCACAAGAGCTCGAAGAACCTGCCGAAGAAGAAGTTGTTTTTAGTGAACAAAGTAAAAAAGCGATGCTTAATCCTAAGTACACTTTCGACACCTTCGTTATTGGTAAAGGAAACCAAATGGCTCACGCTGCAGCGCTTGTTGTTGCCGAGGATCCGGGTTCGATTTACAATCCCCTTTTCTTCTATGGTGGTGTAGGGTTAGGGAAAACCCATTTGATGCATGCTATTGGTCATCAAATGTTAGTGAATCAACCAGATGCCAAAGTCAAATATGTTAGTAGCGAAACGTTTACGAATGAATTTATCAACTCAATTCAAACAAAAACATCCGAACAATTTCGGAAAGAATATCGCAATGTTGACTTATTATTAGTCGATGATATTCAATTTTTGGCGGAAAAAGAAGCAACATTGGAAGAATTTTTCCATACCTTCAACGATCTTTACAATGAAAATAAACAAATTGTTTTAACAAGTGATCGCCCGCCGAATGATATTCCAAAATTACCTGAACGATTAGTTTCTCGCTTTGCTTGGGGTTTGTCTGTTGATATCACCCCGCCTGATTTAGAAACACGGATTGCAATTTTGCGCAAAAAAGCAGATGCCGAGCGTTTAGAAATTCCGGATGATACACTAAGTTATATCGCTGGTCAAATTGATTCCAACATCCGTGAATTAGAGGGTGCTTTGGTCCGTGTTCAAGCCTTTGCAACTATTAATGGAGAAGATATTACCACTAGTTTAGCGGCGGACGCCTTGAAATCTCTAAAATCAGTTGGTAGTAAAAATCAATTGTCCATTTTACAAATTCAAGAAGAAGTATCCAAATATTATCATGTGCCTCTTAAAGATTTAAAAGGGAAAAAACGGGTGAAAACAATTGTGGTTCCTCGTCAAATCTCAATGTATCTTGCTAGAGAAATGACCGACAATTCCTTGCCAAAAATTGGTGCCGAATTTGGCGGCAAAGATCATACAACGGTGATTCATGCGCACGAAAAGATTCAGCAATTATTGGAAAAAGATCCAGCGATTCAAAAAGAAGTCAGTGAAATTAAAAATTTATTGAACTCTTAGGATGTGGAAAACTAAACAAAAAAGAACAAAGTTATCCACAACTTATACACAAGTGGATAACTTAGTAAAATCAATGCTCTTTTGACTTTTCCACAGAATCAACATGCCCTATTACTTTTATTATTTATTTATATATAATATACAAAACAGTGGCGTACAAAATTAGAACGTATTGAAAATACTTAAAAAGGAGTTTACATTATGAAATTAACGGTCAAACGAAGTGTCTTTTTACAAGAATTACAAACTGTTCAACGAGCAATTTCTTCTAAAACAACGATTCCAATCTTAACAGGTGTTAAAATTGTGTTATCAGAAGATGGCTTATCACTTACTGGGAGTAACGCGGATATTTCAATTGAAAGTTTTTTAAGTAAAGATGATGAAAAAGCTCAAATGACCATTGAACGCACAGGTAGCATCGTTTTACAATCTCGTTTCTTTGGCGAAATTATTCGTAAATTACCAGAAGATATGTTCACAATGGAAGTTCTAGATAACAATCAAGTTGCAATTACTTCAGGAAAAGCTGATTTTACGGTTAATGGATTAGATGCTGATAATTATCCGCACTTACCAGTAATTGATACTCAAAACCAAATGAAATTACCTGTTCATTTATTGACAAAAATTATTAGTGAAACAGGTTTTGCTGTATCGATGCACGAAAGTCGTCCAATTTTAACTGGGGTTCACTTTATTTTAGAAAATCAAAAATTACTTGCCGTTGCGACAGATTCACATCGTTTAAGTCAACGTGTGATCCCGACAGAACAAGCAGTAGAAGACTTTAACATTGTAATTCCAGGAAAAAGTTTAACTGAACTTTCTCGTTCATTAACCAATGAAGAAGAAATGGTTGAAATCAGCATTATGGAAAATCAAGTGCTATTTAAAACAGAAACAATGTACTTCTATTCTCGTTTGTTAGAAGGAAATTATCCTGATACCAACCGTTTAATTCCAACTAGCCATAACACGCAAATTGAATTTTATGTACCAGAATTGCTTTCAGCAATCGAACGTGCCTCTTTACTTTCTCATGAAGGACGTAACAATATTGTTCGCCTTTCAATTTCACCAGATTCTGTTGTTTTATATGGAAATTCACCTGAAATTGGAAAAGTCGAAGAAGCTTTAAACTATGAAAATGTTTCTGGTGAAGCGTTGGATATTTCTTTCAACCCAGATTATATGAAAGATGCGTTGCGAGCGTTTGGCGATATGAATATTACCGTGAAATTCCTTTCTCCAATTCGTCCGTTTACATTGGAGCCAACCGAAACAGAACTAGATTTCATTCAACTAATTACACCGGTTCGTACAAATTAATCATGTTTAAAAAAGACCTTCGGAAAATCAATATGATCGCCGAAGGTTCTTTTTTGTCGTCTGTTTAAAGCCGATAAACGCTGCTAGATAAGCTTTTTATAACTAGAATAGCTTTTACGCTAATATGATTGTGAATGTTTGAACTATCGTTTGACGAATAAATTCTGCCTTTTTTTCGTGGATAAAGAAAAAAGCCCTTTAATTTTTCGTTTAAGGGCTGTTCATTTTTTTATGAATATTTCCTAGTGAAAGAAGTTTACGTTGCTTAAAACGACGCTCAGACCTCTACAAGCTACTTTTCTTCATTGCGCGCCCTCTTCGTTTGTCTTTGAGTTACCCCTAATTGTTTTTTAGTTAAACGCTACTCGTCATTTCTGCCAAATCAGGCCCCTTTTTTCTCAAGAAAATATCAATTTCCGTTTTAAAATGCTTTTTAAGAGTTTTTTTATCCTAATAATATTTTCGGTCATTTAGAATTAAAATTGCTTAGAATGAAAATTAGACAGATAAATTTGTTTTCTCTTATGAAAAAGGGTATAATATATATGAGAACGTATTAGAAAAAAGAGGGATGCACATTGAAAAAAACGTTTGTTTTAGCAACTGAGTATATAACGCTTGGTCAGTTTCTTAAAGAAATCAACGTCATTGGTAGTGGCGGCCAAGCCAAATGGTATTTGGCAGATAATAGCGTGTTTGTTGATGGCGAGTTGGAAAATCGTCGCGGACGGAAACTTTATGCGGGCATGATGATTGAGATACCTGAAGAAGGTACTTTTTTTATGGTGAAAAACGGAAACGAGTCCGACGATGCGGCTGAATGAGCTGACACTTCAGCATTATCGTAATTATGAAACAGTCAGCTTAGATTTTCCAAAAACGTTAAATCTTTTTTTAGGCGAAAACGCCCAAGGAAAAACCAACTTGTTAGAAAGCATTTATGTTCTAGCAATGACACGAAGTCATCGAACCAGCAATGAAAAAGAATTAATTGGCTGGGAACAAGCAGCAGCTAAAATTAGCGGTGTGGTTGAAAAAAAGACAGGCACCGTGCCGTTGGAAATTTTAATTTCCAACAAAGGACGTAAAACCAAGGTTAATCACATTGAGCAAAAAAGGCTCAGTGCGTACATTGGGCAACTGAATGTTATTTTATTTGCCCCAGAAGATTTATCTTTGGTGAAAGGCTCACCTCAAGTCCGCCGGAAATTTATTGACATGGAACTCGGACAAGTGAGTCCTATTTATCTTTATGATCTTGTCCAATATCAGTCTGTTTTAAAGCAACGGAACCAATACCTAAAACAACTAGCTGAAAAGAAACAAACAGATACTGTTTATCTGGATATTTTGACAGAGCAGCTAGCTGAATTTGGCGGGAAAGTTCTATACGCTCGGTTAGGTTTTCTTAAAAAATTAGAACACTGGGCAAACTTACTCCATCAAAAAATTAGTCATGGACGCGAAACGCTCACCATTGACTACGCATCAAGCATCCCAATTGACAACACGGATCTTTCCTTAGAAGCACTTCAAAATCAATTGCTCCAACAATTAATGAACAATCGTAAGCGTGAATTGTTTAAAGCGAATACTTTTTTAGGCCCTCATCGTGACGATTTGCTGTTTATTGTCAATGGTCAAAATGTTCAAACGTATGGCTCACAAGGCCAACAGCGAACGACAGCTTTAAGTATTAAATTGGCAGAGATTGATTTGATGCATTCAGAAACAGGAGAATATCCTGTGTTATTACTAGATGATGTCATGAGTGAATTAGATAATGAACGTCAAATTCACTTGTTAGAAACGATTGAAGGCAAAGTTCAAACGTTCTTAACGACAACTAGTTTAGATCACATAAAAGACAAGCTAACAGTTGAACCAGATATTTTCTATGTTCAACAAGGCAAGATAGAAAGGAATTCAGCGACATGACAGAAGAAGAAAAAAACATGAGAGAACGTGCGCAAGAATATGACGCTAGTCAGATTCAAGTTTTGGAGGGCTTAGAAGCTGTCCGGAAACGTCCTGGTATGTACATAGGTTCTACTAGTGGCGAAGGGTTACACCACTTAGTATGGGAAATCGTTGACAACTCTATCGACGAAGCCTTAGCAGGATTTGCTAAATCAATTCAAGTAATTATCGAACCAGACGATAGTATTACTGTTATCGATGATGGTCGTGGAATTCCAGTCGGGATTCAAGCCAAAACAGGTCGCCCAGCTGTGGAAACAGTGTTTACAGTGCTACATGCCGGCGGGAAATTTGGCGGTGGCGGCTATAAAGTATCAGGTGGCTTGCACGGTGTTGGTTCCTCTGTTGTTAATGCTTTATCGACCAGTTTAGATGTTCGTGTTTATAAAGATGGCAAAGTGTATTACCAAGAATATCGTCGTGGTGCGGTTGTTGATGACCTAAAAGTTATCGAAGAAACGGATCGTCACGGAACCACTGTTCACTTTATTCCAGATCCTGAAATTTTTACAGAAACAACCGTTTATGATTTTGATAAATTAGCAACACGGGTTCGTGAATTAGCCTTTTTAAATCGAGGCTTACACATTTCAATTGAAGACCGTCGTGAAGGACAAGAAGATAAAAAAGAGTATCACTATGAAGGCGGGATTAAGAGTTATGTTGAGCATTTAAATGCCAATAAAGACGTTATTTTCCCAGAGCCAATCTTCATTGAAGGAGAGCAACAAGATATTACAGTGGAAGTGTCAATGCAGTATACAGATGGCTACCACTCAAATATTTTAAGTTTTGCCAACAATATTCATACTTATGAAGGCGGAACGCATGAATCTGGTTTTAAAACTTCTTTAACACGTGTGATTAATGACTATGCACGTAAACAAAAATTGATGAAAGAAAACGATGAAAAATTAACTGGGGAAGATGTTCGTGAAGGCTTAACCGCAGTGGTTTCCATCAAACATCCCGATCCTCAATTTGAAGGACAAACGAAAACGAAATTAGGGAACTCAGAAGTACGGACCGTTACGGATCGTCTATTCTCAGAATACTTTACAAAATTTTTAATGGAAAATCCAACAGTCGGCAAACAAATTGTCGAAAAAGGCATGTTGGCTTCAAAAGCTCGTTTAGCCGCTAAAAGAGCCCGTGAAGTCACCCGTCGTAAAGGCGCGTTAGAAATTAGCAACTTGCCAGGGAAGCTGGCTGATTGCTCAAGTAAAGATCCGGAAAAATGCGAATTATTTATCGTCGAAGGAGACTCGGCCGGCGGTTCAGCAAAACAAGGCCGTAGCCGTGAATTCCAAGCCATTTTACCAATTCGTGGGAAAATCTTGAATGTCGAGAAAGCCAGCATGGATAAAATTTTAGCCAATGAAGAAATTCGGTCATTATTTACAGCTATGGGAACAGGCTTCGGCGAAGATTTCGATGTTTCTAAAGCACGTTATCACAAACTAGTGATTATGACCGATGCCGATGTCGATGGTGCGCATATTCGAACGTTGTTATTAACCTTGTTCTATCGCTTCATGCGTCCAATTGTTGAAGCTGGTTATGTGTATATTGCTCAACCACCACTATATGGTGTGAAACAAGGGAAAAACATCACCTACGTTCAACCGGGCAAACATGCTGAAGAGGAACTAGCAAAAGTGTTAGAAGAATTACCTGCTTCACCAAAACCAAGTGTTCAACGTTACAAAGGTTTGGGTGAAATGGATGATCACCAACTTTGGGAAACAACAATGGACCCAGAAAAACGATTAATGGCGCGAGTGAGTGTCGATGATGCCATTGAAGCTGACCAAATTTTTGAAATGCTAATGGGCGATCGTGTGGAACCACGTCGTGCGTTTATCGAAGAAAATGCCCATTACGTGAAAAACTTGGATATTTAATGTGTCGCAACGTTGTAAGAGACGCTAGAACATATATTTAGAGGGGAAAAAATTCATGAGTGAAGAAATTAAAGAAAACATTCAAGACGTCAATCTGACCAGCGAAATGAAAGAATCTTTCATTGACTACGCAATGAGTGTTATCGTAGCCCGCGCGTTACCTGACGTTCGTGACGGTTTAAAACCTGTTCATCGCCGAATCTTATATGGAATGAACGAATTAGGGGTAACCCCTGATAAACCACACAAAAAATCAGCCCGGATTGTTGGGGATGTTATGGGTAAATATCACCCCCATGGGGACAGTGCGATTTACGAATCAATGGTGCGGATGGCACAACCTTTTAGTTATCGGGCTATGTTAGTTGACGGCCACGGAAACTTCGGTTCTGTCGATGGTGACGGCGCTGCCGCTATGCGTTATACCGAAGCACGTATGAGTAAAATTGCTTTAGAAATGCTACGAGATATTAACAAAAATACAGTCGATTTCCAAGGAAACTATGATGATTCAGAACAAGAACCAGTAGTTTTACCTGCTCGTTTTCCAAACTTACTAGTTAACGGAACAACGGGGATTGCGGTGGGGATGGCAACAAATATTCCACCACATAATTTAAGTGAAGTGATTGATGCAACAAGTTTATTGATGGACAATCCTGATGTAACGACGAATGAATTGATGGAAGTGTTACCTGGACCAGATTTTCCAACAGGCGGTTTAGTGATGGGGAAATCAGGGATTCGCCGAGCATATGAAACAGGGAAAGGTTCGATTACTGTTCGTGCAAAAGTTGAATTGACTGAAATGCCGAATGGAAAAGAACGTATTTTAGTAACTGAATTGCCTTATATGGTGAATAAAGCCAAATTAATCGAACGAATTTCTGAATTACACAGAGATAAACGAATTGAAGGAATTACTGATTTGCGGGATGAATCTTCTCGTGAAGGCATGCGGATTGTCATCGATGTTCGTCGAGATGTGAGTGCCTCTGTTGTGTTAAACAACTTGTACAAAATGACTGCCTTACAAACATCTTTTGGTTTTAACATGTTAGCCATCGAAAAAGGCGTACCGAAAATTTTAAGCTTGAAACGTATTTTAGAAAACTACGTCGAACACCAAAAAGAAGTCATTACTCGCCGGACGATTTTTGACAAAAACAAAGCAGAAGCACGGGCGCATATTTTAGAAGGTCTACGAATTGCCTTAGATCATATCGATGAAATCATTGCCATTATCCGTGGGTCACAATCAGATGACGAAGCAAAAGCAACGTTAATTGAACGCTTTGAATTTTCAGATCGTCAAGCGCAAGCGATTTTAGATATGCGTTTACGCCGTTTAACAGGCTTAGAACGCGACAAAATTGAAAATGAATATCAAGAGCTATTGAAATTCATTGCGGACTTAGAGGACATTTTAGCCCGCCCAGAACGCGTCATTGAAATCATTAAAACAGAGTTAAATGACGTTCGCACAAAATTTGGTGATGCACGACGCACAGAATTATTAGTAGGTGAAGTCCTAAGTCTTGAAGATGAAGATTTAATCGAAGAAGAAGAAGTCGTGATTACGTTAACCAATAACGGCTACATTAAGCGGATGGCAAACTCCGAATTCCGGGCGCAACGCCGCGGCGGACGTGGTGTCCAAGGGATGGGCGTTCACGATGATGATTTCGTGAAAAACCTAGTTTCTTGTTCAACACACGACACGTTATTATTCTTTACGAACACTGGGAAAGTTTACCGAGCAAAAGGTTACGAAATCCCTGAATACGGTAGAACAGCAAAAGGAATTCCAGTGATTAACTTACTGGGAATTGATTCTGCAGAAAAAATTCAAGCGATTATTTCTGTTGAGGGCAAAGCGGAAGCAGGTAAATACTTGTTCTTCACAACCTTAAAAGGAACCGTCAAACGGACAGCCGTAACAGCCTTTTCTAATATCCGTAGTAATGGATTAATCGCCATTAGCTTAAAAGAAGATGATGAGTTAGTTAACGTGGTAACGACTAATGGCAATCAGAAGATGATTATCGGAACACATGCAGGATACTCTGTCACATTTGATGAAAATACTGTACGTGATATGGGCCGGACAGCATCAGGTGTTCGTGGAATCCGTCTCCGCGAAAATGATTATGTGGTCGGCGCAGCGATTCTGGATGAAAATAAAGAAGTCCTAGTCATTACTGAAAATGGTTATGGTAAGCGTACAAAAGCTTCTGAATATCCAGTTAAAGGACGTGGCGGTAAAGGGATTAAGACAGCAAATATCACTGAGAAAAATGGTCCATTAGCTGGTTTAACCACGGTCAATGGTGATGAAGATATCTTATTGATTACGAACAAAGGCGTCATTATCCGCTTTAACGTTGATTCTGTTTCTCAAACAGGACGCGCAACATTAGGGGTTCGTTTAATGAGAATGGAAGATGGTGCCAAAGTGGTAACAATGGCTGTTGTAGAACCAGAAGAAGTGGAAGAAGAAATCGTTGAAGTTGTAGAAACAACAGAAAACGAAACAACATCAGAAACAGAAGAATAACATAAAAAAGTTTCGCCAGTTGGCGAAACTTTTTTATTGGGGCTTTTCAAAACTATTTCTTGCTTTTGTCCATCAATTAGCATATAATTAGAGATTGTGAACTACCTTTTTAGGTATGTTCTCCTTGCTCTTAGCCAACTAAGAGCCTTGAAGTCCATAGGGAGGTGAAAATCAATGAGTCAAGATACGAAGTACGAAATCATGTACATTATTCGTCCGAACATTGATGAAGAAGCAAAAACTGCTTTAGTAGAACGTTTCGACACAATCTTAAAAGATAACGGAGCAGAAGTTATCGAATCTAAAGATTGGGAAAAACGCCGCTTAGCATATGAAATGAACGGATTCCGTGAAGGCATCTATCATATCGTTAATGTTACTTCTCCATCAACAGCTGGCGCAATCAACGAGTTTGATCGTTTAGCAAAAATCAATGACGATATTATCCGTCATATGATCGTGAAGGTAGAAGCATAATTTGTTTCACATGAAACATTTATTGACGAAAGGAGATGTTTTGAATGATTAATAACGTTGTATTAGTCGGAAGATTGACAAAAGATCCTGACTTACGTTACACCGCTAGTGGTTCAGCTGTTGCGACCTTTACACTTGCTGTAAACCGTAACTTTACGAATCAAAATGGTGACCGTGAAGCAGACTTTATCAACTGTGTGATTTGGCGTAAACCCGCAGAAACAATGGCTAATTATGCCCGTAAAGGTACATTATTAGGTGTTGTCGGAAGAATTCAAACTCGTAACTACGAGAACCAACAAGGTCAACGTGTCTACGTAACTGAAGTGGTTTGTGAAAACTTCCAATTGTTAGAATCTCGTTCTGCTTCAGAACAAAGAGGAACTGGCGGCGGTAGCTTTAATAACAACGAAAATGGTTATCAATCACAAAATCGTAGCTTTGGTAATAACAATGCCGGTTCTGGATTTAATAACAACAACAATAGTTTCAATCCATCATCTTCTCAGTCGCAAAACAATAACGGTATGCCTGATTTCGATAAAGATTCTGATCCATTTGGTGGCTCAGGTTCATCTATCGACATTTCAGATGATGATTTACCATTCTAAACGAATTTGATAGGAGGGAACAAGAATGGCACAACAAAGAAGAGGCGGACGTAAACGTCGGAAAGTCGACTACATCGCAGCAAACCACATCGAATACATCGATTATAAAGATACTGAATTGTTAAAACGATTCATTTCAGAACGTGGCAAAATTTTACCACGTCGTGTTACAGGTACTGGCGCTAAAAACCAACGTAAATTAACGATTGCTATTAAACGCGCACGTATCATGGGATTATTACCATTCGTTAGTGACGAACAATAATTTTATGACAATTTCCAGAACCAAAGAGCTTGCTCTTTGGTTCTTTTTTATCTTGACTAGTGTTTCACGTGAAACATAACAAGGTTCGCAGAATGAAGTGTTTTGTGATAAAATAAGGGATGAAATAACTAGTGAATCACCAGAGCAATACGCTCGTTGGAACAAGTCGCCTCAAAGGTCTGCAGAAAGATTGGAGGCAAAAAAAATGCAAAAGAAGAGAATTCAAAAAAACGGTTTCTTAATTGTTGTGGGTCTTCTCTTAGTAGAATTTCTCCTCTATTTCTTACTAACAAATAAATGGCTGCTATTGGCGGTAATTATCGCATTAGATATCTTTCTCTTAGTGGTTATTCGGCTGTTGATTAGAGATGTAGAAATTACAAACGTAGAAAAGATTCAAGAAGCAAGTTCCATTGCTGAACAATCGTTGGATTATGTTGTAAATGAAGTACCTGTGGGAATTATTACGTATAACGGGGAAACACGCGCGGTAGAATGGCTTAATCCTTATGCTGCTTCTATTTTTAATAAAGACAATCAGCTAACGTTAACCGCTAGCCAAGTTACGTCTTATTTAGAATTAGCAGAACGAAACCAAGATATCTTTACGATTGACGAAAATACCTATCGCTTTAGCGTCAATAAAGAACAACATACAATTACTTTTGAAGATATCACTAAAGAAAGTAATTTGTATCAAGAAAAAGTCGAAATGCAAACGGCTATTGGCATTGTGTCTGTCGATAATTATGATGATGTCACCGATACAATGGATGAGAAAGAAATTTCTTATTTGAATAGTTTCATTACGACGATGGTTTCTGATTGGATGGACCAATACAAAGTTTTTTATAAGCGAATCAACGCAGAACGTTATTTTTTCATTGCCCAATGGGAAGATATTCAAAAAATGATGGACGAAAAATTTTCTATTTTGGATACGATCCGTAAGGAATCAGCTAACCATGAAGTAGCCATTACGTTAAGCATGGGGATTGCTTATGGGGGGCCAACCTTAGATCAAACCGGGACCACAGCTCAAACGAACCTAGATACAGCTTTAGTTCGTGGTGGTGATCAAGTGGTTGTAAAAGAAGCTAAAGATGAAGCGAAGCCGTTATTTTTTGGTGGAAAAACGGCAGTAACGACGAAACGTTCCCAAGTACGTTCTCGCGCAATGAGCATGGCAATTAAGGGAATTATTGCGGAATCAGCTGACATCTATATTATGGGCCATCGTTATCCAGATATGGATGCGTTAGGTTCAGCATTTGGTGTTGCTCGTTTAGCTTCATTTAATAATCGAAAAGCGTGGATTGTTTTAGATGAAAATGAAATCATTCCCGATGTCAAAAGAGTGTTAGAGGCGATTAAAGAGTACCCAGAATTAGAAGAGCGTATTATTAGTCCTAAAGAGGCCATGAAGCGCAAGAAAGAAAGTAGCTTATTAGTTATGGTAGATTACCATAAACCGTCTCTATCGATCTCACAAGAGCTATATGAGCGTTTTGATAAAGTGGTAATCATTGATCACCATCGACGAGGAGACGAATTTCCAGCAAAACCCTTGCTTTCTTATATTGAATCTTCTGCCTCTTCTGCTTCAGAATTAGTCACAGAATTGATCGAATACCAAAGTAATAGCGCAAATAAACTGCAGGCCTTTGAAGCAACCATGATGTTGGCGGGAATTGTGGTTGATACGAAAAGTTTCAATACACGAACGACGGCGCGAACATTTGATGTGGCTAGTTATTTACGAACTTGTGGAGCAGACTCATCTTTAGTACAATATCTATTAAGTTCTGATCTTACAAGCTATCTGGAAATGAACAATTTAATCTCTAAAAGCGAATATGTCACAAAAGATACCGTCGTTGTTGCAGGGAGTGAAGACAAAGAATATGATAGTGTCACAGCTGCCAAAACGGCGGACACATTACTTTCTATGGCAGGGATTAATGCAGCATTTGTCATTACCAAGCGGACGGATCAACAGATTGGCATTAGTGCTCGGAGTAATGGTTCAATTAATGTCCAAATTATTATGGAAAATTTAGGTGGTGGCGGTCACTTTACTAATGCGGCAGTACAATTATCAAACGTAACAGTAGCAGAAGTAAAAGAGCAACTACTTGATGTAATTCGTCAAAATATTAATGAAATGTATGAACAGGAGTGAAGGAAATGAAAGTCATTTTTTTACAAGACGTTAAAGGAAAAGGAAAAAAAGGGGACGTAAAAGAAGTGCCAACTGGTTACGCCCAAAACTTTTTAATTAAAAATGGTTATGCGAAAGAAGCCAATAAAGGGAGCATGAGTGCGTTAGCGGGTCAAAAGAAAGCCCAAGAAAAACATGAAGCAGAAGTTTTAGCACAAGCAAAAGAAATGCAAGCCTTTTTAGAAGATGAAAAGACTGTTGTAGAGATCAAGGCAAAAGCTGGAGAAGACAGCCGTTTATTTGGCTCAATTCCTTCAAAACAAATTGCAGAAGCCTTAAACAAACAATACAATGTAAAATTGGATAAACGCAAAATCGAATTAGCCAACCCAATTCGTTCTCTAGGTTACACTAACGTACCAGTCAAACTACATCATGAAGTTACAGCGAAAATTAAGGTTCATGTCGTAGCGGAATAATACAATCGATAAAAAAGAAGCCGATTTCCCCGGCTTCTTTTTTATGCAAAATAAATTACTCAAATTATTTTTTATAATATTTAAAAATCAAATGCACAAAACTTTAAATTAACAAAAGTATTATATTTTTATTAATTGTATATTTTTTAAAATTGGAAAGTGAACTAAAAATAGAGAAATCAGCAGAGAAAAAATGTACTTTTTTTAATGAAATTGTGTTAAAATGGATAGACTAAATGAACCAGAAAGTAAGACATCGTGGGAGAGAACAAAATGAATGAATTATTGCAAGATAGGGTACCGCCACAAAATATTGAAGCGGAACAAGCCGTTTTAGGTTCTATTTTCTTAGATGCAGATGTGCTAATAGAAACGATGGAATATGTGGAACCTAAAGATTTCTATCGTCGTAGTCATCAGTTGATTTTCCAAACGATGATGACCTTAAGCGACCGAAATGAAGCGATTGATGTGGTAACAATCAAAGATCGCCTAGAACAAGAGAATTTGTTAGAAGATGTTGGTGGACTAAGTTATCTGTCAGATTTAGCTTTAGCTGTGCCGACAGCTGCCAATGTCATTTATTATGCAAAAATTGTTGAACAAAAATCGTTGCTGCGCAACTTAATCCAAACCGCTACAGAGATTGTAACTAAAGGCTTTGAGCAAGGTGAAGATGTTGAATCTATTTTGGATGATGCAGAACGAAGCATTTTAGAAGTCTCCGAAAAGCGGAATCGTAGTGGCTTTTTATCAATTTCAGATGTTCTAAATACAACTATTGCGAATATTGACCAATTATACCAAAATGATGAAGAGATTACTGGTTTACCTACAGGCTATCAAGCATTGGATAAAATGACTGCCGGCTTGCAAGCGGAAGAGCTAATTATTTTAGCGGCCCGTCCAGCGGTAGGGAAAACCGCTTTTGCATTAAATATTGCCCAAAATGTCGGCACCAAAACAGATAAAGCTGTCGCTATTTTTAGTTTAGAAATGGGGGCAGAATCATTAGTGAACCGGATGCTTTGTGCAGAAGGATCCATTGAGGCCAGCCATTTAAGAACAGGGCAATTATCTGAAGAAGAATGGCAAAACTTAATTATTGCGATGGGTAGTTTGTCCCGTGCGAATATCTATATTGATGACACACCAGGGATTAAAATTACCGAAATTCGTGCGAAATGCCGTAAATTAGCACAAGAAAAAGGCAACTTAGGTCTAATTTTGATCGACTACCTACAATTGATTGAAGGAACTGGAAAAGAGAACCGCCAACAGGAGGTTTCTGATATTTCACGTCAATTAAAAAAATTAGCGAAAGAATTAAAAGTCCCGGTTATCGCTTTGTCACAGCTTTCTCGTGGCGTGGAACAACGTCAAGATAAACGTCCTGTGTTAAGTGATATTCGTGAGTCAGGATCCATTGAGCAAGATGCCGATATCGTTGCCTTTCTTTATCGTGATGATTACTATGATCGTGGTGAAGGAGAAGACGGCGATCATGAGCCACCAGAAGTTGACAATGTTGTAGAAGTCATCATTGAGAAAAACCGTAGTGGTGCGCGTGGAACGGTCGAATTACTTTTCATTAAAGAATATAATAAATTTTCTTCGCTTTCGCCGAGGACAGAATTTTAAAAAAACGAACTCATTATTTGAGTTCGTTTTTTTGCTTATTAAGGGATTAAAATCAGAGAGTAAAACACGAACAATATTCGTATATTTTATTATTTTACAAAAACATAACTAAAAATGTTCGTATTTTTGACAGAAACGCTTTTGATTGTGAAAGAATATTCGATTTTTACCCTTGAAAGGGACTGGTTTTACTGGTACAATGATTCAGGACAAAAAAATTATGAACGAGGTGTTCGAATGTCATCAGTAGTAGTTGTTGGAACGCAATGGGGCGACGAAGGTAAAGGAAAAATTACAGACTTTCTAAGTGAAAACGCAGAAGTGATCGCTCGTTACCAAGGCGGAGATAACGCCGGACATACCATTAAATTCGACGGCGTAACGTATAAATTACATTTAATTCCTTCAGGGATTTTCTATAAAGAAAAAATTAGTGTAATTGGTAACGGCGTAGTTGTGAATCCAAAATCTTTAGTAAAAGAATTAGCTTATTTAAAAGAAAATAATGTTGCCACTGATAATTTACGTATTTCAGATCGTGCCCATGTCATCTTGCCGTATCATATTAAATTGGATCAATTGCAAGAAGATGCGAAAGGTGAAAACAAGATTGGGACAACGATTAAAGGAATTGGCCCAGCCTACATGGATAAAGCAGCACGGGTGGGAATCCGTATCGCTGATTTATTGGATAAAGAAATTTTTGCGGAACGTTTGCAAATTAACTTAGAAGAAAAAAATCGTCAATTCGTTAAAATGTTTGATAGCGAAGCCATTGAATTTGATGATATTTTTGAAGAATACTATGAATACGGACAACAAATTAAACAATATGTTACAGATACTTCGGTTATTTTAAATGATGCATTAGATGCTGGAAAACGGGTTTTATTTGAAGGGGCACAAGGTGTCATGTTGGATATCGATCAAGGAACCTATCCATTTGTTACTTCCTCTAATCCAGTAGCTGGTGGCGTAACTATCGGTAGTGGCGTTGGTCCATCAAAAATTAATAAAGTGGTTGGTGTCTGCAAAGCGTACACTTCACGTGTCGGTGACGGCCCATTCCCAACAGAATTATTTGATGAAACAGGAGAAACCATTCGTCGTGTCGGTAAAGAATACGGAACAACAACAGGACGTCCGCGTCGTGTCGGTTGGTTTGATTCAGTAGTTATGCGTCATTCAAAACGTGTATCAGGAATTACGAATTTGTCATTAAACTCGATTGACGTGTTAAGTGGTTTAGAAACGGTGAAAATTTGTACAGCTTATGAACTTGATGGTGAATTAATTTATCATTATCCAGCAAGCTTGAAAGAATTAAGCCGCTGTAAACCAGTTTATGAAGAATTACCAGGTTGGTCTGAAGATATCACTGGTTGCAAAACTTTAGCTGATTTACCAGCTAATGCTCGTAACTATGTACATCGGATTTCAGAATTAGTTGGTGTGCGCATTTCAACATTCTCTGTAGGTCCAGACCGTAACCAAACGAACGTTTTAGAAAGCGTTTGGGCACAAATTTAAGCAGATTTTTAAGGGAACGTAAAGGATGGCTTATGCCAGTTCAGCCTTTACGTTCTTTTTTAATTTTATATAAAAATGAAAAACTATGGTAAAATAAAAGAAAACATGAAGGGGGCAATTGTCCGTGAATTATCAATTAGTGACAGATTCTTGTTGTGACTTGCCGTATACATACTTAAAAGAAAACCAAGTACCTTTTATTAGCATGAATATTCAAATTGACGGGAAAGAATATCGCGATGATTTAGGTGAAACGTTTGATTATCAGAACTTCTTAACGGCTATTAAAAATGGAAGTATGCCCACTACCTCTCAAGTTAATGTGGGACGCTACAATGAATTTTTCCGTCCTTTTGTGGAGCAAGGGTTACCGGTGATTTATTTAGCTTTTTCATCTGGGTTAAGTGGCTCTTATCAAAGTGCGTTGCAATCAGTAGAGATGTTAAAAGAAGAGTACGATAATGTAGAAATTCATATTATTGACACAAAAGCAGCTAGCTTAGGTCAAGGGATGTTAGTCCGAGAAGCCATTCGATTACAAACAGATGGTCATTCATTAGGAGAAGTTGTTGCCTATCTTGAAGAGCAAAAAATGAAACTTCACTCGTGGGTAACGGTAGATGATTTAAAACATTTAGAACGTGGCGGACGGATTTCTAAAACAGCGGCAGCACTTGGTGGCTTAATGAACATTAAACCAATTATTCGCGTGGATGCGGCAGGCAAACTAGCATCCGTTGGTAAAACTCGTGGACGAAACAAGTCCTTGCAAAAGATTGCGCAAGAAACGATTCAAGGCATTGTAGAGCCAATGAAACAAACACTATTGATTGCATATGCAGGAACGAAAGATGACGCGGAAAAAGTCAAAGAATTAATTGAAAAAGAAATAGAAGTTAATGAGATACTGATTTATCCTCTAGGACCCACCATTACTAGTCATACTGGAATAGGTTGTATTGCTGTGTTTTCTTTTGGTGAAAAAAGAAAATAAAAAATAGAGAAGTCATTTTTTAATGACTTCTCTATTTTTTTAATAATCTGAACTGAATAAAACGTCCATTTGTTTTTGAATTTCTGGGTTTTCCAAGAATTCATCATAGGTTGTTTCTGCCCGATCAATAACCCCTTTATCAGAAACAGCAATAATTCGGTTCGCTAATGTTTGGATAAATTGGTGGTCATGTGAAGCAAAAAGAATTGAACCAGTGAAAGCCATCAACCCATCATTTAACGCAGTGATTGATTCTAAGTCTAAGTGGTTCGTTGGATCATCTAAAACTAAGACATTGGCTTTGGAAAGCATTAATTTTGAAAGCATGACACGCACTTTTTCGCCTCCGGAAAGAACATTGACTGGTTTTAGTACCTCTTCACCAGAGAATAACATCCGACCTAAGAAACTACGTAAGAACGTATTGTCATCTTCTTCTTTACCAGCAAATTGACGTAACCAATCTAAAATGGTTAATGGCTCTTCAAAGTCTTTGCTGTTGTCTTTTGGTAAATAAGCTTGGCTAGTTGTAACGCCCCAACGAACAGAACCTGTATCGGGAGTAATTTCGCCCATAATCACTTTGAATAACGTAGTCGTTGTAATATCTGAGTCAGCGATGAATGCCACTTTATCATCTTTTGTTAAGTTGAACGAGATATTATCTAAGATTTTTTTGCCATCAATCGTTACAGAGACATTTTCAACTTGTAATAAGTCATTGCCGATTTCACGTTCTGGTGTAAAACCAACGAATGGATAACGACGAGAGGAAGGTTGAATGTCATCTAAGGTAATTTTATCTAACATTTTTTTACGAGACGTTGCTTGTTTTGATTTTGAGGCATTGGCGCTAAAACGAGCGATAAAGTCTTGTAATTCTTTGATTTGTTCTTCTTTTTTGGCATTAGATTGTGCTTGCAATTTTGTCGCTAGTTGGCTTGATTCCAACCAGAAATCATAGTTACCAACGTAAAGTTTGATTTTACTAAAGTCTAAATCTGCCATGTGAGTGCAGACTTTGTTTAGGAAATGACGGTCATGGGAAACCACGATAACGGTATTTTCAAAGTTGATTAAAAATTCTTCTAACCAATTGATTGAGCGGGTGTCTAAACCATTTGTCGGCTCGTCTAATAGTAAGACATCTGGTTTACCAAAAAGAGATTGAGCTAATAACACTTTGACTTTTTGACCAGCTGTTAATTCGCTCATTTTTTGATCATGTAATTCTTCTGGAATGTTTAGCCCTTGGAGTAAAACAGCTGCTTCAGGTTCTGCTTCCCAACCGTCAAGTTCAGCAAATTCGCCTTCTAGTTCTGCGGCACGAATCCCATCTTCATCTGAAAAATCTTCTTTCATATAGATAGCATCTTTTTCTTTCATTACTTCGTAAAGACGTTTATGTCCCATAATTACAGTTTCTAAAACAGTGTAGTCTTCGTAGTCAAAGTGATTTTGTTTCAGCGTTGCTAGTCGCTCATTAGGACCCATTGAAACCACGCCAGTTGTCGGTTGAATCTCACCTGATAAAATTTTAAGAAACGTTGATTTTCCTGCACCGTTTGCGCCGATTAAGCCGTAACAGTTGCCAGGAGTAAATTTAATATTCACTTCTTCAAAAAGTTTACGATCTGGAAATTGTAAACTTACATCATTAACAGTAATCAATTGTTTTCCTCACTTTTAATATATTCTTGAACCTCTCTGCATTATATCGGCTACAGAACCTTTTTTCAAGGAGTTTCAATCTTTTTACAGAAACGAATAAAAAGGTGGGTTTTTTATAGAAAAAAGGCGCTTTTTTAAAATGTTTCATGTGAAACAGAATTTTTTTTCATGAAAGGGTTTTTAGTGTATTTTTTTAATGATACACTGTATCATGTAAATTAATTAGTGTATCGATTAAAGGAGCCATCAAAAATGAAGCGGATTGAAAAAATCTATCAATATGTTAAAGAGCAAACGAAGAATTTAACGCCAATGACCTTAACAAGTGATGCGGGAGTCACGACACAAGAAATTTCAGAACGTTTAAACATTCAGCGGACCAATGCTAGTAAAGATTTGAATCAACTGGTTCGTGAAGGGCGCTTGAAAAAATTATCTGGTCGACCAGTAAAATATGTCGCGCAGGTGGCGTTTCAGCATCGACCATTAACCAAGCCAGTTAAAAGTTATCGGGAAAAATCAATGGATCACTCCACAAAAACTTTTATCGAACCATTGGTTGAACCAGTAGTCACGACAAGTAAAACCCCAGAAGTTGAAGATATTTTCAAAAAAATTATCGGTTCAGCTGGAAGCATGAAAACGCCGGTGGAACAAGCCAAAGCAGCGATTTTATATCCGCCAAAAGGCTTGAATTGTTTAATTACTGGACCAACAGGTTCTGGGAAAACTTATTTTGCTCATGCCATGTTTCAATTTGCGAAGCTGAACCAAATTGTGGCCAAAGAAAAAGAGTTTGTGGTGTTTAACTGTGCAGACTATGCGCATAATCCAGAACTTTTGATGTCGCATTTATTTGGGTATGTAGAAGGGGCCTTCACAGGCGCTACGAAAGCGAAAGAAGGGATTATTGACGAAGCAGATGGCAGCATTCTGTTTTTAGATGAAGTACATCGGTTACCACCCGAAGGACAAGAAATGATTTTTTATTTTATGGATCACGGCGTGTACGCGCGTTTAGGTGAAACAGTGAAATCACATCATGCGGATGTTCGGATTATTTGTGCTACGACGGAGAATCCTACTTCTTCTTTATTGAATACTTTTGTGCGACGCATTCCGATTATCATTCAATTACCGAACTTTAGTGACCGTCCTGCGAAAGAAAAAATTGACCTCCTAAAAGTGATGGTTTCAATGGAAGCAGCGCGGATTCAACGGCGAATCTCTTTGTCAGAAGATGTGGTCAAAGCGTTAATTGGAAGTGTTTCTTATGGAAATGTCGGTCAGCTAAAATCGAATGTGCAACTTGTGACTGCACGAGGGTTCCTTAATCAGATGGAACAAGAGGAATTAATGATTACGATGGACGAATTAACGGACAATATTAAAGAAGGCATTATGCAACTCGCCAGTAATCGAGAAGTATTGTCGGAGTTATCGAAATATCTGGAACCGCAATTAGTGGTATCACCAAATGAATCTTTAGTAGCTATTCAGTCAGATGCCTATGAATTGCCTTACAATCTATATGAGATTATTGGAGATAAAGCGGCTCTCTTAAAAGCAGACGGCTTGGACCAAGAACTAATTAATAATTTTATTACAACGGATATCAATGTTCATTTAAAATCTTTCTACAAAGATTATGGATTCACCTTTGATACAGAAAATAAATTGGCTGAAATTGTGGACCAACGAATTATTGATGTCACTAAGAAAATTTATAATTTTGCAGCGAAGCGGTTATCGTATTCGTTTCAACCCAACTTTATTTATGCAATGAGTTTACACATTAGTTCTTTCTTGAAACGCATCCAATTAGGCAAAGATCCTAAGCATCCTTTAAATGAAAGTATTCGAAATATGGTTTTAGATTATCCAACAGAGTTTGAAACAGCAAAAGAAATTAAAAATATTATTGAAAGTAGTTATCAGATGGAGATTCCTGAATCTGAAAGTTACTATTTAGCTGTTTTGCTCATTTCTTTAAGAGAAAATCCTGAGGCTGGCCGGATTGGCATTGTCGTGGCTGCGCACGGAAATAGTACCGCTAGCAGTATGGTACAAGTGGTTTCTCAATTGTTAAATGTTGATAATTTGAAGGCTGTGGATATGCCTTTAGATATGCCACCGAAAGAAGCTTTGCGTAAAATCGTTGAAGCAGTTGGTGAAGTGAATGAAGAAAATGGCGTACTATTATTAGTGGATATGGGTTCATTAAGTACGTTTTCAGAAGAAATTGTACGCCAGACAGGCATTGATGTGCGGACAGTAGACATGGTGACCACGCCAATTGTGCTTGAAGCGGCCCGCAAAACCGCATTAATTGATACGCAATTGGAAACACTTCACGAGTCTTTAAAAAACTTTCATGGCTATGCCGATATTCGCCAAAGTGAAACGAAACAAATCATTGAAAATTGGAAAACAAGAGCAATTATTGCTATCTGCGCTTCTGGAGAAGGAACTGCGCGCCGAATGAAAGAGCTTATTGAGGAATCTGTCTTGCCACAAATAGACTGGCATTTAGAAGTGATTCCTTTGTCCATTGTAAATATGAAAGAAGTCTTGCCTAAAATTCAAGAAGACTATGAAATTATTGCGACAACTGGGATTACCAATCCCAAAATTGGTGTTCCTTATATTTCCATGGAAAATTTCTTTTCCGGTGAAGCAGAAAAAATTATTCAGCAATTACTAGCAGAGCGGAAAGAAGAAGTAATGAATAAGCCGTTGGACGAAGCGGCAGCAAAAGAAATTTGTCTAAAATATATGGAGCAAAGTTTCACTTTCATTAATGGAAAAAAAATCATTGATCTGTTGTGGTCATTCGCTAAAAATATCCAAACCCAATTAGCGATGCCAGAAGAGTACACATTTTACATCAATTTGATTATGCACACATCGGGCATGTTGGAGCGTATTTTACGGAATGATACACTGACGGTTTCAGAAAAAGAACTTGGTCGATTGGTTCAAGAGCCAATTTATCCAGTGATTGTGGCCTCAATTGAGACTATGGAAGAAGCTCTTAATATGGATGTTCCAGCAGAAGAAGTTTATTTTATCGCACAGTTAGTCAAAAATGCTCAGTGTATCGAAGATAAAATCACCGAAATTGATACACTAGATTAATACAGAAAAAACGATACACTATTTATTAGTGTATCGTTTTTTTTATTTTCTTAAAAAAACCTATAATTTTCTAGGTTTCGAACCGATACACTAAAATTGGCACGAAACTTGCTTATAATAAGGTGTCCCTTTTTACCTAAAATTTTTAGGTAAAAAGACAAAGGTCCTAACCTTTAAAAATGAATTTAAAGGAGCATTCCCGATGGTAATGGATATTCGTTTAGCTCGAATTGATGATCGATTAATTCATGGCCAAGTAGCAACTGTTTGGGCAAAATTGACGAACATTAATCGCATTTTAGTGGTTAGTGATTCCGTTGCTCATGACAATTTGAGAAAAGCCTTGTTGGTTCAAGCTGCTCCACCTGGTGTCAAAGTAAATGTCATCACTGTTCAAAAAATGATTGATGTTTACCCTGATCCTCGTTTTGATTCGTTTCGAGCCATGTTGTTATTCACTAATCCTTTGGACGTGAAACGAGTGGTCGAAGGCGGTGTACAACTAACTTCTGTGAATATTGGCGGAATGAGTTTCAGTACAGGCAAGCGAATGATTACGAATGCAGTCGCAGTGGATGCCAACGATTTAAAAGCATTTCTGTTTTTAAATGAACAAGGTATTGAATTGGAAATTCGAAAAGTCGCAGCAGACAGCCAAGTGAATTTGATGGATTTACTGAAAAAAGAGCGTAGCAAAGAAAATAACGCCAGCTGACGTTCATTTTTACAGACGAAAGACATTGAAAGGATGTGGTGGCCTAGGACCAACATCATTGCTTCATGAACTGTATTGATAAAGGCAAGTGCTGATGTTGAAAAAAATCAAGAACTATTGAAATTTTTTCATTTATTTTTGTCAGAATCTGATTTATCTGATTTTTTTCAAAAAGTGAAAGCGTTTAGCAGTACAACCATGAAAAAAAACATCAATTATACAGGAGGTATAAAAATGGTAGGAATTATCCTAGCAAGTCACGGTGAATTTGCTGAAGGGATCTTGCAATCTGGTGCAATGATCTTTGGCGAACAAGAAAATGTAAAAGCAGTTACGTTAATGCCTAGCGAAGGTCCCGATGATGTAAAAGCAAAAATGCAAGAAGCCATTGCATCGTTTGACAATCAAGACGAAGTACTATTTTTAGTTGACCTATGGGGAGGAACACCATTTAACCAAGCGAACTCATTGTTAGAAGATCATAAAGACAAATGGGCAATCGTTGCAGGTATGAACTTACCAATGGTTATTGAAGCATATGCTTCTCGTTTCTCTATGGAATCAGCACAAGAAATTGCGACACACATTCTTGAAACAGCAAAAGATGGTGTCAAAGTTAAACCAGAAGAGTTACAACCAGCAGAAGCACCAAAAGCTGCTGCGACAGAAGATGCACAGCCAAAAGGTTCGTTACCACCAGGTACAGTTGTTGGCGATGGCAAAATTAAATTTGTGCTAGCACGTATTGATTCACGTTTATTACATGGTCAAGTAGCAACAGCTTGGACAAAAGCAACACAACCAAACAGAATTATTGTTGTTTCTGATGCCGTTGCAAAAGATGACTTACGTAAGAAATTAATCGAACAAGCAGCTCCTCCAGGAGTAAAAGCCAATGTTATTCCAATCAGTAAAATGATTGAAGTAGCGAAAGATCCACGTTTTGGCAATACAAAAGCATTATTATTATTTGAAAATCCTGAAGACGTCTTAAAAGTGGTTGAAGGCGGCGTAGAAATCCCAGAAGTAAACGTTGGTTCAATGGCTCACTCTGTTGGAAAAGTCGTTGTAAGCAAAGTATTATCAATGGGTCAAGAAGACGTTGATACGTTTGATGAATTAAAAGCCAAAGGCATCAAATTTGATGTGCGTAAAGTGCCAAATGATTCAAAAGCGAATATGGACGAAATTTTGAAAAAAGCAAAAAATGAGTTAGCAAACGCGTAACTCGCCAAATACAAATCAAAATAGGAGGCTTATCATGTCTGTTATATCAATTATTTTAGTTTTACTCGTTGCCTTTCTAGCTGGTATGGAAGGGATTTTGGATGAGTTCCAATTCCACCAACCGTTAGTAGCATGTACATTAATCGGATTAGTTACTGGTAATTTAGAAGCCGGAATTGTTTTAGGTGGTACTTTACAAATGATCGCGTTAGGTTGGGCGAACATCGGGGCTGCCGTTGCACCGGATGCCGCTTTAGCATCTGTTGCCTCAGCAATTATTTTAGTTTTAGGTGGCCAAGGTGTTAAAGGTGTTCCTTCAGCGATTGCCATCGCAGTTCCTTTAGCGGTTGCAGGTTTGTTCTTAACAATGATCGTTCGGACAGTTGCGGTTCCAATCGTTCACATGATGGACGCGGCTGCTGAAAAAGGCAACATTAAACAAGTTGAAATGTTACACATTTTCGCTGTATGTTTACAAGGTATTCGTATTGCGATTCCAGCAGGTGCGTTACTATTCATTCCTGCTGACACTGTTCGTAATTTCTTAGAATCAATGCCAGCTTGGTTAACTGATGGTATGGCTATCGGTGGTGGTATGGTCGTTGCCGTAGGTTATGCATTAGTAATCAACATGATGGCAACAAAAGAAGTATGGCCATTCTTCATTATCGGTTTCGTAGTCGCAGCGATTTCTCAATTAACATTAATCGCATTAGGTGCTTTAGGTGTCGCTTTAGCTCTTATTTACTTGAACTTATCTAAAATGGGCGGTTCTTCTAACTCAAATGGCGGAGGCAACTCTGGCGACCCATTAGGCGATATTTTAAACGACTACTAATTCTGAAGGAGGAGCAAAGAAAATGGCAGAAAAAATTCAATTAACTAAAAAAGATCGTTTAGCTGTAGCTTGGCGTTCAACATTTATCCAAGGTTCTTGGAACTATGAACGTATGCAAAACGGCGGCTGGGCATTCTCAATGATTCCAGCAATCAAAAAATTATATAAAACGAAAGAAGAACGTTCAGCGGCGTTAAAACGTCACTTAGAATTCTTTAATACACACCCATACATTGCCTCACCAATCCTTGGTGTAACATTAGCTTTGGAAGAAGAACGTGCCAATGGCGCACCAGTTGATGACGTAGCGATTCAAGGGGTTAAAGTTGGGATGATGGGTCCTTTAGCCGGTGTCGGTGACCCAGTTTTCTGGTTTACTGTTCGTCCAATGTTAGGCGCTTTAGGTGCTTCCTTAGCAATGGGTGGTAACATCTTAGGCCCAATCTTATTCTTCGTTGCTTGGAACTTAATTCGTTGGTCATTCATGTGGTATACACAAGAGTTTGGTTACAAAGCAGGTTCTAAAATTACTGATGACCTTTCAGGTGGTTTACTACAAGATATTACAAAAGGTGCTTCTATTTTAGGGATGTTCGTACTGGCCGCATTAGTTCAACGTTGGGTATCGATTAAGTTCTTACCAATTGTCTCACAAGTTAAGTTAGACAAAGGTGCTTATATCGAGTGGGATAAACTTCCTGCTGGCGGTGAAGGAATGCATAAAGCCTTTGAACAAGTGAACCAAGGCTTGGCGCTTTCACCAACGAAAGTTACTACTTTACAAGATAACTTAGATCAATTGATTCCAGGTCTAGCACCATTACTACTTACATTCTTATGTATGTGGTTATTGAAGAAAAAAGTTAGCCCAATCGTTATCATTCTTGGTTTATTCGTAGTCGGCGTTGTCGGCCACTTAATCGGCTTATTATAAGAATGACGAAGTAAGTTCATTACTTCTAATCAAAAAAAGCGGAAGAGAAGTCGAGAAACTTTTCTTCCGCTTTTTTAAACAAAGATGTAATTTTGTTTGTTTCGATCAGGAAAGAAACGTATAATAAAGAGGAATTAGTCGAATGAAATGGAGCAGATAACATGGTACAATCATTAAACACAAAAGTTGATTTAGTTATAGATGCGACGGCATTTACAGGATTAACAGATTATGGACAAATTATGATAGGTGACCGCGGGTTTGAATTTTACCATGCCAAAGATCCACGTAAGTTTATCCAAATTCCGTGGGAAGAAGTCGATTACGTGTTGGCTTCAGTAATGTTCAAAGGAAAATGGATTCCTCGTTATGCGATTCAAACCAAGAAAAATGGGACGTATACGTTTGCTTCAAAAGAGCCGAAGCGAGTGTTACGAGCTATTCGTGAATATGTTGACCCAGATCATATGGTCCAATCTTTGAGTTTCTTTGATGTCATAAAAAGAGGGATTCTCTCGATTGGGAAAAAGAAAAAATAATTTATAACTGTTACTTTTTTATAAACTAGATGAAAAAGTAGCGGTTTTTTTGTGGGAAAACGAGGGACTTATTTATACAAAAAAGACACAATTGTGCACCAAAAAAGAGACAATCAAGTGATACGTTGTTTTTAATGGAGTTATCATTGAAATGGTTTTCAGAAAGCACGATGAAAATATTTGACACCTTGTAAAATAGTAGTAACATAATAAGTGTAATAAATTATTTTATAGAGGAGTGAGTGTCATGGAACAACGACAACATCATGGAATGGACTGGGGTTCATTAGTATTAGGAATTCTATTTGTTCTGACTGCATTAATTTCTTTCCAAAATCCTGCCGGTAATTTAATTGCCATTGTGATGGTTTTTGCGATTTTTGCTATTATTAAAGGGATTTTCGAAATTTTTGTACGTAATCGTATGAAAGAATTGCTAGGCTACAAAGCTTATGCACCAATCATCTTAGGGATTATTGATATCCTAATTGGTGTTTACTTATTGTTTAACTTAAATATTGGTGTCGCTGTGTTACCATTTGTTTTTGCAATTTGGTTTTTATTCGACTCAATTTTCGGCTTATTTACTTTAGATTTTGCTAAACGAGTAAGCACAGGTTACTTCTGGTTCACATTAATTGTTGACGTTTTAGGGATTATCTTAGGTGTAATGTTATTATTTAATCCATTGTCTTCAGCACTAACTTTAAGCTTCTTAGTTGGCTTCTACTTTATGATGTTTGGTATTAGTAATATTGTATATGCTTTTAGATAAAAGAAGTAAAAAAAACAGGTTTTCCGAAAAGGAAAACCTGTTTTTTTTTTTTAATAACGACGGCGGCAGTTGCCATTATTTCCCGAAATTGTTCGAACAAGCCACACGATAATCGCTACGGGAACTAAAATTTTTACTGCTAGCCACAATAAGCTTCCCACGATACCGACAACGGCACTAAAGAGTGAACCGACAACTAAAAATAAAAGGACCACTAAAAGAATATTTATAAACATTGGTCGTTGATTATTCATACGTACTACCTCCAAATTTTTCCTGTTTTCTATATACAGAGTATAGCAAGAACGCGCAACAAGCACCTCCATCGGAAGGCTGATTTTTTTCTCTGGCGAATGATGGAGCCGCTGTTGGTTATTTTGGACTTTCTTATTGAAATAATCAGAATATTCTGGTGTATAATTATAAAAAAGGATTTAAAGTGAGGGATTGGATGACGACTGAGGGATTAATCGCTTTGTTAGAAAAGAAACGAAATCATTTAAGTAAAATTGAAAATCAAGTACTGGATTATATTTTGACGCATATGACGGAAATTAGTTCACAAACCATTTATGAGGTGGCGCAGGCGTTGTTTGTCTCAACAGCCACTATTTCTCGGACAGCAAAACACTTAGGTTATCGAGGCTTCCAAGAATTAAAATACGCGATCGTCCAATCGGTGCAGAGCGAGAGCACAGAAAGCGATAGTCGTAGTTTTCAAGCTATTACGCAACAGTTGATCGCCAATGTGCAAGACAGTTTTCAACAAATGGATGAAGCCAAAGTCGCGGAAATGCTTAAAATGATTGAGCGTGCGAATACGATTGAAGTGTTCGGTGTTGGTGGCAGTTTTCCTATTTGTACTGATTTTGCACGAAAGCTAACATTTTTAGGAAAAAAAGCCTATGCACGATCTGATTGGGATGAACAAACGGCAGCAGTTAAGAATCTGGATGGACAGGATTTAGCCATTTTTGTCAGTTATACAGGAGAAACTAAAGGGATTTTAGCGTATGCACGTGTAGCGCAGGAACAGCAAGTGCCGATGATTAGTTTGATTTCGACTAAAGGAAGCACCTTGGAAAAATTGTCGACGACGACGTTATTTGCCAAAGGGACGACACGTTATCATCAGCGCGTGGATTTAAGTTCAAGAATTGCTGTCATTTGTTTGTTCGATACGGTTTTATTAATGTACGCAGAGGCAAAGCAGCCGCGGTAATTTTATGCAACACCATACTAAATGATGTAAGGGGATACAGAAAGAGTGTAGCCTCTTTTTTCTTTGTTTTGGGCTAGTTATAATGAGGGCAATGAATGTAAACGCAATCATTTTTAGTTTTGTAAAGAATGAATGGAGGAGTTAAGAAATGGCAGTAAAGAAAAAGAAAGCGACTTTCTGGGAGTTTTTCCAAGGATTAGGCAAAACGTTTATGTTGCCAGTGGCTTTATTAGCTTTTATGGGGATTTTGTTGGGATTAGGAAGTTCTTTTTCCAGTGAATCCATGATTGAAACGATCCCGTTTTTAGGAAAGCCCGCAGTGAAAATTATTTTCCAATTTATGTCGACAATTGGTGGTTTTTGCGTTTGCCTATTTACCTGTCATGTTTGCAATGGCCATTCCGTTGGGGTTAGTTCGGAAAGAAAAAGGAATTGCTGCGTTTTCAGGTTTCGTAGGCTATACGGTGATGAATTTAGCGATTAATTTCTATTTAGTGCAGACGAATCGCCTTGTGGATCCTGAACAGTTGCGGGAAGCCGGTCAAGGAATGGTTTTTGGGATTCAAACGATTGAAATGGGCGTTCTTGGTGGAATTATCGCTGGGCTTATTGTCTATAAGTTGCATAATCGATTTTATACGGTGCAACTACCAGATAGTTTTGCCTTCTTTTCTGGCGCACGGTTTGTACCAATTATTACTTCATTAGTGATGGCCTTCGTGGGCTTAGTAATTCCGTTAGTTTGGCCACTTTTCGCGCTAATGATTATGGCGATTGGCCAACTTATCCAACGTTCTGGTATTTTTGGGCCTTTTCTGTTTGGGTCAGGGGAACGTCTACTGTTACCGTTTGGGTTGCATCATATTTTGGTTTCCATGATTCGTTTTACTGAAGCAGGGGGTTCAGCGGTGGTGGCTGGCAAAGAAGTGTTTGGTGCGTTAAATATTTTCTATGCAGAATTGCAAAATAATTTACCGATTTCACCAAGCGCAACAGCTTTCTTGTCACAAGGGAAAATGCCGACCTTTATTTTTGGCTTACCAGCGGCGGCACTTGCGATGTATCATACTGCAGCTCCGGCGAATCGACATAAGATTAAAGGCTTACTCCTTTCAGGTGTGATTGCAACGGCTATCACTGGAATTACAGAACCAATTGAATTTTTATTTTTATTTATTAGTCCATTATTATGGCTGTTTCATGTCATTATGACTGGTCTAGGTTTCATGGTAATGGCTTTATTGGGTGTTGTGATTGGGAACACTGATGGCGGGCTACTGGACTTTGTTATTTTTGGCTTGTTACAAGGAACTTATACAAAATGGTGGTGGGTTCTCATTGTCGGCGCTATCTGGTTTGTTGTTTATTATTTCGTCTTTAAAACAGTCATTGTAACCTTTGATTTAAAAACACCTGGACGAGACAAGGTCTTAGATGAGACTGAATATACCGATCAAGAAGTTCAATATAAGAAAACGGGTGGCTATGATGCGCCTGGGATTTTAGCGGCTTTGGGTGGGCAAGAGAATATTCAAGCTATTGATAATTGCATTACGCGTTTACGTTTAGTGTTAGCAGATGCTAATAAAGTAGATGATGACAAATTAAAGCAATTAGGGGCTTTAGGTGTCGTGCATTTAGATGCGCAGAACGTGCAAGTGATTATCGGAACCAAAGTGACAACGGTCCGTAATCAATTAGAGATGATTTTAGGTTAGAAAAAAGACAGAAGGTGAAGAGTGTGTCGTTTGATAAAGCAATTGATCGACGAGGAACGTATTGTACACAGTGGGATTTTGTAGAAGACCGATTTGGGGAAGCGGATTTGCTTCCCTTCACTATTTCCGATACGGATTTTGCTGTGCCAGAGGCAGTTCTGGCAACATTACAGGAGCGTTTGAAACATCCAGTATTTGGCTATACAAGGTGGAATCATCCGCAATTAAAAGAAGCAATTCAAACGTGGTACCAGACAAGATTCCAGACGAAGATTGAAGAACACTGGATTATGTATACCCCGACCGTTATCTACGGGATTTCTGCTTTGATTCAATTATTAACTAACGAAGGGGAGGGCATTATTTTACAAACACCTGCCTATGATGCATTTTTTAAAGTTATTCAGGAAAATAAGCGGCAAGTAGTGGCGAATGAACTGCTTTATCAAGAGAAGCGCTACAGTATTGATTTTATTGATTTAGAAAAAAAACTAGCGCAACCAGAAAATCGCTGTTTGCTTTTATGTTCCCCGCATAATCCAACAGGACGTGTTTGGGAGCAATGGGAGTTAGAGCGAATGGTTTCATTGTGCCAACAGTATGATGTGTTTTTACTTTCTGATGAAATTCATATGGATATCGTTAATAAAGGCCATGTTCATCGACCAATTACGCAATTTGGTTATAAAAAATCTGCCATTATTACCAGTGGCACGAAAACCTTTAATTTTCCAGGGCTGATTTTTGCTTACACCTTAATTCCAGATAACGAATTGCGTGACGCTTTTCAGCTCAAATTAAAAAACGCCGATGGTTTATCATCAACAAGTATTTTGGGAATGTTAGCAACCATGACGGCCTATCAAAAATGTGGTACTTGGGTTGACGAGTTGAATGATTATTTAGCGGAGAACCAACGTTACGTGAAAGATTTTTTACAGACATATTTGCCAAAAATTAAAGTGACGGAGCTGGAAGCCACTTACTTAATGTGGTTGGACGTATCAGCGGCAGTTCCAGATGTGGCCCGCTTACAAGAGGCTTTAGTTTCTGTGGGGAAAGTCGCCATTATGGACGGCTCGATTTATGGCGGTAATGGACAACGATTTTTACGGTTAAATATTGGCTGTTCGCAAGCAAAACTACACGAGGGACTTGAAAGGATGCGCCAAGGTTTTGAAGCTGTTTTACAAAAGGATGGCACAGCATCAGCACTTGGGAATAATTGAGAAAAGATAGCATTCCGAAATTGGTTGCAGTACAATGGAAAAATAGAAACAAATAAAATAACAAAAAGTAACAACTTGTCATTTACTGGGGGAAAAGAAATGAAAACAATTAAAACAAAGCAAGCACCACAAGCAATTGGGCCATATTCACAAGCAAAAATTGTGAATGGTTTATTGATTACTTCTGGTCAGATTCCACTGGATCCTGAAACAGGCAAGGTGGTTGGGACAACGATTAAAGAACAAACCAATCAAGTACTGAAAAATATTCAAGGGATTTTAACAGAAGCTGGTAGTGATTTTGCTCATGTAGTCAAAACGACATGCTATTTACAAAATATGGCGGATTTCACGGCATTCAATGAAGTCTATGCTGAGTATTTTAGTGCGGAATATCCTGCACGCACAACGATTGAAATCTCTAAATTACCGATGGATGTGTTGGTGGAGATTGAGATTGTCGCAGAAGTAGTGGCGTAAAAAATACAGTTAAAAGAGTGAGAAAAAATCGTCTTAGATTTTTTTCTCACTCTTTTTTTCAATAAAACAATACGATTCAGCCAAAATGTCTAGCCGTGCTGGAAAATTTTCAGCAAATAGGCTACCATGGAAGAAAATCGATAAAACGAAAGTTAAATGAATAGAAAAGAGATATGAAAGAGGCTATAAGATGAAAAAAAATATTAGCCAACTAACGCAGTGGTTGAAAGAACACAGTTTATTATTGAAACTAATTTTTCTTGGTTCTGTATTAGTTTTCGTGGCTAACCAAGTGACACATATCGCTCAAGGCATGACCTGGGCGGATATTTTTTCCACGATGGAACAACAAAGTACGGGGCGTTTAATTGGTATGGTCTTGGCAGGACTATTAGGGGTTATTCCGATGCTCCTTTATGACTATGTAGTCGTTAAATTATTGGAAAAAGAAGGTAAGCCACCAATGAAACGAATGGATTGGTTAACTTCGGCTTGGGTCACCAATACCATTAATAACTTAGCGGGTTTTGGCGGCGTGGTTGGGGCAACGCTACGGATTAATTTTTACGGAAAAGATGTACCGCGGGGCAAGGTTGTAGCAACGGTCTCAAAAGTTGCTCTGTTCTTGATTTCAGGGTTATCTATTTTATCTTTTGTGGCGTTTGTTGATTTATTTTTTATTCGAACCCAAAATGTTTTTCGTGAATATTGGGTTTGGTTATTATTGGGCAGCCTGATTGCGCCAGCGCTCTGGTTTTTCACGTATTTAAAACGGCGAACATTGTTTAAAACATTTTTTCCAAAAGCAGTGCTCCTATTATTCGGCGCTTCATTAGGTCAATGGCTAGGTGGGATGTTTGCTTTCTTGATGATAGGTCGCTTGATGCAGGTGCCAGTTTCGATGGTTTCTGTTTACCCAATGTTTGTTATCGCTACGTTAATCGGGATGTTGACCATGGTTCCTGGTGGTATGGGAACGTTTGATGTCTTAATGATTTTGGGCTTGTCACAATTAGGGATTGATCGATCACAAGCGGTCGTCTGGTTGTTGTATTATCGTTTGTTTTATTATGTGACGCCTTTTATGACAGGAGTTATTTTGTTCTTGCAACAAGCAGGCATGAAAGTCAATCAATTTTTTGATAATTTACCTCGGTTATTTTCACAAAAAGTGGCGCATTTTATTTTGGTGGCGGCGTTATATTTTGCAGGAATTATGATGGTTCTATTGTCGACTGTGACGAATTTGTCGAATGTCAGTCGTTTATTCCAAGTATTACTTCCCTTTTCGTTTAATTTTTTAGATCAAACATTGAATTTATTTGTAGGATTCTTGTTATTAGGTTTAGCTCGAGGCATTTCTATGAAAGTGAAAAAAGCTTATTGGCCTACAATTATTTTACTAGGATTTTGTATTGTAAATACGGTGGCACGAACGACTTCGTGGCAGTTAATTGCTGTTTATGCCGTTATTTTATTGGCGGTTATTTTGGCTCGTAAAGAATTTTATCGTGAAAAGTTCGTTTATTCATGGGGCGCTTTAACGGTAGATAGTATTTTGTTTGGCTGCTTGTTTATCGGTTATGCGGTTGCTGGCTATTACGCCGCACGACCAGCTGGTGGCAATCAAGTTATCAATCACTTTTTGTTGTTTCCGTCAGATGATGTTTGGTTTAACGGATTGATTGGTTTAAGTATTTCCTTGATTGGTTTATTCTTTTTGTATCAATATTTAGCCGAAACAACTGTTACTTTAGGTGAGGGGTTTGAGGAAGCGCGGTTGACACGCTTTTTGGAAAAATTTGGTGGCAACGAAGGCAGTCAATTTTTGTATTTAAAGGATTATGGTCATTTTTATTACCAAGAAGAAGGCGAAGATCAAGTACTTTTTGGGTTTCAAATGAAGTTTAATAAATGCTTTGTCTTGGCGGATCCGATTGGGCAACGAGAGAAATGGACAGCGGCGACACTGGCGTTTATGGATCAAGCTGATTTGTTAGGCTATCAATTAGTTTTTTATCGTATTTCGGAAGAATATGTTATGAATCTTCACGATTGCGGCTTTGAATTTATGAAAGTTGGGGAAGAAGGCTTGATTCAATTTGATGAGCCGTCAACAGTGAATCAAACAGCCTGGACGGAAACAGTGACTGAAAAAATAGCAGCAGAAGCAGCGGATTTTCAGTTTGAATTTTATCCCGAAACGATTAGTGATGCCTTATATCAAGAGTTAGAACGAGTTTCTGCGGACTGGTCACGGAATCAAAAAGAGCGCTACTTTATTGGTGGACGGTTGGATCCCGAGTACTTGAAATGCAGTAGCGTGGGCTTGGTGAGACAGAAACAAACGGTCATCGGTTTCATTACGGGAAAAGAAATGGAAAAAGGCAAAAGTATTTCTTATGATTTGTTACGTATTCGTTCAGACGCACCTGCTTTTACTAGAGAATATTTGTTCACTCATTTTATTGAAACCTATCAACAGCAGGGCTATCAATTAATTGATATTGGGATGGCGCCGTTGGCTAACGTAGGGGAGAGCAAGTACTCTTTCTTAAAAGAACGCTTTGTTAATATTTTTTACAAGTATAGTTATCAAATTTATGCGTTTCAAGATACACGCAAGCGCAAAGAACAATATGTCACTAGTTGGCAACCACGTTATTTTGCTTATCCTAAGCGGACCAGCGTACTCTTTGCTTTTGTGCAACTTTCCTTGTTGATTACGAAAGGAAGACATCAAAGTGTTTCGCTTGTGGAAGAAGCAATGACTGAAATTTAAAAAAATCACGCGATGACTTAGCCATCGCGTGATTTTTTATTTGTCTTCTTTTTTACGGTTTCGTCTAGCAGGAATCAAGGTTACGTAGGCAACGAAACCACCAGTACATAGAACGAATAACACGATGCCAGGAATCAATCCTTCTGGTAAATAAGAGAACTGAATAGTATGGGTTCCAGCGCTGACAGGAACGCTTAGAAAGGCATCTTTAAAGGCTTTTGGGGTAACTTTTTTGCCATCAATTTTGACACGCCAACCTTTGTCATAAGGAATTGTAGTGACGAGTACTTGATCTTTGTCGGCGGTAAAGGTACCTGAAGCAGAGCGTTTGCCAGTTGTTAAATCAACGCCTTTTTCTTGCACGGCGGAAATGGCTTTTTCAAATGCATTGGTATTTAAGCCAACCACTTGCGGCTGAACAAAACTTACTGCTTTGGTTCCATAAAAACTTACTTTGAAGTTAACGGTTGTATCTTTGGGATAGTAACCTAAGTTATAATATTGGCCAGTAATGCCAATTTGTGATTGCTGACTTGAGCCGTTCACGGTGACCGTCGCAGTGGAACTTTCCAATTGAGCAAAATCCGTTGGGAATAAACTCAAATAAGCTTGCGTATTGGCGGGCACATTGACTGTATAAGAAATCTCTTTGGCTACGTTATGTTGTTTCTCCGTAAAAGTTACGCCAGCTGTATTTTGCGTAATTGTCACGTTATTTTGAAGCGTCATCGTTGGTTGATAAAAGGTAAAATACCGTTCATTGGTATTGGCTAAAGCATTTAGTAAATTTGTTTGACTACCTAAATTATCATTGAGAGGTTGCCGAACATTGTAAATCTCTTTGTCTGCTAAAAATCCTAACGGCAAAGCATTTTCGTTACGATAAAGCTGATATTTACCAGCAGCTGCTTGTCGTTCAAAGCCGAATTTCATTGGATTATTTTCAGCAATATTGTATTTAATGCCCATCAAAGCATCCATTAACAAGGTATTATTTTGGTAACGAATATTTAAATTCGTGCCTCGTGAGCGGAAACCTAAGGCGTTTAGGTATGTTGAAGAATGTCGGTTCCGTACGGAAGAAAACATGCTAATGCCACTGTAGCCATAGTTAATGCCGTCATTGGCCGAAACACCATTTAAATTTTCCAAGCGATAAAAAGTATCATTTTCTTTTTTTGTTTGATCGACTAGATTTTTTAAGTCAGGATAAGGTTCAGAATACAAACTACGTGATGCGTAGTTCCAATCATCTAAAATACCAGTGACCATCGCCCGTGTGTTAATGATTGCTTCACCAGAAACGAGCAGCAATAACAAAATCACTAAGTATTGCATAGGCGCTTTTTTCAATTGATAAAAAGCAATTCCGAAAAAGTATAATAGTAAAAAAGTTGCTGTTAATACGAAAGAGGTTAAAGTCACATACGTATAACTAGTAGCACCTTTTGTGCCCATTGCAAGAGCAAAAATTGCTAAAAGAATCAAAATCAAGCCGCTTAAGACGCCGAGATCATCCTTTTCAAATTTCTCCCAACCATAACCTGCAAGCAAAATAACTAGGAATGAAAAGAGGAAACTATAGCGGAAAAGAAACATGTTCGGCGCATGCATACCGTGCCAGAATAAATTTAAGGGCGTGATGTAAAAGCTAGCAATCAATAGGACAAACAAACTGCCAAAAAGTAGTTTGTTTTTCAATGGAATTTCTTTTGTAACGAAATAGAAGAGACAAAAAATCAAAGGCAACAACCCAATGTAAATAAAAGGAATGGACCCATATTTGGTTGTATCGTAAACGCCAATCATATTTTTCATAATAATATCTAAAAAGGCAGTCGCTTCTGTTTTAAAGGTTGTAATTTCAGAAAGAGTTTCACCATTGGTTCGTAAATCTAAGACAGCAGGTAAGACCATAATCATGGATGCTCCACCAGCTAAAAGAGAAGTAGTAAAATACGCAACGATTCGAGATTTATATCGTTGCCAGTCTGTAAACGTTCGTGCAAAATAGTACAGGAAGGAAAACAACCCAATCATAAAGCCAAAATAATAATTTGTAATGAAAAGCAAGAAATAACTGACAAACAATAATGTCGGTTTTCGTTGGTCCATTAAACGATGAATTCCTAAAATTACGAGTGGCAGATAAATAAAGGCATCCAACCACATAATTAATTCTGAATGGGCCACAATGAAGGACATTAGCGCATAAGACACACTTAAAGTCACATGGGACCATTTAGGAATCTTAAAGGTTTGTTTTGCCAAGAACCAAAAACTCAAGCCAGCACTCCCAATTTTCAACAACGTTAGGAAATAGAGCGCATCAGGCATGTTTTGATTGTTAAAGAAAAAGACGAGCGGCGTAAATAAGCCACCAAGATAATAGGAAATTAAGGACAAGTAGTTTAGTCCCAAAGAAGCATTCCACGTATAGAAAAGACTTTGTTTTCCATGAAGAACATTGTTAAAGCTTGCGTGAAAATTTGAAAATTGAGAAAAGGCATCGCTGGCTAAAACACTGCGACTACTTCCTGGATAAATCCCAATACTCAAATAGATAATTGCCATAATTAAAAATGGAATGAAGAAACTGGCTAACATATAAGGCCAGTTGTTTTTTAAAAACTGCCTACTTTTATTTTTCATAAATAACCTCACCTGATTTTTCGAAAGTACCTATAGTTTATCATACTCTTTATTTGATGTACCAATAGAAGAAAAACTTTAAAATTTTATTAGGATCCTAAGGGTGGAGTGAAGAAGAATTAGGAGTAAGGGATTGACATTCAAATGCTAAATCACCAGATTAAAACAACGAATATTCTCCGAAAAATTGCTGAAAACACCCTGTGGATAACTTTGTGCATAACTCTGTTGAAAACCACAAAAAAGCTTTTTATCTCGGTTTATCCACAAGGATAAGTTTTCGAGTTGCTAAAAAAAATAGACGTAAGTTCAGAAGGGCTGCTTGCTAAAAGTGAAGGAGCCCCTAAAGTTGAAAGAAGATGAAAACGTTATTAAAACAACGTTTTCATCTTCTTTTTTCTAGAATTTACAAGGATTTAATGTCGAACAAATAAGCACTGTGGAAAAGTTTTTTGGAAAAAACAAGAAATTTCATCCACAAAGTTTTCTGTGGAGAATTTAAAAATGCTTGTCAAGCTTTTTTTGAAAAAATGTGGATAACTTTTTAAAGACACGCTTTTTTCCATTTGCGAATTTGCGTTCGGAAACTAGTAAAAGGGGCAACGCTATTAATGTGAATCCATTTCCAAAGAGGCCATTGTGCTTTGGTAGTCGCCCAAGCCCGTTGTTGAGGTAAAAATAATTCGTCTTCGGAAAGCGAGTCAATCCAATGAAGTAATTTTTCTAAGGTGTCTTGCAACACAATCAGCTGACTTTCTAAACTCATTTGTCCATAGGTTTGATAAAATGATTGATAGAGAGAGCCCAGTTGATTCCATTTATAGCCTTCAGCTGGCGTTTGAACGGTCAGACCACGTTGTTCTTGTTCTTCCCAAGAAAGCAGCAAGTTGAGCCAACCTAATTGATAGGCTAAGTTCTCTGAAGGTGTTTTAGCTACTGTTTCAATTCGGTGATCTTTAAGTGTTTCAGGAATTTCTGCAAATTCAGCTAAATATTTTTGTGAAGCTATTTGAATGGCCTCAATCAAGGCTTCTTTTGATTCATAGGTTCGCATTCTTCGGCTAACTTCCTTTCTTGGTAGGATCTGCTTGTTTTTCATGAGTAATTTGAGTGACTAAACCAAAAGGATCTTTCACAATCGCATAAAACGTTGCAAATTCATTTTCAATTGGTTCTTGGATAATACAGGATTCGGGATGGCGCGTGAGTTTTTCAAAAATTGTTTTGGCAGAGTGACGGCTGTCGACGGTTAAGCTGAGGGTCAATTGTTCTGTGGGCGTGGTATTCATTCCTGCAAACAAAGGATTATCAGCTAGTTGTAATTGAAAAGTGTCCATTTGTAAAATCGAGTGAGAAAGCCAGTGTTCTTCGCCAGCGGGAATGGTCAAAGAAGGATTTAAACGCTCTTTAAATTCTTGATTAGTAATTTTAAAAAGAATATCACCAGCAAAGGCTTCTTGGTAAAACGTCAAGGCTTCCGTTGCTCGTCCATTTAAGACCATAAAAAGGGCAAATTGTGTGTTTTTCATTGTTTGAACCTCCTAAGATTGATAAGATAAGCATAACAATAAAAGGTGTCAAAAAGTGACACCGATGGAGGGAAAAATGAAAAAATCAGAACGTTTAAATCAGGAACTTTTTTTCTTGAGAACCCATCCTCAGTTTAATTTAAATCAGTTAATGAAAACTTTTGGGATTTCTAAAAGCACAGCTTTGCGGGATATTGAAGCTTTGGAAAATTTAGGCGTGCCGCTATATGTGGAGAATGGTCGTTATGGTGGCTATCGAGTTTTAAACAAACCGTTGTTGCCGCCGATTTATTTTAACGAAAATGAAGTGTTAGCGATCTTTTTTTCGTTACAATTACTGAAATTAGTCGCAGAGTCACCGTTTGGTCATTCCTATCAGCAAATTAAGCAAAAATTATTGCATTCTTTAGATGAACCAACCCAATTTAAAATCAGTCAAATGAGTAAGGTCGTCTATTACGAAGGAATTGAACAAGTAGAAGCACCAGGCAATTTAGAGCAGCTGTTTCATTGTATTTTGGCGCAACAAGTAATTCAGTTTAACTATACCAGATATGAAGCAACAACGAAAAAAATCTTACCAACCCGGTTAACTATTTTAGAAGGGTATTGGTATTGTTCAGGCTATGATGTGACTAAAAAGGCTTGGCGTACTTACCGCTGTGATTTTATGGAGGCTATTCAGCAGTTAAACCAAACACTGGATTTTACGACTGAAGAACTGAAAGAATCGTATCGCCATCAACAAACGACGGCACGTACGATTCCATTTAAAGCAATCATTACAGAAAAAGGCAAAGAATTTTTTTATAAACATCGCTTTGACAATATTCAGTTGGAAGAAACGCCCACGCAGTGTTTTTTAGTTGGACAGATTCATCCAACAGAAACACAATTTTTAGCCAACTATTTTATGGGCTTTGGTGAAGAAGTGACAATTTTAGAGCCAGTCCAAGTGAAACAAGCATATGTAGAAAGTATAATGAGGATTCAAAAAAAATATCAAGAATAGATTGTGGGACTGTGAACAATTCCATGTGTAAAGATGCACATTGGAGAGGAGAAAGAAAAACCCTTGATTTTTAAATCAAGGGTTTTTCTTTCTAAGAACGTGCTTGCCCATTTCCATAAATAACATATTTTGTCGAAGTAAGCTCTGCTAAGCCCATAGGTCCACGGGCATGTAATTTTTGCGTACTAATGCCGATTTCGGCGCCAAATCCAAATTCAAAACCGTCCGTGAAACGAGTTGAAGCATTCGCATAAACAGCGGCTGCATCCACTTGTTGTAAAAATTGTTGTGTGGCAAAGTAATTATCACTAATAATACTTTCAGAATGTTTTGTATTGTAGCGATTAATATGCTGGATGGCTTCGTCCAAAGAATCAACGACTTTCACTGCTAAGATAAAGTCGAGAAATTCCGTTTCCCAATCTTGTTCAGTCGCTGGAATGGCTTCTTCAAAAATTGCTAACGCACGTTCATCTGCCCGAAGTTCCACGTGAAACTCCTTCAAGGCTTTTTCAATTGTTGGTAAAAAGGCTTCAGCCACCTCTTGATGAATTAATAACGTTTCGGCGGCGTTACAGACAGAAGGACGTTGACATTTAGCATTGACAATAATTTCAGTTGCCATTGTTAACTGGGCGTCTTTGTCCACGTAAATATGACAATTGCCTGTGCCTGTTTCAATAACAGGAACAGTGGCTGTTGTCAAAACAGTTTTGATTAAGTTGGCGCCGCCACGTGGAATGAGGACATCCAAGTAGTCATTTAAGCGCATAAGTTGTTGGGCTGTTTCTCTAGAAGTATCATCAACAAATTGAATGAGATGGGGAGAAACGGCTTCTTGGATTAGCGCTTCTTGTAAAATTGTCACCAATATCTGATTGGAGTGAAACGCTTCTTTTCCGCCTCGAAGAATAACAGCATTTCCTGATTTGAAACAAAGGCTAGCGGCATCTGTTGTCACGTTTGGCCGCGATTCATAAATGATTCCAATAACACCTAAAGGCACGCGTTGTTGCCCAATTAACAGCCCCGCTTCATTGCGCCACATTTTATCTACTTCCCCAATTGGATCGGGTAAAGTAGCGACTTGGCGTATGCCCTCGGCCATCGCTGTGATCCGTTCTTCTGTTAAACGTAAGCGGTCTTGCATTGTTTCAGAAATTCCGTGGGTAGCGGCTTGCTCTAAATCTAATGCGTTTGCTTGTAAAATGCGGGGTGCATTGGCTTCAATGGCTGCGGCCATTTTGTTTAACAAAGTATTTTTTTGACGAGTATCCATCAAGCCTAGCGTATAAGAGGCTTCTTTAGCTTGTTGCCCTAGTTGCTTTAAATCAGTCACTTTCATGCCCTCCTTTAATAAATAACGTACCGATATCTTTTCCTTCTAAAATTTCAAAGATGATTTTTGGTTGTTTTCCGTTTGCTAAAATCATCGCCTGTTGATTAGCTAACACACGTTCAGCGGCTTTTAATTTACTAGACATCCCACCAGTGCCAAAGCGGCTCCCCTTACCACCGGCTAATTGGAACAAGTCTTCATTAATTTCATTGATTTCAGAAAATAACGTGGCTTCTTTGTTGACAGTAGGGTTGTCTGAAAAGAAACCATCAATATCTGATAACATAACTAACAAGTCAGCTTGAACAATTTGGCAGACAATGGCAGACAATTGATCGTTATCCCCGAACTTGGTTAAGTGATCCAATTCTTCAATTGCGACAGTATCATTTTCATTGACGATAGGAATAATATTCATTTTTAACAGTTGTTCAAAAGTATTGGTAACATTATTGCGACTTTCAGGATATTCAATAACATCACGAGTTAATAAAACTTGTGCCATTTGTTGGCTATAGGTTGAAAACCGCTGATTATAAATGTTCATTAATTCTGCTTGGCCGACTGCAGCGACAGCCTGTTGTTCGGGAATTGTCGTTGGGCGTACAGATAGATTTAATTTATTCAGTCCGACACCAATTGCGCCAGAAGAAACTAAAATAATTTCTTTGCCTTGGTTGCTTAAATCACTCAAAGTAAAGGCTAATTGATCAATTGCTTTTAAGTTAATATTGCCATTGGGATAAATCAGAGAACTGGTTCCGACTTTGATCACAATTCGTTTGGCCTGTTGGAGTTTGTTTCTCATAAGTGCCTCGTTTCTTTTTACAGTAAAATTTGACACTCATTATAACAAAATCAGCGGCTACTAGAAAGTGCTAAATAATGAATAGTAAAGAAAGTTTAATGAAAGTGTGAACTTTTTGAGGGAATCTTGGGACTTTTTGGGATTTGGTCTGTTTATTTTAAGAGAAGATGATAGACTAAAAGAAGGAAAATAAACAAAAATTCTCCTCTTTTTTGCGTAGTCTAGATTAACTGGGCTTTTAGAAATGAGAAACTTACTAAAAACAACCAGAGTATCAGAGATTATGGTAAAATAGGAGTAGTTTAGACAGTAGGGGAGAATGAATATGAAACAACGTGGTTTTGAGATTATTTCTAAGTATCAAGAAGAGGGCTTGAGTGTCCCACAACGAGCAACAAAAGGTGCCGCGGGGTATGATTTTCAAGCAGCCGAAACGGTCGTTGTACCAAGTCTTTGGAAGTTACAACAAGCTGGAGAAAATCCCAAACCAATTTTAGTTAAAACAGGAATTAAGGCGTATATGCCTGATTCTGAATATTTAGAATTGGTAAGTCGTTCTTCGAACCCGCTAAAACGATTCCTACTTTTAGCGAATGGTGTCGGAGTCATTGACAGTGATTATTATAATAACGAGAATAACGAAGGACATATCATGTTCCAATTTTTAAACTTTGGATATGAAGATGTTGTCATTGAAAAAGGTGAACGAATTGGCCAAGGGATTTTTAAGCCGTTTTTATTAGCGGATGATGACCAAGTCGAGGCAGAAAGAACGGGCGGTTTTGGTTCGTCTGGACAAAAATAAAGCCCATTTTTTCAGTAGGCAACGTTATTCAAACCATTTAATAAATGTTAAAATAAACAACAGATAAGGAGATTCTACATGGCAAAAAAAGCAAAAGTTCAATTTGAATGTCAAAGCTGTGGGTATGTGTCTCCAAAATATCTCGGCCGCTGTCCTAATTGCGGACAATGGAATTCGATGGTGGAAGAGGTTATTCAAGATACTTCTGATCGTCGTGCTAGAGTAAGTTTGACTGGTAAAAAGACACAACCACAACGGCTATCTGAAGTCGTACCTAAAAAAGAGCCGCGTGTAAAAACTGAATTAGTGGAGCTGAATCGGGTTTTAGGTGGTGGCGTTGTTCCAGGTTCATTAGTTTTAATCGGTGGCGATCCCGGAATTGGTAAGTCAACATTGCTCTTACAAGTATCGCAACAATTAGCAGCCACAGGTGGCACGGTTTTATATGTTTCTGGTGAAGAAAGTGCTGAGCAAATTAAATTGCGAGCGGAGCGTTTAGGCACCGTCAACGAGACATTTTACTTATACGCAGAAACAGATATGCACGAAATATCACGAGCCATTGAAAAATTAGAACCAGACTATGTCATTATTGACTCGATTCAAACAATGACGCAGCCAGATGTTACCAGCGTTGCTGGTAGTGTCAGTCAAGTCCGAGAAACAACTGCCGAATTATTGAAACTGGCAAAAACGAATGGGATTGCCATTTTTATTGTCGGACACGTAACGAAGGAAGGGTCTATCGCAGGGCCACGGATGTTGGAACATATGGTAGACACGGTTCTTTATTTTGAAGGAGATAAGCATCACACCTTTAGAATCTTACGGGCTGTCAAAAATCGGTTTGGCTCAACGAATGAGATTGGTATTTTTGAAATGCAGACACATGGATTGGTTGAAGTTATGAATCCTTCTCAGGTCTTTTTAGAAGAACGTTTAGAAGGAGCCACCGGATCTTCAATTGTGGTAGCAATGGAAGGTTCACGCCCCATTTTGGTGGAAATCCAAGCGTTAGTTACCCCAACGATGTTTGGCAATGCCAAGCGAACGACCACCGGGTTGGACTTTAATCGCGTTTCTTTAATCATGGCGGTTTTAGAAAAACGGGCAGGCCTTTTATTACAAAACCAGGATGCGTATCTAAAAGCGGCTGGTGGAGTCAAAATTAATGAACCAGCTATTGATTTAGCGTTAGCAATCAGTATTGCTTCTAGCTATAAAGAAAAAGGAACCTCATCTTCGGAATGTTTCATTGGTGAGATTGGTTTAACTGGTGAAATTCGCCGCGTGAATAGTATTGAACAACGAGTGCGTGAAGCGCAAAAACTAGGCTTTACAAAAGTCTATGTCCCTAAAAATAACCTTGGTGGCTGGGAAGCGCCTGAAGGTATTGAAATTATTGGCGTTTCAACAATTGGTGAAACGTTAAGAAAAGTTTTTAAATAATGAAAGTAGAAATAATCCGTTTAGGTTGTTGGTGGCGTATGATTTTTGTACGCCCCACAACACTAGACGTCTTTATTAAATAAACGAGGAGGATGGCTATATGCAAAAACGAATCATCACGTTGCTGATGATCATTGCTGGTGCAAGTTTAGGAATTTCTCTTTTCCCAATGGCTTGGGAAATGGCTAAGCAAGGCAATAACAGTTGGTTAAACAATAACTTTACGAACGGATTAATCGGTGCAATTATTTTCTTTATTTTATCTTTAGGGTTAGCAAAGTATATTGTTTCCGCTGTCAAAAAAATCGAAGCAGCTTTAAATGAAATGAGTTTAACCTATTTATTATTTGGAAGTATTGGTGCCATCATTGGTTTAACAATTGGCGTCATTATCTCCATTCCAATGTACAACTTACAAATTCCTGTCGTGAATAGTTTACTACCAATTCTAGTTATGATTATTCTGGGTTACTTAGGTTTCCGAATGGGAACAACACGGATTGAGGAGTGGAAAAAAGTTTTCACACCTCGCCAAAAGAAAGCAAATACGGAAGACACCGAAGGACAAATGTTGGAACGTAAAGTGGAAGACAACTTCCATAAATACAAAATTTTAGACACCAGCGTCATCATTGATGGCAGAATCTACGATATCGCGAAAACGGGCTTTTTAGAAGGTGTTTTGCTCATCCCTAACTTTGTTTTATATGAATTACAATACATTGCTGATTCTGGAGACAGTTTAAAACGGGTGAGAGGTCGTCGTGGCTTAGATATTTTAAATGCTTTACAAAAAGAAGAAGGTATCTCCGTTGAGATGTACGACGGAGATTTCGAGGATATCTCTGAAGTAGACAGTAAATTAATCAAATTAGCAAAATTATTAGATGGCGTGGTTGTGACCAATGACTACAACTTAAATAAAGTCTCTGAATTTCAAAATGTGCCTGTTTTAAACATTAATGCTTTAGCTAATGCTGTGAAACCAGTGGTGATTCCAGGTGAAACGATGAATGTGATGGTTGTAAAGGCCGGAACAGAGCGTCAACAAGGGGTCGCTTACTTAGATGATGGCACAATGGTTGTGGTAGAAGATGGCCAGCATTACATGAATGAGCAAATCGAAGTGGTCGTCACAAGTGCTTTACAAACCGCAGCTGGGCGTATGATTTTTGCCAAACCGGCGCACGCGGGTCGCGGGATTAATGATCGCAAGGATAACCATCCTAAAAACGATAAAAATTAAGCAAAGTGAGGACTTAGTATGATTCGAATCGGTCAAGGTTTTGATGTTCATCAATTAGTTCCGCAACGACCTTTAATTATTGGTGGGGTTACTCTTCCTTATGAAAAAGGTCTGTTAGGTCACTCAGATGCCGATGTTTTAACACATGCAATTATTGATGCAATCCTTGGTGCCGCTGGTCTGGGTGATATTGGGCAACTGTTTCCCGAAACCGATCCGCAGTTCAAAAATGCGAATTCTGTAAACTTATTAACAAAAGTAAATGAAAAAGTTGGGCGGTCGGGCTTTACTATTGGCAATATTGATTGTACAATTTTAGCGGAAGAGCCAAAGATGAGCCCATACTTGGCAGAGATGAAAAAGAATCTAGCCGCGAGTTGCCACTTAGCGGTCACACAAGTGAACATTAAGGCAACGACCATGGAAACGATGGGCTTTGTTGGTAAAAAAGAAGGAATCGGCGCAATTGCCGTTGCTTTATTGGAAAAATAACTGAAAACGACGTTAAACCGTCTGTTTTTAAAAAATGGAAAGAGGAATGAACATGACGAAAGTTCGTGTGCGTTACGCACCAAGTCCAACTGGACACTTGCACATTGGGAATGCAAGAACAGCATTATTTAACTACTTATTTGCCCGCCACAATGACGGAGAATTTATCATTCGTATCGAGGATACCGACCAAAAACGGAACATCGAAGACGGCGAGAAAAGTCAGTTGGAAAACTTAGCATGGTTAGGGATGGAATGGGATGAATCACCTGCTCATCCGGGAGAATATGGTCCATATCGTCAATCAGAACGTAAAGAAATTTACCAACCATTGATTGATCAATTATTAAGCAGCAATCGTGCGTATAAGTGTTATTGTACGCCAGAAGAATTAGAAACAGAACGTGAAGCACAACAAGCTCGTGGGGAAATGCCTCACTACGCAGGCACTTGTGCGAATTTAACACCTTCTGAACAAGCAGCCAAAGAAGCGGCTGGTCTAGAACCAGTGATTCGCTTCCGTGTGCCACGTAACACAGAATACAAATTTGATGACATCGTGAAAGGTGAAATTACTTTTGAGTCAGATAACATTGGTGGCGATTTTGTCATCCAAAAACGCGATGGGATGCCAACGTATAACTTTGCCGTTGCAGTAGATGATCACTTAATGAAAATTTCTCATGTTTTACGTGGCGATGATCACATTGCGAACACACCAAAACAATTAATGATTTACGAAGCGTTTGAATGGACACCACCTGTCTTTGGCCATATGACCTTAATCATTAATTCAGAAACTGGCAAAAAATTGAGCAAACGTGATGAAACAATTTTACAATTTATTGAACAATACCGTGAATTAGGTTACTTACCAGAAGCCATGTTCAACTTTATTGCTTTACTAGGATGGTCTCCTGTTGGCGAAGAAGAAATCTTCTCACAAGAAGACTTGATTAAATTGTTTGATGAACAACGCTTAAGCAAGTCACCAGCGGCCTTTGATGCGAAAAAATTAGAATGGATTAACAATCAATACATGAAACAAATGGACTTAGGTGAACTAACAGATATGTGTATTCCTTATTTAGTCGCTGACGGTCGTGTTGAAGAAAATCCATCTCCTAAAAAAATCGAATGGTTAAAACAATTAGTTAGCTTGTATCAACCACAAATGAGTTATGCAGCTGAAATTGTGGAACTATCAAACTTGTTCTTTAATGAACATCCAGTTTTAGATGATGCTGCGAAAGAATTCTTGCAAGGAGAAACAGTGCCAACTGTGTTACATGCGTTTAAAGAACAATTAGAAGCCTTGGACGTTTTCGATGTCCCAAGTATTAAAGCAGCGATTAAAGCCGTCCAAAAAGAAACCGGCGTTAAAGGCAAAAACTTGTTTATGCCAATTCGAATTGCTGTTTCTGGACAAATGCATGGTCCTGAATTAGGCGAAACCATCGAATTATTAGGCAAAGAAAAAGCATTAGATCATTTAAATAAAGTGTTATAAAAACACAAAGAATAGAAGAAGTAGACAATCAGATGGATTTCAGAGACGCTGTGGGTGGTGAGAACAGCGAGCATCTTTTGTCGAAATGCATCTATGAGTGGCTTTGGTGAAAAAAGTAACCGAAGACGTCGGCAGGCGTTAACTGTATCGAGGCAAGAGCTAGTTCTTGTGAAGAAAAGTGGAACCACGCATGGGCGTCTTTTAAGCAACGTTTTTTTGTTGCTTAAAAGACGTTTTTTATTTTTGTATAGTAGAAAGGAGTTCACCCTATGAGTTGGTTGAAACGTAGCGTCGCAGCTGTTAAAAGAAACGATCCTGCAGCGCGGACCACACTAGAAGTTCTTTTAACGTATCCTGGCTTGCACGCCCTGTTTTGGCATCGCTTGTCTCATTTCTTATATAGGCATCAGTTGTTTTTGTTGGCGAAGATTCATGCACAATTTTGGCGTTTCATAACGGGCGTAGAAATTCATCCCGGAGCCACAATTGGAGCGGGAGTTTTTATCGATCACGGCATGGGCATTGTGATTGGGGAAACCGCGGAAATAGAAGAAGATGTTGTTTTGTTTCACGGAGTGACGTTAGGTGGGACCGGTCGTGATACGGGTAAACGCCATCCAACAGTGAAAAAAGGAGCGATGATTTCGGCACGAGCTCAAATTTTAGGGCCAGTTGTGATTGGTGAACGTTCAAAAATTGGGGCGGGTGCTGTTGTTATTTCAGACATCCCAGCAGATGCCACAGCTGTGGGTGTTCCTGCGAAAGTCGTTCGTCTAAATGGAAGAAAGGTGGAAAAAGGGCATGATTAAAATTTATAATACATTGACCAGAGAAAAAGAAGTATTTACGCCAATTGAGGCGCATAAAGTTCGGATGTATGTCTGCGGACCAACCGTGTATAACTATATCCATATCGGTAATGCGCGCAGTGCGATCGCCTTTGATACGATTCGTCGTTATTTTGAATATCGTGGGTATGAAGTGAATTATGTCTCGAACTTTACAGATGTCGATGATAAAATTATCAAGGCAGCTAAAGAATTGAAAATTACTGCGCCGGAAGTGGCGGAGCGTTTTATCAAAGCCTTTGAAGAAGACACGCAAGCATTGAATGTCCAGCCAGCAACGCTACATCCCCGGGTGATGGACCACATGCCTGATATCTTAGCTTTTATCGACGTTTTAATTGAAAAAGGTTTTGCTTATGAGGTCGCAGGTGATGTGTATTATCGCACCCGTAAATTCCCTAATTATGGTAAATTAAGCCATCAATCGATTGATGAATTAGAAGTGGGGGCAAGTCAACGAACTGGCGTTGAACAACAATTAAAAGAAGACCCATTGGATTTTGCTCTTTGGAAAAGTGCCAAAGAAGATGAAATTTCTTGGGATTCTCCTTGGGGGAAAGGACGTCCCGGCTGGCATATTGAATGCTCTGTCATGGCGACAAAACACTTGGGAGAGACGATTGATATTCACGGTGGTGGACAAGATTTAGAATTTCCACACCATGAGAATGAAATTGCACAGAGCGAAGCCAAAACAGGCCATACCTTTGCCAATTACTGGATGCATAACGGCTATGTCACAATTGGTGAAGACGATGAAAAAATGAGCAAATCCCTAGGTAACTTCATTACTGTTCATGAAATGATTCAAAAAGTGGATCCGCAAATTTTACGTTTCTTTATGTCCACCACCCAGTACCGTCGCCCGATTCGTTATAGCGAAAGCACTCTAAAAGAAGCAGCAGCCAATTATCAAAAATTGAAAAATGCGTTTGAAAATTTACGTTTTAGACAAGCAGATGCGGTCGCAAGTTTGCCAGAGGATGAACACTATTTGGCTCAATTAAACGAATTAGAACAACGTTTTATTACGGAAATGGACGATGATTTCAATGCAGCTAACGGGATTACGGTCGTTTATGAATTAGCGAAGATGATGAATCAGTACAGTGAACAAGCGACAGTTTCGGAACCAGTTCTAGTGGCGATGGATAAGCTTTTCAGTGGCTGGTTAGCTATTTTTGGTTTATTCTTTAAAAACGAAGAATTAGTGGATGCACAAGTCGATGCGTTAATTGAAGAACGGAACCAAGCACGGAAAGACCGTGATTTTGCCCGAAGTGATGAAATCCGCGATTTATTAAAAGAACAAGGCATTGTTTTAGAAGATACTCCGCAAGGAACGAGATGGAGAAGAAGTGAATGAGAGATTACAAACAATTAAACGGTTTAGCTTTGGCCTATGTTGGCGATGCGATTTATGAAATTTACATTCGTGATTATTTAGTTTCCTTAGGACAAACGAAACCGAATGTTTTGCATCGCATGGCGACACACTACGTGTCAGCAAAAGCCCAAGCAAGCTTAATGCAAGCGATGTTAGCGGGAGAAATGCTAACGGAGGAAGAAGAAGTGATGTACAAACGCGGTCGGAATGCTAAAAGTCACACCTTTGCCAAAAATGCTGATGTGACGACCTATCGGGTAGCGACCGGTTTCGAATCCTTGATGGGTTATTTACATTTAACACAACAAAAAGAACGTTTAGAAGAATTAATTAACTGGTGTATCAAGAAAGTAGGTGAAACCAATGAAAAATGAAAAATCTCGTCCTTTTAAAAAAGGTAAGAAACGTCCAGAACGTTCAGATAAGCGTTCAAAAGAACGGAACCCACGACCAGCGACAGCAGGTGCTGATGGAACCTCAGAAGAGCTAGCAGATAACTTTGTCTTTGGTTTCCATGCCACTGTTGAGGCGTTGCAGCAAGGACGCGGGAATAAATTGTTTTTACAAGAAGATGCTCGTGGCGAGAAAATTGAGCAATTAAAACAAGCAGCGAAAGAACAGGCTGTTCCAGTTAAATGGGTGCCTAAAGCAAAATTAGATACGATGAGTGATCACGGCGTGCATCAAGGCATGGTTTTAGCAATCACGGCGTATCAATATTTAACTTTAGAAGAATTATTGGAACAAACAAAAGAAAAGACAGCAACACCATTTTTCCTAATTTTAGACAGTCTAGAGGACCCACATAACTTTGGCTCAATTTTGCGAACTGCTGATGCGACAGGCGTGGACGGTATTATCATTCCGAAACATCGTGCAGTGGGAATTACACCAACCGTAACCAAAGCATCAACAGGGGCCGTGGAACATATTCCAGTGGCTCGTGTAACGAATCTAGCGCAAAGTATTGCAACGCTAAAAGAGAATCAATTTTGGATTTTTGGTACAGATATGTCTGGGACGGATTATCGTCGCTGGAATACACAAGGCGCAATTGCCTTAATCATCGGAAATGAAGGTCGTGGCATGAGTCAAGGTCTTCATAAAGAAGTGGATGAATTATTAACGATTCCAATGACTGGACACGTTCAAAGCTTAAACGCTGGTGTGGCTGCAGGCTTGCTAATGTATGAAGTCTATCGTGGCCGCAACCCATTATAGAAGAAGGCGATTGTATGAAAAAACAATTGTTAATCGTTGATGGCTATAATATGATTGGTGCTTGGCCAGAATTGGTCCAGTTGAAAAAGCAAGAGCGTTTAGAGGATGCGCGTGAACTGCTTCTTAGTCGTCTGTCCAATTATGCCAAATATGAAGGGTTGGAAATCATTGTGGTCTTTGATGCCCAATTAGTCCCAGGTATTCAGCAAACGTACAAAAAGTACCTTTTGACCGTGGTTTTCACCAAAGAAGATGAAACAGCAGATAGTTATATTGAACGTCTAGCTGGTGAAAAAAATGATCGTTTAACGCAAGTAACAGTCGCAACGAGTGATTTGGCTGAACAATGGGTGGTCTTTTCACAAGGTGCATTGCGGACTTCGGCCAATGAACTTTACAAAGCTGTCCAGAAAACAGAAAAGACGATTGCCATTCATGCAACGGATATCCATTTCCAGCAATTTCGTCGAAATTCTCCATGGAACGTGGAGCAGTTATCAAAACTTTCTGAGAAGCTAGAAGAATTGTCTCAAAAAAAAGATTAAACAAATGTTCGCTTAAGTCATAAATTTCTAACATGCTATGCTCTCCTAAATCATTCGATACGTTTATCGAAAAGGAGGGCTTTTTATGTTAGAACAGATTCAACAAGCATTAGCAGGAGACCAAGAACAATTTCAAGCCTTATATGGGCAATATCAGCCAGTGATTTATAAGTGCATGAAAAAATACTATTTAAAAGATTATGATACTGAAGACTGGCTTCAAGAAGGACGAATTGTCTTCTTTCGGACGTTAGAACGATTTGATTCAGAAAAACAAGCATCATTAGGAAAGTTTTTTAAACGAAATTTTGAAAATCACGTACATAGCTTAATTCGCCATCAATGCGCCTATAAGCGGCGAACAGATACCTTGTCTATTTCTCTGGAACAACGATTAGAAAGCGCTGGTGAAGAGTTAGTGGACTATTTAGGGACAGCGGCTACCGACCCATTAGGTCAATTAATGATTCAAGAAAAATTGGCAGCTTTTCCGACACGTCTTTCCTCGTTGGAACAACAAATTTTAAATGCATACTTAAAAGGCTACACGTTAGAAGAAATCGCTAAAGTACGTGGGGGAACTTTTTCAGCTGTCCGAAGTGCCTATGATCGTGCCAAAGCAAAAATGAAATATACATTAGAAAATGAATAAAAATTCGACAAAACAGCCGGTTTGTCGAGCAAAAGTAGTTGCAAACAGACTTCTAGTATGATAAACTTGAAATTTTTTAAAAAAAGTGATATAATGTTTCTCGAGGTGAATGCAATGCCAACAACGTTATCGTCAATTAAGAAAGATTTGGAAGGCCGTATCGGCAGTGAAATTATGTTAGTTGCTCAGACTGGAAGAAAGCGCCAAACAGAACGTAAAGGAATCTTAACGGAGACTTATCCATCTGTTTTTGTTGTTGACTTGGATCCAGACGAGAACTCATTTGAACGTGTATCTTATAGCTATTCAGATGTTTTAACACGCACCGTTGAAATCGAATTCATCGGTCAAGCTGTATAATTTAGAAAGTCCGCTTAGGAGTGAAGGAAGAGCCCTTCGTTCCTAAGCTCTTTTTAATTTCAGCCATCTGTCGTCAGAGAAAGAGCAATCTTCGGTGTACTTCTTCATGGACATATGATAGAATCTAAAAGATTAAAATGTTGGTAGACAAAAGATTAAGGAAGGTGAATCAGGGAACCGATGGAAATAATCGAACGAGCTCCTGCGAAAATTAATCTTGGGTTAGATGTTCTGCATAAACGTGTGGATGGCTATCATGAAGTTGAATCTATTTTTGCAAGTGTAGATTTAGCCGATCATTTAACTTTTGAAAATCTAGAAGAAGACATCATTCGTATTGAAACGGACAGCTCTTTTTTACCCGTGGATCGACGGAATCATGTCTATCAAGCAGTTGACTTATTAAAGCGTACCTATAATATTCATAAAGGAATTAAAATATATATTGAAAAACGTATCCCCGTGGCAGCTGGTTTAGCAGGGGGGAGCAGTGACTGTGCCGCAGCATTACGAGGCTTGAACAAACTGTGGAATCTGGGGTTGACGATGGACGAACTCTGTGAAATTGGCAGCCAAATTGGTATGGATGTTCCTTATTGTTTAAGGGGCGGAACAGCCTTTGCAAACGGACGTGGGGAGAAAATTGAAGCATTACCGACCATGCCTCAATGTTGGATTGTGTTAGTTAAACCAAGAATTAGTGTATCCACTAGTACCGTTTTTAATGATTTAGCGGTAGATGAATTGCACCATCCAGATATTGCTGGACTAAGAATAGCTATTGAGAATGGTGATTATACTGGGATGACCCAAACGGTCGGCAATGCGTTGGAAAGTGTCACGATTGCCAGACATCCGATCGTGCAACAAATCAAGGATCGCATGCTGAAGTACGGCGCTGATGCAGCGTTGATGAGCGGCAGTGGACCGACAGTCTTTGCTTTATGTGAAAAGAAAACACGAGCACAACGGATTTATAATGGACTTAAAGGCTTTTGTGAAGAAGTTTATTTGGTTCGGACATTGAAATAAATAAAAACAACAGAGCGTGGAGCAAAAACCCAAAGTGATTTTTGTCCCACGCTCTGTTGTTTTTTTAAATTTATTCCTTGACGTCCCGTGATCCATTTGGTACATTATTCCTGGCAAATCGTAAATATTACGGTTTATAATAGGTAAATCGAAAAGAGGACAGAACATGACGAAAATCTACCGCCGTTTGATAATCGGCGTTACTTTAGCAATCAGTGCTTTTCTTTTAGCTAGCTGTGGGCAAACCACACAATCGCCAAAAGAGAAGAAAGAGCTCACGGTAATGACTACTTTTTATCCGATGTACGACTTCGCAAAACAAGTCGTTGGTGATGAGGGAGAGGTTGAGCTGTTGATTCCAGCTGGAACGGAACCACACGATTATGAACCAAGCGCAAAAGACTTAGCGAAAATTACTGATGCGGATGTCTTTGTTTATAATAGTAAAGAGCTAGAAACTTGGGTTCCGAATGTTATTGAAAACTTGGACACGAAAAAAGTTTCAATCGTGGAAACCAGTCAATCCATTCAATTGATGCAAGGAACAGAAGAGGAAGAATCTGGCGAAGAAGGTCATGAAGGCCATAACCATTCCCACGAATTGGATCCGCATGTCTGGTTAGATCCCGTGTTAGCGCAAAAAGAAGTGACAGCGATTCGGGATGCGCTTATCAAAAAATATCCTGAAAAAAAAGCCGTATTTGAAAAAAATACCGCTGCTTATTTGGAAAAATTGACTGCGTTAGATAAGGAATACCAAGCTGCGTTTGCAGGCGCTAAAAATCGGACCTTTGTGACGCAACATGCTGCATTTGGCTATTTGGCGAAACAATATGGCTTGACCCAAGAACCGATTGCTGGGATTTCTCCAGACCAAGAACCTTCGCCAAGTCGTTTAGCCGAATTAAAAAAATATATTAAAACAAACAATGTTTCTGTGATCTATTTTGAAACATCGGCTTCTACAAAAGTAGCCAAAACATTGGCAGATGAGACAGGCGTCGAATTAGCCGTATTGAATCCTTTAGAGAGTTTAACTCAAAAAGAACAAGAAGCAGGCGAGAACTACGTGTCTGTCATGAAAGAAAACCTCGCTGCTTTACAAAAAAGCATTCATTAATCTGGCAACAGAAAGGAGCCAACTTATGCATTATATTGAAGTCGAAAATTTAACCTTCTATTATGATGATGAACCTGTTTTAGAAGATGTTTCTTATTATGTTGATCCAGGGGAATTCGTTATTTTAACAGGAGAAAATGGCGCTGCCAAGTCAACGCTGATCAAAAGTACCTTAGGGTTATTAAAACCAACAAGTGGCAAAATTACGGTCGCTAAAAAAAATAGTGCTGGTGAAAAAATCAGCATTGGCTACATTCCACAACAAGTCGCTTCTTTCAATGCGGGCTTTCCTAGCACCGTCATTGAATTAGTACGTTCAGGTCGCTTTCCCAGAAATCGTTGGTTCAAACCGTTGACGAAAAAAGATCATCTTCATGTGGAAAAAGCTTTGAAATCAGTGGACATGTGGGAAATGCGCCACAAACGAATTGGCGAGCTTTCTGGAGGGCAAAAGCAACGAATTAGTTTAGCACGAGTGTTTGCGACCGATCCAGATTTATTTATTTTGGATGAGCCAACAACAGGTATGGATGAACAATCGCGAAACGAATTTTATCAATTGTTGCAACACAGTGCGCATGAACATGGAAAAGCTATTTTGATGATTACGCATGATCATGAAGATATCAAAACCTATGTAGATCGTCAAATTCGTCTTGTCCGCAAAGAAGATTCGAAATGGCGTTGCTTCCATATGAGTGAAGAATCGTATACGTAAATTTTCCAATAAAACGTTATCTGGCTCGATAATAACGAAAGCCAAGGAACGGCTTAAAGAAATGTTGGAAAAATTTAAAAAATAAGCAGGAATTAAAAAATTAATTCGCTTAAACGTCGCTACAATGGTAGTGTTCATTTTAGCGGTAAGGAGTGAATCGTATGGCAGAAATGCTTTCTTATGCATTTATGCAAAAGGCCTTTTTAGCAGCACTGTTTATCTCAGTGATTGCCCCAATGCTCGGCGTCTTTCTAGTTATTCGCCGACAATCTTTAATGGCAGATACCCTTTCACATGTGTCATTAGCCGGTGTGGCACTAGGCTTCTTTTTTAATTGGAATCCTAATTTAATGACCTTAATTGTCGTGATTGTGGCTGCAATCATTCTAGAATATTTACGAATGATTTATAGCACCTATTCAGAAATTTCGATTGCTATTTTAATGTCAGGCGGTTTGGCTTTGGCGTTAGTTTTAATGAATTTAACAGGAGGCAATTCAGCTGCTAGTATTCAATCGTATTTATTTGGTTCCATCGTCACGATTACATGGGATCAAGTGGTTATGTTGGCAATTTTATTCGTAGTTTTAGTTCTATTGTTTATGTTATTTAAACGCCCAATGTATGTTTTAACATTTGATGAAGATACTGCTCATGTTGATGGGCTACCTATTCATTGGATGTCGATGCTTTTTAATGTAATTACTGGTGTGGCGATTGCTGTGATGATTCCGATTGCGGGAGCCTTATTAATTTCAGCAATTATGGTCTTACCAGCTGCAATAGGTATGCGAATTGGTAAAGGCTTCAACACGGTGATCATCATCAGTGTGTTTATGGGCTTGATTGGCATGCTAACAGGGTTGACTAGCTCGTATTATTTGGAAACACCACCGAGTGCAAGCATTACCCTAATTTTTATTGGTTTATTCTTATTAGTCAATATTTATCGCCGAGTGGTTGTCATGGTCCAACGAAAACAAAAAATGCAAAGAAACTAAGGAGAAAAACGAAAGTTTTTCTCCTTTATTTCTTTTTTTTAAAAGAAATGGCGAACTATTTTCAGTTATTTGAAAAAAATCCTCGAATTTTTCGGTTAAACCCCTTATAATAAGGAACGATAGAATGAAAAGGAGTGACGAATTTGAAAATTCGGAGAAGTGAACGATTAATCGATATGACCCAATATCTTTTAGATCATCCCCATACATTGGTTTCTTTGACATATTTTGCTGACCGATACCAATCTGCCAAGTCTTCCATTAGTGAAGATTTAGCAATTGTTAAAAAAACATTTAAAGAACGTGGAACAGGTATTTTAGAAACGATTCCAGGCGCTGCAGGCGGTGTCCGCTTTATCCCTGAAATTCCTTATGAGGAAGCGGAGCAGTTGATTATGGATTTGTGTGATCGTTTGTCAGAACAAGATCGCTTATTACCTGGGGGTTATGTTTATCTTTCAGATTTACTTGGGGAACCGAATTTATTAAGACAAGTGGGCCGGATTATTGCTTCTAAATATTTAGGCAAACAAATTGATGCGGTAATGACCGTTGCGACCAAAGGAGTGCCAATTGCGCAAGCTGTGTCTTATTACTTAAATGTTCCGTTTGTGATTGTTCGTCGCGATTCTAAGATTACTGAAGGTTCAACGGTGAGCGTGAACTATGTATCAGGGTCTTCAGAACGTATCGAAAAAATGGAACTTTCAAAACGCAGTTTAAAACGCGGATCAAAAGTTTTAGTCGTGGATGACTTCATGAAAGGCGGCGGCACCGTCAATGGTATGAAGAGTATGATTGAAGAATTTGAAGCAGAACTTGTGGGCATTACCGTTTTTGCTGAGTCAAAATTCAATGGCCGTCGTGCAATCGATGACTACACTTCGCTATTATATGTGGAAGATGTGGATACACAAACAAAAACGATTAGCGTAGTCCCAGGAAACTATTTCACAGAGAAATAATTTGAAAAAGAACCTGAAAATGGTCCATTCCATTTTCAGATTCTTTTTTTCTGTTTTATTCCTTTAAAAAAAGATGAGAAAATAAATTGGTCTACCTTTTAAATGCCTTATTTTGTTGAAAAAGACAAAAGAGTAAGATAAACTAGAAAAGGTATAATGAGGACGATTTAGAAGAAAATCAAACAATTTAGTTAATTTGAGGTGGCAAACGTGGAAAATAGATACGCAATTATTTTAGCAGCTGGTAAAGGAACACGCATGAAATCTAAACTTTATAAAGTATTGCATCCAGTTGCTGGTAAACCAATGGTCGAACATATTTTAGATCAAGTAGAACAAACAGAACCAACAGAAATCGTGACGATCGTTGGACACGGGGCGGAAATGATTAAAAGCCATTTAGGCGAACGTAGTCAATATGCCTTACAAGCTGAACAATTGGGAACTGGGCATGCAGTCATGCAAGCACAAGAGTTATTAGGTGGTAAACAAGGAACAACATTAGTTATTACAGGGGATACGCCGTTATTAACTGCGGAAACCTTGAAAAACTTATTCGATTATCATCAAGGTAAGAATGCAAGTGCGACTATTTTAACAGCGCATGCGGAAGACCCAACAGGCTATGGTCGAATTATTCGTGACCATGTGGGCATTGTTGAACGAATCGTGGAACAAAAAGATGCCAGTGAAGAAGAAGCACGTGTTCAAGAAATTAATACAGGAACCTTCTGTTTTGATAATGAATCATTGTTTGAAGCGTTAGCGAAAACAGATACAAACAATACACAAGGGGAATACTATTTAACAGATATCATTGAAATTTTGAAAAAAGAAGGCAAAGCTGTCGCAGCTTACCAAATGGCAGACTTTGACGAAGCAATGGGTGTAAATGATCGTGTTGCTTTATCCACTGCTAATAAAATTATGCATCGTCGTTTAAATGAGATGCATATGCGAAATGGTGTTACATTTATTGATCCAGATACAACATATATTGATGAAGGCGTGGTAATTGGTTCAGACACAGTCATTGAAGCGGGAGTCACTATCAAAGGAAAAACAGTGATTGGCGAAGATTGCTTGATTGGCGCACATTCAGAAATCGTTGATAGTCATATCGGCAATCAAGTGGTTGTTAAACAGTCTGTGATTGAAGAAAGTGTGGTTCGCGAGGGGGCCGATGTGGGTCCGTATGCACATTTACGTCCTAAAGCAGATGTGGGGGCAAACGTACACATTGGTAACTTCGTGGAAGTAAAAAATGCAACAATCGATGAAGGCACAAAAGTGGGCCATTTAACATACGTTGGTGATGCAACATTAGGCAAAGATATTAATGTCGGTTGCGGCGTTGTTTTTGTTAATTATGATGGCAAAAATAAACACCAAACAGTCGTGGGTGATCACGCGTTTATTGGCTCTGCAACGAACATTGTTGCGCCAGTCACGATTGGTGATCATGCGGTGACTGCTGCTGGTTCAACCATCACAGAAGATGTCCCTTCAGAAGATTTGGCGATTGCCCGGGCACGTCAAGTGAATAAAGAAGGCTATGCTAAAAAGTTACCTTATATGAAGGATTAATCTCAAATAAAAAAGAACGCTCTTTTGCTTAAGCAAAAGAGCGTTCTTTTTCCTCCTTAAAGACTAGACCAATTGCTGCTAGTATTTGTTTATAGGTATTCAAGGACTAGACCAATGCTGTTTATTCGGTATTTTTAGTTATTTTTTTCAAAAAAATAGTTTTTGTTCCGCTTTTCCAATATAAAAAGACTTTCTTTTTTTATAAAGTTCGTGTTTTGGTCAAAATTACTATTTTTTTCACAAACAAATCCGCTATATTGTCCAAAAATAAAAACAATTTACAGGAAAAACATCTTATTTTAACGGAATTTACTGTTTTTTATTTAACGGATATATTATGATAGGAAAAGAAGAGCAGCGTGATGGGGGAAGGCTCTTTTTGTTGTTTGTTACTTTGACAATTGTTTGTTGCAAATGGGTTGAAACACAAGGAGGAAATTTGTGAAAAAGTTGAGCTTTAAAAAAGTGAAGTGGGGCATGCATTTTTTAATGGCTGTTGCGTTGATAGCGCCAAGCGTTACTAGTACGGCATATGCAGTAGAAACAACGAGTCAACAAAGTTCAGAAGCAGTAACAAGTACCACCGATTCAAGTAGAAAACAAGAACCAGTCATCACACAGGAAACAACAGACATCAAACAAGAAGCACCAAATCAGGCTACGAGTGACAGTGTCAAGCAGTCACAAGAAACCACGGCACCAACAGAGACGACGAATTTAGAAACGTCAACCGCTGAAAAAGAAGAAACGAGCACGCCGCAAAAAATAACAATTTTAGGTACGTCAGATGTTCATGGTCAATTATGGAATTGGTCTTATGAAGATGATAAAGAACTACCAGTTGGTTTGTCCCAAGTAAGTACAGTCGTCAACCAAGTCCGGGCACAAAACCCAGCAGGCACCGTTTTAATTGATAATGGCGACAATATTCAAGGCACTATTTTAACAGATGACTTGTATAATAAAGCGCCTTTAGTGAATGAAAAGACCCATCCAATGATTACCGCCATGAATGTGATGAAGTATGATGCAATGGTTTTGGGAAATCATGAGTTTAATTTTGGTTTACCGTTAATCCAAAAAATTCAAAAAGAAGCCACTTTTCCAATCTTGTCTGCGAATACCTACAATAAGGATGGTAGTCGTTTTGTTGAAGGGACTACCACGAAGGAACTTGATCTTAATCAAGATGGGCAGCCAGATTTAAAAGTTGGGATTATCGGCTTAACAATCCCGCACATTCCTTTGTGGGATGGCCCTCGTGTTACTTCGCTTAATTTTTTACCTTTGAAAGAAGAAGCAGAAAAAGCAGTTACTGAGTTGAAAACTAACGATCAGGCTGATATTATTGTTGCTTCGATTCATGCGGGACAACAAAATAGTGATCCGGCTGCCAGTGCTGACCAAGTAATTGAAAATGTCGCGGGGATTGATGCGTATATTCTGGGTCATGACCACCTTTCTTTTACCAAGCAAGGAGCAGCGCCGAATGGAAAAACTGTACCGGTAGGGGGACCGAAAGATACGGGGACAGAAGTTGTCAAAATTGATCTTTCAGTTGCTAAAAATGCCGATAAGTGGGAAGTGCAAGAAGGTACAGCAACGATTGTACCAACAACGAATGTTCCAGCAGATGAAGCAGTTAAGGCAGCGACAAAAGAATACCATGAAAAAACGCGAGCGTTTATTCAGGAGGAGATCGGCACAGCAACAGCTGATTTTTTACCAAAACAAGAAATTAAAGGAATTCCCGAAGCACAATTACAACCAACAGCGATGATTTCTTTAATTAATAACGTTCAAAAAGAAGTAACAGGCGCACAATTAAGTGCGGCAGCGCTGTTTAAATACGACAGTAAATTACCTGCGGGGAAAATTTCCTATGCCACGATTTTTGATATCTACAAATACCCAAATACCTTAGTGAGTGTTCCCATTAACGGTGAAAACTTACTGAAGTATTTAGAAAAACAAGGGGCGTACTATAACCAAACACAGCCAGATGATTTGACCATTAGTTTTAATCCAAACATTCGTGTATATAACTATGACATGATTTCTGGAGTGGACTACAAGATTGACATTTCAAAACCAGTGGGTGAACGAATTGTAGATGCGAAAATCGACGGCCAACCGTTGGATCCTGCCAAAGAATATACGATTGCTATGAATAATTATCGTTACGGCGGTTTAGCTAGCCAAGGGATTCAAGTAGGGGAACCTATTAAAAATTCTGATCCAGAAACCTTACGAGGAATGATTGTTGATTATATTAAGAAAAAAGGAACGCTTGATCCAGAACAAGAAATCGAACGAAATTGGTCAATTATTGGGACAAATTTTGATGAAAAATGGCGTGCCAAAGCAATCGAGTTAGTGAATGACGGCACTCTTCAAATTCCGACTTCTCCTGATGGACGTACACCAAACGCCGCTGCTATTACGAAACAAGACGTCCGTAATGCGGGCTTTGATTTAGATAATGCATATACCATTATGCACACAAATGACGTTCATGGCCGACTAGAAGCAGGGAAAGGCGAATTGGGTATGGCGCGTCTAAAAACCTTTAAAGACCAAGAAAACCCAACCTTGATGGTGGATGCAGGGGATGTTTTCCAAGGATTACCAATCTCCAATTTCTCCAAAGGCGCGGATATGGCCAAAGCAATGAATGAAGTTGGTTATGATGCCATGGCGGTGGGAAATCACGAGTTTGATTTTGGTTTAGAGATTGCACTAGGTTATAAAGACCAACTGAATTTTCCGATTTTATCTAGTAATACGTATTACAAAGATGGCAGTGGACGGGTTTTTGATCCGTATACAATCGTAGAAAAAGCCGGGAAAAAGTTTGCCATTGTAGGTGTGACGACCCCAGAAACAGCAACGAAAACACACCCGAAAAACGTGGAGAAGGTGACATTTAAAGACCCGATTCCAGAAGTAGAAGCAGTGATTAAGGAAATTAAAGAGAAGTACGCGGATATTCAAGCTTTCGTGGTTACTGGGCATTTAGGCGTAGATGAAACGACGCCGCATATCTGGCGTGGTGATACGCTAGCAGAAACCCTTAGTCAAACATATCCTGAGTTAGATATCACTGTGATTGATGGACATTCGCATACAGCCGTCGAAAGTGGCAAACGTTATGGCAAAGTGATCTATGCTCAAACAGGTAATTATTTAAATAATGTTGGGATCGTCACAGCACCAGAGAGTGAACCAACTAAGAAAACAGCAAAATTGATTTCAGCAGCAGAGTTGCTAGAATTGCCAGAAAACCCGGCAGTTAAAGCCATCGTTGATGAAGCACGTACGAATTTTAACGCTGAAAATGAAAAAGTAATTGTCGATTATATTCCATTCACATTGGATGGACAACGAGAAAATGTGCGCACACGAGAGACCAACTTAGGGAATTTGATTGGTGATGCGATTATGTCATATGGCCAAGACGCGTTTAGTCAACCTGCTGATTTTGCAGTAACTAATGGTGGCGGCATTCGCGCTGATATTAAGCAAGGACCGATTAAAGTTGGGGATGTCATTGCTGTGTTACCTTTTGGCAATAGCATTGCGCAAATTCAAGTAACCGGCGCTCAAGTTAAAGAAATGTTTGAAATGTCTGTTCGTTCGATTCCACAAAAAGATGAGAATGGCACAATTTTACTAGATGATGCTGGCCAACCAAAACTTGGCGCAAATGGTGGTTTCCTACATGTTTCAAGCTCCATTCGTATCCACTATGATTCCACAAAACCAGGTACTCGCTTGGCTAGTGACGAAGGCAATGAAACAGGACAAACGATTGTCGGTAGTCGCGTATTAGGAATAGAAATTAAAAATCGGCAAACACAAAAGTTTGAACCATTGGATGAGAAGAAACAATACCGGATGGCTACCAATGATTTCTTAGCTGCTGGTGGTGATGGTTACGATATGCTAGGTGGTGAACGAGAAGAAGGGATTTCACTAGATGCTGTCTTGATTGAATACTTGAAAAGTGCAACCAGCTTGCGGTTGTATCGTGCAGCAACGACGATTGATTTAGCACAATATAAAGAACCATTCCCAGGCGAACGAATTGTTTCTATTTCGGAAGAAGCTTACAAAGAGTTAATCGGTGGAGGAGAGACGCCAAAACCAGATCCAAAACCAGATCCAAAACCAGATCCGAAACCAGATCCAAAACCAGATCCAACACCAGATCCGAAACCAGATCCAAAACCAGATCCAAAACCAGATCCAACACCAGATCCAACACCAGATCCAGACCCGAAACCAGACCCAACATCAGATCCAAAATCAGACCCGAAACCAACACCAGAAACACCAGTAGCAACCAATAAACAAAACCAAGCGGGAGCAAGACAGAGCAATCCATCCGTAACAGAGAAGAAAAAGTATGGCGGCTTTTTACCTAAAACGGGTACAGAAACAGAAACGCTTGCATTATATGGTTTACTGTTCGTTGGACTTTCTTCTTCTGGCTGGTATATTTATAAACGACGTAACAAAGCTAGTTAGTCATTTTTTAAGAACCGTCCTTCGGGATTGGTTCTTTTTTTATTTTAATGCTTGCCATTTGTTTTTAATTTTAGTATTATAAGAATATTCTAAAAATTAAAAAATGAAGAGTTTTTTCTGTGAAGGGAGAAAGGCATGAAAAGTAAACGTATAAAAGGACTTATCGGGTTAAGTTTAACAACGCTGTTAGTTTTAGCTGCTTGTGGTGGTGATGGGGGAGCTGGCGCCGAAAAAGCAACGGGCGGATCAGAGAAAACTGCCGCTAAACAAGAATTTAAAGTAGTAGTTCAACAAGAAATGCCTTCTGCAGATTTATCTTTAGGAACAGATACAATTAGTTTTACGGCACTGAATAATGCGTATGAAGGAATTTATCGTTTAGATGATAAAAGCAAGCTGCAACCAGCAGGGGCTAAAGAAAAAGTGCAAGTCAGTGATGATGGTCTGACGTACACAGTGAAACTAAGAGAAGAAGCAAAATGGTCCAATGGTGATCCTGTCACAGCTGCCGATTATGTTTTTAGTTGGCAACGTACAGCAGATCCTCAGACTGGCGCTGAGTATGCTTATTTTCTAGAAATGATTGAAAACGGCGCAGATATTGTAGCTGGTAAGAAACCAGTCTCTGAATTAGGCATTAAAGCAAACGGGGATTACGAGCTAGAAATTAAACTGGCAAAACCAACACCATATTTTGATTATTTACTGGCCTTTCCACTATTTTTCCCGCAACATCAAGCAACCGTAGAGAAATATGGCAAAGATTATGCTGCTTCCAGTGAAAAAGCAGTCTATAATGGTCCGTTTGTCTTAGCTAACTTTGAAGGGGCTGGTTCAGATACCAATTGGACTTTGGAAAAAAATGAAAACTATTGGGATAAAGACAATGTCAAATTAGATAAAATCAATTTTGATGTCGTCAAGGAGGCGCCAACTGCCTTGAACTTATTCCAAGATGGCCAAGCAGACGATGTTATTTTAAGTGGCGAATTGGCCCAGCAGATGGCGAAGGATCCAGAATTGGTTATCGAAAAAGAAGCACGAACCAGCTATTTGGAATTTAATCAGCGAGATAAAAATTCACCGTATAATAATGTGAATTTACGCAAAGCAATTTCAGCAGCGATTGATCGCAACGCATTAGTAGATAAAATTTTAGGCGACGGCTCAGTAGTCGCTACCGGCTTAATTCCAGAAGGGATGTCGTATTCGCCGACAGATGACAAAGATTTTGCTGATGAAAATAAAAAAATTGTTGAATATAGCCCAGAAAAAGCAAAAGAATATTGGGCAAAAGCGAAGAAAGAATTGGGCATAACAACACTCAAAATGGATATTGTTGCCGATGATGTCGATTCTACGAAAAAGTTAGCGGAATATATTCAAGGTACGTTAAAGGATACTTTAGAGGGCATTGATGTAACAGTGAGCCCAGTGCCGTTTTCAGTTCGAATTGATCGAGGTAGTCGCGGCGATTTTGAGACAATCTTAGGTGGTTGGGCTGCGGATTACGCAGATCCAAGTAGTTTCTTAGACCTTTTTGTTACTGGTAATAACTATAATCGCGGGCGTTTTTCAAGTAAAGCCTACGATGAGTTGATTGAGGCTTCAGCTACAAGAGATGCTTCAGATCCTGAAAAACGTTGGGAAGACATGGTTAAGGCTGAGAAGTTATTGATTGGTGAAGAGACCGCTTTAGCCCCACTTTATCAAAAGGCGACTGCCCATCTACGCAGTAAAGAAGTGAAAGGCGTCGTTGCCCATGGTGCTGGCGCACAATATGATTATAAGTGGACATATGTGACAGAAGAGTAGTTAAAAAGAGACACAGAATAGTCAAATCGACTGTTCTGTGTCTCTTTTAATCAAAATATTTCTGCTGTTCTTCTTTTAATTTTTCTGGGGTCACATCTTCACCAGTAGGATCATAAATAGTGACGCCCATTAATGTTTTATTGAATTGTTCACGAATGGTCCGCAAATATTCTTGTCGCAAATCGACACGAAGAGCTTGTTCTTCAGATGTTAAGCCTTGTTCACGCTCTTTTTGTGCAAGCGTATTAATTCTTTTTAAAACCTCTAACATTTCTCATTTCCTTTCTATAATAATTCTTTTGCTAGGCGTTCAAATGATTGAAAGCGCGTTTGTTTGTCATAACCTGGGGTGATTAGCATTGCTTCTGTCAACCCTAGCTCTTCTTGTTGGTGGAAAAACTCCGCAACTTCTTGGCTACTGCCAATGACAAAGCGTTGTTTATTTTGTTCTAAAACCAGTTTGTCCATTTCACTGTAAGGGAAAGCTAGTGCTTCTTCTGGCGATAAAAATTTATTTGGAAGCCCATGTTCGGTGGCAAAGATATAATGCTCGAAACTAGCCGCATGGTATTCTGCTTCTTCTTTCGTGTCGGCGGCAAAAGTGAAATACGCAGCGCTCACTTGAGGCTCTTGTTGTTCAGTTACTGGTCGGAAATGCTTGTAATATGCGGACAATACTTCTTTGGGCAAATGTCCATGAATAAACTGCGCAAAGGAAAAATTAATGCCATATTCACCAGCTGAACGTGCGCTTTCTTTGCTAGCACCTAGTAACCAAGGTTGTGGTAATAGAACTTCCCGCGGAACAGCTGAAATTTTAGAATATAAATGATCTTCAGGAAATTCCTCTCTTAAAAAGAGTAAAATTTCAGGTAATTTATCAAATTGGTCTAGCTGTGGTGGCTGACCATTATTTAACGCCAACGTAGTTAAAGGGCTGCCACCAGGCGAGCGGCCCATGCCTAAATCGATTCGATCAGGATATAAAGCTGCTAACGTTTTAAACGTTTCTGCGACTTTAAATGGCGCATAATGCATGGTCATGATGCCACCCGCGCCAACACGAATTTTTTCGGTGGCACTAGCAATATGTGCAACTAAAATTTCTGGCGTTGCACTGGCAAAGGCGTCTGAACCGTGATGTTCGGCATACCAAATTCTTGTGTAACCAAGTTTTTCCGCTAATTGAGCGAGCTCTTTGGCTTCTTGTAATGTGTCGCTTGCTGATTGATTTTTAGGAACCGTTAATTGATCTAAGATACTTAATTTCATGTATGTAGTCTCCTTCTTGGTTATTTTTTTGAAGCTACCGCTATTATCACGCAAGCATGTCAAAAAAAACAGTACGCACTTTTTAATTCCCTAGTGAGTGAAAAGTAACAAATAGATGTAGCCAAGGTCGATGATAAAAAATTCTCCGCTATGGCTGTGTGCATTTTGATTTTTTGGACAATGTATAGAAATATACTTAATATTTTTTCTGTTTTTATACAACGTATTGTATTTTTTAGTATAAAAAGCATTTTCTTTAGAAAATTGGGCTATTGACTAGCTACAAAACAAATGATAGCATAGAGATAACCTTAAAGAAGAGCTGCTGTGCGGCTAACCAAGAACGTCTATTAGTTTTTCTAATAGACGTTCTTGTGCTAATTAATAGGAGAACAGTATATGAAGCCTTTTAAAACGTTAGATGAACAATTAGCTATTTTGGAAGCTCGAGGATTGGTTTTCTCGGATAAAGAAAATGCAAAAAAGAAATTATCTTTTTATGGCTATTATGAGATTATCAATGGCTATAAAGACTTCCTTTTGGAAAAAAAGCAAAAAATAACTGACCATCAAGAAGAATGTTTTATAGAAAACAGTACATCTGATCATATTTTTTCTTTATTTATGATGGACAAAACAATAACTTCATCTGTAATTGATGCGACATGTGATGTTGAGATGTATGTAAGAGCAGCTATTTCTTACGTTGTCAGTAAAAATATAGGTGAACAACAAATAAACTATTTGAATAGACGTCATTATCAAAGTGGAAAGAAAAACAAAAACGGACAAGGATATAAAGTTGATCAGCTAATTACAAAGTTTAAAAAGATTATCTACGATGATATAGAACCCATGAAACACTATCGTGGTTATCATGGAAACGTTCCACCTTGGATTATGTTAAAAGGAACAACATTTGGAAACCTGGCTAATTTTTATAAATTACAAAAAAGTGAAAATAAAAAAGAAGTTATAGCGATGATTCTAGGAATACCTAAAGAAATCGTGGATGAAGGGATTACCAATATGTTTACTGACATTATCTTTTTATGTCATAGTTATAGGAATAGAGCTGCACATGGTGGACGAATGTATAACTATCGGTCGGCTAAAGCAGTTATTAGATATAGTGAAAATTTTCATCCCCGAGCAAATATTACTCAGGCAGAGTATAGAAAAGGCAAAGGAATATCCTGTTTAGGTACCCTATTTCATGCATTGACATGGATGGATAATAAAGTAGCTTTAGCAAGGTTACAAGCAGGGGTATCTGTTGCGTTAGATCAGCACTTAAAAGTTTACCCAGAAGATTATGATTTAGTTTTGTCTGAAAGTAATATCAATCCTAAATTTTTACAGCTTTCTAGATAGAATTATTAGATTGAGTTGTACATAAAATTATTGTCTCTACTAGGGAGAGCGTGTTAATCTGTCTTCTGTTAGTTATTAATTATTGTTTGCTTCATCAATAGAAAGCTGTTTTATAAAGAGTGTTTTCAGGCTATTAGTATAGATTGCTCATAGGAATATTTGCAAACGATGAAGATATCGCTTAAAATAAATGAATCAAGTAAAATGGAACATATGTACGCAATCAGCAATTGGAAAGGTGACAACATGTACGAATATATTATTGGAAAAGTAACGTTTGTTAGCCCATACTATATTGTCGTTGAAACAAATGGCATTGGCTATCAGATTTCAGTCGATAACCCGTATCGCTATTCAGGAAAAATGGATACGGACATTAAACTATATCTTCACCAAGTCGTGCGGGAAGATGCACAACTTTTATTTGGTTTTGGCAGTTTAGAAGAAAAACAATTGTTCTTAAAATTAATCAGTGTCTCTGGAATTGGCCCTAAAAGTGGTTTAGCTATCATGGCTTCTGTGGCTGATCATGGTGGTTTAATCAATGCAATTGAAGGGGAAGATGTTACATATTTAACGAAGTTCCCAGGTGTTGGCAAGAAAACAGCCCAACAAATGATTTTAGATTTAAAAGGAAAACTAGGCGAATTAGAGTCTTCCGAAGCAGCGGTGGCGGCCATGACCGCAACCGAAGCGGTGACAACAAGCAATCAAGCATTGGCAGAAGCGTTAGAAGCATTAAGTGCCCTAGGCTACAGTGACCGAGAGATTAAGCGTATCACTAAGCAATTGGAAGCGTTAGGTGAGACAACGACAGATGTTTATTTGAGCAATGCGTTAAAATTCATGATGAAACGCTAAGGAGGAATAACGATGACAGAAGAAGAACGGTTGCTTTCAGCTGCAAGTCAAGAAGCAGAAGCTTCAATTGAAAAATCGTTACGTCCACAATTTTTAGCACAATATATTGGTCAAGACAAAGTAAAACAAGAACTAACGATTTATATTGAAGCGGCGAAAAATCGGAATGAAGCGTTGGATCATACCCTTCTTTATGGTCCGCCAGGTTTAGGGAAAACGACAATGGCGATGGTCATCGCCAATGAAATGAATGTGAACATTCGTACCACAAGTGGACCAGCCATCGAACGGGCGGGAGATTTAGTCGCTATTTTGAACGAATTAGAGCCTGGTGATGTGTTATTTATCGATGAAATTCATCGTTTGCCGCGAGTTGTGGAAGAAATGCTGTATTCCGCAATGGAAGATTTTTACATTGATATCATGGTTGGTCAAGGAACCACGGCACATCCCGTTCATTTTCCATTACCGCCTTTTACTTTAGTGGGCGCTACCACACGGGCAGGGATGCTTTCAGCACCATTACGAGATCGTTTTGGGATTATTTCTCACATGGAGTATTATCAAGAGCAGGATTTAAAAGAAATCGTTCTCCGTTCCGCGGATATTTTTCAAACGGAGATTTTTGAGGAAGGTGCCTTTGAAATTGCGCGCCGCTCAAGAGGAACCCCCCGAATTGCTAACCGTTTGTTAAAACGTGTCCGTGATTTTGCCCAAGTCCAATCAGATGGCAAAATCGACCGAGCGATTGCAGACAAAGCGTTAACCTTACTGCAAGTGGACCATCAAGGCTTGGACTATGTCGATCAAAAATTGTTGAAAACAATGATTGATTTATACGGCGGCGGTCCGGTTGGTTTAAGTACCTTGTCTGTAAACATCGGTGAAGAAACCGAAACGGTGGAAGATATGTATGAACCCTATCTTATTCAAAAAGGTTTCATTAAACGAACACCGCGAGGACGAATTGCAACGCCATTTGCGTATGCACATTTTGGGTATGATTATTTAGAGGGTCGTAAAAATTAAAAATAAGTCAAAAGAAAGCAAGCCTTAACCGCTTGCTTTCTTTTGTTTCACGTGAAACGTTTGTTCTTATTTAGAAGAGTGGCATATTTCAGCTGTTGTAGTTATACTGTGTTTGTAATCGCTTTTAAATTGGAGGGATCAATGTTGAATAAAGAAATCAAAGGGGCATTAATTGTTTCTTGCCAAGCGTTGGCAGACGAACCGTTGCATAGTTCTTTTATCATGTCCAAGATGGCTTTGGCCGCTAAACAAGGAGGGGCTAAAGGTATTCGAGCAAATTCTGTGGTAGACATTCGAGCAATCCGGAAAGAGGTTGATTTACCAATCATTGGGATTATTAAACGAGATTATCCTGACGCAGAAGTATATATTACCGCAACTATGCGTGAGATAGATGAATTAATGGCTGTTCAGCCAGAAATTATCGCTCTCGATGCAACCCATTCAAAACGACCAAATGGCGAAACGTTAGCCACATTTTTCAAAAGAATAAAAGAAAAGTATCCTAACCAAGAATGGATGGCAGATTGTTCCACGCTGGAAGAGATGATTGAAGCGGCGGAGTTAGGTTTTGATTATATTGGCACAACGTTAGTCGGCTATACGCCGCAAAGTGAAAATCAGCGGATTGAACAAAATGATTTTGAACTGTTAAGAGAAGCAAAGAAGCATTTTACTACACCAATCATTGCAGAAGGAATGATTGATACGCCAGCAAAAGTCCAACGTGTTCTGGAGCTAGGTGCTTATAGCGTGGTGGTGGGATCTGTTATTACACGACCGCAAAAAATTACTGAAAAATTTGTGGAAGCTACGAAAATAAAACAGAATCAAGCATAAACTAAATACACTATCGATACACTCGTTATTTTTTGATCAATACACTTCGATACGGTCGCTTTTTTTCTAGAGAAAGTTGAATCTTTCAATAATAAAAAGGGATACACTCCATTTGGCATAGTCCTTGCTGATAATAAATCAGTGTATAAAGCGCTATCATTTTATAGGAGGGGTTTTATGAAGGGTTTATCAAAAAAGAAACGGGTGTCTACTTGGTTAGCGTTAGGAATCACCGTAGTCAGCTGTTTTGCGTTAAGCGGGGAAGTGCAAGCAAGTGTTGAAAGAACAAAAGTTGATGAATTTGCAAATGTTTTAGATGTGAGTGCATCACCAACCGAACGGACGAATGGCGTATACGATACCAATTATTTTAATAATTTTTCTGATTTAGGTGCATGGCATGGCTACTATTTACCTGAAAAAAGCAATAAAGAGCTACTGGGTGGTTTTGCGGGGCCATTGATTATTGCGGAAGAATATCCAGTAAACTTGGCGGCAAGTTTAAACAAATTAACGGTCAAAAATAAAAAAACGGGAGAAACCTATGATTTAAGCCAAAGCAACCGCATGGACCTGTCTTATTATCCTGGGCGCCTAGAGCAAACCTATGAATTAGACGATCTAACGATTCATTTAGCTTTAATTTTTGTCAGCAATCGAACGGCGCTTATCCAAACGACACTTGAAAACACTGGTGAAGAGCCCTTGTCACTTGAAGCAAGCTGGACAGGTGCGGTCTTTGACAAAATTCAAGAGGGAACGGAAACCTTAGATATTGGCACTCGTTTAACTGCTAAAGACAATGACATTCAAGTGAATTTTGGCGAAGTCAGAGAAACGTGGAATTATTTTGCTACGAAAGACACAAAATATACGATTCATCATGCGGATAAAGTTTCAACAAAAATTGATAATCGGAATTATACAGCAACCGCTGAACCAATTGAATTGAAGCCTAAACAAACGTACAACACCTATACGACAGAAAGCTATACTTTTACAAAAGAAGAAGAGGCAAAGGAACAACAACAAGCACCCGAATACACCAAAAATGCGGCGCGCTATTTCAAAGAGAATAAGCAAAGATGGCAAGGATATCTAGATAAAACGTTTGATCAAAAGAAAACAGCAGAATTTCCTGAATATCAAAATGCGCTAGTCAAATCGATTGAAACGATTAATACCAATTGGCGAAGTGCGGCAGGTGCCTTTAAGCATGACGGGATTGTTCCGTCCATGTCTTATAAATGGTTTATTGGTATGTGGGCTTGGGATTCGTGGAAAGCGGATGTAGCAACGGCTGATTTTAATCCTGAGTTAGCTAAAAATAATATGCGGGCCTTGTTTGATTATCAAATTCAAAAAGATGATACCGTACGTCCACAAGATACAGGAGCGATCATTGATGCTGTCTTTTACAATCAAGACAGTGCGCGTGGTGGTGAAGGTGGCAACTGGAATGAACGAAATTCTAAACCACCATTGGCTGCATGGGCAGTTTGGCATATTTATCAAGAAACCAAAGATAAGGAATTTTTAAAAGAAATGTATCCCAAACTTGTGGCTTATCATAATTGGTGGTATACCAACAGAGACCACAATAAAAATGGGATAGCAGAATATGGAAGCATGGTCAGTGATGCTCACTGGCAAAAAGACGACAAGGATCAAATCATTAAAGATAAAAATGGCCAACCTAAAGTGGATGATGATGCTGTTATTGAAGCAGCCGCGTGGGAAAGTGGCATGGATAACGCTACACGGTTTGACAAAGAAGGTGTGGGCAAAGGCGACGTGGGAGTTAAAGTTTTTGAAAACAAAAATAAAGGAAAAGTAGTGGGGTATTCGATTAATCAAGAATCAGTGGATTTGAATGCGTATCTCTACGCTGAAAAGGGCTATTTAGCTTCGATAGCAGAAGAACTAGGCAAAAAAGAGGACTATAAGAACTATCAAAAAGAAGCGAAGAAACTAAAAAAATATATTCAAGAAAATATGTTTGATGAAAAAACAGGCTTCTTCTATGACTTACAAATAAATGAAGACGGCTCGAAAACAAAATTGTTAGTCAATCGTGGCAAAGGAACAGAAGGCTGGTTGCCGCTCTGGGCAAAAGTAGCGACCAAAGAACAGGCGGCGGCAGTTAAGAAAAACATGATGAATCAAGAAATGTTCAATACCTTTATGCCATTCCCAACGGCATCCAAAGACAATGAAAAATTTGCTGCAACGAAATATTGGCGGGGACCAGTTTGGCTTGATCAAGCCTTGTTTGGTGTAGAAGCTCTTCAAAACTATGACTATACAAAAGAAGCAAAAGAAATGACACAAAAACTCTTCTTACATGCCGAAGGATTGATGGGAGAAGGACCTATTCATGAAAATTATGATCCACTAACAGGGAAGGGCCTAAGTACGAAAAACTTTAGTTGGTCAGCGGCAGCATACTATTTACTGTATAAAAACACCTTATTAAGTAATAATCCCACAACGCAAACCGCTTTTGAAATAAAATAGAAAAACAGCTCTTGAGAAAATATCTCTCAAGAGCTATTTTTTTCTTCACTTGCTACAATCTGTTTCCCTCTGATTTAATTAAATGTAATTTATTTGTTTAAATAAATATATTTCAAATAATTAAATAAAATATCTAAAAATAAACGATATGTACTTTTATTAAAAATGTTATTTAATAAAAATGAAATAGATATTAAATGGAATTGATTGTACAATGGTTAGTGAAGAGTGGGTTTAACGGAACCGAGTAATAAGAAATAAACTAATATTGAAACCAAACATTGCGACACCTCCTGCTCTAAGTTATGTTGAATTTCATTATAAGACAGATATCTTAGTTTCTTCAAGAACGAATTAGAAAAGTTTTTTTAATTTGTTGACGTCTAACAATTATAATGTGCAAAAAAATAATTCAAACAAATATATTATTTGATTATTTGGTAATATTAAAGTTCGTAAAAATAATTTTTTATAAAATGTTATATTTTAGTTAATAAAAAAATAATACTTAATATTAACTTATTAATAGAAAGGAGCATATTATGGATGTGTTAGAGGCATTAAAGTATTTTAGAAAAAAGAAAAAAATTGCTCAGAAAGATGTTTTACCAAAAAAAGGGAAACAAACCTATCGAAGAATCGAAATTGGTGAAGCCAAGCTAAGTTACGAGGATTTAATGACAGCATTACAGTCACTGGGGATTACCTTTAATGAATTTTTTCATATGGTCTCTGAAACAAGAAGTACGGCTTCATCTAAAATTATGCATCAAATTGAATGTTGTCAAATGGGGTTGAACAATACAAGTGAAAAAAAGAACCTGATTCATTACTTTTATCAATTAGAGCGCAATCCCCACAAAAACGCAGTAGAGATGTCTATTTATACAGATATTAAGCTAACTTTCAGTAATGATTGGGAGGAAATTCCAGAATTTGATGAAACCGATCGAATGGCAATTCTCGCACTTATCTCTAGCAAAAGCTACTATACATATTACGATTATCAAATGGTGACTAATACAGGGGCGTTATTTTCTGAAAACGAAGTCCTTCAGATTCTTGAGCAGATGTTTCCTGTCAAAGATGCTGAATTACGTGATACCCAAACATTAAATGTCGCCTATGGTTTTTACCTAAATATCATTACAGCGCAACTTTATAAGAAAAATTATGCGAAAGCCCGGGAATATTTAGCGCTAATGAGTGTTACCACGATTCCTGCTGAAATCTACTATATTCATTTTAACTTACGTTACTTAAAAAATCTTACGTATTATCTGTACACTGGCAAAATGAGATATTATAAAGAAGTAATCGCCGTTATTGATATGATTGAAAGTTTTGGGGATGCACGTTTGGCGGAAGGCATGAAAAAAGAAATGCTTCAGCTGACGGCTGGTCGGACATTTAATTTAGATTATGGACAATTTCCTGTGAATATTGTCACTGAAAAATAAAAAGCACCCCCCGCAAGGTCAAACTTGCGGGGGGTGCTGATGTTAAACAATAATGTTATCTCTAATCATATCTAAATCTTTAATCAAAATTTTGCGGTTACGTAGTTCAATTGCCCCTAACTCTTTTAGTTGCTGCATCATCCGGTTAACGCTACTAGCAGAAGTTATCCCACAAAAATGCGCAATTTCTTCATTGGTCACCACGAAATCGATTAAAATACCTTCCTCTGTTTCTACGCCAAATGAATCGTACATTTCATAGATTTGTGTACAAACGGCCCCAAATTTGCCATTCATCAACATTTGCTGCATCTTTTTCATGGAATGCATTAAACGGTCCCGATAGTATTCTTTGACATACATTTGCAAGTCTTTACTATTATTGATATCCCGCCAAAATTGAACACGGTCGATTTGGTAAAGTTCTGCTTGTGGAGATTCGATGCGAATATTAAAAGGTGCATCAATAAATTCTGAATATTCATCACGTAGCAATGAAACAATTTCCAAATTGTTGATATAACGTAAATTAAATTCACGACCGTCTTTGGAGATAACGCTAGTTTTGATGATGCCACTTTTTAAAATATAGGCATAACGATCTTGCAGTCCTTCATAAGTTAAATAATTTTTCTTCTTTTTTACAACGACTCGAAAGGAATGTTCATCTAAGTAGTCTTGTAAAACATTTCTCATTGGCGGTAACTCCTCAATTATCTCTAAATATTTTTGTTTTTGCCTGTTGGGCTTCTTTCTTATTTAAGCGAATTGGACATCATATGTCAATAACAAATGTTGATAAAATAGGTCAATTAAACGCTATTTTGAAAAATAAAATCAGCTTTTAGATAATTTTGCCAAAAATTTCGCTTAATGAGTATTAAAAATATTTTTTTTATTTTATGTGCTCAAATATTTTTCAAAAAGAAAAAATTGTATTAAGGTAATAGTAGAAAGGGAGGAGATTTAATGACAGAACCAAACTTAAAAGACCCAAGAAAGTTATTTTATAGTGATGGATTTCCGCAACAAGATCAAGAAACTCCCGCATTACAGGACAAAATGGTCCCTAAACCAGATTGTGGGGAAGACAGCTATGTCGGAAATCACAAATTAGAAAATCGTCGGGTATTAATTACAGGCGGTGATTCTGGGATTGGACGAGCTGCGGCGATTGCTTTTGCTCGTGAAGGCGCAGATATCGCCTTACATTTTTTCCCAGGTGAAGAAAAAGACGCCGAAGAAGTGGCGCACTATATACGAGAAGCTGGCCGAAAAGTCTTTCTTTTGCCAGCAGATTTAAGAGATAAACAGGCACCTGAAGAATTGGTTGCACAAGCTCGTGAATCTTTAGGCGGCTTGGATACCCTCGTTTTAAATGCAGCTCAACAAATTTCCTGTGCCGCTATTGAAGAATTGCCAATGGAACAAGTGATAGACACTTTCCATGTCAATATTATTGCGATGTTTGGTATTGTCAAAGCAGCAGTGCCTCACTTGCCTGCCGGAAGTAGCATCGTGACAACGACTTCCGTCCAAGCTTTTAATCCCAGTGAGCATTTATTGGATTATGCAGCAACGAAGGCATCAATTGCCAACTTTACCGTTGGTTTAGCAAAACAACTGGCACCAAAAGGCATTCGGGTAAATGGCGTGGCTCCAGGACCAATCTGGACACCGTTACAGTTAGATCATGGACAACCAATTGAAGAGTTGCCAGAATTTGGGCAACATTCTTTACTGGAACGTGCGGGTCAGCCTGCTGAATTAGCCCCTGTTTATGTTTTCTTGGCGTCCAATGATGCAAGTTATGTTACGGCTCAAGTTTATGGCGTAACTGGTGGAGAAGCAATTAATCTTTAGGAGGGATGTTCCGTGAATAAAGTTGTTAAAATACTTTTGCTTCTAGGTTCACTGATTTTAATGGCATTATTTGGCGCGGTGGCCATCACCACTTGGTCAGCCGATACAGCTTGGCAACCACCAGATAATGTCCAATGGTTCTTGCAAGACAACGAGTACGCACGTCAAGCAATCTTTTGGGTAGCGCTGGTTTTACTAGGAATTATGCTCTTTCTATTTTTATTCATTCTTTTATTCCCAAGAAGAAAAGGCACGTTTGAATTAAAAGAAGAGCAAGGAAAGTTAGTGTTACACCGTAAAGCCATCGAAGGATTTGTACGCTCTAGCTTGCAAGACAGTGACTTTCTGGAAGCACCAACCATTCGTGTAAAGGCGACAAAACGGCGCATTAAGGTCAATGTTAAAGGCACACTGAAACGAACGGCAGATTTAATTGGACAAACAGAAGCTTGGTCAAAAACAATGGAAGAACGGCTTGCTCGTTTGGTAGGAACTGGTCACAAGATTACGATTGATGTTCATTTTGAAGATATTCAATCAATGAAACGACCACAACAACAGCAAACACAAGCACGTGTGGAGTAGGAGGGATGTACAATGGTTGAATGGATAAAACAATATGCCGTTCCGTTAATTGGTGGCCTAGTCGGCTTGGTTTTTGCAATCTTGTTTCTGTCAATCGGCTTCTTTAAAACATTGTTAGTAGTACTCCTGACAGGACTAGGTATTTGGCTAGGTTTGTATTTGGAACAGACAGGCATTGTCAAAAATTATTTTCATCATAAATAGGAGGTTTTGGCTATGGAAAATGCAAATGTATCGATTGTTAAAGGTGAGTTGACGTTTGAGGATAAAGTAATCCAAAAAATTATTGGCATTGCTTTGGAAGAAGTCGACGGTTTGTTAACTGTGGACGGTGGTTTTTTCTCGAATTTACGAGATAAAATGATTAACAGTGAAGATGTTACAACAGGCATTCACACCGAGGTCGGCAAAAAACAAGTCGCAGTGGATATGGACATTGTAGCCGAATATGGGAAAGATATCGAGACCATTTATGATCAAATGAAAGAGGTTATTACTCGTGAAGTCCAACAAATGACTCACTTGGAAGTAATCGAAGTCAATGTCAATGTAGTAGATATCAAAACACAAGCAGAGTACCAAGAAGAAAGTGAAACAGTCCAAGATAAACTTGGCAACGCCGCTGAAGCGACAGGTAGTTTTATGTCAAAACAAACCAACAAAGCCAAACATGCGGTAACTAAAGGCAAGACAAAAGTCAAAGAAAACACGGCACCTCGTGTTCAATAATTGGTTATTATTTTATTAAAAATAAAGCAATAATAGAAGAAACTAGGAGGAATGAACCATGAGTAACGAAAAATTCAATAATGTACCAAAACCAGCAGGAAACGGACCACACACACCAGAAGATCATGCAATCAAAGGTGAATTAACATTTGAAGATAAAGTCGTTCAAAAAATTATCGGTTTAGCCTTAGAAAATGTCGATGGTCTATTAACAGTCGATGGCGGCTTTTTCTCAAATATTGCTGAAAAATTAGTAAACACAGATAACGTCACAGCGGGTATTGATACAGAAGTTGGTAAAAAACAAGTCGCTGTTGATATGGATATCGTAGTAGAATACGGCAAAGATATTCAAGACATTTACGAAAAAATGAAAGAATTAATCAGCCGTGAAGTGAAAAAAATGACCCACTTAGATGTGATTGAAGTGAATGTTAACGTAGTTGATATCAAATCAAAAGAAGAATACGAAGAAGATAGCGAAACGGTTCAAGATAAAGTCACAGGCGCTGCCAAAAGTACCGGTGAATTTGCTTCTGAACAAACAGAAAAAGCAAAAAAAGCTGTGAATAAAGGAACAGAACAAGTCAAAGAAAATATGGAACCACGTGTAGAATAAACAGTTAAAGGGAGGAAACAATCATGGGCTTTATTTGGGCATTAATTGTCGGCGGGGTCATTGGGGCAATCGCTGGAGCAATTACTAAAAAAGGATCATCAATGGGCATTATTGCCAATATCATTGCAGGGTTAGTTGGTTCAACAATTGGGCAAGCCATTTTAGGCACATGGGGACCAAGTTTAGCTGGGATGGCTATTGTGCCATCGATTATCGGGGCAGTGATTTTAGTTGCCATCGTTTCATGGATTTTAGGACGAAAATAGAGAAAGTTTAAAAAAATAGGGCATAAGTCGTTTCGGCTTATGCCCTATTTTTCTTTTTCTATGTATGAGGAAGTTTCGTATGAAAAGTAAATTTTGAGCAATTAGCTAAGAGCTTATTTTAATTAAAATCATTAGTCATTTTGGCTTTTCAACAAAAATCAACAACATTTGTTGAAGTTATTTGTAGATAACGTTTATCATTCACAAATTTACATTTTTTTGTAACGGATATCTCGTATAGTAATAACTGCAAATGAATTTCAGAAAATTTTTTGATAAGTCATCAAAGTGAGGGGATAGCGGTCTTTTATTGAAAAATAGCAACACAAAATAAACAGAACAAAAGAGAGAGGAATTCAAAGAATTATGACAGAACAAACACCAACAAAGCTTTTGAATAAAGGCTTTATCAGTATTACAGTGATTAATTTCATTGTCTATCTTGTTTATTATTTATTAATGGTTATTATTGCGGTGATTGCGCAAGATAGCTTACACGCTACTTTAGGTCAAGCTGGTTTGGCCTCAGGAATTTACATCATCGGGACATTGCTTGCACGACTTTTCATGGGGAAACTCCTTGAACTGATTGGGCGCAAACAAGTCTTACGTTATGGGGCTTTGTTTTATCTTTTAACGACTGTTGCGTATATGTATATGCCAAGTATGGGCATTCTTTATCTGGTCCGTTTTTTAAATGGGTTTGGTTACGGAACCGTTTCGACAGCGACCAACGCAATTGTTACCGCCTATATCCCTAAAAACAAAAAAGGGGAAGGGATCAATTATTATGGTTTGAGTACTAGTTTAGCAGCCGGCATTGGGCCATTTATTGGGATGTTATTGTTAAATGTTTCCAACTTCCATGTCATTATTAACTTTTCAATTATTTTAATTTTGTTAACAACCATTGCTTGCTTCATTTTCCCAGTGAAAAATATTGAGTTAACACCTGAACATCGTGAAGCTTTATCTAAATGGAATTTTGATAGTTTTGTTGAAAAGAAAGTTTTATTTATTACATTTATCGCCTTTTTAATGGGTCTTGCTTATTCAAGTGTCTTATCTTTCTTATCTTCTTATGTCAAAGTAATCGATTTAGTTGACGTCAGCACCTTCTTCTTTATCGTCTATGCGGTCGTGATTACCTTAACACGTCCATCGACAGGTCGGATTTTCGATGTCAAAGGTGAACGCTACGTCATGTATCCGAGCTACATTTTCTTAACACTAGGCTTGTTCTTATTAAGTATGACTACGTCTGGTTGGATGTTATTAGTTTCAGGTGGGTTAATTGGCTTAGGTTATGGTACTTTCATGTCAAATGGCCAAGCGGTTTGTCTTCAAGAAAGCCCAAGTCCTCACCGTATCGGGATTGCTTTATCGACTTATTTTATCGGTTTAGACCTTGGATTAGGGGTTGGTCCGTACGTTTTAGGTGAATTACGTAACTTTATGTCATTCCAACAAATGTACTTCTTAGCAGGCTGTATCCCAATCGTTTGTACCATTTTATATATAGTCTTCCACAAAGCTAAAAATGATGCCAAAGATTTGTCTCTTGAAACGATTGAAGAGATTGAACACGGCTCAGAACTATAAATGGACAAGGAGTGATTTCAATGCCTAACGATGAACGGATTTTAAACGTTTTACAACAAACACTAACGGAAATTCAACGCATGAACACGCGTTTAGCTAAAATTGAAACAGAGTTAGCCGATGTCGATCAACATCACGCGACTTTGGATCATTACTTGCAAGAGCTAGAATTGGTGACAGAAAATAACAACGTCATGTAAAGTGAGTTGTTAGTAAATGAATGTTCTACGCTTCGTTATCACTAGAGTGGAACATTGAAAATTTTCGTAAAAAACGCCAAAAGGTAGCAGTTTTTCTGCTACCTTTTGGCGTTTTTTGTAATTTAAAGTAAATAAGCAAGAAGAGCGTGGGACAAAAATCACTTTGGATTTTTGCTCCATGCTCAAAAACTGATAAACGGCGGGAACAGAAGCAACTCCTTCGGAAATAAGCCGAAATTCTCCAAAAATTAAAGAACAATTTTCGAAAATTCCTTCTTATTTCTCGGAGCTAAACACTTCTGTCCCGACCTCCTCTTGCTTATTTTTATCACTTAAAATGTTTCACGTGAAAACTTTTAAAAGTGGCGTGGACTTTGTTTGGTGACAATTTGTGTATTTAAATTTTCTAAGCTTTGCGCTAGTTCACCAATGCTAGCAGAAAAATCAACATAATAAGTGGGAACCGTTGATTTGACACTAACTTCTGAAAAGATATCTGTAATAATTACATCGAAAGGCTTTTCTGGTGAAGCGACAAAAATTAATTTTTTATCCACGGCTTTACTTAGCTTTTCATAAAGGGTATCTAAAATTAAATTACTTTGATTGGTCCTTACTAAGACACGAATCGGTGGTAAAGATTTCGTTTTCAATGTACAAAAAAGAATAAACAAGCAGTCAACTAACAATTTTTCATTGCCAATCAATGTCGGAAGCATTTCAATTGTAAGGCGCTTCACATCTTTGTAGAGACTTGGATTTTTTTGAAGTGCTTCTTTTAAAAAGCTTTCTTGCACAAATGGATTGGCAATCGTGACAAAGGTCTTAAAAAAGACACTTAAATTTTGGATAGAAGTATATAGATAAAGATACTCGTGAAATGTCAATTTAATTTGATAAAAAGACGTTAGTTGATAAATGATCTCTTTAATGGGTGAGCCTAATAGCTGGACCATATGCATCCGTGCTGCAGGAATTTCCAAGACATCTTGTGTGGCGTAGCTGACACTAATCGTCAATAAGAAAAAGGCAAAAAGGCCTTCTTTTTGTATAAATTTTGTTGGAACTTGGTGTAAGGCTTCTTCTTTAAAAAACAATTCAAATTCACTCAGATTAACAAAGGGATTAACAATCGCTTCTTCCTCCACGAAAGTTTCTTTGATAAAAAAGCCCTCTTTCCAACGCGCTAAAATCACAGCAGAAAAAATTAAGTCTTTTGTAAAATCTTGTGTTGTATTGAAAGAAACAGAGTGTTTTAAACGTCGAAAGAGACTATGGACTTCTTTTTTAGTAATCGTGTGCAACGGCCAATCCCCTTCAGAGTAATTGTTCCAAAAAAGCATCATAAAGAAAATCCGGATATCTTTTTCTTTGCCCACCAACACATTGGTACGTTTTAAATTGATTTCAATCTGATATTTTTGGAGCCATTGGTTTAATTGTCCAATTTTTCGCGTAAAGGTTGATGAAGAAATTTCTAGGACTTTTTCAAAATGTTTGCTATCAATTGCATTATGGTTAAAGGCATAGGTCAGTACTTGATACGCGAAACTTTTTTTTACAAAGTAGGGCATCAAAAACGACAGTTGGAAATAGGGTGCAAACCAAAATGTGATTTCTTTGGCATTTGCCGACAAAGAAAATAAGTTCTCCCAGCCGTTTTTTTCAATTTCTGTTTGGAGCAAAGCTACAGATTGTAGAATGGTATTTTGTTGCATTTTTAATTGAGTCGCTAAAGTAGAAATCGCCAATGTTTGTTCTTCTGCTTCACGACGTTCGAGTAACTCTTCTAAAAGAGCAAAACTTTTACGATAAGGTACATCAAGTAACCCTGTTAACATCCGATTCCCTCCAAACTGTTTTCCCCACGCAATTTAGCAAAATAAATTTTGCGAACTACTTGTTTTAGGTTATAGTATTCGTCTAAATAAGGAACGGGATGCCAATAAAAAGTTTTACTGGCGTGAAAAAGCGGATTATTTTTGTCAGTAATGACTAAGTCAGGCACTTCTTGAATATGATTAACAAATTTCAAAGGAACATCGCAATAATTATTGATTTCCTTCGCTAACCAATTTTCTTGTATCTGATTAATAGATGAATGAAGTAAAATTTTAACCGGAATTTGTTTATTTAATAAAACGCTCCGAATAATTAAAAAAATGGTTTCTTTAAATAACGCATCTAGTGGATGTTGTTTGTCAAAAGGCAAACGCTTTAAGAAATAGTTGGTTGTTCGTGAAACATTTGGGTATTGCTTTTCATACAAAGAGACGTTAGCAACCTCATAGCTCAATTCCTCTTCCACAGGGAAATGAATCAGTCGTTCACTGGCATTAGATAAATTAACCAACAAAAAGACCACTTCTATTGCGCTTAAATCCAACTGTAATTGCGTACATTTTTCAAAAATCCAGGTGACATGGGGACTTTCATCCATGCCCATAATCGCTAAGTTGGCAAAGTTGACCGTTTCTATTTGTTCAAGTGAATACATCGTTAATGTACTGAAAAAATCATAGTAGAAACGAATTTCAGCCCGCCATGTGTCGGGTTCTTTTTGTTCATTAATAAAACAATCATTCACTAATAATTGAAATTCTGAATAAGGAAAGGCTAAATTGATCGTAGCAATTTCAGGATAATCGCTGATTGTAAAATCAGATTGGTAACGGAGTAAACCTATGGACATAATTAATTTTAATTTGCGTAAATCGGTATATGTAAAGTAAGGATAACGGTTTTTGATGATTTCAATAAAATTCTGCAATTGCGCTTGATTGGTTTTAGATAAAAAAGGAACGAGAGAAGTTCCTGAAATGAAAAATAAGGAGTAAAAGAAACTACGAAAATCTTTCTCTTTGCCACAAATTTTTTCGCGCCTTTTTAAATTTAAATAACAATTAAATCTAGCTAAATAATTGTTTAAACGGTCACTGACTTGTTTAAAGATAGAAAAGTTAATGAAATGTTCTTCACAAAAATCTTTGGCTGAAGTGTAGCGTTTTAAAAGTAAATCCAGGGCTAACATATAGGTTAGTGACCCGCGGACAACAGCTTCTTTCATTAACTCAATCGGGATATTTTCATCGGCGACTAATTCTATGGACTGTTGATTATTAATGATGCGAATATGTACATTTTCATGTGTATTGACTCGAGAAATTAACAAAGTTAATTGATTCAATAAATTGTTGATATTGTAATGGGAAAATTCATATTTTCGTCGGAGTACTTGCATGGGGACTTTTTCTTTACTGTCATACAAGTATTCAATTAGGGAAAGTAACTGAATTTCCTGTTTGGTTAATAAGTTATGCATAATAACCACCTTTCTAATTGGTTATGATTGTTTGATTTTTCAGATAATACAGATAGGGCATTCTTTTTTAAATGACATTTGACAATTGCCAGTGAAAGAACTAGTTGTTCTTATGCTACTGTATCTATTCTTAAAAATCAAGAAGAACTGAATGTGTCAAATGGAAGAAAACATGGACAAAAAATGATAGAGCAAAAAATTATTAAGAAAAACAACCAGTTTATATAAAACATTTAAATAACAAAAATGATAATTTGAGTCTGTTGATTTTTTAGCTTAAATAGCTCATACAAATAGGCTTTTTTGTCTGGTTAGTTCTTATGAAAAAAATTTAAAAAAACGGTATAGTGGAAGGAGGAATAGTAAAAATAAGAAAGGATAAGGGCGTGTTTTCATAAAGATGAAAAGGGTTTCTGGGATTTCATCAACTTTTTCTATTTGGAGGAGAAGTTGTTGATAATTTTCGATGAAAAATCCCGTTATACTCTTCTTATTCTTATAGAAGAGTCTATAGGAAAAAGCAGAAAATGAATCCGCATTCGAAGTAAGAGTGCGTTTTGAGGAGATAAAAAGAAAAGGTGTGTTGGCTGTCTGTTTTAGCAAGGAAGAAAGACAACAGAAGAGCACTCACTTATTTGGTTTAAAATAAAAAATTGGTACGAAGTGAACGTTCTCTTCTATGTGTCGTTAGTAGAGGAAGGATGAAAGAAATGAGAAAGAATGGTCCAATGGTAAACCGTTGGCTCTACGGGTTGATGTGTTTGTTACTTGTTCTAAATTATGGCACACCACTCATGGCTTTGGCGGAAGAGGTTAACAGCGATGGCCAGTTAACGTTAGGAGAAGTGAAGCAAACCAGCCAGCAAGAAATGACCTTAGCGCTTCAAGGAAAAGCACAACCAGTAACACAAGAGGTTGTAGTGCATTATAGTGCCAATGTGTCAATCAAAGCTGCACATTGGGCAGCGCCCAATAATACGCGCAAGATTCAAGTGGATGACCAGAAGAAACAGATTCAAATTGAATTGAATCAGCAAGCGTTAGCAGATACGTTAGTCTTAACGTTGAACCCTACAGCTACAGAAGATGTGACGTTTTCTTATGGACAACAGCAACGAGCGTTGACGTTAAATACTGGTACTGATCCGACAGAATCAACGGCAATCACGAGTTCGCCAGCCGCATCAGCGAATGAAGGTTCAACAGAAGAAGCATCTATAAACTCCTCTGTTCCTCGTTCGTCCGAAGAAACTGTCGCCAGCACGACAAAAGCGATAGAAAGTAAAACAACTGAATCGACGACTGTCAAACCGCGCGTAGCAGGACCAACAGATATCAGTGACTATTTTACAGGTGATGAAACAACGATTATCGATAATTTTGAAGATCCGATTTATTTAAATCCTGATGGCACACCAGCAACACCGCCGTATAAAGAAGATGTGACCATTCATTGGAACTTTAACTGGTCGATTCCAGAAGATGTGCGGGAACAAATGAAAGCAGGCGATTACTTTGAGTTTCAATTACCTGGCAATTTGAAACCTAATAAACCCGGTTCAGGTGATTTAGTTGATGCAGAAGGCAATGTCTATGGAACCTACACAATTAGTGAAGATGGTACGGTTCGTTTTACCTTTAATGAGCGAATCACGTCTGAAAGTGACATTCACGGGGACTTTTCTTTAGATACTCATTTGAATGATTCAGATGGGCGGGGTCCAGGAGATTGGGTGATTGATATTCCTACACAAGAAGATTTGCCGCCTGTAGTGATTCCAATTGTCCCAGATACCGAACAACAAATTGATAAACAAGGCCATTTTGATCGAACGCCCAATCCTAGTGCGATTACTTGGACGGTAGATATCAATCAAGCGATGAAAGATCAAACAAATCCAACTGTGACGGAAACATGGCCAACAGGGAATACCTTTAAGTCCGTGAAAGTCTATGAGTTAGTGATGAATCTTGATGGAACAATTAAAGAAGTGGGTCGCGAACTTAGTCCAGATGAATATACCGTTGATAAAAATGGCAATGTGACGATTAAAGGTGACACCAACAAAGCGTATCGTCTTGAGTACCAAACGACGATTGACGAGGCGGTTATTCCAGATGGCGGCGGCGATGTGCCTTTTAAAAATCACGCGACGTTAACAAGTGATAATAATCCAAATGGGTTAGATGCTGAAGCAACTGTTACCGCCACATATGGCAAAATGTTAGACAAGCGCAATATAGATTACGACGAAGCCAATCAAGAATTCACTTGGGAAATTAACTACAACTATGGTGAACAAACCATTCCAAAAGACCAAGCAGTCATTACAGACACAATGGGCGATAATTTAACGTTTGAACCAGATTCTTTACATTTATATTCAGTGACATTTGATGACAAAGGAAATGAAGTCGTTGGAGCAGAACTTGTGGAAGGAAAAGATTACAAAGTGATAATCAACGGAGACGGTTCCTTTGTAATTGACTTTTTACATGATGTGACTGGTGCAGTCAAGATTGATTATAAAACCAAAGTTGATGGAATTGTCGAAGGCGATGTTGCCGTGAATAATCGTGTGGATGTTGGCACTGGTCAGCATTCAGAAGGTGATGGCACAGCCAGTCAACAAAATATTATTAAAAACACTGGTGCAGTGGATTATCAAAATTCAACGATTGGTTGGACGTTAGCTGTGAATCAAAATAATTATTTGATGGAAAATGCCGTGATTACGGACACATACGAACCAGATCCTGGCTTAACCATGGTACCCAATTCGTTGGTTGTTAAAGATACAACTACTGGTGCTCAGTTGACGTTAGGTAAAGATTACATGGTAGAAATAACTCGTAATGCAGATGGTGAAACAGGCTTTAAGTTAAGTTTCATGGGGGCATATGCCAAAACAAGTGATGCCTTCTACGTAACTTATACTACCGTTTTCGATGTTACCGAGTTAGACGCTAACAATCCCGCGTTGGACCATTACCGAAATACTGCTGCCATTGATTGGACGGATGAAGCAGGAAACAATCATCATTCAGAAGATAGTAAACCGTTTAAACCTTTACCTGCTTTTGATTTAAATGCGCAAAAAAGCGGTGTTTACAATGCCGTCACCAAAGAAATCACTTGGACGATTGCGGTTAATTTAAGTAATAATCGTTTAGTCGACGCCTTTTTGACGGATCCAATTTTAACCAATCAAACCTATTTGGCTGGGAGCTTGAAAGTCTATGAAGGCAATACAAAGCCAGATGGTTCGGTTGAAAAAGTGAAACCAACGCAACCGTTGACGGATATCACAATGGAAGAACCAAGCGAGAAAAACCAAAATACTTGGCGTGTTGATTTTCCTAATGATAGTCGTACGTATGTGATTGAATTTAAGACGTCTGTTGATGAAAAAGTTATCGAAGGTTCGGCTAGCTATGACAATACCGCATCTTATACAAACCAAGGTTCTTCACGTGATGTGACAGGAAAAGTTTCCATTCAACATGGTGGCGAATCAGTGAAAAAAGGTGGCGAATACCACAAAGATGATCCAGATCATGTGTACTGGCATGTAATGATCAATGGCGCCCAATCGGTTTTAGACGATGTGGTTATTACTGATACACCCTCACCAAACCAAGTGTTAGATCCCGAGTCATTGGTGATTTACGGTACCAACGTAACAGAAGACGGAACTATTACGCCAGATAAATCTGTTATTTTAGAAGAAGGAAAAGATTACACACTGGAAGTTACCACCGATAATGAAACAGGACAACAAAAAATTGTCGTTAAAATGGCCCATATTGAAGCACCTTATTATATGGAATATCGTAGTTTAGTGACTTCTTCAGCGGCGGGGAGTACAGACACGGTATCCAACCAAGTGTCAATTACTGGAAATGGTTCAGAAGTCGTTCATGGGGATGACAATGGCGATGTGGTCGTTGACATTGATCACAGTGGAGGGCATGCTACAGGGACTAAAGGTAAAATTCAGCTGAAGAAAACAGCCATGGATGGGACGACTATTTTAGCAGGCGCCCATTTCCAAATTTGGGACCAAGCCAAAACACAAGTCCTACGTGAAGGTACAGTAGATGCCACCGGGGTTATCACATTTGGTGGGTTGCCACAAGGGCAATACATTTTGGTGGAGACGAAAGCACCAGAAGGTTATACAGTTTCGGACGAATTAGCTAAAGGTCAAGTCATCACTATTGATGAAGAAACTTCAGCAGATGGTGCACAACCAACTATTATTAAAAACGATGTCAATAAAGTAATTTTAGAAAAAACAGATGAGAAGGGCAAAAAATTAATCAATGCTCGCTTTAAATTAGAGCATGCCGTAACCACGCCGTTTACTCATTGGGAAGAAGTTCCCCTTGCGCCAGATCGAACCAACGCAAATGGCCAGTTAGAGGTGGATAGTTTAAAACCGGGGCTTTATCAGTTCACAGAAATCGAAGCACCGACAGGCTATCTTTTAGACACGACACCCAAACGGTTCATTGTGACACAAAACACGAGCGGACAAATTCGTGATGTTCATGTTAAAATGCTTAATTACCAAGGTTCTGCTGAACTAATTAAAAAAGACCAAGCAGGCAATCCATTAGCAGGTGCTGAATTTTCAGTCCTTGATACCACAGGACAAGCGGTTCGAGAACACTTAGTTTCGGATGCAAACGGAAAAGTCACAGTGACGGATTTAGCCCCAGGAAAATATCAATTTGTGGAAACCAAAGCGCCAGCAGGGTACCTTTTAAACACTGAACCAAGTGCTTTCACGATTGCAGCAAGCGATCGGGGCAAACCAGCAACAGTTATAGCAACGGCTAACTTTGTTAACTATCAAGGCACGGCTAAATTAATCAAAAAAGATGTGAATGGACACTTATTAAGTGGTGCGACATTTTAAGTGCTTGATGCGAAGGGACAAACGATTCAAACAGGCTTGACGACAAATAATCAAGGGGAAATTGTTGCAGAGCACTTAGCCCCAGGAAAATATCGCTTTGTAGAAACCAAAGCGCCAACAGGCTATTTATTAAATACCACGCCAGTCCCATTTGAAATTGCTGAGAAAAATGCTGGTAAACCAGCGGTCGTTGTTGCTAGTGACAACTTTGTGAATTACAAAGGGGCTTTCCAAATCGTGAAAACGAATAGCGCAGACCAACCATTAGCAGGTGCTGTTTTTGAACTATATGATCACAATAAACAATCATTAGGGATTACAGCAACGAGTGGCAAAGATGGCAAAATTATCTTTAGAGACTTGGCGCCAGGTACCTATTATTATAAAGAAATCAAAGCACCAAAATTACCAGATGGCGCAGATTATATTATTTATCCTGAATTAGTAAAAGTAGAAATTCGTGGTGATTTCAAAGGCGATCCGGAGATCTTCCAATTAGGGGCCTTCGCCAATTTCAAAGGACGCGCCGTCTTTAAGAAAATTGATGCCAATGCGAACCCACTTCCAGGAACGATTTTTAAATTGTATCGAATCGAAAACGGGGAAAAAATCTTTGAAAGAGAAGTAACTGCTGAAAAAGATGGTTCATTGGCTATGGAGGATTTAGGCGCTGGTAGTTATGAATTAGATGAAATGGATGCAACGGATGGCTATATCGTCAATAAACAACCTATTTATTTTGTAGTGAAGAAGAATTCAAATGATAAACAACCACTAGATGAGTTAGAGTTTGTAAATTATCAAGCGGAAGTAACGGGACGTAAAGTCAACGAGCAAGGTCAAACCTTAGCGGGTGCAGTTTTTGCAATTTACAATGCCAATGAGCAGAATCAGCCCCAAGGTTCACCGATAACATTCTTGAATCGTGCAGGAGAAAAGGTTTCTGAAATAACAACGGATAAGACTGGCGAAATTTACGCTAAAGGGCTAAATGAAGGGCATTACGTTTTAGTGGAAACGAAAGCACCAACAGGCTATCTGTTAGACACAACGCCACATCCATTTGATGTAACCGCCCAATTAGGAAAAGAGCAGCCAATTGCTTTAGGCGATCTTATCAATTATCAAGGAACTGCTCAATTAACCAAAGAAAACGAAACAGGTGAAGCATTGGCAGGTGCGGTGTTTAAGGTCATTGATGAAACAGGGCAAACTGTAGCTGGACAAACCAATCTGATGTCTGACAAGCAAGGCAAAGTCATTGCGAAAAACTTAGCACCGGGAACGTATCGTTTTGTGGAGACACAAGCGCCAACTGGCTATCTTCTTAATGAAACGCCAAGCGCAAGCTTTACGATTGCGAAAGACAACCAAGGCAAACCAGCCACTGTGGTACTTAAAGCACCTTTTATTAATTACCAAGGTGCTGCCAAGCTGGTGAAAATTGATCAGCAAAAGAATGCCTTAGCAGGTGCTGAATTTAAAGTGACAGATGCAGAGACAGGGCAAACTGTCGCTCGTTCATTACGTTCTGACAACCAAGGGTTAGTTCAAGTGAAACACTTACAACCAGGAAAATATACCTTTGTGGAAACAAAAGCACCGGATGGTTACCAACTGTCTAAGCAAGCTGTCACATTCACTATTGCGGCAACAGCGAAAGACAAACCTGAACTCGTGGATGCGGGCACGTTTGTTAACAAGAAACAACCTGTATCCAAAAAAACAAAACCAAATCAGCCAACAACGAAACAAGCAGCTAGAGAGACAGGTTGGCTTGGTTTACCGAAAACCAACACACAAGTCAATTACTTCTTTGTCTTTATCGGCCTCCTGTTGGTCGGTTTGGCAAGTTGGCTCTTCTATAAAAAGAGCAAGAAATAAGCAAAAGCTATAAAAAAACAGGCCATCCGTCGAAAGGACGGATGGCCTATTTTTTTTCATCTTAAGCTAATCAACTGAACAAAAGTAGCTCCTTCTTATTGACATTCCCAGGTAAGCCTTCATCTCAGGTAAGCCTTCATCTCAGTTTAGCCTTTGAACAGAACTTACTGGGTTCTTGGAGATAACCGCTTATGCCTCAGCCTTTGTTTTTCGATGCTATCTTTAGGTATTTTGGCTAAAATATTGTACACTTTACATGTGCAAGAAATTTAGTTAGAGATATGAGGATAGAATGATGAAAAAGATGATGGTTTTATACAACGAAACTTCAGGAAGTAGTGAAAGTAAAGAGATTGCAGAACGCTTTAAAAAAGCTGCAGAAGCGAAAGGGGAAGCGGTTATTTTGCAACCTTCCAATCCAGACATTGATCCTGAAGAAATGCGGAAAAATGCCAAAGAAAATCAAGTGGGTGTCTTGGTCGTCATTGGTGGTGACGGGACCATTCATCATGCCGTTCAAAATTTTAAAGACACCATTCGTGACTATCAAATAGGGATTATTCCCGGTGGAACAGTCAATAATTTTGCACGTGTGTTAAGTATTCCTTTGAAAGAAGAAGACGCCTTTGAGACCATTTTGGCAGGACAGACCACGCCAGTTGATTTTGGGATGGTAAATCAAGATGTGATGATTTCAACCTTAACGATTGGACTATTAGCGGACACAGCAGCAAATGTGACCCAACAGGAGAAACAAAAATATGGTCCTTTAGCCTTTACAAAGCAATTTTTCCGCTTATTAATGAAAAAGAAAAAATACAAACTAAAAATTGATGGCGATGAAAGACGTTGGCATGGCAAAGCCCAATTATTAACGATGACCATGACGAATTCTGCTGGTGGTTTTACCAATTTTGATGCCAATGCCACGCCAGATGACGGCGAAGTCCACATTATCATTTTACCTAAGTTAGTTTTTTACAAGTTTGTCTATTATTTACCTAAAATTATCAGAGGACAATTAAATGAAATTCCTGGTGTCGTGTATTTCTCTGGGAGTCAATTTAAAATTAGTGGCGAAAAAGACAAGAAAGTCCAAACACGAACAGATGGCGACCCTACTGATGATTTACCGATTAAAGTAACGGTGGAAGCTGGGGGACTCAACGTGTTTGTTCCTGAAACGTCCACATCTACGAAAGAATAAAAGAAACAACTGTTATTTTTTCGTGGAATAGATTTCTCATTTTGTGTACAATAGAACAGAAGAGAGGCAGTTGAGTGAACAGTGAAATGGGATGAATATGTTGATATATTCGATACAGATGTCGTTTCTAAAATTATTATTTTAAGAAACTTGCCAATTAATGAAGGCTGGATTGACATCAATGAGTTAGCAGAAGAATTACAATTAAACAAAAAATCAGTCAAAAAATACGTAGAACTTCTAAAAGATGACATTACGTATTATGCTGTGGATAATGATGCTTCTTTGGCTTTTGAAAAGGGGCATGGTTATCGCTTGAACTTGGCGTCTAGCCAAGCGTTCCAGAAACTTTATACAGCAATTTTTCGGGATAGTTTAACTTATCAAGTAATGGAAGATTTATTCTGGGGTCGATTTAATGGAATTGTGCCAGCGACAGCAAAGTATCATACTAGTGATGCCACGATTCGGCGCTTGCTCAAAGGGTTTACAGAAATTTTAGCACCATTGGGTTTAGTAATTAATAAAAGTACTTGGAAAATTGAAGGCAATGAAGCGTATTTGCGCCATTTTGCTTACACTATTTTTATGGACTTAATCCGTGATACTTGGCCTTTTGACTATATACAAGAAACGGAAGTCGCACAAACCGTCCAAAAAATGATGGCTTTTTTCAACGTAGAAGTTGCGGAAACGGTGACACGCCGAGTTAAATATATGGTCGCTATCTCAAAAGTCCGTAGTGCGCAAGGCGCCGAATATCGACCTTCAGCCGAGCAAGAAACTTATTTAGAAGGTAATAAACATTACCAAGCCTTTATAGAAGAGATGACAGTTACAACCCTTTTCCTTAACAAAAACGATTTAACTTTTGTGTACTTTTTCTTGTTAGCCAATGACCAATTTTATCAAGACGAAGCCACTGCACAAGCAATTTTAGCGCATTTTGATGAGACTGAAGCGCCTGTTTACATGTTGACTCATTTAGTCCAACATTTCTTATTAGAAGAAATACACATGACGCCGCAATTGGAGAAAATTCGTCCGCAAATTTTTTATTATTTGTTTGCTACACATTTATTTGCCGAACTTTACTATGTCCAAAATGTGAAAATGTACAATGTCTTTTGGAATAAAGTTAAAGAAAAATATCCGGTTCTTTTAGAAGAATTAAGCCAAGGCTTAAATCAACTTTACGAACAAACAGGCAATGAATTATTTACAAATAAAGAATTTTTGGCTCTGCGTTATTCTAGTGTTTTGGCGCTTTCCGATGATTTAATTCATCGCGAACAAAAAATTGTTTTAGGTTTAAAATCAGGCTTGCCAGTACTGGAAGAAGAACGGGTGAAACTTTCGATTGAAAATAATTTTCGTCGGTTCTATGCATTGGAAGTTTTACGATACAGTGAAGCAAGCAAAGAAGAATGGCAAAATATTGATTTACTATTAGTGACTTCTTTGGCAGATGTGGAAACGGGTCATCCAGAGATCTTTTTACTTTCAAGTGAGTTAACGTTTGAGCAATATAATCGTTTGAACCAAAAAATAGTAAAAATTAACGAGAAAAGAACCACGTCACTTTAATAAAAAATCAAAAAAATGGGCTTTTTTGATGCATATGTCCGATAAATTGTAAAAAAATTTTTCTAAAAAGTAAAAAAAGACAAGAAGAAAACGTCAATAAGTAGGTAATCAACACCTACTTATTGACGTTTTCTCGTTGTTTTTTAATAAATACTGCGTCAATTCTTCTGGAAATTATGTCAAAAAGGTACTTTTTTTGCTTTTTTTATCGTAAATAATAGATGATTAGCTATTGATAGTAAAGGAACTACTACTTTTTTTAACAGTCAGTTAAAAAATATTGAGGGTTCTCACAAGAATTTTTCTATATAATAGAAAGAGCAAGGGAAGGAAGGCGGGATAGAATGAAAAAACGGATGGAACAAATTGAAGAAATCTTAAGTTGTGAAGAAAATAGTGCTGGTGTCCGATTAAAAGAATTGGTTGAGGCTTTAGAATTAGAAGTCACAAATCAAAACTTGTTAAAGGTAACAAGTGTTTTACATATGAATCCAAGATTAAAAAAAATTTATGCATACGAAGACAGTCATGTCATTACGCTGTATCAACTTTTACAAAATAAGCCGTTAGAAGTAACGGAATGAAAAGAGGGAACTCCATGAAGAAAACAATGCTCATACTTCTGTTTGGTTTATTAACAGTGGTTGGTCTACCAATGGTGACCGAAGCGGTTGAACCAGTTAACGCAACAGATACAACGATTTTTGGTACGCAAGCGATGGTGCCTAATAGTGCAGAAGATCAATCAGATAAGTTACAGACGTTGCTGAGTCAGACAGCAAAGGAAGGAAACGCATTATTTTTACCACAGGGAAGTTATGCTTTGTCAAAAGATATTACGGTTTCTTCAAATTATCAATTAATTGGCGATACAACAGGAGCCACTATTTTACATAATGCTACAGGTACACCGATTCAACTGAAAGACACTACGTACGGAACGAAAACCAATGTACGACTTCAAAATATTGCTTTTGATGGCATCAATGTGACCTTGAAATTGACGAATCAATTAACGCTAGCAAACAATATCTTCTATAATCCATTAAAAGGATTTGTGGTCAATTTAAATGCAGACATTGGCGTTAAGATTTCAGGCAATATTTTCATGCGAGACACAGCACACATGCAACCCAAGATTGATTTTAACCGAGCGATTTACATTGGTGGTTATTCAACACCAAGTCGCTTCCAGTATATGTCAGATGTAGACATCGTGGACAATCTATTTGGGTTAAAAGTGACAGAATTAGATGCAATTAAAAGTACCAGTCGTTCAGATTTAGCAGCGACTATTACACGTTTGCAAACAGCCATTGAAGCTGGTGCTATTTCAGTACCTAATGAACAAAACTATCTATCCACCGGGGTTAATTCTTTTAATATGCTGAAGGATGTAACTGTTCAACATAATTTTTTCTATTCACCCTATGATAATGAAAACTTGAATGGTCTAGTGGGAGATCATGCAATTTATTTCCGTGGCGCCCAAAACATCACGGTAGTAGGGAATCATTTACGCGGACTACAAAATGGTCCAGCTGGCGGATTTAAGTTTAAATCAGGCCGTAATATTACGATTATGAATAATTATTTGCGAAATACAGGTCTCATTATGTATGGAACACCAGAGATTGGTTTGGCAGAAACACAAGCAGAGGGAGCTATTTCAGAATTATCCAACTGGCTAGTGGCTAATAACATTTTTGACTGGAAATACTGGGATAATCAATATGCAATTGGAATGGAATACAATCGACATACAGGAAATAACAATGTGTTCAATGGCGTATTTATCAACAATCAGTTTGTTAACTACCACAATATTCCGCAAAACCGACGTCGGGAATTGTTAATCGCTAGTGGCGGTGGTTTCCGACCAGAAACGAGTTTTGTGAAAGACAATACTCGAGATGATGGCCTTAAAAACGGCCAATTATTGGTAGAAAATTGGACAGAGGCCGACTATCGCTTAATGCCAGCAACATGGGAATCGTTAATTTCACCAACACTTTATGAGCAATATAAAAATACGCCAATTCCGGTTAGAAATACTTTAGCAACCCCTGTGGCTACAACGATTGTGCAAGGACAATCAATCGATCCGCAGCAACTGGTTGCTAATACAAATGACGCGGATGAAGCAGTCCCAACTGCTAAAATCGTCAATCCAGAGGTTTTAAATGAAATCGGCCAACAAAAAGTGACTGTTCAATTAACTTATGAAACAGGTTCATTGGTAACAGTGAACGTACCGGTGACGGTAGAGGCTCCGGCAAAAAAGCTTGATTTGTCCCAACTACAAACCGTTTATGCTTCGATTGGTGAAGCAAACCAATATACGGTTTACTCTTGGCAGCTATTCACTGCCATTGGGCCTAAAACGATTGTTTCTTCCTATTATCAGCAGGCGACACAATTGTTAGCAGAAGGTCAGGTGAGTGGGGACAAAACTCAAGAACAAGTGGATCAGTTAACAAGTAATTTGCAATCTGCAATGAAAGTATTAGTCAAAAAAGCCGATATCACGCTAGAGCGTACAGAAGCAGAAAATGAACTTGCAAGCGTTCATAAATTAGACGAATCTGTATATACCAAAGACTCTTGGCAAGCCATGCAAGAAGCCTTAATAGATACAACAACTGGCGAAGGAAGCTCTAAGCAGTTACAACAACTGCTTGCTTGGTCAGATGAAGAATTATTAGAGCCAACACTTGGTGGCTTTAAAACGCCTGCAGATGCACAAAAGCGTATTAATCAATTAACACAAACTATAAAAACGGCGTTACTTCTGTTAGTTGAAAAATCAACAGAGACAACTAGTAACACAAGCGAAAGCAGCACCTCAAGCACAACCAGTGAAACCAGTAATACCAGCGAAAGCAGCACGCCAAGCACGACAAGTGAGAGCAGTAGTACGAGTGAAAGCAGCACGCCAAGCACAACTAGCGAAACCAGTAATACCAGCGAAAGCAGCACGCCAAGCACGATAAGTGAGAGCAGTAGTACGAGTGAAAGCAGCACCTCAAGTACAACTAGCGAAACCAGTAATACCAGCGAAAGCAGCACGCCAAGCACAACTAGCGAAACCAGTAATACCAGCGAAAGCAGCACCTCAAGCACGACAAGTGAAAGCAGTAGTACCAGCGAAAGCAACACGCCAAGCACAACCAGCGAAACCAGTAATACCAGCGAAAGCAGCACCTCAAGTACGACAAGTGAGAGCAGTAATACTAGCGAAAGTAGTACCTCAAGCACGCCAAGTGAAACAAGCAATACGAATGAAAGCAACACGCCAAGCACAACCAGCGAAAGTAGTGCTTCAAGTACGACCAGCGCAACCAACAGTACAAGTGAGAGTAGCACCCCAAGCACTGTAAACGAAAACAGTCAAAGCAAAGGCCAGAATTCTGTCATTTACGCGGTAGAGTCTAATCAAGATCCTAATGACGCTCAAAGTAATTCAAAGACCTCTGCCAAGGCTAGTCAAACAAATGAATCAGTAGCAGAAAACCAAGCAACTAAACAGATACAGACGAATCAAGAATCGTCAGGAACAGTCAAAAAAGCGGATAATACGACCAAAATTGCCAAGAAAAAATTCCCCAAAACAGGGGAACAATCTTCAACAGTTGTGAGCTTCCTAGGCCTGAGCTTTTTATCGTTAGCCATAGCAACCTATTGTTTTAAAGTGAAAAGATAACTCTTTAAAAACGGATAAGTAAACATCCTGAAACAAGAAATAGGACTTGTTTCAGGATGTTTTCATATAAAATTAAAAGAACTACAGTTTTTAGTGAAAAAATACACAAAAGCACTTGAATTTCTGTGATATAAGGGTAAAGTAAAGGAAGACAAAAAACAAAGGAAGTGAAATGTTTGTATACACCAGATGAAATTTTAAGTATCAGTATTGAAAATGGTCAGAAAAAAATTCAAAAGCCTTTGGTAGCAAAACTCATTTTAGGATTTATCGGCGGTGCCATGATTTCCCTCGGCTATTTGGCTTATGTGCGTGTTTCCGCCTCTATTCCAGCAGATTTAGCCAGTGTTCAAGCTTTAGTGGGAGCTGCGGTTTTCCCAATTGGTCTAATTGTTATTTTAATGGCTGGTGGTGAGTTAATCACAGGAAATATGATGGCGGTGAGTACGGCTTGGTTTGCTAAAAAGGTCTCTTTCAGAGAATTACTCGTGAACTGGGTCACAATTACATTGGCAAATATGGTTGGCGCCTTATTTGTTGCCTATTTTTTTGGTCATTATTTAGGTTTAACCAGTAGCGGTGCCTATTTAAATCAGGTTCTTTCTCTTGCAGAACATAAAGTTGCAGCAACTTGGCTTCAAGCAATTATTTCAGGTATTGGCTGTAACTGGTTCGTAGGTCTGGCCTTATGGATTTGTTATGGTGCGAAAGATGCAGCGGGGAAACTATTAGGCATCTGGTTTCCAGTAATGATTTTTGTTGCAATTGGCTTTCAGCATAGTGTGGCGAATGCATTCATCATTCCAGCCGCAATTTTTGAAGGCGGCGTTCAGTGGGGAGACTTTTTCCGTAATTTTATTTTTGTTTATTTAGGTAATATCATTGGTGGTGCCATTTTTGTTTCTGGCTTTTACTATTTAAGCTATCGCAAACATTAAATCCATTTAGCAGATAAAAACCTGCACAAAGGCTAAATGCCTTTGTGCAGATTTTTTCTTTTTAATGACTTTAGTCAGTTGAAATCTCTAAAGAGATTTCGACAAAAAAACCACGCGTACTGCGCGTGGAGGCCAGAGCTTTAGCGATAAAAACTCCTTTCGATATAATAGATAAAGGCTACCAACCGTTATCAAATCGAAAGGAGTTTTTGAATGTCGAACGACGATAAAAGTTTAGCACATACTCGTTGGAATTGTAAGTATCATCTTGTGTTTACACCAAAATATAGAAGAAAAGTAATCTATGGTAAATTGAGGCGAGATATAGGGAAAATACTAAGGAAATTGTGTGAAATGAAAGAAGTCGAAATCATTGAAGCGCATGCAATGCCCGACCATATCCATATGTTGGTAAGAATTCCGCCGAAGTTGAGTGTATCAGGTTTTATGGGTTTCTTAAAAGGAAGAAGTGCAGTAATCATTCATGAACGTCATGCGAATTTAAAATACAATTATGGAAATCGATCCTTTTGGTCAAAAGGCTATTATGTGAGCACTGTAGGATTGAACCAAAAAACGATAGCTAAGTATATACGAGAACAAGAAGCAGAAGATCGAGTAAGGGATAGTATAAACAAAAGAGAGTATAAAGATCCATTTAGGAAGTAACAACTAGATAAGAATAGAATGGTAGCGGTTGGCGGTCTCTAAAAAAAGCTCCCTTAAAGGGAGCAGCAGGTAGCGAGCCCTTCTAGGGCTATTAAAAAGCCACCCGCTATGCGGGTGGATATTTACTAAACAAAAAGGAAAACGGTTGAAAAATTATTGCTAGATTTTTAAAACAATGTTACATTAATGTTACAAAAAGATTTCTGGAGGTAACGAAAAATGAAAAAAATGGCTTTGTTCAGTATGTTAACGTTCAGTGTATTGTCTTTAAGTCTAGCAGGATGTGGAAACAAAAAAACAGCAAGCACAAATGATTCTAAGCCAAAGCAAGAAACAAAGAAAGCCACGCAGAAATCCTCTAGTCAACAAGAAATGAAAAATAGTCATTCGTCTGTCGCGGGTCAAAATTCTAATGTGGCAGGGGAAAATCCGTCAGAAAATGTCACGCAGCCTTCTGCAGGAACTGATGAAACGAATGAAGTCCCTCAAAACCAAGCACCTGATACAAACATTACAATTACCAATGTTGTTTTCAATCCTGAAAGAAATGAAATTAATGGTACTACATTACCTAATGCAACCATTACAGCAACGGTAGTCGGTGATGCTTCTGCACAAGCAGGTGTTTTTTATGCGGATGCCAATGGCAATTTTACAGTAATTAGTCCCAGAGCGGGAGCGACTACTCAATTAATCGCAACCGTTGATCAACGGAATAGTGCACCTGTCCAAATTGATATTCCAAGTTCAGGACAAGAAGCAGCGCTTTCTTTTAGCAATATTACGATTGATCCGAAACAAGGGACAATTTCTGGTAAAACAGCACCTAATGCAACTATTTTAGTGTCACGTGCAGATGATGCGCGGGTGATTTTAGCAAGTTTTACTGCGGATGCCCAAGGGAATTTCACAGCCAGTAATTTAGTTCCCGGCACAAAAAATCGCTTAGATGTTACGTTAAATGGAGAAATAGGGACACCTTACTTGTTTGATTTACCAAATTAAAATAGAAGAGAAGTGATCAAAGCCACCAACGCTAGTTAGCGTTGGTGGCTTTGATGGTTTAAGCTTCTTCTTTTTTATGATTGCGGATATGTAAATAGATGGTATTTTTTGAAATACCTAATCGATCGGCAATCTTTATGACAGAATCTTTGAGATTAAAAATTCCTTGATCATATAAACGAATAACAATTTCTTTATTTTGATTCAAATGTGATACATTTGGATCGCTTTCTACTGCTTGTTTTACTTTTGTCAGTGAAGTAGTGATTAATTCGTCAATATTGTCAGAAAAATGTTCAGAATTTTTAAGCTCTTGGGACATATCATTTTGTTGTCCTGAAGGTAATAAGTCTTGCAAGTAATCAATTAATGGCATTTCTAAATGCATATTGATACAGATCAATCCAATAATACGATCATTTTCACCGATAACTGGAATGGTGGAAGATTTTAAAATAACCCCTTTTTGATTTTTATTGTAGTAGGGTTTCACAGCGTAATCATGTTCCGACTCTACTTGACTTAACATTTTTAACGCCATATCAGTAATGGGGGCACCTTCCTTGCGGTTACTGAAATGGCCATTGATGACTTTGATAGCTGAACTTTCCAAATTTTCTAAACTATGAAGAATGACTTCATGGGTACTACCAAAGAAGTTCCCTAATCCATCAAGCATTAAGGCATGTGAATGTAAGATTTGTTTATCTACTTCACTTAAACGTAAATATGACTCCAAGTGATATCCTCCCCTACACTGAAATTAATTTTAGTGTAATACTTTTTTAATGGAAAAGCAATAAGATTCTTTACGTTAAAAAAATACATTGACTAAACTTTTGTTTAGTCGTATACTCTGAATGTGGAATGAAATTTTTGTTACTCATTGTACTTTAGTTCATCGGAATGCTCGTTCATTCTTTCACTTGTTGAGCAATAAAAATTTTATTCAGGAGTACCATCCGTTATAAAAAAATATAGTTGGAGGCAAAGAAATGAAAACGTTATCAGGAATCTTGATGTTAGTCTTAGTTTTATGTGGCATGTCCCTATTCTCTTTTAAAGCACCGCGAGGGAAAAAATCTTTAAGTGCTTTGTCTGGTGCAGCTTGTGCCACCTTTCTACCAGAGGCATTTTTGCGGTATGCAGTAGGCGGCGTTTTTCATTTAGATTATGTGTCGCAAATTGGTGAAACTATGGGTAGTCTAGGTGGTTTAGCAGCTGGAGCTCTTGTGCCGCTGGCTTTCGGGATTAGTCCAGTTTTTTCAATTATTTTAGGTCTGTCATTGATTAAAGTCAGCTTGTTACCAGCTTTTATTACCGCGTATCTTTTATCTTTTGTTGTTGAGCAGATGCAAAAACGTATTCCAGAAGGGATTGACTTATTAGTCGTTATTTTAGTCATTCCAGTTGCTGCTTCGTTAGTTGCTGGTTTTATTCAACCCGTTGTATTAGGTGTCCTAGAAGTTATTGGGGGCACGATTTTAAGTGCAGTAGATGGCAATCCATATGTGATGGGCGCAATTTTAGGTGCTATTATCCCGATTGTTGGTATGACACCGTTAAGTTCAATGGTTTTAACTGCCTTGATTGGTTTGACTGGTGTACCAATGGCTGTCGGTGCGTTGACTTGTTACGGCAGTTCCATTGTCAATGCGGCGCTATTTAAAAAGTTAAAACTAGGCACAGCTTCAACCCCGTTAGCTGTGGCAATTGAGCCATTAACACAAGTCGATATCATCAGCTCCAATCCAATACCTATTTATGCAACGAATTTATTTTCAGGAATGGTTAGTGGTATTGTAGTGACTTTCTTTGGCTTAAAAGTACCTGTGACAGGAATGGCAACACCGTGGGCTGGTTTACTTGTGACATTAGGTAACAATGCCATTCAAACGACTTTACTAGCAGTAGCGATTATCACAGTGGTCAGTCTGATGTTTGGATTTTTAGGTGCGCTGGTCTTTAAACGTTACAGAATTGAAGCGGTGGATAATACACCAGAATTTGAAGGAACGACGGAAGTAACCAGTGAAAAAGAAGCAGTAAAAACCAAAGGAGGAGTTACGTATGAACACAGCTATGGCCATCAATAAACCTAAAAAAGTGAACAAAGTAATGAACTACAAAAGTTGTTTTGACATTATTGGTCCTATTATGATTGGTCCTTCTAGTTCGCATACAGCTGGGGCCTTAGCAATTGGCTTAGCGGCAAGAAAGTTATTCGGCGGAACACCAGAAAAAATTGTGATTAAATACTATGAATCTTTTGCAGACACGCATAAAGGACATGGGACTGATTTTGCAATTATTGGCGGAATTCTTGGACTAGCAGCAGATGATGCCAACGTAACACAATCCATTGAACTTGCGGAAGAACAAGGAATTGAGATTCAATTTTTAGAAATGAGTGAAGAAAGTCCAGTGAAGCATGCTAATACAGCATGTGTGACACTCAGTGATGCAACGCACGAAATTCATTTAACAGGAATTTCTGTAGGTGGCGGCACTATCGAGGTGAAATACATTGAATTAGACGGTTTCAATGTCCAACTACATGGTCCTTTACCTATTTTGTTAGTCATTAATCAAGAAGAGCAGGCGATGCAAGCTTTTAAAGATACGTTACAAAAAAATAATATTCAAGTGAATGCGGTGTCTCGTTATGTGGAAGGGAATCAAATTTTATTCATCTTTGACTTAGATTCGGCACCAATTTCCTCGGTGAAAGAACAACTGTTTTCACTAGATGACACATCGAAAATAATCTTATTATGATAGGAGTTTGACATATGTACCTTTCGATTGAAGAATTTATCGATAAAGCTGAAAAAACAGGAAAAAAAATCTCTGATTTGATGATTGAGCAAGAAATGGAGCGTAGCCAAAAAAGCTATGAAGAAATTTGGACACAGATGGGTCAAAATTTGGATGTCATGGATGCTGCTGTCAAACGCTCGCAAGAAGGAGCAGGCGTTTTTTCTCCTACTGGGTTAACGGGCGGTGATGCAGCGCGTTTAAAAAAATACCGCGCAGCTGGCAAAACGTTATCAGGTGATTTAATGATGTCTGCAGTTCAAGCCGCACTAGGTACGAATGAAGTCAATGCAGCAATGGGCGTTGTTTGCGCAACGCCAACCGCTGGTGCAAGTGGCACCTTACCAGGGGTTTTAACAGCGATTAAAAATACCTTGAATTTAACGCGTGATCAACAAATTCGTTTCTTGTTTACCAGTTCTTTATTTGGGATGGTCACAGCCAACAATGCGATGATTGCTGGTGCTGTTGGTGGATGTCAAGCCGAAGTAGGCAGTGCTTCAGCGATGGCCGCCGCTGCAGCTGTTGAAGCGGCTGGCGGAACACCACGCCAATCTTCTGAAGCTTTTGCTATGGCTTTAGGGAATTTATTAGGTTTAGTTTGTGACCCAGTGGCTGGGTTAGTCGAAATTCCTTGTGTCAAACGAAATACAGTAGGTGCAGGCAATGCGTTAATCGCTGCAGATATGGCTTTAGCTGGAATTGTAAATAAAATACCAGCAGATGAAGTGGTGGAAGCCATGAATAAAGTCGGCCGTCAATTACCACGAGAATTGAGAGAAACGGGTTTAGGTGGCTTAGCTGGCACAGCGACTGGCCAACGAATGAAGAATGAAATTTTTGAAAAAGTAAAATTCACCATTGTTTAAAATTTAATCATGAAGAGGGAAATAAGATGCTGGATATGAAAAAAATTCGCCAAAATGTAGAAGTGGTACAGAAAAAGTTAAAAACACGTGGTGTGGACGAGGAAGTTTTATTACGCTTTTTGGCTTTAGATGAAGAACGGAGAGCGTTACTTGTTAAAGTTGAAGAACTGAAAAAACACCGTAATCAGGTATCAGGAGAAATTGCACAATTAAAGCGTGCACAAAAAGATGCTTCACAACAGTTGCTAAATATGCAAGAAGTTAGCGAGCAAATTAAAGTTTTAGACCAAGAAGTTGTTCATTTGCAAGAACAATGCACAGCAATTGCAGAACGTCTGCCTAACTTACCTCATGAGAGCGTGCCTGTTGGCGCAGACGAAGCCGCCAACGTAGAAGTTCGGCGGTGGAGTACGCCGAAAACTTTTTCATTTGAACCGAAACCACATTGGGAAATCGGTGAAGCCTTAGGAATTTTAGATTTTGAAAGAGGCGCGAAAGTATCTGGTAGCCGTTTTCTTTATTACAAAGGCTTAGGGGCTCGTTTAGAACGAGCGGTCTATAATTTTATGTTAGATCAACATGTTAATGAACATGGTTATACCGAGGTGATTCCTCCTTATTTGGTCAATAGCAAAGCAATGTTTGGCACCGGTCAGTTTCCTAAGTTCAAAGAAGATGTCTTCCAAGTTGCAGAAAGTGATTTGACGCTGATCCCCACAGCGGAAGTCCCGTTAACTAACTACTATAATAATGAAATTTTAGAGGCGCAAGAGTTACCGATTTATTTCACTGCTTTAAGTCCTTCTTTTCGTTCGGAAGCGGGTAGCGCAGGCCGTGATACCCGAGGATTAATTCGTTTACACCAGTTCCATAAAGTAGAAATGGTTAAATTTAGTGATGCAGAACACTCCTATGAAGAATTAGAAAAAATGACCAACAATGCTGGAGACATTTTAGAAAAATTGGGCCTCCCTTATCGAGTGATTACTCTTTCGACAGGTGACATGGGCTTCTCGGCAGCGAAAACCTATGATTTAGAAGTTTGGATTCCGGCACAGAAAACGTATCGAGAAATTAGTTCTTGTTCAAACTGTGAAGACTTCCAAGCACGTCGGGCGTTGATTCGTTATCGTGATAAAACGGGTCATGTTCAATATGCCCATACTCTTAATGGATCAGGACTTGCTGTTGGTCGAACAGTGGCTGCCATTTTGGAAAATTATCAAAATGAAGATGGTACCGTAACGATTCCAGAAGTTCTACGTCCTTATATGGGTGGTTTAACGAAAATAGATTAAAAAAGAAGGTTGATGTCACAACATCAACCTTCTTTTTTAATTCGTTAAATCCGTTAACCAATGCCCAATTTCTTGAAAAACTGTAGCTTTTTCCGTTTCTAATAAAATTTCATGACGCAATGTGGGAAATAGTCGTAACGTCACGTGCTGAAAACCTGCATGCTTTAATTGCTTTTGAATTTTCGCTGGCCCCTTGCTGAAATCACCAACTGGGTCTTCAGCGCCACTAATGATTAAAATAGGCAATTCTTTTGGGATCGCTTGGTACCAATTCCTTTGATTGGCTCGTTTAACAAGTGAAAAAAGGGTAGCAAAACCATTATTGGTAAATATGAAGCCCATTAATGGGTCATTTTCATAGTCAGCGACATTGGCTTGATTTTTAGAAAGCCAATTAAAGGAACTTGCTTCAGGAAATTTTTTGCTAAAAGAACCAAATGCCAGCTTATCAATGAACGGAGCTGGTTTTTTCGGCTGTTTCTCGGCCATTTTTTTAATAAAAGGCAATGCGGCGGTTAAAGGTAACGGACTTGTTCCAGTACCCATGAAAATGACTCCTTGCATAGTTACAGGATAGTCTTGCAGATAGTTGCGCAAGGCGAAAGATCCCATGCTGTGACCCATCATAAAATAGGGCAATTGTGGATAGCGATTCACAGCCCATTGTTTCACTTGATGAATATCTGTAACGACATTTTCAGGCCCTTGTTCTCCAAAAAAACCATAGATCGGTGCGCTTGGTTGTATAGATTCGCCATGACCTAGATGATCATGACCAATTACGGCAAACCCTAATTGATTTAAAAAACGAGCAAATTCATCATAACGTTGGATATGCTCTGCCATGCCGTGAATCAATTGAACTACGGCTTTGGGTGAAGGACAGGGCCAATGACGTACATTGAGCTGAGTTTGTTGATCGTTTGAAGTGAGTATGAATTGTTCAGTCATAAGAAACCCTTTCTTTGCTTTTTGATTATTATACAAAAAAAAGACGGTGTTCAAAAGAAAAACTCATGAGAAAACGCCTCAGCTTTCACTGAGACGCCTTTTTTTATTTATCTTTAATAAAAATAGCAATGATGTCAAAAAATAGTCGATTTTACTAAGTGATGAATTATGGGTGGTACAAATACTGCTGGAAATAGTTGTTAACTTCAAGGGCATCTTCTTTATTTTTTGAAAGAATTAAGATGGTATCATCCCCAGCGATGCAGCCCAAGATATGAGGGTTGTGGATACGTATGCGATCAATTAAAACCCCAATGGCTTGCCCGTTGCCAGGTAAGACGGTTAAAAGATTTGTGAACTCTATTTGTGTTAAAGAAACACCAGTTTCAATAATAATGTCAACAAGACGTTCTTCATCTGTTTTATATTTTGGACGAAGGGCAGAATTATTCAAGATACGATAATAGGCTTCTCCTTGACCATTGTCTACTTTGTTTAAATTCAGCTCACGAATGTCACGAGAAATAGTTGCTTGTGTGGTGTGAATATTTTCTTTTTCCAATAATGCTAGTAATTCACTTTGTGTATGGATTTCATTTTCTGTGACCAATCGCTTAATCATCGTTTGGCGTTTTAATCGGTTCATTACTTTCCTCCAGTTCAGTTAATCATGCAAAAAAACATCATTGCTGTTATTTAAAACGGTGCCAGTAATTCCCTAAAATCACTGTACAACGTTTTACTAAATTGTGCAAGTCTCACTTTTTTAAATGCGAAATATCCGACAAAATCAATGAGAACCTTTTAGCTAAACGACCCTTTTTCTATTCTAATAAGAGAGATTCTGCTAGTATTGCTTTGTAAATGTCTGGAGGAAGGGTGTTATTTGTGAATAAGCAAACACGCCAAAGTTTGATTAAAGAAATCATTCAAACAACTGTAATTCATAGTCAAAATGAGTTGTTAAGAGAATTAAAAAAGCGCGAGATAAATGTCGCACAAGCAACGATTTCACGGGATTTATGGGAATTAAAAGTCGTCAAAGCATTAGATGATTCTGGCGAGATGCGGTTAACGATTTTTGAACAATTCACTTCTTTAGAAGAACGAAAAAAAGAACAGTTGATACAAGCAATTCGTGAGGTAGTGACCAAAGTTGAACGTGTCGCCTTTTTACTAGTGGTTCATACATTACCAGACAACGCAACATTTTTTTCAGCTGTACTTGATGAAGTGTCTTTGTGTGAAAAGAAATGTTCTGTCGCTGGCTTCGACACTGTTATTATTGTTTCATCATCCGAGGAAAAAGCACAAGAACTAGAGCAGTATTTTCAACAATTTATTCAGCCAACACCTTTGTCAAAAAGTAACGCATAAAAGGAAGGGAGCTAGAAGTCGTTTTGACTTCTGGTTCCCTTCCTTTTACCTCTATAAGATTATAACTTTATGAAATGCATGGAGAAATAATTTTTTTTGAATAAATGCATTTTTTTTTATTTAATTATGCATTATTTTTTTAGAATATCTATGAAAGCGCATTCTTTTAGGCTAGAAATATGCATAAGAAAGAATACCGTTGTATATTTGGTATTTTGTTTGGCAAATGGCTCACGTCCTAGGTTAATCAGGTCTGTTATTCTGTGTTTGTAATTAAGTTGAGGAGGTTATTTCACATGAGTCATCCAATTAATGTATTTTCTGAAATCGGAAAATTGAAAACAGTGATGTTACATCGTCCAGGTAAGGAATTAGAAAATTTAATGCCAGATTATCTGGAGAGACTGTTGTTTGATGATATTCCGTTTTTAGAAAAAGCACAAGCAGAACATGATGCATTTGCAGAGTTGTTACGATCAAAAGATATCGAAGTGGTCTATTTAGAGGACTTAGCTGCTGAAGCGTTGATTAATGAAGAGGTCCGCCGACAATTTATTGACCAATTCTTAGAAGAAGCCAATATTCGCAGCGAATCAGCAAAAGAAAAAGTTAGAGAGTTAATGTTAGAAATTGACGACAACGAAGAACTGATTCAAAAAGCGATTGCTGGCATTCAAAAACAAGAATTACCTAAATATGAGCAAGAATTTTTAACAGATATGGTTGAAGCGGATTATCCATTCATTATTGATCCAATGCCTAACTTATACTTCACACGTGATAACTTTGCGACAATGGGCCACGGGATTTCTTTAAATCATATGTATTCAGTAACTCGACAACGGGAAACCATTTTTGGGCAATACATTTTTGATTATCATCCTCGTTTTGCTGGAAAAGAGGTTCCTAGAGTCTATGATCGTTCAGAATCAACCAGAATTGAAGGTGGCGATGAATTAATTCTTTCAAAAGAAGTGGTGGCCATTGGGATTTCTCAAAGAACGGACGCCGCGTCAATTGAAAAAATTGCGAGAAATATTTTTGAACAAAAATTAGGATTCAAAAATATCTTGGCTTTTGATATCGGTGAACATCGTAAATTCATGCATTTAGATACCGTTTTTACCATGATTGACTATGATAAATTTACGATTCATCCAGAAATCGAAGGCGGCTTGGTTGTTTACTCGATCACTGAAAAAGCAGATGGAGACATCCAAATTACAAAAGAAAAAGATACATTAGATAACATTTTATGCAAATACTTGCATTTAGACAATGTTCAATTAATCCGTTGCGGCGCTGGAAATTTAACCGCAGCAGCCCGGGAACAATGGAACGACGGTTCAAATACATTAGCAATTGCCCCTGGGGAAGTTGTTGTTTACGATCGGAATACGATTACGAATAAAGCGCTAGAAGAAGCAGGCGTGAAATTGAATTACATTCCAGGAAGTGAACTAGTACGTGGCCGTGGTGGCCCTCGTTGTATGAGTATGCCACTTTACCGTGAAGATCTTTAAAAAACACCCAAAAATAGGAGGAATCATCATGAATTCAGTATTTCAAGGACGTAGTTTATTAGCAGAAAAAGATTTTACAAGAGCAGAATTAGAGTATTTGGTAGACTTCAGTATTCACTTAAAAGAATTGAAGAAAAAAGGTATTCCACATCACTATTTAGAAGGAAAAAATATCGCTCTTTTATTTGAAAAAACTTCGACACGGACACGCTCTGCATTTACTACAGCAGCGATTGATTTAGGGGCACATCCTGAGTATTTAGGCGCCAACGATATTCAATTAGGTAAAAAAGAATCTGTTGAAGATACAGCGATTGTTTTAGGTAGTATGTTTGACGGGATTGAGTTCCGTGGGTTTAGTCAAGAAGTAGTGGAAGATTTAGCGAAATATTCTGGTGTTCCTGTTTGGAATGGTTTAACGGATCAATGGCACCCAACACAAATGATTGCGGACTTTATGACAGTGAAAGAAAACTTTGGTCGTTTAGAAGGAATCACTTTAGTATATGTCGGCGATGGCCGTAACAACATGGCAAACAGCTTGTTAGTGACAGGTGCTATTTTAGGCGTAAATGTTCGCATTTGTGCACCAAAAGAATTGTTCCCTTCTGATGAAGTCGTTAATTATGCAAAAGAATTTGCGAAAGAATCTGGTGCAGAATTAATGATTACAGACGACGTTGCTAAAGGTGTTAAAGGAGCCAACGTGTTATATACAGACGTTTGGGTGTCCATGGGTGAAGAAGATAAATTTGAAGAACGTGTCAATCTGTTGAAACCTTATCAAATTAATATGGCTATGTTAGAAAAAACCGAAAACATGGATGGCGATTTAATCGTATTACACTGTTTGCCAGCCTTTCATGATACGAAAACACAATACGGAGAAATGGTTGCTGAAAAATTCGGCATTACTGAAATGGAAATCACGGATGAAGTCTTCCGCAGTAAATATGGTCGTCAATTTGAAGAAGCAGAAAACAGAATGCATTCTATTAAAGCGATCATGGCAGCTACTTTAGGCAACTTATTCATTCCTCGTGTGTAGGAAGCAACTGAAAAAACATTGAAAAAAGAATAGTTGTTTCGCCCTTTAAGAGATTCTTTTGAAGGGCGGCCTATTCTTTATTATGATAGGAAAGAAGGATTTGTAATGGGGAAAAAAATGGTCGTTGCACTAGGCGGAAATGCCATCCTTTCAAATGATGCTAGCGCACACGCACAACAGCAAGCATTAGTTCAAACATCTGCCTATTTAGTTCATTTAATTAAACAAGGGCACCAGTTGATTGTTTCACATGGCAATGGTCCACAAGTCGGAAATCTATTATTGCAACAACAAGCAGCTGATTCTGAAAAAAATCCAGCGATGCCGCTAGATACGTGTGTTGCTATGACACAAGGAAGTATCGGCTACTGGTTGTCCAATGCGCTTAATCAAGAATTAAACAAAGCAGGAATCAAGAAACAAGTGGCTACTGTTTTAACACAGGTGGTCGTAGATCCAGCAGATGAGGCATTCAAAAATCCAACAAAACCGATCGGTCCATTTTTAACAGAAGCTGAAGCCAAAGAAGCAATGCAAGCAGGTGCTATTTTTAAAGAAGATGCAGGACGTGGCTGGCGCAAAGTCGTTCCAAGTCCTAAGCCAATTGACATCCATGAGGCTGAGACTATTAATACCTTAATAAAAAATGATATAATTACCATTTCATGTGGTGGTGGCGGCATCCCTGTCGTAGGACAAGAATTAAAAGGTGTCGAAGCAGTAATCGATAAAGATTTTGCTTCTGAAAAACTAGCAGAATTAGTGGATGCGGATGCACTAGTTATTTTAACTGGCGTGGATTATGTGTGCATTAATTATGGCAAACCAGATGAAAAACAATTAACCAATGTCACTGTAGCAGAGTTGGAAGAATACAAACAAGCGGGTCATTTTGCACCAGGTAGTATGTTACCGAAAATTGAAGCCGCCATTCAGTTTGTAGAAAGCCAACCCAATAAACAAGCAATTATCACTTCTTTGGAAAACTTAGGAAGTATGAGCGGCGATGAAATCGTAGGAACGGTTGTGACAAAATAAAGTATAGTATTTAGGAGAATTAAGATGATGATAGAGAAAATAATCACTAAAAATAATCAAGATTTTCAATACTTTTCTGAATCAGAACTAACAGAATTGCGCAACGAGAGTTTCGTTCGCTCCTATAAAAAAGGCCAAGTCCTTTTTTATCCAGGTGATCCGAGAAATCATTTGATTTTACTGGTTTCAGGTGTCATTAAAATTGAAAAAAATGATCGCAGTGGTAATTTTTCCTATCTGCATTTTATGAAAAAGCAGGCTCTTTTTCCGAGAATCGGACTGTTTCAAGATGAGGTTCATTACGACTCCGCGATTGCCTATACGGATATTGAGGTTGTGTTTGTGCCAGTTAAACTGTTTGAACGTTTTCTCCAAAATAATCCCCAGCAATTGATTCATTGGATTCAAGAACAATCGGTCCTTTTAAAAGAAAGCATGATCAAAATCCAAAAAGGAACAACCAATGATGCATGTGAACGGATTGTGACATCACTGGCGATGTTATTAAATGATTTAGGAGAACGAATTGACAACAGAGAACGCGTTGCAATTGCTTGTCCAATTACCATTAATGACATTGCACGGATGAGTGGAACCACGCGGGAAACAGCAAGCAGTGTTATGAAAAAATTAGTCCAAATGAACCGTATTAGCTACAGTCATAAATTCTTAACTTTTCTAGATACGCCATTCTTTATTGATCGATTGAGTAATTAATCATAGAGAAGGGAGATACAGGAAAGTAGGTTCCTGTATAAAAGGATATGGCAGAAAAAAAGAAGAAAAACAAAAAACAGCTTTCGTCTTTTAGTATTTTATTTATTATTTTAATTGTTTTAGGTATCGTAACGGTCTTGCTAAATGGCCAGCCATTTACCCCAAGAGAAATTGATGGCAAAATGGTTGACCACGTGGTAGGGGCCAAATTATCGGATATTATCATGGCTCCATTCAATGGGTTTAAAGATGCCATTGAAATTAATATTTTTATTTTAGTACTTGGTGGCTTTTTAAATATTGTGACACAAACTGGGGCTCTTGAAGCAGGGATTCAATCAGTCGTTAAAAAGTTAAAAGGGAACGAATTGAAAATCATTCCGATTTTAATGATTTTATTTTCTATTGGTGGTTCGACTTATGGAATGGCAGAAGAAACAATTCCTTTTTATGGTTTATTGAGTGCCACCATGGTCGCCGCTGGTTTTGATACGTTTGTCGCAGTAGGCACTGTGCTATTGGGTGCAGGATCAGGTGTTATCGGTTCGACGGTTAACCCTTTCTCCACAGGGGTAGCGATGGATGCGTTGCGAGGTATTGGCATTCAGCCCAATACAGGAATTATTTTAATTGTCGGTGCTATTTTGTGGGCGGCCTCTACTAGCTATTCTATTTTCATTGTGATGCGTTATGCGAAAAAAGTGAAGGCGGACAAAGGTTCAACAATTTTATCTTTACAAGAACAAGAGGATATGGAAAAAACATATGGACAAGCAGCGTCGAAAGAAATGCCATTTACGAATCGTCATAAAAAAATCTTAATGGTATTCGCTTTCTGTTTTGTCATTATGATTGTTTCCTTAATTCCATGGAACGACTTTGGAGTGACGATTTTCAAAGGCTGGACGTCTGTTTTAACAGGCAACAGTTTCGGTGACTGGTACTTTGGCGACTTAGCGATGTGGTTCTTCCTTTTAGGGATCATTGCTGCCTTGATTGGTCGCTTTACTGAAAAAGAAACCATTGAAGCATTTATCGACGGTGCCAAAGATATGTTATCCGTTGTTTTAATTATCGTAGTTGCTCGCGGGGCATCTGTTTTGATGTCTAAAACGTATTTAGATTCATTTATCCTTGATAAAGCGGCAGGCTTATTACAAGGACTCTCCCCAGTCTTATTTGTCATCGGTGCCTTTGTTTTATACTTAGGTTTATCTTTCCTAATTCCTTCAACTTCTGGTTTAGCGTACGTTTCTATTCCTGTAATGGGTGCGTTAGCTAAAAACATTGGTTTAAGTCCAGAAGTGATGGTTATGATTTTTGCTTCAGGTTGTGGCTTGATTAATTTGATCACGCCAACATCTGGTGTCGTAATGGGTGGTTTGGAAATTTCCAAAGTTCAATATGCCACTTGGACAAAATTCATGGCCAAACCAATGATTGTCTTAGGCTTAATTAACCTAATTATCTTAATTGGCGCGATGTTACTCTTTAGCTAATCAAAAATTTTTTATGTTAGGGCTTCGGCTTTCGGAAAAAAGAAGAAGCAATGAAACAACAGCGACTACCTAAAAGTAGTCGCTGTTGTTTCATTTTGATAGTTGTTGAATTAACAATCTTGCGACAGCGCGGACAGAAAAAGGATTTTGCCCAGTGATTATACGGCCATCTTGATACGCAAATTCTTTATAGGGACGCTTTTTCGCAAAAGTAGCACCATGTTCTTTAGCAATTGTTTCGTTTAAGAAAGGAACAACTGCTTTTTTCATGGCTAAAATTTCTTCTGCAGTTGTGAAGCCAGTAATGGTTTTATCTGCAATCAAATAATTTCCTGACGCATCTTTGACATTTAAAAGACCAGCAATTCCGTGACAAACAGAAGTTAGGTATTTGCCCTGTTCGTAAAGGCTACGAGTGATTGCTTGCAACTGAGGATTATCAGGAAAGTCCCACATAACGCCATGGCCTCCTGTAAAGTAAATTGCTGCGTATTCATCTGGCTCAATTTCTTCAAGAGAGAGGGAATGCGCTAGCGCTCGTTCTTGAAAATCGGCACTTTCATAAACCGCCATAATGGATGAATCTACATATTTCATACTCCGGGGATCCAAAGGGACATAGCCTCCTTGGGGACTAACATAGTCAACTGAAAATCCTGCTTTGGTTACTTCTTCCACGAACTCCGTGGCTTCACCTAGCCAGAGGCCCGTTGGTTCTTCGGTGCCGTGATAACGGGAGACGTTTGTGAGGACCACGAGAATTTTTTTCATGCTTGCTTCCTCCCTGGCATAATCGACGTAATGTGGGTCAATAGTTGTTGGAGTTGCTCAATTTTGGTGGTATCGTGAGAAAGTGAATAATAATTTTTAGTTCCTTCACTGCGACAATCAATTAATTTGGCTTGTTTCAAAATTTTTAAGTGGTGAGAAACAGCGGGGCGTGAGAGTTGTGTCGCCTCTGTTAACTCAGTGACACGGCGGCCAACACAGGCCTGGTCTTCTAACAGTGCAATAATAATTGCTTGGCGTTTTTCATCACCTAATGCGATTAAAAAATCACTAAGCGCAGTAAATTCTGTTTGAATTTCTTCTAATTCTTTCATATTCTTTCGCCTCTTTGGTTCGTATTTTTAAACGATTAAACCATTTTTCTTGTTTTTTGTCAATGAAATACGCTGAGGGCTGAAACTTGACGTGGATCCCATTCTTCGTTAAGATACTAATTGATTAAAGGTTTAAACTTTTAAACCGATAAAAAGGATAGAAAGAGAGGAAAGATTCAATGATGAAAGCCGCTTTAATTCATAAATACGGACAAAAAGAATTAGCAATCGAGGAGGTGCCCTTACCCACCATTCATGACAACGATGTTTTGGTCAAAATTATCGCTGCCAGTATCAACCCGATTGATTTAAAAACAAAAGATGGCAAAGTAAAGATGCTTTTAAATTATCAAATGCCACTGATTTTAGGCAGTGATTTTGCTGGGATTGTTGTCTCTGTTGGAAAAAAAGTTCAAAATTTTAGGCTGGGCGATGCAGTTTACGGGCGAGTACCCAAAAATCGCGTGGGAACTTTTGCTGAATATATTGCAGTGGATCAAGCGGCTGTAGCTATGAAGCCGAAAAATTTAACGTTTGAAGAAGCTGCGGCCATTCCGTTAGTCGGTTTGACAAGTTATCAAGCGCTACATGATATTATGAATGTGCAGCCAGGCCAGAAAGTCCTGATTCAAGCAGGTTCAGGAGGGATTGGAACCATTGCGATTCAATTAGCAAAACTAGCGGGCGCTTACGTTGCCACCACCACGAGTAGTAAAAATAAAGAATGGGTTCAAGCGTTGGGAGCAGATGAAGTGATTGACTATCGGACACAAAATTTTGAAGAAGTTTTATCCGACTATGATTATGTGTTTGATACAATGGGGGGGACAATCTTAGAAAAAGCTTTTTCAGTGGTTAAACCTCAGGGAAAAGTTGTTACATTGTCAGGCATTCCCAACGAACGTTTTGCTAAAGAGTATGGCTTGCCGCTTTGGAAACAATGGGCCTTTAAAATAGCTACCCGCAAGATTCATCGATTGGAGCAAGCCACAGATGTTAGTTATCATTTTTTGTTTATGCGTCCAGATGGCGAGCAATTAGCCTTACTCACTAAGTTCATTGAACAGGGAAAATTACAGCCGATAATTGACCGAGTCGTTCCTTTTAGCCAAATTCAAGAAGCGGTAGATTATTCACTGACAGGACGAGCGCAAGGGAAAATTGTTGTGAAAATCGCCGATGTTGATCACGACTAAGTAAAGGAAACTTGCAAGAAAAATAGGCCCATTTTTCTTGCAAGTCTCAAAGTTTACCATTTAAACGCCGCCTAACGAAAGTGATTTTAGGCGGGAAAAGATTTTTATAGAAAATCCTCATTTTTCCAGTTTCTATTTTGCAAATTCGTTATTTTTTGTTATTCTATTGATGGTTGTGTATGCGCTTTCTTTTTAGGCGGATACACCAAAATGAACGGAGTGCAGAAAGGAATGGTGTTCAAAGTGGGGAACAATTTATCGACAAGAAGAGGAGAAAACAGAGAAACAATTGTCAGTTGGCTAGGTCTTTCGTTATTGGTTGGCTTGGCGTTTATCTTATTTAGTCTGTTTCATCAACCAATGGTCAGCCAAGCCAATGAACCGGACCAAGAGAAACATTTTATGGTTTACTATCGGGCTTGGCGTGACAAAACGATGCAAGGAGTTAATACAACATTGCCAGATGAAAATTGGCTAACGATGCACGATATTCCTTATGGTATTGACATTGTGAATGTCTTTAGTTATGTGCCAAAAGGACAAGAAGCACTTGCACAGCCATTTTATGATACGTTAAAAAATGAGTATGCGCCAGCACTGCATGCACGAGGTGTTCGTTTAGTTCGTGGGATTGATTACAGCGAGCTATTAAAAGTTCCTTATGCAGGAACAACGCCTACAGAAGCAGAATTTGATGCTTATGCGAAAAAGTTGTTAACCAAATTTGTCGATGATTTAGGAATTGATGGGTTAGATATTGACATGGAAACTCGTCCAAGTGAAAAAGATATTGTGCTATCTAATGGTGTCATTCGTGCATTATCAAAATACATTGGACCGAAGTCGGGAACGGATCGTCCATTTTTGTATGATACCAATGCAGAATATTTACCACCTTTACAAGATGTCAGTGACTGTTTCGATTTTCTCGCGTATCAACAGTATGGCAGCGATGACCAACGCACGCAACGAGCATTAAATAATTTAAGTCCGGTTCTCAATGGGGAACGATTTGTTCCAGGATTAACTTTCCCAGAAGAGCAAGATCGCAACCGCTGGTATGACACAAAAGAGCCGTATATGGAAAGTAACATGTATAAAGTAGCTCGTTATTCTTATGAAAATAATTTAGGGGGCATGTTCCTCTATGCCTTAGATCGCGATGGTCGCACCTATAATGAAGACGATTTAAATCAGATAAAACCTTCTAATTTACTTTGGACAAAAACGGCCATTGCAGAGAGTAAAGGCGTTTCTCTTGCAGAGATGAAAGCGGCTGCGCAACACTATTTAAAACGAATTAGCTACGCCAACACAGACCTTGAAGCACAAAATAAAGCCGCAGAAGCAGTGACACAAGCAACAACGCTTTATGATGTGAATAAAGCTATTTTAGGTGGCGATTATGGCCAAGGGCTTTCAAATACCTATGATGCTGAATTAGAAAAAGGCCTGTTAGCCATTGACTTAACCACTTTATATCGTGCGTTGGATCAAGCAGTTGCAGCCATTGAAAAGGCAGAAAGCTATACACCAGAAACGATTCAAGCACTACAAACAACAAAAGAGTCAGTCGCAACAGAACTTGCGGGAAAAACGTATACAGCCGCGCAAGTGACTACTTGGCAAACGGAGGTCCAAACAGCTTTGGATAATTTAAAAGAGAAACAAACACAACCTTTAAAAAGTGTCTTCTCCATTGATGCGGGAAGAAAATATTTTTCCGTGGAACAACTGGAAGAATTAGTGGCCAAAGCCAGTCAAAATGGGTACACAGATGTCCAATTAATTTTAGGAAATGATGGCTTACGGTTTATCTTGGATGATATGTCGGTCAATGTGAATGGTAAAAAATACAACCACAACCGGGTTTCAAAAGCAATCCAACGAGGCAACAACGCATATTACAATGATCCTAATGGCAACGCGTTAACACAAAAAGAAATGGATCGGTTGTTGGCTTTTGCGAAAGCGCGCAACATCAACATCATTCCCGTGATTAACAGTCCAGGACATATGGATGCGTTGTTAGTGGCCATGGAAAAACTAGCGATTAAAAATCCCGCTTTTGATGGCTCAAAACGAACAGTAGATTTAGGGAACCAAAAGGCAGTGAATTTCACAAAGGCGATTATCAGTAAGTACGTGGCTTATTTTTCCGCGCATAGTGAAATTTTCAATTTTGGTGGCGATGAGTATGCAAATGATGTCGACACAGGCGGTTGGGCGAAACTGCAATCTTCTGGGCGCTACAAGGATTTTGTCGCTTATGCGAATGATTTAGCTAAAATAATTAAAGATGCGGGCATGCAGCCAATGAGCTTTAATGATGGCATTTATTACAACAGCGACGATTCTTTCGGTACATTTGACCCAGAGATTATTATTTCTTATTGGACAGCCGGTTGGAGTGGGTATGACGTAGCCAAACCTGAGTACTTTGTTCAAAAAGGACACAAAATTTTTAATACCAATGATGCGTGGTATTGGGTCGCTGGCAATGTTGATTCTGGCATTTATCAATATGACGATGCTTTAGCAAATATGTCGAAAAAAGCATTTACAGATGTGCCAGCAGGTAGCCCAAATCTTCCAATTATTGGAAGTATTCAATGTGTTTGGTATGATGACCCTCGTCGTGACTATGATTTTGAACGAATTTATACGCTAATGGATACGTTCTCGGAAAATTATCGTGAGTATATGGTGGTTAAATAAAACTAGTTAAAGCTAACGAGTTATCTATAAAGACTGGCACGAATCAAGCTTGATTCGTGCCAGTCTTCTTTAACGGAAGAAGATTTGTTTGAGGGCCAACAATCAATTTAGGAATGCCTTATTGAAATGTTCCTGTTCTTATTGTAGACTGAAAGAAGTGGTGGTGGAAAGCTATCACCATTAATAGAAAAGCAGGAAAATAAAAAGGATCTTGTTGGAAGTTTAATATTTGAAAATGTAAGCGGAATCATTTTTGTTGGAATGCTAAAAAAGGGAGTAGAGTTATGAGTAATGAAAATATCGTCTTAGCAAAAAATACAGAGCGTGCACCAAAGCATCCTCTCGCAGCCCAAACAGTCGCATTTTCCCACTATAATCATTTGTCAGCACAGTTACCTATTGAGCCAACCTCTGGACAATTGGTAGAAGGTGGCATTCGGGCCCAAGCGACACAATGTTTGAAAAATATCCAAGCGGTTGTTGAAAGTATCAACCATGTGATGATTGACATTGTTAGAATGACCATTTTTGTCAAAGATATGCGGGATGCTGCCGCAGTTGAGGAGGTTTATGCGGCCTTTTTTACCCATTATTATCCAGCTAAAACAGTGGTCGCCGTCGCAGATTTGCCGTTAGGCGCTTCTGTTCAAATGGAGGCACTTGTTTCAAATGGGGAAGGAACTATCCCTAATGCACCTCAAGCTGGGGATTTAATTAAATTAACAAATCAGACTGTTCAGGCACCAATTGATGCTCTAGCCAGTCAAACGGTTGCGTTTTCTCACTATAACAATCTGTCTGCACAATTGCCTATAGATCCTCAAACGGGCAGAGTTGTGGCTGGCTGTGTTAAAACGCAAACAAAACAATGTTTGAAAAACATAAAAGCCATTTTAACCAGTATTGATGTGCCTTTTGATGATATTGTGAAGGTCAATATTTATTTAAAAGATTTATCTAAGCTAGAAGCTGTCAATCAAGTATATGCCGCTTTTTTCCCAGATTCAGGAATTGCGCGCACGGTCAATTATATGCCAGCACGAACAGTGATTGCTGTTGCTGATTTACCAATGGGCGCGGCGGTGCAAGTAGAAGCGGTGGTTTCTCATGGGGATGGTACGCCACCACAAGCGATTGAAGATCGACATGGATTAATTATTGAAGCAAATAATACAGATCACGCACCGAAGTGTCCATTTTCGACACAAACTGTTGCTTTTTCTCATTACAACCATCTATCAGCTCAGCTACCATTAGACCCTAAAACAAATACGTTAGTCGCTGGCGGAATCAAGGAACAAACGACGCAATGTTTAGAAAACATCAAAGCGATTATTGAAAGTGTGGATCACAGCTTAGCTGATCTGGTGAAAGTGAATATTTTTGTGAAAGAGATTGAAGAGCTGGCGGCAGTAGATGACGTCTACCAAACGTACTTCCCTGAAGGCACGCCTGCAAGAAGAGTGATTGGTGTGACGGATTTACCAAAAGGTGCTCAGATTCAAATCGAAGCGATTGCTGGGAACGCAGAAGGTACGCCACCAATTGGTTAAACAGTAGAAGAAATAAACGTCAGCTGGCTTCTGAAGCCAGCTGACGTTTTTAGTATTTAGATAAATCAGTAAAGTAAGCTAGTTGCCATTTTTGTGTTTTTTTGGCGGTTTGATTAAGGTTTTGGCACCAAGAAGGATAAAAACGGGCTGCCATTTTGCCTTTTTGTTGGTGCGTTTTGAGAATTTTTTGTTGGATTAAACATTCTTTCGGCAGAAGAAAGAGACCTTGCTTTTCTTGATCAGCAATGACAATTGCTAACGTTTCAGGGGCTTCCGTAGCATCAAAGGCTTCGTTCTGATTTTGTTGATTTTTTTTCCAGAAGGCTACAAAATAGCCTTCTTTTTTCGGCGTTTTTTTGGCTAAGCGACTGCGGATAAGCTGTTGCGATTCATTAACTTGGCATAAAAAGCCTTCATATTCGGCATTTTGTTTTTCTTCGGAAAGCAGGGTGATCGTGCCCACTGCTTTTTCAAGTATTGGCAATGAATTCATAGGGAATGTCCTTTCTTTTCGTTTAACGTCGGTAAGAGTTCTTGAATAATGGTTAATCCTTTCGCCAATACCTCGAGCTGATTGGAGGCTAAGGAAATTCGTAAAAAAGCATCTGGCTGATTTTGCACAGTAAAGCGGCTCGAGTGAAAAAGACGTACCCCATTTTGGAGAAATTCTTGTTCAATTTGCGGCGCCGTTTTTTCGGTAGAAAGGGGAATAGTTCGGTAGTACGGCAAAGGATTGCTAGGTCTAGCTAACCCAAAAATGGTATCAAATAAGTCATTGGCTTGTTTTGTTAAAGCCAATTTTTCTATCACTAATTCTTCTGCAACTGGTGAGCGTAAGACTTGGGTGACAATTTCAGCATCAAAGCCAGAAGTTTTAACGTTAATGTTAAAAATCGCACGCTCTATTTCTTGGCGAAGAAGCGGAGGGAAAACAAGGTACGCAATGCGTAAGCCTGTGCAGACAAATTTTGTCATCCCCGCTAAGTAAATCGTTTGTTGAGGTAAGAGTTCTTGAAACGTTGGTAAAACCGCTTGCTGTGCATAAGTTGTTAAAAAAGAATGAATGTCATCTTCAATTACCCATAAGTGTTCTTGCTGAATGATTTCAGCTAAAGTCATTCGGCGGGCGCTAGACATTTGGAAACCAATCGGGTTATTACATGCGGGCATTAAGAAAATACCATGTATTTTTTTCTTTTTGCATTCTTGCAGTAAATGCTCTGGGTCCATCCCCTCGGAATCATAGCCAATCGGGACGATTTCTAAATGATAAAGCTGGGCGAGTTCAATAAAATTTGAATACGTGTATCGATCTACGGCAATCCGCTGACCTGGAGAAAAAGCGGCGGCTAACGTCACGGCCAGCCCATTCTGGACACCAGATACAATGGCAACTTCTTCGGCATTGGTCCGAACGCCTTGTGTCTGAAGCCATTCGGCAGCGGTTGCTCGTTGAAAGTGCGTACCTAAAGGATCGCGATAATTTAGCAAACTGTTAAGGGCCGCATTTTTACTAACTGATTCAATAAAAGGTAAAATCCGCTGATTACACATATCAAAGGAACTAACCAGCCCTAAATCAATTAGATGGTCCGCTACTTGGTTGGTAGAGATTGTAATTGAGCGAAACGCGTTGGGAGAAACGAAAGTGCCGCTACCGATGTTGGTATAAAGTAAGCCTTTTTCCATAGCGTGTTTATAGGCTTGACCAATCGTCGTGAAATTCAGATCCAAGTAATCAGCTAATTCTCTTTGCGAAGGCAATTTCACATTTTTTTGAAGCGCACCAGATAAGATATCCGCTTCTAATTGTTGAACCAATGATTGGTAATAAGGTCTTGTTAAACGTTCTTTAACAGGGCGCCATGACAACGCATAGTTCTCATAGGAATTAATCGGCATGAGGGGAACTTCCTTTCTATAAAATTGTATTCCATACAATTATAGCATTGAGTGTATTGTTTGTCTGGTTTATGATAGCGCAAAGGGAGGAATTCAGATGGACATTATTTCTTATGAGAGGGTTATTCAACAATTGTCGTTTTCCGAAGCAATTCAAGTGATGAAACGTTGCTTTGCAGAGTTGCAAAAAGGAAAAATTTCGCAAAGTGAGCGCCATGTAGAGGTTTTACCAGATGGGGAAAATCAGAATCTTTTTGCATTAATGCCTGCTTACTTAGGAAAAAATCGCTTTTTTGGGGCAAAAATCATTACAGCTTTTCCAGAAAATCCACAAAAAAATTTGGCCTCACATCTTGGTCAAATTTTATTGTTTGATAGTTCTACTGGAAGACCAGTCGCAATGATGGACGCCAATGCGATTACGTGGCTTCGCACAGCAGCTGTTTCTGCTTTGGCAACCGATTATTTAGCAGCTCCAAAGGCAAAAAGTATCGCTTTGATTGGTGCAGGTCAACAAGCTTCGTCTCATCTCGCAGCGCTACAAAGCGTTCGGGCGATTGAAAAGGTTTTTATATATGACCGAACAGCAGAACGCGCACGAAAATTAATCGCTAAGCAACAGCACAATTACCCCGAATGTACCTTTATTGGTTGTTCTTCTGTCCAAGAAGCCGTCCAGGAAGCGGAAATTATCTGTACACTAACTTCCAGTCAGGACGCATTTTTAGAAGAAAAAGACGTTTTGCCGAATGCCCATATCAATGCAATTGGTACATTCACGCCGACTTCCAGAGAATTAACAAGCGACCTTGTTAAAAACAGTCAAGTGTTTGTAGATGAGTATGCGGCTGCATTAAAAGAAAGCGGGGATCTTTTAATTCCGATTTCAGAAGGTGCCTTTTCAGCTGAAAAAATTGTAGGTTCTCTCGGCGAATTAGTCACTGGCAAAGTTAAACTAAAGGCGGAGCAGAAAGACCGCACGATTTTTGATGCGGTTGGCTTAGCAGTTGAGGATTTGTGTTGCGCGGAATACATTTATCAAAAAATACAAGGAGAGAATTAAAATGAGTTATCCCTATTATATTGTCGATGCTTTCGCGGAGGAAGTTTTTAAAGGCAATCCCGCCGCTGTTTATGTTTTGGAAAAATGGTTGCCAGAAGCGGTGATGCAAAACATTGCGATTGAAAATAATTTGTCAGAGACTGCTTTTACAGTCAAAGAGGGAAAAAGTTACGCCCTGCGCTGGTTTACGCCGGAACGAGAAATCGATCTCTGCGGGCATGCTACATTAGCGACGGCTTTTGTGTTATTTAACTATTATTCCGTTGCGGAAGAAACGCTTCATTTTACTAGTCAAAGTGGACCGCTCGCAGTGACCAAAAAAGAGGAATACTATTATCTAGATTTTCCTTATATCCTACCGGAAAGGATTCCAATTTTGCCAGAGTATGAAGCCGCTTTAGGCGCGAAAATTTATGAAGCTTATTTGGGTCGCGATTTATTTTTTGTCTTAAAAGATGAAGAGACAGTGGCAAAAATCACACCAGATTTTTCTGCATTAAAAGCATTGGATTTAGGAGTAGGAGTCATTGTAACGGCATCAGGAGACTCGGTGGATTTTGTTTCACGAACTTTTTTCCCGAAACTAAGAATTAACGAAGATCCAGTTTGTGGTTCTGCGCATGCCAATTTAATTCCTTATTGGGGAAAACGGCTCAATCAAACGACCCTTTCGGCCTATCAAGTGTCCCCAAGAGGCGGCTTTTTAACTTGTGAAGTGAAAGAAGATCGAGTCATTATTGGTGGTACTGCTAAACTATTTGCAAAAGGGGAAGCGTACTTACCTGTATAAAAGTACACCGACCGCTAGAAATTCGTCGTTAGCGGTCGGTGTACTTTTTAAATAGAATAGTTGCGAGAAACAAAGGGGACTTCTTCACCATTTTCGAGCTGATTTAGGTACAAAGCTAACATGAAAAAGTAACCTGAGAGTAAGTTGACTACATCATACAGCTGCGGATCAATTTTTTTACCACCATAGTCCATGCGATAAAGTAAACGAACAATATCTTTGGCTTTGGCTCTTAAAATGTGTGCATAAGAGGAACAGATTGTGCCCATCGGTAAAACAAAAGGACGATTTTCTTCGTATGTCAGTTCATTCATAGCATTGACACGTTCCAAAAGCCAGGCTATTTCTTCCTCTGTGACTGTTAATTTTGTTCGGGTCGTTGGATTGACATGGTAGATTAACTCGCAAATTTTGGCTAGTTCTTCTGTCAGTGCAGGCTGTTCAGGGACGTCTAATTGTTGCACATATCCTCGTAGAAGACCTGTCATCGAGGCTAATTCATCAGTCATTAATTCAAAATCACATCGTAAATCTTCTGGTTTAGAAGATAGATACGGGTACGCTTCATACGGACTGCGGTACATTTTTTTCATTCAATTTCCCTACTTTCTAAAAATAAAAAGCCCTCAAAAAGAATGCACGAAAGCCAATCTTTTTGAGCGCCGTTGCTCGACTGTTCACAGTACACCATTGTACTTGCTAAGGTAATCATAGCCAAGAGTGAAGGGAGAGTCAAGGGGGAATCAAAGTTGGAGAAAGAAAATGAAGCTAAGAATTACTAGAAGTAAACCAATCAATAAACTGACAAGACCAGAAAGTTGACCTAATCGTTGTTGGGTAGAAGAAGGCTGGTCGGTAACTGTGAGCAAACTTGAGAAAAAGTTCATTTTTTTCACGAGTATTAAATACGCAACAATAAGCAAAAGAATACCCGAAAAAAGGTACGAAAGGGGCTCAGAAATAACTTTTTGGGCACGAAGTAAAAAAATTCCTATGAAGAGGACAACAAAACCATACTTAAGAAAAGTTTCTTTTGACATGTTGAAATCGCTTCCTTTTAATTGATGAATTTTATTAATAGTCACTATTCTTATGATTAAATTATAGGACTTTGAGGGCGGTGGAGCAAAGGAAAAATGGAGAATGGTGGGAGGAAAGTGTGACCAATAAAAAATCAACCCGCTAGAAAACCTATTTTATAGGTTTTCTAGCGGGTTGATTGTTATTCCCACTCCACAGTTGCAGGTGGTTTTGAAGTAATATCGTACACGATACGGTTTACATGTGCAACTTCGTTCACGATGCGCACAGAGATTTTTTGTAAAACATCCCAAGGGATACGGGCAAAGTCAGCGGTCATGCCGTCGATAGAAGTCACAGCACGGATACCGACTGTGTAATCGTAGGTACGGCCATCGCCCATAACGCCTACTGAGCGGATGCCAGGTAAGACAGTAAAGTACTGCCAAATGTCACGATCTAAGCCAGCTGCTGCGATTTCTTCACGTAGGATAGCATCTGAATCACGAACGATTTGTAATTTATCTTCTGTAATTTCACCAAGCACACGAATACCTAATCCTGGTCCTGGGAATGGTTGGCGCCAAACGATTGCATCAGGCATGCCAAGTTCAGTTCCTAAGGCACGAACTTCGTCTTTGAATAATGTATTTAAAGGTTCAATTAATTCAAATTGCATGTCTTCAGGAAGACCACCAACGTTGTGATGTGATTTAATTGTTTGCGCAGTTTCTGTACCAGATTCGATGACGTCTGTGTAAAGAGTTCCTTGTGCTAGGAATGAAACGCCTTCTTCCCCAGCAAGTTTAGTTGCTTCGTCATCAAAAACATACACAAATTCGTTACCGATGATTTTACGTTTTTGTTCAGGGTCAGAAACGCCTGCTAATTTACTTAAGAAGCGTTCTTTCGCATCTACTTTAATAATGTTTAAGCCAAATTTACCGCCTAAACTTTCCATTACTTGTTCTGCTTCACCTTTACGTAATAATCCATGGTCAACGAAGATACAAGTTAATTGGTCGCCAATGGCTTTTTGTAAAAGCACGCCGACAACACTTGAGTCAACGCCACCTGATAAACCAAGTAAGACTTTTTTATCGCCTACTTGTTCACGGATTTTAGCGACTTCCATATCGATGAAGTTTTCCATGCTCCAGTCACCAGTACAGCCACACACATCAAAAGCAAAGTGACGTAATAAGTCGTTACCATATTCTGAATGACGAACTTCTGGGTGAAATTGTACGCCGTAGAATTTGCGGTTGGCATCTTCGATAGAAGCGATTGGACAATCGTTGCTTGTCCCAACTTTTTCGAATCCAGGAGCGATTTCTGTTACTAAATCACCGTGGCTCATCCAAACGGTTTGTTTCGCAGGTGTTCCTTGGAATAATGTCGCATCACCAAGGATTTCTAATTCTGCTTTTCCGTATTCACGGTTTGCGGCAGGTTCTACTTTTCCGCCTAAGTTATGAGTCATTAATTGCATACCGTAGCAGATGCCAAGAATGGGAATTCCTAACTCATAAATTTCTGGATCAATGCTAAAAGCATCTTTGTCATACACGCTGTTTGGTCCACCTGAGAAGATGATTCCTTTAGGCGCGATTTTGCGAATTTCTTCTGCCGTAGTTCGGTGGCTTAATAACTCAGAGAATACGCCAAATTCACGAATACGACGAGTAATCAATTGGTTAAACTGACTACCAAAGTCTAAAACAATAATTTTTTCGACAGATGTCAAATCGGCAACGTTAGTCACGTCTATTACCCCTTATCCATTTAAATTTATCTAAAGAAAAGGCGGTTAAAAAGTGGTTCACTTTTGTTCCGTACTCTTCTTTGTCTAGCTATACTTATTAAAACATTTTACTCCTTGAAAGTCATGCATTCTGCTGAAAATTTTCAAGGATATTTCTACAAAAGATACAGGATATTTCTTAGCTCGTCAACCCTTAATATTTACGTAGATAGATTTGGTCAATCAAATGATTTTCCGTTTTATGCAAAATAATGTCCGCACGTCCGCGCGTTGGCAAGATATATTCCTCCAAGTTCGGTAAGTTCACGGTTTTCCAAACATTCCGTGCCATGGCGAAAGCATCTTCTCGTTTGCCAATTGCATATTGGTAATAATAATTATTAGGATCTAAGAAAGCCGTATCTAATAAGGCCCCAAAACGTTCTAGGTACCATTTTTCAATTAAGGCTGGATCGGCATCTACAAAAATAGAAAAATCAAAAAAATCACTCACATAAATTTGTTGATTGGCGGGTAACTGTAAGGTGTTAATGCCTTCAACAATCAGAATATCTGGTTGTTGAATCAACTCATATTCGCCTTCGATAACATCGTAGACACTGTGAGAATAGACAGGTGCTTTAATTTCGTCTTTGCCGCTTTTGACTTCGTTTAAGAAATTAATTAGCTTCTCCATGTCATAACTTTCAGGAAACCCTTTTCGGTCCATAATTCCCTGTTCTTCTAACACTTTATTGGGATACAAAAATCCATCCGTTGTAATGAGTTGAACGTTTCTTCGTTTAAACGTTCGGGCCAGAATTCTTTGCAAAAGACGAGCGGTGGTGCTTTTACCAACGGCGACACTGCCGGCAATTCCAATGATGAATGGTGGTACAGAGACATATTCATGTAGGAATAATCCTTTGCTAAGTGTTAGCGATTCAAATTCTTTCATGTATAAATGAATAAGATGCGTTAAGGGTACATAAATTTCTTGTACATCTTTTAGTGAAATTTGGTCGTTCACACTTTTAATGTTATCCAATTCTGCTTCGGTTAACGGTGCTTTGCCGTCATGATAAAACCCATGCCATTCTTCTCTGGAAATTGGGTAGTAATTCATTTTATCGTCCATTGTTCCTCCACCAAACCCTGTTCAATCTTTGTACATTTTACCATAATTTCACAAGGGAAACACAGGATTTTACAAAAGAATTCCCTTCTTCGCCAATTTATGATGAAAATGGTATCATGAAAAGAGAAAACTGTTAGAAAAGAGGGGAAAAGCCATGAGAAAAATTGTATTATTTGGTGATAGCATTACTGCTGGTTATTTAGACGAAGCCGTCTCACCTGTTCTTGTTGACTTAGTGAAACGGGATATTGCTGCGATGGGTCTAGAAGAAGTGGCTGTCATTAATGCTGGAATGCCTGGCGATACAACAGAAGATGGTTTAAAACGATTAAATAAAGAAGTGCTAATTGAGAAACCTGATGAGGTGGTGATTTTCTTTGGCGCCAATGATGCGTCACTGGATCGAAATATAACAGTAGCCACGTTTAGAGAAAACCTTGAAACAATGATTCACGAAATTGGTTCAGAAAAGGTGATTTTAATTACGCCACCATATGCGGATAGTGGCAGACGTCCAGAACGGCCACAAACGCGTATCAAGGAATTGGTCAAGGTTGCACAAGAAGTCGGAGCGGCACATAACCTGCCAGTTATTGATTTGTATAAAGCGATGACTGTTTATCCTGGAACGGATGAATTTTTACAAGCGGATGGTTTGCATTTTTCACAAGTGGGCTATGAATTATTAGGTGCCTTGATTGTTCGAGAAATAAAAGGTAGACTAAAACCAAAACAAGCATAGATAGGAAGAACAAAATGGCGAATCATTATTATACAGAAAATCCAGAATTAGCACATGATTTAGAAAGCTGGTCTTTTCCATTACGTGGTCGGACCTTTCAGTTTACGACCGATAGTGGGGTCTTCTCAAGAGGAACAGTGGATTATGGTTCTCGTGTGTTGATTGATGCCTTTGAATGGGAAAATTTACCAGCAGGCCGTTTGTTAGATGTTGGTTGTGGCTATGGACCAATTGGGTTGTCCTTAGCAGCGGCGACTGGTCGACTGGTGGAAATGGTGGATGTCAACCAACGGGCGGTTGGGCTAGCTCAAATGAACGCCCAACGCAACCAAATTACTACTGTGGATATTCATTCTTCCAATGTGTATGAAACCTTAAACGAAACGACCTACGCGGCGATTGTTAGCAATCCGCCCATTCGTGCAGGCAAAAAAGTTGTCCATGGCATTTTAACAGGGGCTTTTCCGTTGTTGAAAGTTGGTGGCACACTAACGGTAGTTATTCAAAAGAAACAAGGTGCACCTAGTGCAGAAAAGAAAATGGCTGAAGTATTTGGCAATGTTGAAATTGTGACAAAAGACAAAGGCTATTATATTTTACGAAGTGTTAAAGAAGCAGAGTAAAAAAGAACCGCCACTTTAGTGGCGGTTCTTTTTTAGAATAGATATGCTTGATCAATTTTTTGGTTCAACAGTTTTTTTTCGTCTGGCGACAAAAAAGCACCTGCAAGCGCATTTTTAGTGAGTTGCTTCATTTCGTCATAACTTAATTGATACCAAGTGGCCAATTTCATGAATTCTTTCGTTAACGTAGTATCTGAAACAGTGCGATTATCGGTATTGATGCAGACGGCTAAGCCAGCCTCTATAAATTGTTGAAAAGGGTATTCAGCCAATGTTTTGACGGTGCCTGTTTGGAAGTTGCTAGTTGGACACATTTCTAAAAGAACCTTTTTTTCTTTTAAGAGCGCCAAATATTCGGGTGTATCTTTCAAAGCAATACCGTGGCCAATCCGAGTGGCACCTAAAGTGACAGCATCAGCGACATTTTTGCCACAGCCGCATTCCCCAGCGTGGAGTGTTAGTGGAATTGACAATTGGTTGGCTAAAGCTAATACGTCTTCAAATGTGTATGGAGGGAAATCGACTTCATTGCCAGCTAAATCAAAGCCGACAACGCCTGTCTCTCTGAAATCATGCGCTAAGTGAACGATTTTTTCTATGGCTTGTTGTTGGTCATGCCGCATGCCGCATAACAGTGCATTGCTTTTTACACCAAAATCTTCTTCGCCTTGTTTTAAGCCAGTTAAAACAGCAGTCACGATTTCAGGTAACCGTAAGCCTTTTTCTGTATGTTGCGAAGGCGCAAAACGCACCTCTATGTAAGCCACGCCATCTTCGGCAGCTTGGCTAATCACGTCATACGCCGCTGCTTGCAAAGCTTCGGCCGTTTGTAGACAGGTTAGCACGAAGTCGAACCGAGTTAAATAATCATTCAAATCGGTGCATTTTTCAGGGGCAACCACTAACTCTTTCAAGGCTTGTTCGTCTTGGGGTAATGGAATGTTTTGTTTTTCAGCAATGGTGCGTAAAGTGGTTGGTCGAATCGACCCATCTAAGTGACAGTGCAGCTCGATTTTTGGTAATTGACGGACACGGGATTCTTCCATGAAAAAAATAGCCTCCATTTTCTTTTGTTTTTTAATCTTTTTAGTCTATTTCTTTTGTCTTTTTTTTGTTAAAATGTAAAAGATTCGATAAGTATTTTGAAGACTGTAACACGTCTACAAATGTCTGTCAATGCAAAAGGAGACGTTGGGAGGGGCGCGATGAAACTAACGATTAAAGAAATTGCTGATATGGCTGGTGTTTCTGTCACAACCGTCTCACAAATTCTGAATAATAAAGGGAGTCGTTTCAGTGAAAAAACCCGCAACAAGGTGTTGGCGGTAGTCGCTGAAAATCATTACAAGCCAGATTACTTTGCTTCGAATGTAATCAACCGTCATTCCAAAACCATTGGTATGATTGTGCCAGATGTGACGGATTTCTTTTTCTCAAAAGTGATTGAAGGTGTGGAAACATATTTAAATTCGTTAGGCTACATGATTTTGTTATGCAATTCAAAGCATGATTCCGAGCAAGCGATGCAATATGTTAGCGAGTTGATTCATCGGTCGGTGGATGGCATTATTTTTGCCACGCCGAATGTTTTGCCAGAAAATCATATTTTAAAAGACCGACGAGAACATCCGATTCCTGTCATTCTTGTCGATCGTGGGATTAATCCACGAGATAGTGGACGATTAATCGTTAAAGAGTATGAAGGTGCTTATCAAGCGGTCCATCATTTGATCCAACAAGGGCATCAGCATATTGGCATGTTGCGTGAAAGTGCCGGCTATTATCGTTTGACGGAACGAGTGACGGCGTATCAGCATGCGTTACAGGACAACAATTTACCTTTTCGTCCGCATTATGTTTGTGCTGGGGAATTGAACTTGCATGGCGGCTATGCTGCGGCGAAAGAAGTTTTGAAAAATGAAGAAATCACAGCAATTTTTTGTGGCAATGATGAAATGGCGATGGGAGCTTATCAAGCCATTGAAGAAGCGGGCAAGAAAATTCCTGACGATATTTCGGTGGTTGGTTTTGATGGCTTGGAAATTTCCGAATATTTGGTGCCGAGTTTAACAACTGTCTATCAGCCGAGTTTTGATATTGGCTATTATGCAGCAAAATTTTTGGTGGAAGCTATTGCAGATCCAACAGGGAAAGTTCCAAATAAAGTTTTTGATGCGACGTTTATTGCTAGAAAAAGCACAAAACCGATTTAAAAAACAGCTTAGAAATAGAATGTTCGTGTTGTTTGCGTTTTCACAAGAAAAAAATAATAGTAAACTGGTTTACTAAATGGTTTAAAGCTGAACGATTTTGTTGTATAATACATTATCGGGAAATCGGAGGGAACGAATTCATGAGAATGGTAGACATTATTGAAAAGAAACGTGACGGGCATCAACTAACAAGCGAAGAAATTCAATTTATTATCAACGGATACACAGATGGTTCAATTCCAGATTATCAGGTAAGTGCCTTTTTAATGGCTGTTTTTTACCAAGATATGACAGACGAAGAAATTACACAAATGACGTTAGCAATGGTCCATTCAGGCGAAATTGTGGATCTTTCTTCTATAGAAGGAATCAAAGTCGACAAGCATTCTACAGGTGGCGTAGGCGACACTACGACGCTTATTTTAGCGCCATTAGTTGCTAGTGTCGGGGTCAATGTAGCAAAAATGTCTGGTCGTGGCTTAGGCTACACGGGCGGTACGTTGGATAAATTAGAAGCGATTCCTGGTTTTAAAGTTGAATTGACAGAAGAACGTTTTATTCAATTGGTGAACGATACAAAAGTGGCAGTAATTGGTCAGTCAGGTGATCTAGCACCAGCAGACAAAAAACTTTATGCGTTACGTGATGTGACCGCCACTGTTGACTCAATTCCATTAATTGCAAGTTCCATTATGAGTAAAAAAATTGCCGCAGGGGCAGATGCGATTGTCTTAGATGTGACTACTGGTGAAGGGGCCTTTATGAAAGACCTAGCAAGTGCTCGTCGATTAGCGGAAACAATGGTTCGCATTGGGAAACTGGCAAATCGCCAAACGATGGCAGTAATTTCAGACATGTCACAACCTTTAGGGGAGGCCATCGGAAATAGTTTAGAAATCGTTGAAGCAATCGAGACCTTGCAAGGAAATGGGCCAGAAGATTTAGTGGAGATGTGCTATGTCTTAGGAAGTCAGATGGTCGTTTTAGCTAAAAAAGCCGAGACGTTAGACGAAGCACGGGCTTTATTAGAAGAAGCATTAACAAGCGGTCGAGCGCTCGCAAAATTTAAAGAAATGATTGAAAATCAAGGCGGCGACAGTTCCGTTGTTGACCAGCCAGAAAAATTATTAACCGCAACTTATCAATTTGATTTACCTGCCAAAGAAACAGGCGTGGTACAAAAAATCGTTGCCAATGAAATTGGCGTTGCCGCAATGTTGCTGGGCGCTGGTCGGGCTACGAAAGAAGATACGATTGATTTTGCAGTTGGCTTGAAACTTCACAAAAAAGTAGGGAGCCCAGTTGAAAAAGGCGAATCATTATTAACCATTTATGCCAATCGTGAAGACGTGACAGAAGTCGAGCAATTGCTTTATAAAAACATTGAAATTGGACCAACCGGCGAAGAGCCTATTTTGATTCACGATATTATTACGGAATAAAACAAAAAGAAAAGAGGAATTCTCATCATGGAATTAAACCGCATGATTGACCACACTATTTTGAAACCAGAAGCGACAGAAGCCGCTGTCCAAAAAATTATTGACGAAGCTAAGGAGTACAACTTTTTCTCTGTATGTATCAATCCTTGTTGGGTCGCTTTTGCTAGCGAGCAATTAGCAGATACCGACGTCGCTGTGTGTACCGTTATTGGCTTTCCTTTGGGGGCAAATACACCAGAAGTTAAAGCATACGAAGCAGCTGATGCAATTAAAAATGGTGCGAATGAAGTGGATATGGTGATTAATATTGGTGCATTAAAATCACAACAATACGATTACGTACGTCAAGACATTCAAGGCGTAGTAGATGCAGCCAAAGGAAAAGCGTTAGTCAAAGTGATTATTGAAACAGCATTATTAACAGACGAAGAAAAAGTTAAAGCTTGTGAATTAGCCAAAGAAGCAGGTGCCGATTTCGTTAAAACATCTACTGGCTTCTCAACAGGCGGCGCTAAAGTAGCAGACATTCGTTTAATGCGTGAGACAGTTGGTCCTGACATGGGCGTTAAGGCTTCTGGTGGCGTGCATAATGCAGAAGAAGCGTTAGCAATGATTGAAGCTGGGGCAACACGCATCGGTGCAAGTACGGGTGTAGCAATTGTTTCTGGCGCAACTGGCGAAGGGTATTAATTCGTATTTCAAATTAAACGAAGGTGTGGCGAAAAAGATGACAGTAAAACAAGAATGGCTTGATTGTGCCGTAGAAGCATTGGCACACGCCTATGTACCGTATTCTAACTTTCCTGTGGGCGCTTGCTTAGTGACTGCAGACGGGAAAATGTATCAAGGAGTCAACATTGAAAATGCCTCCTTTGGTTTAACAAATTGTGCAGAAAGAACGGCGATTTTTAAAGCCATTTCAGAAGATGAACGGACCTTCCAACATTTAGTTGTAGCAGGTAATACAGAGGCACCCATTTCTCCATGTGGCGCTTGTCGTCAAGTAATGGCTGAATTCTTTGATCCACAAATGCCGGTCACGCTAGTTGGTAAAGATGGCGCGACTAAAACAATGACAGTTGAGGCATTATTGCCCTATTCATTTACAGATAAAGATTTTTAAAAAAAGGACATAAGGTTTCGTTGGGCTCAAAGTAGATTTCAATAGCATAAATGCGAATGAAATAATAGATAAAATAGTAGGGGGCTTTTCGGAAAGTGAAACAAGCAAAATTTTTAGGTCTAGGATTGGCAGCAGTTGCCTTAACCATTGGGTTAGCTGCATGTGGCGGCAATAGCAAAAAGAACGCCAACACAAAAGGTGATCCACAACATAGTGTCGTAATGGTCACAGATACAGCCGGCATTGATGACAAATCTTTTAACCAATCTGCGTGGGAAGGAATGCAAGAGTGGGGCAAAGAGCACAAACTTCCAGAAGGACCTCAAGGGTATGCGTATATTCAATCAAATGAAGCATCTGATTATACATCAAACATTGACCAAGCCATTTCAAGTCAATTTAAAACGATTTTTGGCATTGGCTATTTACTAAAAAATGCAGTAGTAGATGCAGCGGACGCCAACCCAGAAACGAATTTCGTTCTAATCGACGATACAGTTAATGGGAAAAACAACGTCGCTTCTGCAACATTTAGAGATAATGAATCTGCGTATTTAGCAGGTGTGGCAGCAGCTAACACTACGAAAACCAACAAAGTAGGATTTATCGGCGGGGTTGAAGGACCTGTTATTGGCCGTTTCCAAGCTGGTTTTGAAAAAGGTGTAGCAGACGCTGGCAAAAAATTAGGCAAAGATATTCAAATTACGTCTACTTATGCAGGGACATTTGCAGACGCTTCAAAAGGACGGGCCTTAGCTTCTTCTATGTATCAAGCAGGTGCCGACATTATTTATCACGCAGCGGCGACTACAGGACAAGGAATCTTCCAAGAAGCCAAAGCGCTAAATGAAACAGGTTCAAAAGATAAAGTTTGGGTGATTGGTGTTGACCGTGACCAAAACGAAGACGGTAAATATACAACCAAAGATGGCAAGGATGATAACTTAACGTTAGCTTCAACCATTAAAGGTGTAAATATTGCTGTGAAAAAAATCTCTGATCTTGCATTAGAAGATAAATTCCCTGGCGGCGAACATTTAACTTATGGATTGAAAGATGGCGGTGTTGATTTAACAACAGAAGCCCTAAGCGATCAAGCCAAAACGGCAGTTAAAGAAGCCAAAGAACAAATCATCTCTGGTGACGTAAAAGTCCCAGACCAACCTTAGAAACAACTTAGTTGTTTAAATACATTAAACTATTTTTAGGAGGCTTTACAGAAATGAAAAAAGCAAAATTATTCGGTTTTAGTTTGATTGCATTAGGTTTATCAGTTTCACTTGCAGCATGTGGTGGTGGCAAAGGAAAAACCGCTGAAAGCGGCGGTGGCAAAGGGGATGCAGCGCATAGTGCTGTAATCATTACAGATACAGGCGGCGTGGATGACAAGTCGTTCAACCAATCTTCTTGGGAAGGATTGCAAGCTTGGGGTAAAGAACATGATTTACCAGAAGGTTCAAAAGGGTATGCATATATTCAATCGAATGATGCAGCTGACTATACAACAAATATTGACCAAGCGGTATCAAGTAAATTCAACACAATCTTTGGTATTGGCTACTTGCTAAAAGATGCAATTTCTTCTGCAGCAGATGCCAACCCTGATACAAACTTTGTTTTAATCGATGATCAAATCGATGGCAAAAAGAATGTCGTTTCTGCAACATTTAGAGATAATGAAGCAGCTTACTTAGCCGGTGTTGCTGCTGCAAACGAAACAAAAACGAACAAAGTCGGTTTTGTTGGTGGTGAAGAAGGGGTCGTAATTGACCGTTTCCAAGCTGGTTTTGAAAAAGGTGTGGCTGATGCTGCGAAAGAATTAGGTAAAGAAATTACTGTTGATACAAAATATGCGGCTTCATTTGCTGATCCTGCCAAAGGGAAAGCTTTAGCTGCTGCAATGTACCAAAACGGCGTTGATATCATCTTCCATGCTTCTGGTGCGACTGGACAAGGTGTCTTCCAAGAAGCAAAAGACTTGAATGAATCAGGTTCTGGCGACAAAGTTTGGGTAATCGGTGTTGACCGCGATCAAGATGCTGATGGCAAGTACAAAACAAAAGACGGCAAAGAAGACAACTTCACGTTAACTTCAACCCTTAAAGGTGTCGGCACAGCGGTTCAAGATATTGCCAACCGTGCGTTAGAAGACAAATTCCCTGGTGGCGAACATTTAGTTTATGGATTAAAAGATGGTGGCGTTGACTTAACAGACGGCTATTTAAACGACAAAACAAAAGAAGCTGTTAAAACAGCAAAAGATAAAGTAATCTCAGGTGACGTAAAAGTCCCAGAAAAACCAGAATAATTTAAGCTCCTAAATGAAAAAAGAAGGGCTCATTATTGTTCCTTCTAAAAACGAAGTGGTCCTTGGCAGCGATGGCTGCCAAGGAAACCCTTTATGATGTTTGGATTTTTAACTAAATAGTTGAGGTTCTTCAACTACTTAGTTAAGGGTCAAAATTACCCTCTAAAGTATTGCCAATATAATTTTGTTAGGAAGTGAATAGACCTTGTCTCAAGAAGAAAACGTAATTGAGATGCGTAAAATCACCAAAGAATTTGGGACGTTCAAAGCCAACGACCAAATTGATTTACAAGTAAAACCTGGTGAAATCCACGCACTGCTAGGTGAAAATGGTGCAGGCAAGTCGACCTTGATGAATATCTTATCAGGGCTATTGGAACCGACCTCAGGTGAGATTTATATGAATGGCGAAAAAGTCAACATTACAAGTCCTACTGCAGCCAATCGTTTAGGAATCGGAATGGTCCATCAGCATTTTATGTTAGTTGAAGCCTTTACTGTGACTGAAAATATTATCTTAGGTAGTGAACCTACCCATGGCGGTATTTTAGACCGGAAAAAAGCGAAAAAAGAGATTGAAGAAGTGTCTAAGCAATACGGGTTGGATGTAAATCCCAATGCCTATATTCGCGATATTTCTGTGGGTATGCAACAACGGGTTGAAATTTTAAAGACCTTATATCGTGGTGCGAACGTTTTAATTTTTGACGAACCAACCGCAGTATTAACGCCACAAGAAATTGATGAATTAATGATTATTTTGAAAGAACTAACCGATGAAGGCAAATCGATCATTTTAATTACACATAAGTTAGATGAAATTAAAAAAGTGGCGGACCGTTGTACGGTTATTCGCCGGGGGCAAAGTATTGGCACCGTCAATGTGAAAGACGTTTCTTCGCAACAGTTAGCCGATATGATGGTGGGTCGTTCTGTTTCCTTCAAAACAGAGAAAAAACCAGCGCAACCGAAAGAAACAATTTTATCAATTAAAGATTTAGTAGTGAAAGAAAGCCGCGGCTTAGATGCAGTGAAAAATCTTAGCTTAGATGTCCGAGCAGGGGAAGTTGTTGGGATTGCGGGGATTGATGGCAATGGACAAACAGAATTAATCCAAGCCTTAGCAGGATTAACCAAAGTCGAAAACGGGTCCATTCATTTGAATGAAAAAGAGATTACTAATCGCAAACCTCGGGAAATTACGGAAATGGGTGTCGCCCACGTTCCTGAAGACCGACATAAATATGGCTTGGTATTAGAGATGACATTGGCTGAAAATATTGGCCTACAAACGTATTACCAAAAACCATACAGTTCAACAGGTATTTTAAACTATCGAATGATTAACAAACACGCCCGTGAATTAATTGAAGAATATGATGTACGGACTCCTAATGAACTAGTACCAGCTCGGGCGCTTTCAGGTGGGAATCAGCAAAAAGCGATTATTGCCCGAGAAGTGGACCGCGATCCAGATTTGTTGATTGTTTCTCAACCAACACGCGGTTTAGATGTCGGAGCTATTGAATACATTCATCGTCGACTAATTGAACAAAGAGATAAAAATAAAGCTGTTTTATTAGTAAGTTTTGAATTAGACGAAATTTTAAACGTTTCTGATCGTATCGCTGTTATTCATGCGGGGGAAATCGTCGGAATTGTTGATCCGAAAGAAACGACAGAAAATGAATTGGGCTTGTTAATGGCTGGCTACTCATTGGAAGAAGCCCGCGCTGAGTTATCAAAAGTAGAGGCAGGTGAAACTGTTGAATAATCGTTCTGAAAAAATAAGAAATACTTTAGTCCCTGTGTTATCTGTTATTATGGGTTTCCTCTTAGGGGCAATTATTATGGTTATCTTTGGCTATGACCCAGTGGCTGGGTATCAAGCGATGTTTGAAACAGCTTTCCAAGGAAAGAAAAGTATTGGTGAGATTTTTGTCACCGCAGCACCGTTGATTTTTACCGCTTTAGGATTCTCGGTGGCAAATTCGGCTGGATTCTTTAATATCGGGCTTTCTGGACAAGCCTTATGTGGTTGGGTGGCTAGTATTTGGGTCGCTTTATCCATGCCTGATACACCCCGGATGATTGCGTTGCCGGTGGCGATTATTGTTGGCGCGGTTGCAGGGGCTTTAGCAGCAGCCATTCCAGGTTTCTTGCGTGCCTATTTTGGGACGAGTGAAGTTATTGTTACGATTATGTTGAATTATATTTTATTATACACAGGAAATCATATTGCTAATAATGTCATGAAACCAAGTATTATGGCGAACAAAGGGATCACCAAAATGATTGGTGCGAATGCATCATTACGCTCACCGTTTTTAACAAGTATCAGTGATGGCTCTCGTTTGAACATCGGCATTTTCTTGGCCTTCATTTTCCTTATTCTTGTGTGGTTCTTGATGAAAAAAACAACGCTTGGTTTTGAAATTCGGTCGGTGGGGTTAAATCCATTTGCTTCTGAGTATGCTGGAATGAGCAGCAAGCGAACAATTATTTTATCTATGATGATTTCAGGAACGCTAGCTGGTTTAGGTGGTGCGGTCCAAGGATTGGGGACTTTCCAAAACTTCTTTATTCAAAACACATCGTTGAGCATTGGGTTCGATGGTATGGCCGTGTCTCTATTAGGAGCAGGTAGCTCAATCGGGATTTTACTTTCCGCATTACTGTTTGGAATGTTAAAACTTGGTGGACAAGGAATGCCGTTGATAGCTGGTGTACCAACCGAATTAGTTGATGTTGTTATTGCAGCAATTATTTTCTTTGTGGGAATTAGTTATTTAATTCGTTTCTTGTTAGCAAAAGCGTCTGGTAGTAAAAAAGAAGTAGCGATTGTAGAAACAATTGAAGCGGCGCCAGACAAAAACAATCAAGAGGGGGGAGACATCTAATGGATTTAGCAACAATTTCCTCAATCATCACGCAAACATTAGTGTATGCAACTCCGCTCATCTTGACAGCATTAGGCGGAACGTTCTCAGAACGAAGTGGTGTGGTTAACGTTGGTTTGGAAGGTATTATGGTAATGGGCGCTTTCAGTTCGGTCGTTTTTAACTTGACGTTTGCTGATACATTTGGCGCGGCGACACCATGGATTGCTTGTTTAGTAGGAGGCGTTGTCGGGATTGTCTTTTCTCTCTTACATGCCGTTGCAACTATTAACTTACGAGCAGATCATATTATCAGTGGTACTGTCATTAACTTGATGGCACCGGCGCTAGGGGTTTTCCTAGTAAAAGTTATTTATCAAAAAGGACAAACAGATATGATTACACAATCATTTGGTTATTTTTCTTTCCCAGGATTGTCAAAAATTCCAGTGATTGGTGAACTATTCTTTGCAAAAACCTCTTTACCAGCTTTCGTAGCAATTTTGATTGCGATTTTAGCTTGGTTTGTCATTTATAAAACACGTTTTGGCTTACGGTTACGTTCTGTGGGAGAACATCCACAAGCGGCAGATACATTGGGAATTAATGTCTACTTAATGCGCTATTCTGGCGTCTTGTTATCCGGCTTTTTAGGCGGTATGGGCGGAGCTGTCTTTGCTCAAAGTATTGCGGGTCGTTTTGGGATTACCACAATTGCAGGACAAGGGTTTATTTCAATGGCCGCAATGATCTTTGGTAAATGGAATCCACTTGGGGCAATGGGCGCAGCCTTATTCTTTGGCTTTGCACAAAACTTAAGTATTGCTGGGGAAAACTTACCAATTATTTCAGAAATTCCAAAAGTTTATCTACAAGCAGCGCCATACGTATTGACCATTTTAGTCCTAGTTGTGTTCTTCGGAAAATCATCGGGACCAAAAGCGAACGGGAAAAATTACGTCAAAACGAAATAAGAAAAGAAATAGGCCCTCCGTCAAAGCGACGGGGGGCCATTTCTTTTCTTAGGATAATCAGTTGAACACAAGTGGCATTAGGCACTGCCTCACTGTAAAAAAGCGAGTTGATAAAGGTAACTTTTCTTTTTTCTTTTAGCTGTTCTTTACAATTCGAAGGAAGTGTCGAAATTTTGAAAAAAACCAAACAGGTCTAGCAGATTTTTTTCAAAAATCGTTGGTTTTTCTGCTATACTTTTGTTTGTAGTAAGCATAGGAAAAGTGGAGGACGTTCAATGAATAAAACACGTGTAGAAGCATTTAGTGATGCAGTCATTGCCATCATCATGACCATCATGATTTTAGAAATTAAAACTCCTCAAGTGGGTGTTTTGGCAGGTTTGATAGAAAATATCCCATATTTTTTATCGTTTATTGTCAGTTTTATTTTTATCTGTATCGCATGGTACAATCATCATTACATAATGTCCGTAACTCATTGGTTTTCTAAAAAAGCGTTTTGGGCAAATAATTTTTGGTTATTCTCCATGGCCTTCATTCCGGTAGCAACTGCTTGGGTGAGTGAATTTTGGTGGATGCGGGCACCTGTTTATTTTTATCTTGTTGTGTATACGGTTTGGGATTTTGCCTACTTCTTGCTAACAAGGATCATTTATGAAGACAATGTAGTGAAAGATCCACAAGGTGCAGCTAAGTTAAGAAAATCGAAATCTTATAGTAAGGCAACAAAAATCATTCATCTTTGTCTTTTCGCAATCGGATATATCGGTATTTATTTTTATCCGCCCATTGGCATTGGTGTGATTTTATCAGAAGCGGTTATCTGGTATTTAAATGTGCCAAAAGAGGGAGACCGCTTGGAGTGTTAAAAGTTTCGATTGTATAAAGAGTCGTGTTCTTTTTAAAGAGCAGGCTATTCGAAAAAAACAATAAAAAAGTTTCCTAATTACGGTGGGAGACTTTTTTTCTTTCAATTTTTAAGCCCTGCTAAAATCGAAGGAATCAGTGAAAATTTTAATGCTCTTTCAGGCAATAATAGCGGATTCATGGTATAATTGAAGAGCTGAGAATAAATAGATTATTCTGTTTGATTCTCGAGACTATTTAAAAGGCTAGCGTAAAATAATTGTCATTCTTGACGTATTTACGACCTTAGAGGAGGAAGCAAGTGTGTTTAAACGTGTTCATTTAATCGTACTAGATTCAGTCGGTATTGGTGAAGCACCAGATGCTGAAAAATTTGGAGATGTCGGCAGTGATACACTGGGTCATATTGCCAAAGAAGCGGGACTAACCATTCCTCATTTAGAAAAACTTGGATTGGGAACTATTGCTCCTTTAACAGGTGTCAAAGCAGTGGCAGACCACGATGGCTATGCCACCAAATTAGAAGAAATTTCTGTTGGAAAAGATACTATGACCGGTCACTGGGAAATTATGGGCTTGAACATCAAAAAACCTTTTCGAGTATTCCCAAACGGCTTTCCTGAAGAATTACTGAAACAAATTGAAGATTTTTCTGGGCGAAAAGTTGTTTGTAACAAACCATATAGCGGGACAGCAGTCATTGATGATTACGGCGAACATCAAATGAAAACAGGGGATTTAATCGTTTATACTTCAGCGGACCCTGTTTTACAAATTGCGGCGCATGAAGACATTATTCCATTAGAAGAATTGTATAAAATTTGTCAATATGTTCGTGACATTACGAAAGACGAACCTTATATGATTGGTCGGATTATCGCTCGCCCGTATGTTGGTGAACCAGGTAATTTCACTCGAACCAGTAACCGTCATGACTATGCTTTAGATCCTTTTGGCCATACTGTTTTAGATTCGTTGAAAGAAAACGGCAATGATGTGATCGCTGTTGGGAAAATTAACGACATCTTTAATGGACAAGGAATTACTGAAGCTATCCGCACGAAGAGCAATATGGATGGGGTGGATCAATTATTAACGGTCATGAACAAAGATTTCACAGGTTTAAGTTTTACTAACTTAGTGGATTTCGATGCGCTGTATGGCCACCGTCGTGATGTAAAGGGCTATGCAAAAGCCATCGAAGATTTTGATGGTCGTTTGCCAGAGATTATGGCAGCTATGGCCGAAGATGATTTGCTTTTAATTACAGCAGATCACGGGAATGACCCAACTTTCCCAGGAACAGACCACACACGTGAATATGTACCTTTATTGGCTTATAGTAAAAAAATGACAAAACAAGGCAGCTTGCCACAAGGATTTTATTCAGATATTTCAGCAACGATTGCTGAAAACTTTGAAGTTCCTGCAACGGAAAACGGTCAAAGCTTTTTAAATCAATTACAATAATTCGAGGAGGCAACACATGACAACGTTAACGAACCATTTAAACGAAACAACTGAGTTTTTGAAAGAAAAAGGGGTGCAACAAGCAGACTTCGGTCTAATCTTAGGTTCTGGGTTAGGTGAATTAGCTAATGAAATAACCGATGCGATTGCTATTCCTTTCTCTGAAATTCCCCATTTTTCTGTTTCAACAGTCGTTGGACATGCTGGACAATTAGTTTACGGAACGCTTTCTGGAAAAAAAGTTTTGGCGATGCAAGGACGTTTTCATTATTATGAAGGACATTCGATGCAAACGGTCACTTATCCCGTTCGTGTGATGGCTGCTTTAGGCATTCATTCAATGATTGTAACCAACGCAGCTGGTGGCGTAAATGAAACATATACACCGGGGAATTTGATGTTAATCAATGACCACATTAATTTTACAGGCGATAATCCGTTAATTGGTGAAAATGATGAAGAAATCGGGCCGCGTTTTCCAGATATGAGTCATGCTTACACGCAAGAATATCGGGAAGTGGCAAAAAAAGTGGCTGCGGAACAAAATATTGATTTAAAAGAAGGCGTGTATATGGGCTTTTCTGGCCCGACATATGAAACGCCTGCAGAAATTCGGATGTCACGGACGATGGGTGCGGATGCAGTTGGCATGTCAACTGTTTCGGAGGTCATTGTAGCTGTGCATAGTGGCATGAAAGTACTAGGCATCTCTTGTATTACGAATTTAGCAGCTGGTATGCAAAGTAGCTTAAATCATGCAGAAGTAGTTGAAACAACTGAACGCGTTAAAGGACAATTCAAAGAGTTAGTGAAAGCAACACTAGCAGCTTTATAAAAAAGGAGTAAACCAGAATGAGTGTGCATATCGAAGCAAAACCAGGTGAAATTGCCGATAAAATTTTACTACCAGGGGATCCCCTCCGAGCAAAATATATTGCGGAAACTTTTTTAGAGAATCCTGTCTGCTATAATCAAGTTCGTGGGATGTTAGGTTACACAGGAACGTATAAGGGACAGCGTGTTTCGGTTCAAGGGACAGGGATGGGGATGCCTTCAGCAGGTATTTATGCCCATGAGTTAATTAACTCTTACAATGTGAAGAAGTTAATTCGTGTTGGTACGTGTGGTTCTATTTCAGAAAAAGTCAACGTTCGTGAATTAGTTATCGCACAAGCAGCAGCGACACCTTCTTCCGCGATTCGCAATGATTTTCCTAAATATGATTTTCCACAAATTGCGAGCTTTGATCTTTTACTCAAATCTTACGAAATTGCTAAAGCAAAAGGCTTTACTACCCATGTTGGTAACGTATTGTCAGATGATGTTTTTTACAAAGATAGCTTAGATGATGTCTTTCGTTTAGGTCGATACGGGGTATTAGCGATTGAAATGGAAGCGGCAATGTTATATTATTTAGCAGCAAAATTTGATGTAGAAGCATTGGCGATTATGACGGTGAGTGATAGCTTGGTGACAGGCGAAGAAACAACGGCAGAAGAACGCCAAACGACGTTTAATGAAATGATTGAAGTTGGTTTAGAAACGGCAATTGCTAATTAAAAAATGCTTGGATGATTATTTTCATCCAAGCATTTTTTTTAATTTAAGAGCGCTTTTTTTACATCTTCAACAATTTGGGTATTCGCAATAGGTCCGTTGTATAACCAACTACTTTTTTTATCATAGGTATGAACTTGGTTATTTTTCACAGCAGGTAAGTTCTTCCAAATTGCTTCTTGGAAAAGAGGTGCTGATTCATCACTGTTTACAAGGAAAATGTGGTCTGCGTCAAGCTCAGCTAATTTTTCTAAAGAAACTTGATTCCAATCCGCAGTAGCATTTTTAGAAATTTCTTCCACTAATTTTGGAACTTGGAGGCCTAAGTCCTGATAGAGCACGGTTCCGCTTGAGCGATTATCGCTAACCATAAAGACTTGGTTGTTGGTTACCCATAAGACTGCCGCAGATTTGCCAGCATCTTTTTTGCCAAGGTCTTCTTGGACGCCTTTGGTTAAGGTATCATAATCTTCTAACACTTTTTTCGCTTGTTCTTTTTTATCTAAAACAGTAGCAATATCTTCCAATTGATCACGCCAGGTGACATTTTCGCCGTTTTTGACTACATAAGTTGGCGCAATTTTACTGTATTCTTTGTATTTACCGCCTTCAACTAGAGCAGATGAACTGATTAATAATAAGTCAGGTTCAAATTTTAAAACCGCTTCATATGGCAAGTCATAGGAAATAGTGGGGACATCTTTCAATTCTTTCGCTAAATAATCTTGAATGCTGCCTTGTCCAACTGTCCATTGTGCCACTGGTTTTTCTCCTAATGCAACTAGATAATCTTCTAAATAACTCGCAATAATCCGTTTGGGTTTCGCAGGGACGGTTACTTTATTGCCTAAGGTATCTGTTACTTCATGTGTTTTGTCAGCGTTGTTGGCTTCTTTATTCGTATTACCACAAGCTGCGAGTAAGAATGAACCAAGAAGAAGGGTTGTACCAATTAGGACCGTCTTTTTTAAAAGTTTCATTGTGTAACTCCTTTATTTTTAGTTGATAACGATTCTCATTATCAGTTAAAAACGACCGTTTGTCAATCATCGCTTGCTTTTTTGAGCAAATAAGTTGCATTTTTTAGATAATTCGTTTTTTTGATTGGAAGAAACATTGCTTTTTAAGGAAGGGTCTTTTATAATCAAGGAACAATGAGTGAGAACGATTCTCAATAAATGTAAAATAACGACAGAAAAATTAAAGAGGAATGGTTATGAATTATTTAGAGGCAGAGGACTTAACTACAGGATATGGTCGTCAAGTGATTAGTGAAGCGCTGAACTGTTCATTTGAAGCGGGAACTATTACAAGTATTATTGGACCAAATGGTTGTGGCAAATCGACCTTGTTAAAAACACTTGCGCGTATTTTGCCAGCTGAGAAAGGCAAGGTGTTCATTAAGAACCAAGAACTTCAACATTTTTCTTCAAAAGAAGTGGCGCAAGAACTAGCGATCTTATCACAAACGCCAGAAAATACAATCGATTTATCTGTTTTTGACCTCGTCTCTTTCGGGCGATATCCTTATCAATCGGGCTGGAAAAGCGTCACCACAGAAGATCAAGAGTACATACAATGGGCATTAGAATTAACAGGCTTAACTGAATTAGCTAGAGAGTCTGTGGCGATTTTATCAGGTGGACAACGCCAACGGGTTTGGATTGCTATGGCACTAGTGCAGGATACAGATATTTTAATTTTAGATGAACCGACCACCTATTTGGATCCAGCGCATCAGCTAGAAATTTTAAATGTGTTAAAACGAATTAATCAAGAACATCAGAAAACTATCGTGATGACGATTCATGATATTAATTTAGCTTCTCGTTTTTCTGATCGCGTGATTGCGATGAAAGAGGGAAAGATTATCAATGAGGGAACACCGCAAGAAGTGATTACTGTTACTGGCTTAGCAGATGTTTTCGCTATTCAAGCAGAAATTAGTTATCATAGTCAGACACAGCGGCCACTAGTGCTTTCTTATGAGTTGATGGAAATGGAGCTGGATGGATGAAAGGCATAAGCGGATTTTATAGACACCAATGGCAAGTGTTACTTGTCTGTCTTTTTTTGCTGCTGGGGACAATGCTTCTGTCGCTGATGTTTGGTGCGACGTCGGTTTCGATTCAAACGATTATTGATTCATTTACGCACTTCGATGCGACCAATCAAGCGCATCAAGTCATCCAAACGGTTCGGTTGCCGCGGATTTTAGGGGCCGCTTTTGTGGGAGCAAGTTTAGCGGTGAGTGGGGCGTTAGCGCAAGGGATTACGCAAAATCCATTGGCAGATTCTGGCTTGCTGGGTATCAATGCCGGGGCTGGCTTGGGCTTAGCGCTTGTTTTTGCTTTCCTCCCTCAGGCAAGTTATTGGTGGCTTTTAGTTGTTTCTTTTCTTGGTGCCGGCGTGAGTGTGGCACTGATTTATTATCTTTCTAATCATTCAATTCGAGGAGCAAGCCCCATGCGTCTGACCTTGGTGGGAGCAGGTATTAGTGCCCTTTTTTTATCATTTAGTCAATTCTTAGCCATTCAGTTCAATTTGAGTCAAGAGTTAACGTTTTGGTTTCTTGGCGGTGTCAGCGTTATTTCTTGGGCACAATTAAAAATAGTCGTCCCGATCTTTCTGGGCGCATTTGCATTGGCAATTCTGATTAGTCCGTCGGTGACTATTTTACGGTTTGGCGATGATGCAACAATTGGTTTGGGGCGAAATCCGCAGCGTATTCGGTTGTTTGCCAGTATAACGATTTTGCTTTTATCAGGATTGTCTGTGGCGCTAGTTGGCTCGGTCAGTTTTGTTGGTTTGGTGGTGCCTCATGTGATGCGAACAGTTTCTGGAGAAAATTACCGTCGCTTGATTCCGTTCTCGGCGTTAGGCGGTGCGCTCCTCGTTTTGGTGGCAGATTTAATCGCTCGAATGGTGAATCCGCCTTTTGAAACACCATTTGGGATTATCACGGCCTTAATTGGCATCCCATTCTTTCTTTATTTATTTCGTAAAGGAGGGCAACTAGGATGACACAGAAAAAAGTGTCCCGTTGGGTGGCTATCTTAATAGTTGGGATTATCCTAACTGCTTGTATCAGTTTAACGCAAGGGGAATTATCTGTTTCCTTCATGGATTTAAAAGCCCTTCTTTTGGGACAGGGAAGTCAGGCCAAACAACTGTTAGTTTGGGATTTTCGGTTACCACGGATTGTGCTTGCGGTCCTAGCGGGCGCAGCTTTAGGCTTAAGCGGCGCTATTCTTCAAGGGATTACTCGGAATCCGTTAGCAGATACTGGGATTTTAGGCATTAATGCGGGTGCGGGTTTGGCAGTGATTTTGTTTATTAGTTTTGTTGAGACGACAAGTATCACGACGTTTGCACTTCCGCTCGTGGCCTTAGTTGGCGGCTTGCTAGCGGCTGTTGGGATTTTGGTAATTGCGTATCATCATCGTTTAGGATTGACGCCAGTTCGAATGGTCTTAGCGGGTGTCATTTTGAGTACGGGTATTTCAGCACTCACCTTATTAATTACATCAAAAATTGACACTGAAAAGTACCGTTTTGTTACAATGTGGCAAGCAGGCAGTATCTGGGGCAGTAATTGGTTCTTTGTGGGCGCTTTGTTGCCTTGGCTAGTCATCGGGTTCTTTTTTGCGATGAAGCGTCATCGTCTGTTGGATATTTTACAATTGGGGGACGAAACAGCTATTTCTGTAGGTATTGCTGTGAAAAAAGAACGAATCGTTTCGTTGCTGTTAGCGGTGATGTTGGCGGCTTCAGCGATTTCCGTTACAGGGGGAATTAATTTTTTAGGTTTACTTGCGCCACATATTGCTCGCAAATGTGGTTTTACGCAACAAAAACAGGTATTGCCATTGGCGGCGTTGTTTGGGAGTTTACTTTTATTGGTTAGTGATACGATTGGTCGGCTATTGCCTGGCAATGAAGAAATGCCTGCAGGGATTATTGTTGCGATCATCGGTGCGCCTTATTTTCTTTATTTGTTAATCAAAACAAGCGATTCGTTATAAAAAAGAATCAAAAGCTGGGTCAATTGGTCGTTGTGAAAGCAACTGTCATTTGCTCGGCTTTTTTATTGGCGGATTTTTGAAAAAATAGTATGATAAATGCGTAAGAGCATTGAATGGAGGATGAAAGAATGGAAAACTTTAATTTTTATGTACCAACAGACATCCGTTTTGGGAAAGATCGTTTAGACGAATTACCTGCTGTGTTAGATCAATTTGGCAAAAATGTCTTACTTGTTTATGGTGGCGGTAGTATCAAACGTAATGGCTTGTACCAACAAATTACTGATTTGGCCCAAAAAAACGGGCATACACTGATTGAGTTGAGCGGTGTCGAACCAAACCCGCGCATTGAAACCGTTAGAAAAGGAATTGAGTTGTGTAAAGAAAACCAAGTCGATGTTATTTTAGCAGTTGGCGGTGGTTCAACCATTGACTGTTCCAAAGCAATAGCTGCGGGCTTTTATTCGGAAGAAGATATCTGGACAGTTATTGCAGCCAGAAAAGGGTATACTGGTCCTGCTTTACCAATCGTGACCATCTTGACTTTAGCAGCGACAGGTAGTGAAATGAACGCAGGTGCTGTCATTTCTAACTTAGAAACCAATCAAAAATTAGGCTTTGGTGGTCCGAATATGATTCCAAAAGTTTCGTTCTTGGATCCAACGAATACTTTTACGGTTCCTCAAAATCAAACAGCAGCTGGCTCAGCGGATATTTTCAGTCATTTGATTGAAAACTATTTTAGTATTTCGACAGGCACGGACGTTCAAGATTTTGTGTCAGAAGGCTTAATGCGAACGGTTATCAAAAATTGTCCTATTGCTTTAGAAAATCCAGAAGATTATGATGCACGTGCTAATTTAATGTGGGCAAGTAGTTTAGCCTTAAATGGGTTAACAGGGCGCGGCAAACAAGGTGTTTGGTCTTGTCACCCAATGGAACATGAATTAAGTGCGTTTTATGACATTACGCATGGGATTGGCTTAGCAATTTTAACGCCTCGTTGGATGAATTACGTTTTGTCTGAACAAACCGTAGGCAAGTTTGCGCAGTTTGCTCGAAATGTTTGGGGAATAGTCGAACAAGAAGAGGAAGTAGCAGCGAAAAAAGGTATTCAAGCATTGTATGATTACTTTGTGGCTTGTGGCATTCCAATGACATTACCAGAAGTTGGCATCGAAGCAGATAAATTTGAAGAAATGGCACAACAAGCTGTGGCCCATAGTGCAATTGCCGAAAAGGCTTATGTACCATTGGATGTAGCGGACATAGTAGCGATTTATAAAGATTGTCTAACAGAAAGTCAATTTATTTAGTCTATAAAAAAGCGGTTTGCCTTGGCAAACCGCTTTTGTTAATAAGAAACAAGTTCTTATAAGTAGTATTTTTCTTTCACAGTTAAATCATCGTTTAATTCATAAACTAATGGTTTACCTGTTGGGATTTCAAGATCCATAATATCTTCATCAGAAATGCCTTCGATGTGTTTAGCTAAAGCACGTAATGAATTACCATGAGCCGCTACTAAGACAGTTTTGTTGTCTTTTAAAGCTGGCGCAATTTCATCTTGCCAGAATGGTAATGCACGTTCCAAAGTAACTTTCAAGTTTTCGCCACCAGGAATATCGCGTTGGTCTAACATTGCATAACGACGGTCGTTTGCTGCAGAACCTTCATCTGTTGCTTCCATTAATGGAGGAAGAGTATCGTAAGAACGACGCCAGATGTGGACTTGTTCGTCTCCGTATTTTTCAGCAGTTTCTTTTTTGTTTAGTCCTTGTAATTTACCATAGTGACGTTCGTTTAAGCGCCAAGATTTGATTTGAGGTACCCATAATTGATCTGAGTATTCTAGTAAATAGTTACAAGTTTTGATGGCACGAGTTAAAACAGAAGTATAAGCAACGTCGAATTCGATGCCTGCTTCTTTAATTTTACGGCCGCCTTCTTTTGCTTCTTCAACACCTTCAGGTGCTAAATCTACGTCAGCCCATCCAGTAAATTGGTTTAAGGCATTCCATTCGCTAAGTCCATGACGAGAAAAAACTAATTTTGGCATGTATAAGCTCTCCTTTGAGTTTAGTTTTCTGAAAATAAGATTTCCACGTTTATTGTACACCGTTTTGCGCAAGATTTCCAATGGAAAATAGTAAAAAAACGTGAAAATTGCTGAAAAATTAGAGTGAAATCGAATCAAAAAAGAAGCCCCATCTGAAGGACTTCTTTTTTATTCTTAGGAATACAGCCGCTCGACATCTGTCTCAGGTAAATTGATGTACTTATAACAAGTGCCCACCGAAACGCCGCATTTATTAGAAATAAACTGGATGGTTTCTTTGTTTTCGTAATATAATGCACGGATTTTGCGGACGGTGCGTCCATCGATTTTTGGACGTCCACCTACTTTTCCGTTTTCACGAGCTTTGTGGAGCCCGACGAGTGTTCGTTCTTTAATTAGTGCACATTCCATCGCGGATAAGCTCTCCATTAATTGGAAATAGGCTTCACCTGTTGGAAGGTTAGTATCAATTCCTTCTGAAATGCTGACAAAATCAACTTGTTTTTCCTTTAACATTTTCATAAAGTCTGTTAATTGGCGGGTTGTTTTACCTAAATGGTGCAATTTACAAACAATAAGTGTATCCCCAGCAGAAAGAAGTTTTTCGACTTCGTCTAAGACACTGATCTCCGCTTGAGGATCAAATGTCTCTTGGAAAATATCATCACAACCAAACGATTGGAGAGTGGTTAGTTGATTTTTTAAATCGTCTTCAATAATCGTTGTGCGTGCATAACCAATTCGTTTCATATATTATCCTTCCTATATAAATAATCTTTTTTCACACATTCTTAACGTGCGGGAACATGTAATGTTTTCGGTCCATCTTCATAACCGACGATTACCATAGAAACCATATTTAAAAATAAGCCGTGTTCAACGACGCCAACCAAGTTGTCTAAATAAGAACCTAAAGCTTCTGGATCTGTAATTTTTTCTAAATGCAAATCGATGATATGGTGGCCTCCATCTGTTATTAATGTTTCGCCAGCAGCGTTTAAACGAAGTGTTGGGTGATAGCTTTTTTCTTCAAATAAATGCACTAGTTGGCAGCTGCCATAAGGGACAACCTCAACAGGAAGTGGGAAAGCCCCTAAATCATCCACCATTTTTGATTTATCCACAATCCAAATACATTTCTTTGAATAAGTGGCCACAATTTTTTCAAAAAGTAAGGCAGCGCCACCGCCTTTGATTCCTTGAAAATCAGCGCTGATTTCATCGGCGCCATCAATCGTAAGATCCACATACGGAACCTCATCAATACCCTTTAAAGGAATTCCCAAGGCTAAGGCTTGTTTCTCTGTTTCTTTTGAAGTAGTAACCCCCACGATTGACAATCCTTCTTCTTTTACGCGACGACCAATTTCGTCTACCATAAATTTTGCTGTTGAGCCAGTACCCAAACCGACAATCATGCCGTCTTCTACATATTTTGCAGCTTCGATTCCTACCATTTGTTTCAGATTCATCGCTGTTTTCCGCCCCCTTCAATAGTCAAAGATATTGTACCGTTATTTAACTAAAAAAGATAGAAAGTTTTTGAAAAAGTCATAAAAATTTTTAAAGGAAAAGTACGTTTAAATAGAAGGAAAAGCTTTTTTTCGAAAGGCGAAAGAAGAGGGTTGACAGCTGATACTTATCGTGGTATCCTAACAAAGGTGCTTTATCTACAGGTTCCTTATAGGGACGTGCTGACTGTCTATCAAAGCATATTTGATAAAGAGTGCAGAGATTGCATTATTTTTTATCGCGAAAAAAGAACCACCTGGATGTGTGGAACTAGAAGCGAAGTAAGGAAGGAGGAGAACAAGGAATGCCTACAATTAACCAATTAGTACGTAAACCTCGTAAATCTAAAGTAGAAAAATCTGATTCACCAGCCTTAAACAAAGGATATAACAGTTTTAAGAAAACTCAAACAAACGTTAACTCTCCGCAAAAACGTGGAGTTTGTACACGTGTGGGTACGATGACACCTAAAAAACCGAACTCAGCTTTACGTAAATATGCCCGTGTTCGTTTGTCAAACTTAATCGAAGTTACAGCTTATATCCCAGGTATCGGTCACAACTTACAAGAACACAGCGTGGTATTATTACGTGGTGGACGTGTAAAAGACTTACCAGGGGTACGTTACCATATCGTTCGTGGTGCGCTTGATACTGCCGGTGTTAACGACCGTAAACAAAGCCGCTCTAAATACGGTACAAAACGTCCTAAAGCTTAATTATAATAAGACAATAACAACTTGAAAAATCATATTTCGGAAGGAGGAGTTACGGATGCCTCGTAAAGGTCCTGTTGCAAAACGTGATGTTTTACCAGATCCAATTTATAACTCAAAATTAGTAACTCGCTTAATCAACCGTGTAATGGTTGACGGTAAACGCGGGATTGCTGCTAACATTATCTATAATTCATTTGATATCATCAAAGAATCTACAGGTAACGATCCATTGGAAGTTTTTGAACAAGCAATGAAAAACGTTATGCCTGTTCTTGAAGTTAAAGCACGTCGTGTTGGGGGTTCTAACTACCAAGTACCAGTTGAAGTTCGTCCAGAACGTCGTACAACTTTAGGTTTACGTTGGGTAGTTAACTACGCACGTCTACGTGGTGAACACACAATGGAAGAACGTCTAGCGAAAGAAATCATGGATGCTGCTAACAACACTGGCGCTTCTGTTAAAAAACGCGAAGACACACACAAAATGGCAGACGCAAACCGCGCATTTGCTCATTATCGTTGGTAAGATCCTCTCTGTCTGTCGCGTAAAGTGGCAGCAGAAAGTCAATTTACAATCGATTTAAATAAAGAGAGGAGTAAACATACAAAATGGCAAGAGAATTTTCACTTGAAAAAACTCGTAACATTGGTATCATGGCCCACGTTGATGCTGGTAAAACAACAACAACTGAGCGTATCTTGTACTACACTGGTAAAATCCATAAAATCGGTGAAACCCATGAAGGTGCTTCACAAATGGACTGGATGGAACAAGAACAAGAACGTGGTATCACGATTACATCCGCTGCGACAACTGCACAGTGGAAAGGCTACCGTGTAAATATCATCGATACTCCAGGACACGTGGACTTCACAATTGAAGTACAACGTTCTCTACGCGTATTAGATGGTGCGGTAACAGTTCTTGACTCTCAATCAGGTGTAGAACCTCAAACAGAAACTGTTTGGCGTCAAGCGACTGAATATAAAGTTCCTCGTATTGTATTCTGTAACAAAATGGATAAAATCGGTGCGGACTTCTTCTATTCAGTAGAATCATTACATGATCGTTTACAAGCAAACGCTCATCCAATTCAAATTCCAATCGGAGCTGAAGAAGACTTCACTGGAATCATTGACTTGATTAAAATGAAAGCTGAAATCTACACAAATGATTTGGGAACAGATATTCAAGAAACTGATATTCCTGAAGATTATTTAGAAAAAGCGCAAGAATGGCGCGAAAAATTAGTTGAAGCTGTTGCTGAAACTGACGAAGACTTAATGATGAAATATCTTGAAGGTGAAGAAATCACTGAAGAAGAATTAGTCGCTGGTATCCGTCAAGCAACAATCAACGTTGAGTTCTTCCCTGTATTAGCTGGTTCAGCATTCAAGAATAAAGGGGTTCAATTAATGTTGGACGCTGTTCTTGATTACTTACCATCTCCATTAGATATCGATGCTATCAAAGGGATCGATACTAAAACAGACGAAGAAACAACTCGTCCAGCTGATGACGAAGCACCTTTCGCTTCATTAGCATTTAAAGTTATGACTGACCCATTCGTAGGTCGTTTAACTTTCTTCCGTGTTTATTCTGGTGTCCTTGAAAGTGGTTCATACGTATTGAACGCTTCAAAAGGCAAAAAAGAACGTATCGGTCGTATCCTACAAATGCACGCCAACACTCGTCAAGAAATTGACAAAGTGTACTCTGGTGATATCGCTGCTGCTGTTGGTCTAAAAGACACAACAACTGGTGATACATTATGTGCATTAGATGCACCAGTTATTCTTGAATCTATTGAATTCCCTGACCCAGTTATCCAAGTCGCTGTTGAACCTAAATCAAAAGCTGACCAAGATAAAATGGGCGTGGCTCTACAAAAACTTGCTGAAGAAGATCCATCATTCCGCGTTGAAACAAACGTTGAAACTGGTGAAACAGTTATCTCTGGTATGGGTGAATTGCACTTAGACGTTTTAGTAGACCGTATGAAACGTGAATTCAAAGTTGAAGCTAACGTAGGTGCTCCTCAAGTATCTTACCGCGAAACATTCCGTGCTGCGACTAAAGCAGAAGGTAAATTCGTTCGTCAGTCTGGTGGTAAAGGACAATACGGTCACGTATGGGTTGAATTTACACCAAATGAAGAAGGTAAAGGCTTCGAGTTTGAAAACGCAATTGTCGGTGGTGTGGTTCCTCGTGAATACATCCCAGCAGTTGAAAAAGGGTTAGAAGACTCTATGAACAACGGTGTTCTTGCTGGTTATCCATTAGTTGATATCAAAGCAAAACTTTACGATGGTTCATACCACGATGTCGATTCAAATGAAACGGCCTTCCGTGTAGCTGCTTCTATGGCATTGAAAGCTGCGGCTAAAAATGCAAACCCAGTTATTTTAGAACCAATGATGAAAGTTACAATTACTGTTCCTGAAGATTACTTAGGTGATATCATGGGACACGTAACAAGTCGTCGTGGACGTGTTGAAGGTATGGAAGCACACGGTAACTCTCAAATCGTTAATGCGATGGTACCTTTAGCTGAAATGTTTGGTTATGCTACAACATTACGTTCAGCAACACAAGGACGCGGTACATTTATGATGGTATTTGACCACTATGAAGACGTACCTAAGTCTGTTCAAGAAGAAATCATCAAGAAAAACGGCGGCAACGCATAATTTTCCTTGAGAATAAAAGGTTTGTTTTTAGAACTATCCTTTTTTCAAGATTTCGTGTAAAATAGCTTATGATGATCAGACGATTTTTAGTAGCGTCTATCACATATAAAACAAACAATAAAATTTATATTTTTAGGAGGAACATTCAAAATGGCAAAAGAAAAATTTGACCGTTCTAAATCCCATGTTAACATTGGTACTATCGGACACGTTGACCATGGTAAAACTACATTAACAGCTGCAATTGCTACTGTATTATCAAAACACGGTGGCGGGGAAGCACAAAGCTACGATTCTATCGATAACGCTCCAGAAGAAAAAGAACGTGGAATCACAATCAACACTTCTCATATCGAATATGAAACTGAAACTCGTCACTATGCACACGTTGACTGCCCAGGACACGCGGACTACGTTAAAAACATGATCACTGGTGCTGCTCAAATGGACGGAGCTATCTTAGTAGTTTCTGCTGCTGATGGTCCTATGCCTCAAACACGTGAACATATCTTATTATCACGTAACGTTGGTGTACCATACATCGTTGTATTCTTAAACAAAATGGATATGGTTGATGACGAAGAATTATTAGAATTAGTAGAAATGGAAGTTCGTGACTTATTATCAGAATACGATTTCCCAGGCGATGATGTTCCAGTTATCGCAGGTTCTGCTTTGAAAGCTTTAGAAGGCGACGAGTCTTATGAAGAAAAAATCTTAGAATTAATGGCTGCAGTTGACGAATATATCCCAACTCCAGAACGTGATACTGACAAACCATTCATGATGCCAGTCGAAGACGTATTCTCAATCACTGGACGTGGTACTGTTGCTACAGGCCGTGTTGAACGTGGTGAAGTTCGCGTTGGTGACGAAGTTGAAATCGTTGGTATTAAAGACGAAACATCTAAAACAACTGTTACAGGTGTTGAAATGTTCCGTAAATTATTAGACTACGCTGAAGCAGGCGACAACATCGGTGCTTTATTACGTGGTGTAGCACGTGAAGATATCGAACGTGGACAAGTATTAGCTAAACCAGCTACAATCACTCCACACACAAAATTCAAAGCTGAAGTATACGTATTATCAAAAGAAGAAGGCGGACGTCACACTCCATTCTTCACTAACTACCGTCCTCAATTCTACTTCCGTACAACAGACGTTACTGGTGTTGTAGAATTGCCAGAAGGTACTGAAATGGTAATGCCTGGTGATAACGTTGCTATGGACGTTGAATTAATTCACCCAATCGCTATCGAAGACGGAACTCGTTTCTCTATTCGTGAAGGCGGACGTACTGTAGGTTCAGGCGTTGTTACTGAAATCGTTAAATAATTAACTTTTTAACTATAGTTTTAACCAGCGTGAAAAACTGGGGTATTCGGACGTAAGACCAGAGAATTTATTCTCTGGTCTTTTTTTGTTTAGAAATTGGCTGGCTAAAAAATAAGCCAATTGGCTGTTTTAGCAGACTTGTTTCTTCCGTATACTTGGAGAAAAAGGTTAGGTGATTTAATGGAAAAAGTATTGACGATTGCAGGCTCCGATTCAACTGGAGGGGCAGGGATTCAAGCAGATTTAAAAACATTTGAAGAGTATGGAGTTTTTGGATTTTCAAGTTTAACCTCGATTGTGACGATGGATCCTACGACAGGCTGGTCACATGAAGTAACTGAATTGCCAGAAATGCTCTTAGAAAAACAATTGATTTCGGTTTTTGCAGGCGGTCCAGTAGCGGCTTTGAAAACAGGGATGATGGGCAATGAACAAAATATTAAAATGGCTAGTAAGTACATTAAACAAGAAAAAATTCAAAAAGTCGTGATTGACCCAGTCATTGCTTGTAAGGGAACGGCACAAATTCTACAACCCAAAAGTGTGGAAGGCCTAAAAAACGTTTTACTGCCATTAGCATTAGTGGCCACGCCTAATTTAATTGAAGCGGGCATCTTATCTGGTTTAGGCGAAATTTCTTCCGTGGCGGAGATGGAAGAAGCGGCAAAACGAATTGTACAAATGGGAGCCAAGCATGTCGTGGTTAAAGGGGGACATCGCTTAGCTGGTGAAAAAGCACTGGACTTGTTTTACGATGGTCACACCGCGCATCTTTTGGAAAATGAATTATATCCTACTGATTATAATCATGGTGCAGGTTGTACTTTTTCAGCGGCAATCACAGCTGGCTTGGCGAAAGGTTATTCGGTGTTAGAAGCAGTAACTTTAGCGAAAAAATTTGTAGCGGCGGCGATTAAACACGGTATTCAAGTTAATCCTTATGTGGGGCACGTGTGGCATGGCGCATACACTCATGCGGAACAACGGATGCGTAAGAAAGAATAATATTTAGAACTAGAGGAGTCTGTCAAGGACTGGCTCTAGTTTTTTTGTGATAAAGAATAACAATAGTAGGTATTACGTTAAAAGAATGTTCAAATTTTTAAAAGAGGAGTAGAATAGAACTGTAATTGCAAAAAAGAAGCGGAACATAGAAGGGGTGTTAACTTTTCTGTGCTTCAGTTTAGAACGGACTGTGGTGTTTGTTTTGACGAACTACCGGAAAGCGACTTCTTTTTGTTTTGGCTTCAAATGGTATTTAATGGAGGGAATGCAATGTTAGAAAAAGAAACGTACAGTCAACTGTTTAAATGGTCTTTTTCAAAAAAGACACAAGTCACATACTGGGATGGTACCGTCAAAGAGTATGGGCAAGGGTCGGGGGATCCGGTTTTTAAAATTGTATTCAATGAAAAAATTCCTGTGAAGGATTTACTGAATAACGCTTCGTTAACTTTAGGGGAAGCCTACATGGATCGCAAAATTGAAATCGAAGGCGATATCCAAGCGCTGATTTATGATGTGTATAACCAAAAGGATAGCTTTTTACACAATGCTAAATTTATTAAATGGCTTCCTAAAGAAAGTCATTCAAAAAAACGTTCGCAAGAGGATATTCACAGCCATTACGATCTAGGAAATGATTTTTACAAAAAATGGCTTGACCAAACAATGACGTATTCATGTGCTTATTTTAAAACGCCTGAAGATACATTAGAACAAGCGCAAGTGAATAAAGTTCATCATATTTTAGATAAATTGTTTATCAAAGAGGGCGACACTTTACTGGATATTGGCTGCGGCTGGGGCACGTTAATTTTAACTGCGGTGAAAGAATATGGAGCCAAAGCAACTGGGATTACATTAAGTGAAGAGCAATTTCATCATATTCGCCATATTATAGAAAAAGAAGGTCTACAAGATCGAATGACTGTCAAATTGATGGATTATCGTGATTTAAAAGGAGAGTCTTTTGACCATATTACGAGTGTCGGGATGTTTGAACATGTCGGTGCAGAAAATCTACATGAATATTTTGACGTCGTTCAACGAAATTTAGCGCCTAAAGGTACGGCGTTGATTCATGGGATCAGTCGCCAACAAGGTGGGGCTAAAAATGCTTGGATTAATCGTTATATTTTCCCAGGTGGCTATATTCCTGGTGTCACTGAGCTAGTCGGCCATATGACAGAAAACGACTTGCAAGTGATCGACTTGGAAAGTTTGCGCAGAGATTATCAATTGACGTTGGAACATTGGACAAAAAACTTCCATAATATAGAAGCAGAAATTGTTGACGAAAAAGGCGAGCGCTTCTATCGAATGTGGGACTTATATTTGCAAGCATGTGCAGCCTCATTCCAAGCAAGCAATATTGATGTTATTCAATATTTATTGGTTCATCCAGATAACAATGATATTCCAATGCGCCGGATTGGTTAATAGAATAAAAAAGAAAGAATTTGAGATTCTGGTAAAAAAAGAATCTCAAATTCTTTTTTTATAAAAATAGAATGAAAAGAATTGAAAAACAAAACAAATGCTTTTCAAAACAAGAAAAAATTCTTTCAAAAAAACGCAGAAAATCCTTGCTAACACTATCCTTTCATAGTATAATCAAAAAGGTGCTGTTTACAGGAGTGTAAAAAGCATTGGTAGATCAACGATTTGATTTGCCGGCTGTGAAGCGAGAGGTTGCGACACGCTCGGACGCTTTGCCATGAACGAGCATGCCGGATAAATTTTCGTGGAGCTATGTCTACTTTTAAAATAGGCGAAGGAGGGAACAAGATGGCAAAACAAAAAATTCGTATCCGTTTAAAAGCGTATGAACACCGTATTTTAGATCAATCAGCGGATAAAATTGTGGAAACAGCAAAAAGAACTGGAGCTGACGTATCAGGTCCGATTCCATTACCAACAGAACGCTCACTTTACACAGTTATTCGTGCGACTCATAAATACAAAGATTCTCGCGAACAATTCGAAATGCGTACTCACAAACGTCTAATTGACATTGTGAACCCAACACCAAAAACAGTTGACGCTCTAATGAAGCTTGACTTACCGTCTGGTGTTAATATTGAAATCAAACTATAAAATTAAGATGGAGGTGTACTCATGACCAAAGGAATCTTAGGGAAAAAAGTGGGAATGACACAAATCTTTACTGAGTCTGGTGAATTAATTCCAGTAACAGTAGTTGAAGCTACGCCAAACGTAGTTTTACAAGTAAAAACTGTTGAAACTGACGGATACGAAGCTATCCAAGTTGGTTACCAAGACAAACGTGAAGTTTTATCAAACAAACCTGCGAAAGGTCATGTTGCAAAAGCAAACACGGCTCCTAAGCGCTTCATTAAAGAATTCAAGAATGTTGAGCTAGGAGAATATGAAGTAGGTAAAGAAATCAAAGTAGATGTTTTCCAAGCAGGAGACGTTGTTGATGTTACAGGTACTACGAAAGGTAAAGGATTCCAAGGGGCAATCAAACGTCACGGCCAAAGCCGCGGACCTATGTCTCATGGTTCTCGTTATCACCGTCGTCCTGGGTCAATGGGTCCAGTAGCGCCTAACCGTGTATTTAAAAATAAACGACTAGCCGGCCGTATGGGTGGCGACCGCGTAACAATTCAAAACCTTGAAGTTGTTAAAGTGGACGTAGAAAGAAATGTTATCTTAATCAAAGGAAACATTCCTGGAGCGAAAAAATCTTTAATCACAATTAAATCAGCTGTGAAAGCTAAATAAGTGTAGGGAAAGGAGGAACTAAGGAATGCCGAATGTAGCATTATTCAAACAAGATGGAACTCAAAACGGTGAAATCACTTTAAATGAAGAAATCTTCGGAATCGAACCTAATGAAAGTGTTGTCTATGATGCAATCATCATGCAACGTGCTTCATTAAGACAAGGAACACACGCAGTTAAAAACCGTAGCGCTGTTCGTGGCGGTGGCCGCAAACCATGGCGTCAAAAAGGAACTGGTCGTGCTCGTCAAGGTTCAATCCGTTCACCACAATGGCGTGGAGGTGGCGTAGTCTTTGGACCAACACCGCGTTCATACAGCTACAAACTTCCTAAAAAAGTTCGTCGCTTAGCAATGAAATCTGTATTATCAGACAAAGTTGCTGAAAATAACTTGGTAGCAGTAGAAGGTTTAAGCTTCGATGCACCAAAAACAAAAGAATTCAAACAAGTTCTTGCTAACTTGTCTATCGATACTAAAGTATTAGTTGTTTTAGAAAATGGTAACGACTTTGCAGCTTTATCAGCTCGTAACTTACCAAACGTTTCTGTAGTAACTTCTGATAACGTTAGTGTGTTAGATGTTGTGTCAGCTAACAAAGTCTTGGCAACACAAACAGCTCTTACTCAAATTGAGGAGGTGCTTGCATAATGGAATTACTAGACGTAATCAAACGCCCAGTGATCACTGAAAAATCCATGTTAGCTATGGACGAAAAGAAATATACTTTCGAAGTGGACACTCGCGCAAACAAAACTTTAGTAAAACAAGCTGTTGAATCAGCATTCGATGTTAAAGTAGCAAACGTAAACATCTTAAACGTGCGTCCAAAATTCAAACGCATGGGTAAATATGCAGGTTATACAAAAAAACGTCGCAAAGCGATCGTTACATTAACTGAAGATTCAAAAGAAATTCAATTATTCGAAGCTGCTGAATAAGCAGTCCTGAACAATATCAACGTAGGAGGGAAATAAGACGTGGCGATTAAAAAGTACAAACCTACCACAAATGGCCGTCGTAACATGACAAGTTCTGATTTCGCTGAAATCACAACTTCAACACCAGAAAAATCATTGTTACAGCCATTAAAAAACAATGCCGGTCGTAACAACAACGGTCGCATTACGGTTCGTCACCAAGGTGGCGGTCACAAACGTCAATACCGTGTGATTGACTTCAAACGTAATAAAGATAACGTCGCAGCGGTTGTTAAAACGATCGAGTACGATCCAAACCGTTCTGCTAACATCGCGTTAGTTCATTACGAAGACGGGGTTAAGGCATACATCTTAGCACCAAAAGGATTAGAAGTAGGCATGCGCCTAGTATCTGGTCCAGAAGCAGATATTAAAGTAGGTAACGCATTACCATTGGAAAACATTCCAGTTGGTACAGTTATCCACAACATTGAAATGAAACCTGGTAAAGGTGGACAATTAATCCGTTCAGCTGGAACAAGCGCGCAAGTACTTGGTAAAGAAGGCAAATACGTATTAATCCGCTTAAACTCTGGCGAAGTTCGTATGATCTTAGCAACTTGCCGTGCAACAATCGGTTCAGTTGGTAACGAACAACACGAATTAATCAACATTGGTAAAGCTGGCCGCTCTCGTTGGATGCGTAAACGCCCAACTGTTCGTGGTAGCGTAATGAACCCTAACGATCACCCACACGGTGGTGGTGAAGGTAAAACACCAATTGGACGTAAAGCGCCAGTATCTCCATGGGGTCAACCAGCAATTGGATACAAAACACGTAATAAAAAAGCTAAATCAGACAAACTTATCGTTCGTCGTCGTACTAAATAATTTTTTTGACCATGTGTCGTACATTTTGAGAGGAGGTTCACCATGGGTCGTAGTTTAAAAAAAGGACCTTTCGTCGATGATCATTTGATGAAAAAGGTCGAAGCACAACAAGGTGCCGAAAAGAAAAAAGTAATTAAAACTTGGTCTCGCCGCTCTACAATTTTTCCATCATTCGTAGGTTTCACAATCGCTGTATATGATGGACGGAAACATGTCCCTGTTTACATTCAAGAAGACATGGTAGGACATAAATTAGGTGAATTTGCACCAACTAGAACTTATCGTGGCCACGTTGCTGACGATAAAAAAACTAAACGCTAATTTTGAGGGGAGGATATGCAAATGTCAGAACAAATTACATCAGCTAAAGCAACTGCAAAAACAGTTCGCACTTCACCTCGTAAAGCACGTTTAGTAATCGATCTTATCAGAGGGAAAAGCGTTGCGGATGCAATTTCAATCTTGAAATTCACACCGAACAAGTCTGCTGGAATCATTGAAAAAGTTTTAATGTCAGCAGTTGCTAACGCAGAAAACAACTTTGACTTAGACGTTGAAAGCTTAGTCGTATCTGAAGCATTTGTTAACGAAGGACCAACAATGAAACGTTTCCGTCCTCGTGCAAAAGGTTCAGCTTCACCAATCAACAAACGTACTAGTCACATCACAGTAGTTGTAACAGAGAAATAAGTCTCATGAAATAGACTGTTTTCTTTATGAAAACAGAGCTTAAACATTTAAGAGGAGGGACAATCAGTGGGTCAAAAAGTACATCCAATTGGAATGCGTGTAGGCATCATCCGCGACTGGGATGCGAAATGGTATGCTGAAAAAGAGTATGCTGAATTCTTACACGAAGATTTAAGAATCCGTAAATTTATCGCAACAAAACTTGCTGATGCTGCTGTATCTACAATTGAAATCGAACGCGCTGCAAACCGTGTTAACATTTCAATTCACACAGCTAAACCAGGTATGGTTATCGGTAAAGGCGGATCTGAAGTCGAAAACCTAAGAAAAGAATTAAACAAATTAACTGGCAAACGAGTTCACATCAACATCGTTGAAATCAAAAAACCAGATTTAGATGCAAAATTAGTAGGCGAAGGAATTGCACGTCAATTAGAAAACCGTGTTGCTTTCCGTCGTGCTCAAAAACAAGCCATCCAACGCGCAATGCGTGCTGGCGCTAAAGGAATCAAAACTCAAGTATCAGGTCGTCTAAACGGTGCGGATATCGCTCGTTCAGAAGGATACTCTGAAGGAACTGTACCACTTCATACATTACGTGCGGACATTGATTACGCATGGGAAGAAGCGGACACTACTTACGGAAAACTAGGAGTTAAAGTGTGGATCTATCGTGGAGAAATTCTTCCAACGAAAAAAAACACTGAGAAAGGAGGGAAATAATCATGTTAGTACCTAAACGTGTAAAACACCGTCGTGAATTCCGCGGAAAAATGCGCGGTGAAGCTAAAGGCGGAAAAGAAGTAGCATTTGGTGAATGGGGTTTACAAGCAACTGAATCTCACTGGATTACTAACCGTCAAATCGAAGCAGCCCGTATTGCAATGACTCGTTACATGAAACGTGGCGGGAAAGTATGGATTAAAATTTTCCCTCACAAGTCTTACACAAGTAAAGCTATCGGCGTACGTATGGGTAAAGGTAAAGGGGCACCAGAAGGCTGGGTATCACCAGTTAAACGTGGTAAAATCATGTTTGAAATCGCAGGCGTTCCTGAAGAAGTAGCTCGTGAAGCTCTTCGTCTTGCATCTCACAAATTGCCGGTAAAAACTAAGATCGTAAAACGTGAGGAAATGGGTGGTGAATCGAATGAAGGTTAAAGAAATCAGAGAATTAACCACTGCCGAAATGCTAGATAAAGAAAAACAATTAAAAGAAGAATTGTTCAACTTAAGATTCCAATTAGCAACAGGTCAATTAGAAAACACTGCACGTATTAAAGAAGTACGTCAATCGATTGCACGCATCAAAACAGTATTGCGTGAACAAGCTAACTAATAGTGGAAGGAGGCCAAACGCGTATGACTGAAGAAAGAAATCAACGTAAAGTTTACCAAGGTCGCGTGGTATCAGACAAAATGGATAAAACAATCACAGTTGTCGTTGAAACAAAGAAAAACCACCCTATCTATGGCAAACGTATGAAATATTCTAAAAAATATAAAGCGCATGATGAAAACAACACAGCGAAAGTTGGAGACATCGTAAAAATCATGGAAACTCGTCCATTATCAGCTACAAAACGTTTCCGTTTACTAGAGGTAGTCGAAGAAGCAGTTATTATCTAATAAAACGAGAATTTCCTAATAGATTGAAGCACAAAATCTGAAAGGGGGATACACATCGTGATCCAACAAGAAAGTCGTTTAAGAGTCGCTGACAATTCTGGCGCACGTGAAATTTTAACGATCAAAGTCCTAGGCGGATCTGGTCGTAAAACTGCTAACATCGGTGACGTTATTGTTGCTACTGTCAAACAAGCAACGCCAGGTGGGGTTGTTAAAAAAGGTGAAGTAGTTAAAGCCGTTATCGTTCGTACAAAATCTGGCGCTCGTCGTGCTGACGGTTCTTACATCAAATTTGATGAAAATGCTGCGGTAATTATCCGTGACGATAAAAGCCCACGCGGAACACGTATCTTCGGACCAGTTGCACGTGAATTACGTGAAAACAACTTCATGAAGATCGTTTCTCTAGCACCAGAAGTATTATAATCTCGAGCCCACGTTAAAGGAGGTGCGAAACAGTAATGTTTGTTAAAAAAGGCGATAAAGTAAAAGTTATCACTGGTAAAGATAAAAACAAAGAAGGCGTTGTCTTAGCAGCGTTTCCTAAACAAGATAAAGTTATCGTTGAAGGTGTCAACGTCGTTAAAAAACACCAAAAACCAAACCAAGCAGCCCCACAAGGTGGAATCCTTGAAGTGGAAGCGCCAATTCATGTTTCTAATGTAATGGTGATTGATCCTTCAAACGGAGAAGCTACTAAAGTTGCGTTTAAAGAAGTCGACGGCAAAAAAGTCCGCGTTTCTAAAAAAACAGGTGAAGTTTTAGATAAATAAAAATTGCGGAAGGAGGGCTTACTGAATGAACCGCCTGAAAGAAAAATATATTAAAGAAGTAACACCATCATTGGTGGAAAAATTTAATTACAGCTCAGTTATGCAAACACCTAAAGTTGATAAAATCGTTATCAACATGGGTGTGGGTGATGCAGTATCAAATGCTAAAAACTTAGACAAAGCTGTTGAAGAATTAGCATTAATCACTGGTCAAAAACCACTTATCACAAAAGCTAAAAAATCTATCGCTGGATTCCGTTTGCGTGAAGGAATGCCAATCGGTGCGAAAGTAACGCTACGCGGCGAAAGAATGTACGAATTTTTAGATAAATTAGTAACAGTTTCTTTACCTCGTGTACGTGACTTCCACGGTGTCAGCAAAAAAGCTTTCGATGGTCGTGGTAACTATACTTTAGGTATTAAAGAACAATTAATCTTCCCAGAAGTTGATTATGATTTAGTAGATAAAGTACGCGGTATGGACATCGTAATTGTTACAACAGCGAACACTGACGAAGAGTCTCGCGAATTGTTGGCACAATTAGGTATGCCATTCCAAAAATAATATAAGGAGGCGAACTACGTGGCTAAAAAATCAATGATTGCTAAAAACAAACGTCCTGCTAAACATTCAACACAAGCTTATACTCGTTGTGAACGTTGTGGACGTCCACATTCAGTTTATCGTAAATTTCATCTTTGCCGTATTTGCTTCCGCGAACTTGCCTATAAAGGTCAAATTCCCGGCGTGAAGAAAGCTAGCTGGTAAACAAGTAAACTCGCATAAAGGAGGTAAATAGTTCAATGGTCATGACAGATCCAATTGCAGATTTTCTAACTCGCATTCGTAATGCGAACATGGTTAAACATGAAACTTTAGAAGTACCTGCTTCAAAAATCAAACGTGATATCGCAGAAATCCTGAAACGTGAAGGATTTATCCGCGACGTAGAATACATCGAAGATGACAAACAAGGCGTAATCCGTGTTTTCCTAAAATATGGTAAAAACGAAGAACGTGTTATCACAAACTTAAAACGTATTTCTAAACCAGGTTTACGTGCATACGTAAAAGCTGACGAAGTACCAAAAGTATTAAACGGTCTAGGAATTGCAATCATCTCTACATCAGAGGGTGTAATTACTGACAAAGAAGCTAGAGCGAAAAATATCGGCGGCGAAGTAATCGCCTACGTATGGTAATTCTAAAAAATACACAAGGAGGTGTCTCTAAGTGAGCCGTATTGGTAATAAAGTTGTTGTTCTTCCTGCTGGTGTTGAAATCAAGCAAGACGGAAACAACATTACAGTTAAAGGACCTAAAGGTGAATTAACACGCGAATTTTCTTCTGATATCAAAATGAACATCGAAGGAAACGAAGTGACATTCACTCGTCCAAACGATTCAAAAGAAATGAAAACAATCCACGGAACAACTCGTGCAAACTTCAACAACATGGTTGTTGGTGTTTCTGAAGGTTTCCAAAAAGCACTTGAACTTATCGGGGTCGGATACCGTGCCCAAGTACAAGGCAACAAATTAACTTTAAACGTTGGTTATTCTCATCCTGTCGAAATGACAGCACCAGAAGGCGTAACATTTGAAGTACCTGCGAACACACAAGTTATCGTTAAAGGCATCAACAAAGAAGTTGTTGGTGAATTAGCTGCTAACATCCGTGGCGTTCGTCCTCCAGAACCTTATAAAGGCAAAGGGATTCGCTATGTTGGTGAATTTGTACGCCGTAAAGAAGGTAAAACTGGTAAATAATAACAGCTGTGTAGAAAACAGAAGTCAACAACAAGCAACTGTCATTTTATGGGATTTTTCCAATAAAATGCTTTTGTCTTGTCTGCCAGCTTCTCTTTTCCGTAATCTGCTGACTGCTTGAAATATTAGTAGTAAACATTAAATCAAAGAGGTGAAAATTGTGATTACAAAACCAGATAAAAACAAAACACGTCAAAAGAGACATCGTCGTGTACGTAACAAAATCTCTGGTACTGCTGAGTGCCCACGCTTGAACATTTTCCGTTCTAACAAAAACATCTACGCGCAAGTCATTGATGACGTAGCGGGTGTGACGCTAGCAAGTGCCTCTGCCTTGGATAAAGAAATTTCAGGTGGAACAAAAACAGAAACAGCTGCAGCTGTTGGTAAACTAGTTGCTGAACGTGCCGCTGAAAAAGGCATCAAAAAAGTAGTCTTCGACCGTGGTGGATACCTTTACCATGGCCGCGTGCAAGCTTTAGCTGAAGCTGCTCGTGAAAATGGACTAGAATTTTAGGAGAAGGAGGAACACCATTCATGGTTTATATTGATCCAAAACATTTGGAATTAGAAGACCGCGTTGTAGCGATCAACCGTGTAACAAAAGTTGTTAAAGGTGGACGTCGTTTACGTTTCGCAGCTTTAGTTGTTGTCGGTGACAAAAACGGACACGTTGGTTTCGGTACTGGTAAAGCACAAGAAGTACCTGAAGCTATCCGTAAAGCAATCGAAGACGCGAAGAAAAACTTAGTTGAAGTGCCTATGGTTGGTTCTACTATCCCGCACGAAGTAATTGGCGTATTCGGTGGCGGCCGTATCCTTATGAAACCTGCAGTAGAAGGTTCTGGGGTAGCTGCTGGTGGACCAGTTCGTGCCGTATTGGAATTAGCTGGTGTAGCAGATATTACATCTAAATCACTAGGTTCAAACACACCTATTAACGTTGTTCGCGCAACTGTTGAAGGTCTAAAACAATTAAAACGTGCCGAAGAAGTGGCAGCACTTCGCGGTAAATCTGTAGAAGAAATTATCGGTTAAGGAGGACAAAAATAATGGCTGAATTAAAAATTACTTTAAAACGCAGTGTTATCGGACGTCCTCAAAACCAACGTGCTACAGTTAAAGCGTTAGGTTTAGGTAAAGTGAATAGTACTGTTACAAAACCTGCCAATGAAGCAATCAAAGGTATGGTTAACACTATTTCACATTTAGTGGACGTAGAAGAAGTTTAAGATTTATAGATTTGTAATAGAAGATTGCTTAAGGAGGTGCCAAACCTATGAAACTTCATGAATTAAAACCTGCTGAGGGCTCACGCCAAGTACGTAACCGTGTTGGACGTGGTACTTCATCTGGTAATGGTAAAACAGCTGGCCGTGGACAAAAAGGGCAAAAAGCCCGTTCAGGCGGTGGTGTTCGTTTAGGATTTGAAGGGGGTCAAACTCCATTATTCCGTCGTTTACCAAAACGTGGGTTTACAAACATTAATCGTAAAGATTACGCTGTTGTGAACTTAGATACTTTAAACCGTTTTGAAGATGGAACAGAAGTAACTCCTGTTGTCCTAAAAGAAGCAGGAATCGTTAAAAACGAAAAAGCGGGAATCAAAGTTCTTGCAGATGGTGAGTTAACGAAAAAATTAACTGTGAAAGCAGCTAAATTCTCGAAATCAGCACAAGAAGCTATCGAAGCTGCTGGTGGTTCAATCGAGGTGATCTAATTGTTCAAGCTATTAAAGAACGCCTTTAAAGTCAAAGACATTAGATCAAAAATCTTATTTACAGTTTTAATCTTGTTTGTATTTCGCCTAGGTGCGCACATTACTGTGCCCGGGGTGAATGCAAAGGGATTGTCTGATTTAAGTAGCTTACCCTTTTTGAATATGTTGAATATGGTGAGTGGTAGTGCCATGCAAAACTTCTCTATCTTCTCGATGGGGGTTTCGCCATACATTACAGCCTCTATTATTATTCAACTATTGCAAATGGATATTGTACCTAGATTTGTAGAATGGTCAAAACAAGGGGAAGTTGGGCGTAAGAAATTAAATCAAGCAACAAGATATCTAACGATTGTCTTGGGTGTGGCTCAGTCAATGGGGATCACTGCTGGTTTTAATAGCTTAAGTCAAACTGGGATTGTCAACAATCCAACCTTAGGTACCTTTGTGATGATTGCAGTTATTTTAACTGCTGGGACGATGTTTGTGACTTGGATGGGTGAACAAATTACAGAAAAAGGAATCGGAAATGGTGTTTCAATGATTATCTTTGCCGGGATTATTTCTCGTTTGCCAGGAGCAGTCAAAGAAATCTATGAAGATTACTTCGTCAATATCGAGTCTTCTCGTATTTGGCAATCTGTTATTTTCATTGCAATCTTAGTTATTGCTATTTTGGTGATTGTTACAGTCGTAACGTTCTTCCAACAAGCAGAACGTAAGATTCCAATCCAATATACAAAACGTGTTTCTGGTGCACCAACAAGTAGTTATTTACCGTTAAAAGTAAATGCTGCTGGGGTTATTCCAGTTATCTTTGCCAGCTCGTTAATTGCAACACCAAATGCCATTTTACAAGCTTTCTCATCAAAATTCGCTGGTGAAAATTGGTATGACATTATGACAAAAATCTTCAGTTATAACACAGTTCCAGGGGCAATCATCTATACTGTCCTAATCGTTGCGTTTACGTTCTTCTATGCATTTGTTCAAGTAAACCCTGAGAAATTAGCGGAAAACTTACAAAAACAAGGAAGCTACATTCCAAGCGTGCGACCAGGTAAAGGTACAGAAGAATATGTATCTGGCGTGTTAATGAGATTAAGTGTTGTCGGCTCAATTTTCCTAGGACTTGTTGCTTTACTTCCAATCATTGCGCAAATGGTTTGGAACTTACCTCAATCAATCGGTTTAGGTGGAACAAGTTTACTAATCGTTATCGGGGTTGCATTAGAAACAACGAAACAATTAGAAGGATTAATGATGAAACGTCAATATGTCGGCTTTATCAATAAGTAAGAATCGAGTGTTGAGGTTTTACCTCAGCACCATTCTCACATATGGCTAGCTTCATAAGCCGGTCTTTAAAATTAGGAGGAGAATATATGAACCTCATTTTAATGGGATTACCTGGAGCAGGTAAAGGCACCCAAGCAGAAAAAATCATTGATACGTATGGCATTCCACATATTTCTACTGGAGATATGTTCCGTGCAGCAATGAAAAATGAAACTGCCTTGGGCCTAGAAGCGAAATCTTATATCGATAAAGGTGAACTGGTTCCTGACGAAGTAACAAACGGAATTGTTAAAGAACGCCTTGCTGAACCAGATACAGACAAAGGATTCCTATTAGATGGTTTCCCACGTACACTGGATCAAGCAAAAGCATTAGATACAATGCTTAAAGAATTAAACAAAAAAATTGATGCTGTCATTGACATCCATGTAGAAGAAGATGTATTAATCGAGCGTTTAGCTGGACGATTCATCTGTCGCACATGTGGCGCAACGTATCATAAATTATTCAACCCGCCAAAAGTTGAAGGCACTTGTGATCGCTGTGGCGGACATGAATTCTACCAAAGAGAAGATGATAAGCCCGAAACGGTTAAAAATCGTTTGGCAGTCAACATTGAAAGTAGCGCACCAATCTTAGCTTTCTATAAAGAACAAGGCTTGATGCATACAATCGATGGCAATCGCGAAATCGATACTGTTTTTTCTGATGTGAAAAAAATCATTGACGAAAACTAATTTCCAATTGCCCGCAGTTTAACCCTGTTGTTGTATTCAGTTTCTCTTGCCAAAACATAACTAAATATGGTAGAATATATCAGTCCGACTTCTACAGTTTTGTGACATCAAAATGAATAACGAAGTTAGTTGAGAATTTCTAGGTGGGAGCTGGAGTTTCCGCCGTTTTATCGTGTGAAAACGCGAAACAAGTACAAGGAGGTACTGTGCGTGGCAAAAGAAGATATGATTGAAGTCGAAGGTACAGTCGTCGAAACTTTGCCGAATGCAATGTTTAAAGTCGAACTAGAAAATGGACACCAAGTTCTTGCTACTGTTTCAGGTAAAATCCGTATGCACTACATCCGTATCTTACCTGGTGACAAAGTAACAGTTGAATTATCACCGTATGATTTAACGCGTGGCCGTATTACTTATCGCTTTAAATAATTGTACTCCGTAAAACCACAGGAGGTATTATCATGAAAGTAAGACCATCAGTAAAACCAATGTGTGAACATTGTAAAGTAATTCGCCGTAAAGGACGTGTTATGGTTATTTGCCCAGCAAATCCAAAACATAAACAACGTCAAGGATAATTAGGAGGTGTAACGAATAATGGCTCGTATTGCAGGAGTAGACATCCCTCGTGACAAACGTGTAGTAGTTTCTCTTACTTACATTTATGGTATTGGTAACACTACAGCTAAAAAAGTTTTAGCAAACGTTGGCGTATCTGAAGATGTTCGTGTACGTGATTTAACAAACGAACAAACAGATGCGATTCGTGCGGAAATTGATAAGTTAAAAGTTGAAGGGGATCTTCGTCGTGAAGTGAACTTAAACATCAAACGCTTGATGGAAATCGGTTCATACCGTGGAATCCGTCACCGTCGTGGATTACCAACTCGTGGACAAAACACGAAAAATAATGCACGTACTCGTAAAGGCCCTACTAAAACAGTAGCAGGCAAGAAAAAATAATTCCTAAGTGAAGGAGGTTAGAACTTCATGGCAGCAAAAAAAGTTAGTCGTAAACGCCGTGTCAAAAAGAATATAGAATCAGGTGTAGCACATATCCATTCTACATTCAACAATACAATCGTAATGATTACTGATACACATGGTAATGCATTAGCATGGTCATCAGCAGGATCATTAGGCTTTAAAGGAAGCAAAAAATCAACTCCTTTTGCCGCTCAAATGGCTGCAGAAGCCGCAACTAAAGTGGCAATGGAACATGGACTTAAAACTGTAGACGTAACAGTTAAAGGACCTGGTTCTGGACGTGAAGCAGCAATTCGTTCATTACAAGCAACAGGTTTAGAAGTGACTGCAATTCGTGACGTGACTCCAGTTCCTCATAATGGATGCCGCCCTCCAAAACGCCGTCGTGTTTAATGAGCGCCACTCATTCTGAGTTTGAATTAGGAACGTCATTGAACAAGACACTTTTCGTTTTGAAAGGGGTATAGATAAGAATGATTGAATTTGAAAAACCAAGAATCGAAAAAATTGATGAAAATAGAGATTATGGTAAGTTCGTCGTTGAACCATTAGAACGCGGTTACGGAACTACTTTAGGTAACTCTCTACGTCGTATTTTATTGTCTTCTTTACCAGGAGCTGCAATTACGAATATTCAAATCGATGGTGTTTTACACGAATTCTCAACCATTCCAGGTGTACGAGAAGACGTAACACAAATTATTTTGAATATTAAAGGCTTAGCATTGAAATTATATGCTGAAGAAGAGAAAACCCTTGAGATCGATATTACAGGACCCGCTACCGTGACTGCCGGCGATATTATCGTGGACAGTGATGTTGAGATCCTAAATAAAGATTTAGTTATCTGTAGTGTTGCTGAAGGAGCTACTTTCCATGCTCGCTTAACAGTGAAACCTGGTCGTGGCTATGTTCAAGCAGACGAAAACAAAAAAGAAGATATGCCAATCGGTGTACTTCCAGTTGATTCCATCTACACACCCGTTCGTCGTGTTAACTACCAAGTAGAAAATACACGTGTTGGTCGTCGTGATGATTTCGACAAATTAACAATGGAAATATGGACAGATGGTTCAATCATTCCTCAAGAAGCACTAAGTTTAGCTGCGAAAATCATGACTGAGCATTTAGATATCTTTGTAAACCTTACTGACGAAGCGAAAAACGCTGAAATCATGGTGGAAAAAGAAGAAACTCAAAAAGAGAAAATGCTAGAAATGACGATTGAAGAACTTGATTTATCAGTTCGTTCATATAACTGTTTAAAACGTGCAGGCATTAATACTGTACAAGAACTTACAAACAAATCTGAACCAGAAATGATCAAAGTACGTAATTTAGGTCGTAAATCTCTTGAAGAAGTAAAACTTAAATTGCATGATCTAGGGTTAGGATTACGTAAGGACGATTAAGACTTTTACGAAGTTTCCAGTCCTGCTTAACAGCAGTGGCTCGTGAGAACAGAAACGAAGGAGGGAACCCAACGTGAGTTACCGTAAATTAGGACGCACATCAAGCCAACGTAAAGCTATGCTACGTGATATTACAACTGATTTAATCATCAACGAACGCATCGTAACTACTGAAGCTCGTGCGAAAGAAGTACGTTCAACTGTAGAAAAAATGATTACTTTAGGTAAACGTGGAGATCTTCATGCACGTCGTCAAGCAGCTACTTTCGTTCGTAATGAAGTTGCTAGTGTTCGTGAAGAAGATGAGTCTATCGTTGTTGAATCAGCTTTACAAAAGCTATTTAACGATTTAGGACCTCGTTTCGCGGAACGCCAAGGTGGTTACACTCGTATCTTGAAGACAGAACCAAGACGCGGCGATGCAGCACCAATGGTAGTTATCGAATTTGTTAAATAATTAATAAACCGATCACTTTATAGATGTTTCTTTTAGAGTGTTATGATGTTGGAGGCGACTCCGAGTCTAGCTCTGCTTTCCCTGCTAAAGATGGCTTTAGCAGGGGAGCACTCATCATATAAAGGTGATTTTTTTTTGCTTTGGGAAAACGCTGTTTTCTCAAAGCTTTTTTGTTTCTTAAAAGCATTGCAGAAGCTTTTCCGGTTTGTTATACTGGTTATTAATTGGAATTTTCAGATAATTAAACATCTGAGTTAGTAGAAGGGGGAATTATATGTCGCAAATGTTTGCTTTTTCGTTGCTGATGGTTATTTTATACATTGGTGATGTAGTTTCTATCAAAACAAAAGCTTGGATTCCATCTGTTTTTGTTTGTGGTGTTTTATTTATTCTTGGTTATTGGACTATTTTTCCACAAAATATTGTGGAAGTGGCAGGGATTCCTACAGTGGTTGCCACTTTATTAATGTATCTGTTGATTACTAATATGGGCACTCTGCTCTCTATTAAAGAATTGGTTAATCAATGGAAAACGATTGTGATTGCTTTGTCAGGTATTCTGGGCATTATTGCCTTGTTATTAGCTGTAGGGACTTTTGTTTTTGACTTAAAAACAGTTTTAGTTGCAATCCCGCCGTTAGTAGGAGGTTTAGTTTCTTCATTAGTAATGTCAGAAGCGGCTCAATCAGCTGGTTTAGCCTCACTTTCAGTTTTGGCAATTTTAATTTATGTCATTCAAGGGTTTGCTGGTTATCCCTTAACTTCAATTGTTCTAAAAAAAGAAGGAAAGAGGAAGCTTCAAGAATATCGAGCAGGGACATGGCAGCCGGTTCATGAACAAGAGGGGCAAGAAACAGGAGCAGAACCAGATGTGCCTAAACTATTTGAAAAAGTACCCAAACGATATCATACAGATTATTCACGAATTTTACGTTTAGCCTTAGTTGCCACACTCGCTTATTATGTTTCTGTGTGGACGGCACCGTTTGTGACGATTAGTCCTTTTGTGCTGTGTTTATGTTTTGGCGTGATTTCAACGTCTTTAGGCTTTTTAGAAAAGCAACCATTACAGAAAGCAAATAGCTTTGGTTTTGCGATTTTAGGGTTAATGCTTTTTGTCTTTGATGGCTTAAAGCAAGCCACACCTGAAATGTTGATGGATTTATTTTTACCAATGATTGGGATTATTGTGATTGGTGTTATCGGGATGTACATCTTTTCAGCAATTGTTGGTCGTGTATTAGGTGTGAGTAAAGAGATGGCATTCGCTGTTTCGTTGACAGCTTTATATGGCTTTCCAGCCGATTATATTATTACGAATGAAGTGATTCAATCATTGACAGAAGATGAACAAGAACAGGCGGCTTTAACGAGCCATTTAATGCCACCGATGTTAGTGGCAGGTTTCGTAACAGTCACCATTGTTTCGGTTATTTTAGCGGGTATTTTTTCAAGTATTTTATTAAGTTTGTAGAAACGGGGCGTAAGTATGAAAAAAATCAAAGCACTAGTCAAGCAGCATGCACAAGAAATGATTGCTTTTCGACGGGATTTACACCAACATCCAGAATTACAATTTGAAGAATTTCGAACGACAGAAAAAGTCGCGGCAGTTCTTGATCAATTAGGAATTACTTATCGCAAAACAGAACCGACGGGTTTAATTGCTGAAATTGTGGGCGGCAAACCAGGCCGAGTGGTTGCGCTGCGGGCGGATATGGATGCCTTACCTGTACAGGAATTAAATGAAGATTTAGCTTATAAATCTTTAGAAGCTGGCAAGATGCATGCATGTGGGCATGATTCCCATACCGCGATGTTAGTAACAGCAGCTAAAGTATTAAAAGAAATCCAAGAAGAACTTCAGGGAACGGTACGGTTAATTTTTCAACCATCTGAAGAGAATGCGCAAGGTGCTAAAGCAATGGTTGCGCAAGGCGCAATGACCGGTGTTGATGATGTATTTGGCTTACATATCTGGTCACAAATGCCTGTAGGAACCGCTTCGTGTCGAGTGGGCTCAAGTTTCGCATCCGCAGATATTTTTTCTGTTGATTTTACAGGCCGTGGTGGCCATGGTGCCATGCCAAACGCTTGTATTGATGCGGCAGTTATAGCTTCTTCTTTCGTGATGAATCTGCAAACGATTGTTTCTCGGGAGACAGATCCTTTAGATCCAGTAGTTGTCACGATTGGACGGATGAATGTGGGGACCCGTTTTAATGTGATTGCTGAGAATGCACGTTTAGAAGGAACGGTTCGTTGCTTTAGTGTAGCAACGCGTAATCGAGTAGAACAGGCGCTGCAACGCTATGCGGAACAAACAGCCGCTATTTATGGTGGTACGGCTTCGTTAGATTATCAATATGGAACGTTGCCAGTGATTAATGATGAGCAAGATGCCTTGTTTGCTCAAACACTAATTAAGGAAAATTTTGGTGAAGCGGCCTTAAGACAAGAAGAGCCGACAACCGGTGGTGAAGACTTCAGTTATTATACTGAACATGCTTCTGGTTGTTTTGCCTTAGTGGGAAGTGGTAATCCAGAGAAAGATACGGAATGGGCACATCACCATGGTCGTTTTAATATTGATGAAGATGCGATGGCAATGGGTGCTGAGTTATATGCCCAATATGCGTTTGAATATTTGAAGACGCATTTCTAAAAGAAAATCAGTAACTTCTTGTTTTATGAGAACAAGAAGTTATTTTTATGAAAAATAGACCTGTCAAGACAGATAAGAGCTCCCATAATGACCGTTCTTTTGGTATAATAAAAAATAGTGTGAAGAATCAGAACAGATGATTGAAAAAACGCTACTTTTTTGGTAGTGTTAGAAAGAATAAATAGATTGAGGGAGTACGCGATGCAACCAATCATTGAACTAAATAATATCCAATTTAATTATCAACCAGAAGATGCTTCTCCCGCTTTAAAAGATGTGTCTTTTTCCATTCAACAAGGCGAATGGGTCGCTATTATTGGCCATAATGGTTCTGGTAAATCAACGTTAGCCAAAACAATCAATGGGCTGTTACTGCCAGCTGCTGGGACTATCAAAGTTGGCGGCAAAGAATTAAATGAAGCAAACGTCTGGGATATCCGGCGTATGGTAGGAATGGTCTTTCAGAATCCAGATAACCAATTTGTCGGTTCAACAGTCGAAGACGATGTGGCTTTTGGTTTAGAAAATCAAGGTATTCCGCGTGATGAAATGGTCGAACGTGTTCACGATGCATTAGAACGGGTTCGTATGTTAGATTTTGCCAAGCGAGAACCTGCTCGGCTATCTGGCGGCCAAAAACAACGAGTAGCTATCGCTGGTGTGGTTGCTTTGCGACCAGATATTATTATTTTAGACGAAGCGACAAGTATGTTAGATCCAGAAGGTCGTGCAGAAGTAATTACTACCATTCAAAAGATTAAAGAAGAAAGCAATTTAACAGTTATTTCTATTACCCACGATATTGATGAAGCGGCTAATGCGAATCGTATTTTAGTGATGCGCCAAGGACAATTGACAAACGAAGGAACACCAGAAAAGATTTTTTCTGCAGGAGAAGCGCTTGTTGAAATGGGCTTGGATTTACCGTTTCCTGAAAAATTAAAAGTAGCTTTGAAAGAGCGCGGCGTTGTTGTGCCAACGAATTATTTAACAGAAGAAGGGATGGTGGATTGGTTATGGACATCCGTTTTAAACAAGTAGATTTTACTTACCAACCCAATACTCCTTTTGAGCAACGGGCATTATTCGATATTAATTTAACGATTCAAGACGGCTCTTATACAGCGATTGTCGGACATACTGGCAGTGGCAAATCAACGTTATTACAACATTTGAATGCTTTGGTGAAACCAACTAAAGGCCAAGTGACAATTGGAGAGCGTGTGATTACGCCAGAAACTGATAATAAGAATTTAAAACCAATTCGTAAAAAAGTTGGGATCGTTTTTCAATTTCCAGAAGCACAATTGTTTGAAGAAACAGTGGAGCGAGACATCGCTTTCGGACCGAAAAACTTTGGTGTTTCAGACGAAGAAGCGAAAAAATTAGCTAAGAAAATGCTTGATTTAGTCGGCTTAGATGAAAAATACTTACAACATTCTCCGTTTGAGTTATCAGGTGGTCAAATGCGCCGTGTCGCAATTGCTGGTGTGCTAGCGATGGAACCAGAAGTCTTAGTATTAGACGAACCGACTGCTGGTTTGGATCCTAAGGGTCGTAAAGAAATGATGGAGATGTTTAGTCGTCTGCATAAGGAACATAATATGACCATCGTTTTAGTGACACATTTGATGGATGATGTGGCTAATTACGCAGATCATGTGATTGTTTTAGAAAAAGGACAAATCGTCCGAGCGGGAGCACCACAAGAAGTGTTTCAAGAGACACAATGGTTGAAAGAAAAACAATTAGGCGTGCCAACTGCAGCCGAATTTGCTGAAAAATTAGTGGCAAAAGGCTTTTCTTTTGAGCAATTACCATTAACAGCCGATCAATTAGCCGATCAGCTTCTGAAAAAAATGCAGGAAGCAGGTGAGGCAAAATGATGAATAAATTGATTTTTGGGCGCTATATTCCAGGTGATTCTTTTATCCATCGTTTAGATCCGCGCGCAAAATTATTAGCTAGTTTTTATTTTATTGGGATTATCTTTTTAGCAAATAATTGGCAGAGTTATGTTTTAATAGCAGCCTTTACTGCTTTTGCTATTTCATTATCAAAAATCAGCGCCCGCTTCTTTATCCGCGGTGTTCGGCCATTATTATGGCTAATTCTGTTTACTGTGGCTCTTCAAACCTTGTTTACACAAGGGGGCGAAGTGTACTTTCAGTGGGGAATTATTTCCATTACCCAGTTTGGTGTGACGAATGGGCTGTTTATTTTCTGTCGTTTTGTTTTAATTATTTTCATGTCAACGTTATTAACTTTAACGACGGCACCATTAGAGTTATCAGATGCGATTGAATATTTGCTACGCCCACTTCGTGTAGTGAAATTTCCAGTTCATGAAGTTTCATTGATGTTATCAATTGCCTTACGTTTTGTCCCAACATTAATGGATGAAACGGAAAAGATTATGAATGCTCAACGTGCCCGTGGTGTTGATTTTGGTGAAGGAAACTTACTTCAAAAAATGAAAGCTATTGTTCCACTGTTAATTCCGCTTTTCGTAAGTAGTTTTAATCGTGCGGAAGATTTGGCGACTGCCATGGAAGCAAGAGGTTATCAAGGTGGCGAAGGACGGACAAAATACCGCATTCTTCATTGGCACCTACGAGATACAATAGTAATGTTTGGCTTTGTCTTGTTAACCATTGGCTTATTTGTATTAAGAACTTAGAAAAGGTGAAGAAAAATTATGCCCCGCTATAAAGCAATCATTGCCTATGATGGCACTCATTTTCATGGCTTTCAAAAGCAGCCTAATGAGCGTACCGTTCAAGAAGAAATAGAAAAAACGTTAGCACGCATGAATAATGGACGCTCCGTGACGGTTTTTGGTTCAGGACGAACAGATGCAGGGGTTCATGCAATGGGCCAAGTGATTCACTTTGATTATCCGCAGGAACGTCCGTTGGAAAAAATGCGCTTTGCGTTAGACACACAAACACCAGAAGACATTGCTGTGCGCAGCGTGGAACGTGTTTCAGAAGACTTTCATGCACGTTATCACGTGATCGAAAAAACCTATCAATTTAAAGTGGATATTGGCAAACCGCGAAGTCCATTTCGACGTTTTTATGCTAGTTATTTTCCGTATCCCATTGATCTCGAAAAAATCCAACAAGCTTTGCCTGATTTATTAGGCACCCATGATTTTACCTCTTTCTGTGCCTCAGGAAGTTCGGTAGAAGATAAAGTCCGAACCATTCATGAAGCCAGTGTTCATGTCAATGAAACGGGGGATGAATTAACATTCACTTTTCGGGGCGATGGTTTCTTGTACAAAATGATTCGGATTTTAGTTGGTACGCTATTGAAAATCGGCAATGGGCGGCTGGAACCAACCGCGATTCCAGCAATTATCGCAGCCAAAGATCGAAATTTAGCAGGTCCGACTGCTCATCCAGAAGGATTGTATTTAGCAGAAGTGAAATATGAAAAATAAAAAGACGTAGACCTTACAAGAAAAGGTCTGCGTCTTTTTAGTTGCAAAATTTAGATGTATTTAACAGCTGTTCCGTAAGCCACGACAGATTGCATGTCTGTGCCAATTGTGCCAGAATCAAAACGCATCATCACAACGGCATCTGCACCTAATTTAGAGGCTTCTGCTTTTAAACGTTCGATTGCTTGGTCGCGTGCTTCTCGTTGCATATCAGTGTAACCTTTGATTTCACCGCCAACTACGCTTTTTAGTCCAGCACCTAAATCTTTAAACATATTTTTAGAACGTGTGGTTAACCCGAAAACTTCTCCAATAATTTCATATTCTTGACCGCTAATTCTCTCGGTTGTTGTAACTAACATGGGCAATTTCCTCCAGTACTTGTTGGTAACTTCAATTTACCATAGTCAAGAGTTTGGTACAACGAATATACATAAAAACGACACTAGAAAAGATGCGCTTCCGCATTTTTTCTAGTGTCGTTTTGGTAAGAATTAATCAAGAATAGGATCTTTTTTAGAAATCATGACCCAAACCCAACTAATTAGAAAAGCAACCGTTGCTGGAACGACCCAGCCCATGCCAATAGTGAACAATGGTAAGTATTGGCCGGCTTTTTCTAAAAGCGTTGTTACAAACGCCGTATCTTTGATAAAGGCAGGCGCGCTATTTAATGCATCTAAAACAGCAGCAATCAATGTGATATAGGTCGTTGCTTGATAGACTTCCCGTCGATGTTTGAAAATAGGACTGATGATTACCAAAAGCATTAAAGTAATCGCCAATGGATAAAGGAACATCAAGACTGGAACGGCAAATTGAATGATGTTGGTTAAGCCGACATTTGCAAAAATAGCTGGTAAAATAACAACAATTGCCAAGAATTTTTGATAGGAAACTTTCGGAAACATTTCTTCAAAAGTCTCAGAAAAGGCTGTGCTTAAGCCGATACCGGTTTTTAAACAAGCAAGAACTACGATAAAAGCCAGTAAAATACTCCCTGGTAGGCCTAAATAGTAATTGGCAATTTGGGCTAAGGCAATCCCGCCGTTTTCACTGATTGGAAAAGCCCCGATACTCATTGTTCCCATATAAGCAAGTAAGGTATAGATAATCCCCATCAATACAACACTGAAAGCACCTGATTTAATCATTCCTTTAGCGATATCTCCTGGTTTTTCGACGCCCATATTTCGTAAAGTGGAAACGACAACAATCCCAAAAGCTAATGAAGCTAAAGCATCCAACGTATTATAACCTTCTGTAAATCCTTTAAAGAAAGGACTTGAAATATAATTTTCACCAACAGCGGCACTGGCCACATGACCTAATGGTTTTACAAAGGCTAAAACAATCAAAATTCCTAGCAATGCTAAAAATAACGGATTTAAAAATTTACCCACATAATCTAAGATTTTACTTGGCTTTCTAGAGAAGAGCCAAACGGCTAAGAAAAATAATGCGGAAAAACCAGCAAGAACCAGCCATTGCAAGTCTTTAGGAACAAATGGTGCAAGACCAATCTCAAAAGAAGTAGTTGCTAACCTTGGTAAAGCAAAGAAAGGACCAATCGTTAAATATAATAGTAAGGTAAAAATAAGAGCATAACGACGATTAATCCGAGAAGCTAAGTCAAAAACACCTGAACTTTTAGAAACACCCATAGCAATGACACCAAGAAAAGGTAAGCCAATTCCAGTGGCTAAGAAGCCCAAGTTTGCTAAAAAGACGGAAGCCCCCGCTTCTTGTCCCATATGTACAGGGAAAATTAAATTTCCAGCACCGAAAAACAAACCGAATAACATTGAACCAACGTATAGATAATCACGCCAAACTAACTTTTTTTGCATAGATTCACACTCCTTAATATTGTCTTATTATTTAAAATAACAGAAGAAGAAACAGAGAGCAACCAGTTTTTATAGAAAACATTGGTTTTCTTATTTTTCTATGAAATAAGCATACTGATAATCATCACAATAGTGTCCATTTATATAAAATTCTTCTTTAAAATGTGCTTCCTGCACAAAATCATGTTTTTCATAGAATCGAATGGCTTCTTGATTGGTAGCCATTACTCGCAAACTCAGCTTATGAATCCCGCTTATCTGGGCCATATCTTTGACATACGACAACAAAGAACCACCAATCCCTTGTCCTTGGAAATCTGGCGAAACGCCAATACTTAGTAGCCATTGCTTTTGATGAGCTGCTAACGAAGTGGGCGGATGGACTTCAATAAATCCAGCGAGTTGTTGTCCGCTGATGGCAACGAAAATCGTTTCATCTTTCATTTTTTCTTGATATGCCGCAAGCGAGAGTGGTTGTATCTCGGCAGGGGTATTCTTTTTTGTCCAAATGATTTGGTCCAAGGCATGTAATGCGGGCCAATCTGCTTCGGCAACTAAGCGAATAGTGAGTGAGGTAGACAAGATAATAGGGCTCCTTTTTCTGAAATTTTAAAATATAAAAAGACTATAGCATTTATTGTCTGAAAATTCAAATACTTTTAAAACGAAAAGAAAAATGGCTGCACCTTTTCGATAAAATCAAAATATGCTACCATAGCTACCAGAGGATAGATGGTAAAAAAGAATCTATCTAAATGGAGGGTATGTTTGTGAAAAAAATGGCAGTATATTGTGGCGCCAGTCTGGGGAATGAGCCAATCTATCAGCAAGCTGCAGTAGCGTTAGCCGCTTGGATGAAAGAAAATCACTATGATCTAGTTTATGGCGGTGGCAATGTTGGTCTAATGGGTACGGTGGCTGACACGCTTTTAGCAGAAGGTGGAGAGGTAATTGGTGTTATGCCCACTTTTTTAATGGAGCGGGAGATTGCACATAATGGCATTACAAAGATGCATACAGTTAGCGATATGCATGCGCGTAAGAAAAAGATGATTGAATTGGCAGATGTGTATTTAGCTTTGCCCGGTGGTCCAGGTACACTCGAAGAAATTAGCGAGGTGATCTCTTGGGGCCGAGTCGGTGAACATATGAATCCTTGTATTTTATACAACGTGAATGGTTACTATGATTTATTAGCTGCTTTTTTTGATAAAATGGTAGAAACTAATTTCTTAACAGCGGCGGATCGAGCTAAAATTTTCATTTCAGATTCCTTAGAAGAAATTGGTGCATTTATTGATTCCTATGAACCGCCAATGATTCGTCAATACAAAAAATAACAAAAGAGGCAGTCACTCTAACCAGAATGACTGCCTCTTTTTTACTAGTTTTTCGTTAGAATCCGATGTAAGAACTCTTTTGTCCGAGCTTCTTTTGGATGGACAAAAATATCTTCAGCGGTTCCTTCTTCGGCAATGACACCTTTATCCATGAAAATAACACGATCGGATACGTCCCGCGCAAATTCCATTTCATGTGTTACAATCACCATTGTTAGCCCTGTATGGGCAAGATTTTTCATCGTTTTTAGCACTTCGCCAACCATTTCAGGATCCAATGCAGAAGTTGGTTCATCGAAAAGTAAAACATCTGGATCCATTGATAATGCTCGAGCAATGGCTACCCGTTGCTTTTGTCCACCAGATAATTGAGCAGGTTTGGCATCAATAAAACGAGCCATGCCAACTTTTTCTAAATTTTCTAAGGCAATTTTTTTGGCTTCTTCTTTGTTTCTTTTTAGGACAGTCATCTGACCAGAAGTACAGTTTTCTAAGACATTCATGTTATTAAATAAATTGAATGATTGGAAAACCATACCTAAATGGGTCCGATATTTGGGCAAACTATAACCACGTTCTAAAACATTTTTACCATTATAGATGATTTTGCCATCTGTTGGTTTTTCTAACAAATTAATACAACGTAATAACGTTGATTTACCAGAACCAGAAGAACCGATAATGGTGACAACTTCTCCTTTATTGACGTTCATATTGATATCTTTTAATACTTCGTTTTCGCCAAAGCTTTTTCGTAAATGTTTAATTTCAATAATTGCACTCATCTGTTTGCCTCCTAGCTTTCTTTTCCTTCTTCAGTTAATTCTTCTACTTTAACGTAAGCAGAAGGGCCATCCATTTTACGTTCCACAACACGTAAGATTCGTGTAATCACAAAAGTCATTACCAAGTACATGATGCCGACAATTGTAAAGGTTTGGAAGAACTGGAAGTTTGCGCCAGAAGCAGCATTCCCTTGGAAGAATAAATCTGCAACACCGATAACACTTAACACGGCTGTATCTTTGATATTAATGACAAATTCATTCCCTGTTGCAGGTAAAATATTACGTAATACTTGGGGAATAACGACTTTACGCATTGTTTGTCCATGGGTCATCCCAATCGCTTGTGCTGCCTCGAATTGTCCTTTATCCACTGCGAAAATACCTCCGCGAACAATTTCAGACATATAGGCACCAGTATTCACAGAAACGATAAATAATGCGGCCACTGTTCGGTCTAAAGAGATGCCAAAAGCTAGAGCTAAACCATAGAAAATAACCATTGCTTGAACCATCATTGGTGTACCACGGAAAACTTCAATATAAATAGAAAGAATTAAATTTCCTAATTTTTGGAAGAAACGAGCGACTGGGTTTTCAGAATCTGGAATTGTACGGAAGACACCAATTAGTAAACCAAGGGTTGTTCCGACGACCGTCCCGATTAACGCGATAAATAGCGTTAAACCAGCACCACGTAAAAACATGTCGCCATATTGATTCCAAATATTTTTGAAATCGTTAATAAGTCCTGTTTTTTGTTCATCACTATCTGTTGCTGCAGGTTGATCCTTGATTGCTTGGTCCATAATTTTTGTCCGTTCATCTTGAGAAATACCTGCTAAAATTTTGTTTACTTTTTCAATGTCTGGATCGCCTTTACGCATGCCGACTGCTACTTGTGAGTCTTCAGCGCTAGCATCAAAGCCATTTTCTTTTGGAAATTCTAACATTTTTAATTCTTTATTGACACTAGTTGCTGTTATGCCTTCAGGGCGTTCACTAACATACCCATCAATCATGCCAGAAGCAAGTGCTGTTCGCATAGCTGAAAAGTTATCCATTGCTTGCTGTTTATTGACATTTGGAATTTGATCAATTAATCCGTAGTGGAATGTATTTAGTTGAGCCGTAATTTTAGCATCAGCTAAATCTTTCAAGCTTTTTGCATTAGCGTATTTGCCATCTTTTTTTACAATTACGACAAATTGTGATTCATAATAAGGGTTTGTAAAAGCAATTTCTTTTTTTCGTTCAGCGGTTGGGCTCATTCCGGCGATAATGGCATCAATTTTTCCAGATTGTAAGGCGGGCGCCAAGCCATCCCATTTGGTTTGGACGATTACTAATTTACGACCTAAACCATCGGCAATTTTTTTAGAAATTTGAACATCATAGCCGCCTGCATAAGAGTTGCCTTGAATAGGCACTGCGCCATGTGCGTCATTTTTCTGTGACCAGTTAAAAGGGGCGTAGCCAGCTTCCATGCCGACACGAAATTCACCATTTTCCTCCGCCGAAGCGTTGGTTGTCATGCCAAGTAACGAAAATAGCGTGACAAGTAGTAGACTGAATGAAAAAACTTTTTTGTTCATCTTTTTCTCTCCTTTAAATTTCTTGTCTGATTGATCGTTTTGTCTTTTTTCAATCAACAAGCTTTGATAATCAGCTGAGCAAAAGCGATTCTGTCTTTTTAAAGGAGAATACTTCTGTCACAACCTATTTTTGAATACAAAAAAACAACCAAACAGATGTAAGGTTGCTAGGTAATGTCGAAAAAAATTCCTCAACGAAACATAGCACAACTTAGCATCACTACTAAGACAGTCCGCAAGCTCTTAACTTACGTCCCAACACACAACAGAAGAGGCTCCGTTATGCATTTCGGCGATTGATCCTAAACTTGCTTCCCAGTGTCCTCTCACTCCACAAGCGTAATAAAAACCGCGACCTCTACCTCTTTTTTGAGGCACTATTCAGTTATTAAATTCAGTTATTAATTTTAGGATAAATCCAGAAGAAAGTCAATATGTTCCAGCAAAGGAATTTATCAAGAGGACACAAACAGCATGAAATTAGCGTAACATTTTCCTTACGAAATAGAAACTAATACGAAAAAAGCAACCATTCCTAAAGGAACAGTTGCTTTTTACTTAAGCTTTGACAGCTTTTGGTTCACGACCTAAAATAGCTTGAAGAACAGTCAATACACCTAAAGAAGCTAAAATTGTATAAATTAGACTTGAGTAAGTTAAGATACCGAAATCCCAAGTTTTGTAAACTAATAAAACAATTGCTAAGGCGATAATAGCGATAACGTTGAAGAACGCAAAAGCCCAAAGATTTCCGTTTTCTTTACGAGAAAGATAAAAAACAGAGAACCAAATGCTTAAAACGCCCCAAGCGATGCAGGCAATAATTGCAGCCCAATAAATAATAAATGCGACCATTGTTGTTTCACCTCACTTTTACTCATGCATATTTTACCACGAGTTGAGAAATTTGTCACAAACTCTTTCAAGATAAATCAATATATAGGTAAGAAGTTTTCAAAAAGTGGAAAAACTTTTGGTGCTAATGTTAAAATACGTTATAATATAGAAGATTAGGAGCTGAATCGATATGCAAGATATCACGCAAGCTGAGGCAATTCATTGGTTGGCAACCCAACAAAAAATCACATTTTTAACAGGTGCGGGTATCTCGACAGCCTCAGGTGTGCCAGATTATCGTTCCTTAAAAGGTGTCTATCAAGGAATCCAGCAACCGGAATACTTATTGAGCCGGACTTGCTTAAAAACAGAGCCAGAAAAGTTTTATCAATTCGTTAAAACGCTCTATCATCCAGACGCACAACCTAATATCATTCACCAGAAAATGGCCCAATTAGAGCAAATGAAACGGGGAAAAATTGTTTCACAAAATATTGATGGGCTTCATCGAAAAGCAGGTAGCCAAGAAGTGGTGGACTTTCACGGTAATTTATATGAATGTTATTGCCAAACTTGTGGTACAACGGTTCCTTGGCAAGACTATTTACTTAGTGATCGGCACGCAGACTGTCATGGACAAATCCGTCCAGCTATTACTTTGTATGAAGAAGGATTATCCGAAGAGGCAATCGAAAAAGCCATTCAGGCCGTTGCTTCTGCCGACTTAATCGTGATTGTCGGCACGAGTTTTCAAGTGCATCCATTTTGCGATTTGATTCATTATAAACAACCAACGGCAGCTATTTTAGCCATTAATCAAACGCCGCTATTTTTACAACAACCTTATTATTTTTTAGAAGCGAAAGCCGAAACGATATTTGCAGAATTAACGATAAAGGAGTAACGGAATGGAAGAATTTAAATCAGAAAAAGAAAAAATGATCGCAGGTGCACTATATTTTGCCTCAGATCCTGAATTAGTGGCTGATCGCAAAAAAGCCCGTGAACAAATGGCGTTAATTAACCAACAACCAGACACTTATATTCGTCGTCAATTAATAGAAGAAACGTTTGGAAAAGTGGGTGTCGGGACGTACATCGAACCGATGATTCAATTTGATTATGGCTACAACATTTCTGTGGGAAAAAATTTCTATGCCAATTTTAATAACGTTTTTTTAGATGTTTGTCCAATCGAAATTGGCGATAACTGTATGTTTGGACCCAATGTGCAACTTTATACAGCCGAGCATCCATTACAAGCGGCCAAGCGTAATAGCGGAATGGAATCAGGGAAACGAATTATCATTGGCAACAATGTTTGGATTGGCGGTGGAGCGATTGTCCTTCCAGGCGTAACATTAGGCGATAATGTAGTGGTAGCAGCAGGCGCTGTTGTGACCAAATCGTTTCCAGAAAACTGTGTGATCGCAGGTAATCCAGCACGGATAATTAAAGAATTGACTGAAGATGACGCCCCAACAACTTCTTTAGAACAACAACGAGCAAAGATTAACCAAATCGATAAGGAACTGGTCCGTTTATTAGAACAGCGGATGGACGTCGTCGCAGAGATTGCTGCAGTGAAAAAGAAAGCAGGTCATGCGGTTTTTGATTCTGAAAGAGAACAACAAGTATTAGAAACTATTCTGAATCATGTTGAAAATGCCGAGTATGAAGAAACATTATCTGAGACTTTCCAGGGAATTATGGACGCCTCTAAACGTTTCCAAGAAAAACATTTAGGAGAGTGAGGCGAAGGTCGTGGATGGAGAAATCAGAAGAAGAGAGATTGTTAAAAGATTAAGAGAGACCGAAAAGCCAATTAGTGCCACTCGTTTTGCAAAAGCTTTTGATGTCAGCAGACAAATTATTGTAGGAGATGTCGCTCTATTACGGGCGACAGGGGTCGAAATTGTCGCAACAGCTCGAGGGTATATGTTGGAACAACCTTTAGAAGGAATTGAGCGGAAAATTGCTTGTCAACATACGCCTGAACAAACGAGAGAAGAATTGTCAGTCATTGTTGCCAAAGGTGGAGAAGTGGTAGATGTGAGTATTGCACATCCGCTTTATGGGGAATTAATCGGCAGTTTGCGCATTCAATCAGAGAAAGATATTGATAAATTTATGGACAAGTATCAAAAAGAGCATGCTACATTACTATCAGTTTTAACAGGAGGCGTCCATCTGCATACTATTCGCTGTGCAGACGAAGAAACTTTCCAAGAAATCAAAGAGGCACTTCGAAAAAAAAGTATTTTGTTTGAAGGATAACGAGAAAAAGAGAGGACGTTGATGTTTGTTCAAGCCCTTTCTTTTTTTTCTTAGAAAATTACCAAAAAAAGATAGAAGAATTTGTGAATTTTCTTCTATTTTTTTAACTTTTTGCTAGAAATTTTTTATGAAACAGTATACTATTAAAAAAGGAGCCATTTAAACAATAACTATGTCAATTATTATGTTGGTACATAAAAATAAATGGAGAAAAATAAAAAAGGAGAATGAGTATGAAAAAACAATTTGCCCTGTTCTCTACCTTATTACTTTTAGGTTCATCAATGCCAGTAGGTGCATTTGCAGAAGGTAATAACTTGGTAGCTGAAAATAGTTCTGTTGCAGAAACAACCGCAGAAGCAACAACTGCTGAAGCCACTGAAACGACAGCGACTAGTGAAACAACAGAAGCGACAGAAGAAACAACAACTGAAACAGAAAGTTCAACCGAATCAAGTGAATCTACAACCACGGAGTCCACGGAAACGTCAGGAACCGAAACGACAGATTCCACAACGGATTCAACATCCACAAGTACGACAGAATCGACTACTGACTCCACCTCAACGAGTACAACAGAGTCAACCACAGATTCTACGTCAACAAGTACAACTGAATCAAGTACCACGCCGACGACTACACCAAGTTCTTCTAAAGAACAGCCAAAACCTGGCACGAGTACTTCTGAATCAAAACAGCCGGCGAAACCAGTGACACCAACAGCGCCAGCTGAAAAGCCAGTAGAACAACCAGCAACGTCAACACCGCAGCCCGAAATAGTCCCACCAGTTACAAATGAAACGGTTGGGTTAGTGGAAGACGATGAGACGTTTACGGTCAGCAAAACGAAGAAGACAGAAGAGTTTATTCAAGAAATCGGTGAATCTGCTCGGAAAGTGGCCAAGGACAAAAACTTATATGCTAGTGTGATGATTGCTCAAGCAATTTTAGAAAGTGGCAGCGGCAATAGTAAATTAAGCCAGAAACCAAACTACAATTTGTTTGGTATTAAAGGCGATTACAAAGGTCAATCTGTTTCTTTTATTACCTATGAAGACAATGGTTTCGGTAACCTATACACAGTAGAAGCAAAATTCCGTCAATATCCAACGTATAAAGAATCAATGGAAGATTATGCGAAATTATTGAAAAATGGTTTAGATTCCAATAAAGATTTCTATCATGGTGTCTGGAAAACGGAAGCCAAAACATACAAAGAAGCGACACGTTTCCTAACAGGAAAATACGCAACGGACAAAGATTATCATAAGAAATTAAATGCGTTAATTAAAACATACGATTTAACTTATTATGATAAAGAAAAAGCAACCGTTGAACCAATGGAATCAAATTTCCCAGCCTATAATGGCAAAAACTATGACACCTTTAATAGTTATGCTTGGGGCAACTGTACACAATATGTCTACAACCGTATTACGCAATTAGGTAAACGTGTGGACTTAACAATGGGGAATGGTCAAGATTGGGGCGAAACAGGTCGTGCACGCGGGTACAAAGTAAGTCGTACACCAAAAGCAGGCGCAGCGGTTTCCTTCCCAGCTGGCGTTTTAGGCGCAGACAATACTTATGGTCATGTCGCATTTGTGGAAAAAGTCTTTAAAGATGGTAGCATCTTAATTTCTGAAATGAACGTGAAGGGATTAAACGTTGTTTCGACACGTACAATCTCAGCTGATGAAACACATTTAATGAACTATATCGTTCCAAAAGATAAATAAAAAAATCAGCTCTTTGTCAATAAGAACGAATGAGTTGGAAAAATCAAAGCTAGCACTGAAGAAGCAATTTTAATTCTTCAGTGCTAGCTTTTTTTGTGGCAAAAGTTCTCTCCAATAAAGTTTAATACATTCAGTTATTGCCAGGCGGTTTCAGGTCGGGATGAGTTAGCAACAGTCGCTGAGAGCTATATTTTTTTTAGGTAGAATCATTTACTTTTAGGTGGAAGATGTCTTATAATTGTAAGCGGATACAAAAATAAAAAAAGAGGTGGGTAAATGAGTAAAAAAGAAATAAATCAAGTAGTTGCCAGTAGCTATCAATTGTATATTAATGGAGAGTGGACAACAGGTAGTGGTAACAAAATGATTGCTAGTTACAATCCTAGTAATGGTGAAAAATTAGCAGAATTTGTTGATGCCACAAATGCAGATGTGGATCGAGCTGTAGAAGCAGCCCAAGAAGCGTTTCAGACATGGAAAGATGTTGATGTTGTAACAAGAAGCAATCTTTTATTGAAAATTGCTGATTTGATTGAAGAAAATCAAGAACATTTGGCTATGGTGGAGACTTTAGATAATGGAAAACCGCTTCGGGAAACGCAGTCAATTGATGTCCCTGCCAGTGCAGACCATTTTCGGTATTTTGCTAGTGTGATTCGTGGAGAAGAAGGGTCTGTCAAAGAATTTGATAAGGATACGTTATCCATTGTTGTGAAAGAACCCATTGGTGTTGTGGGTCAAATTATTCCGTGGAATTTCCCCTTATTAATGGGTGCTTGGAAATTAGCACCAGCGTTGGCAGCAGGTAATACGGTTGTGATTCATCCGTCCTCGAGCACATCATTAAGTTTGTTGGAATTGTTTAAGATTTTTGATCAAGTCTTGCCGAAAGGAGTAGTGAATTTAATCACCGGTCGTGGTTCTGATTCAGGAAATTATATGTTGGCACATCCAGGGTTTGATAAGCTAGCTTTTACAGGCTCAACAGAGGTGGGGTACACTGTCGCTAAAGCGGCGGCCGACCGCCTAATTCCAGCCACTTTAGAACTTGGCGGAAAATCAGCCAACATTATTTTTGAAGATGCCAATTGGGAACGTGCATTAGAAGGCGTGCAGTTAGGGATTTTATTCAATCAAGGGCAAGTTTGTTGTGCTGGGTCTCGTGTGTTCGTTCAGTCAGGTATTTATGATCAATTTGTAGAAGCTTTAAAGGAAAAGTTTGAACAAGTGAACGTTGGTTTCCCGTGGGAAAAAGATGTTGAAATGGGCGCTCAGATCAATGAGCATCAATTGGAAGAAATTTTAAAATATGTCGAAATTGGTGTGAAGGAAGGAGCTACACTGATTACTGGTGGGCAACGTTTAACAGAAAATGGGCTAGACAAGGGGGCATTTTTAGCACCTACGTTATTAGCGAATGGCACGAATACAATGTGCGTGGCCCAAGAAGAAATCTTTGGTCCTGTTGCAACAGTGATTAAATTTGAAACGGAAGAAGAAGTCATTCGTTTAGCTAATGATTCTGAATATGGTCTAGGTGGTGCGGTCTTTTCTCAAGATATCAATGTGGCATTACGGGTTGCTCGTGGTGTACGGACAGGTCGGATGTGGGTCAACACATACAATCAATTGCCTGCGGGCGCGCCATTTGGCGGTTATAAAAAATCAGGAATTGGTCGAGAAACGCATAAATCAATGCTAGATGCTTATACGCAAATGAAAAATATTTACATTGTGACAAAAGAAGAAGCAGACGGACTGTATTAAGTAGTGTAGTGAATTTTAGATAACAAACTTATTTTTGGCTATTGTTAGTTTTCGAGCTAAACAAAACAATAATTTTTTTTAAAAGTTGAGTGATGAGTAAAGTAAAACAGATTAAAAGTAAAGCCTGGTACAAAAATCACTTTGGATTTTTGTACCAGGCTTTAAAGCGGAGTAACAATAGTGGTCACTCTTGGTTGTTTTTAATTTTCGAATATTGAATATTATAGAAGGAGTTATTTTGCTTCTTCTGCTTCAAATTTAGCAAAAGCTGTTTCAATAACTTCTTTTAATGCAGAAGCAGAAGCTTCCATTTTTTCTTGTTCAGCATCTGTTAATGGAATTTCAATGACTTGTTTAACTCCTTGGCGGTTGATGATCGCTGGTGCACCGATATAAATATCGTTTTGACCATATTCACCTTCTAAATAAACAGATAATGGTAACACAGAGTTTTCATCGTTTAGGATAGCTTTAGTGATACGCGCTAGTGCCACCGCGATTCCATAGAAAGTAGCTCCTTTTTTCTCGATGATTGTGTAAGCAGCGTCGCGTACGTTGAAGAATAAATTAACCATTGCTTCTTCATCAACGTCAGGATTATTTTTCACCCATTCGTAAATTTGTAAGCCAGCGACATTCGCATGTGACCAAACTGGGAATTCTGTATCTCCGTGTTCCCCTAAGATGTAGGCATGGACATTTCGTGCATCAACGTCAACTAATTCGGCAATTGCTTGACGGAAACGAGCAGAATCTAGTGAAGTTCCTGAACCGATTACTCGTTCTTTCGGGAAGCCAGAGAATTTCCAAGTTGAATAAGTCAAAATATCGACTGGGTTTGCGGCAACTAAGAAGATACCGTTGAAACCAGAATCAACAATTGTTGTAACGATTTCTTTATTAATTTTCAAGTTTTTATGAACTAAGTCTAAACGAGTTTCGCCTGGTTTTTGAGGCGCGCCAGCTGTTAAGACAACTAAGTCTGCATCATGGCAATCGTCATAAGTAGCAGCATAGATTTTTTTAGGAGAAGTAAATGCTAATGCGTGAGATAAGTCCAACGCGTCTCCTTCAGTTTTTGGTACATTAATATCAATAATCCCAACTTCTTGAGCAATATTCTGAGTTACTAAAGCAAAGGCATAGCTAGAACCTACGGCACCGTCCCCGACTAAAATTACTTTTTGGTGATCTTTATTCCCTGCAGCTGCAGTCATGTGTACCATTCCTTCCTCTACATTCTTTTTCATGAGCAACGAGTTTTTATTTCCTGTTGCTAAAGTGATAGTAACATGGTTTGTAAAAAATGTCACGAACTTTGATTGTAAAAATGATACAGTTTTCAGACCTGTTTCAAAATGGTAGCTCTTACATGTGCGTAATTTCACTATCTTGCGCATATTTAAATTTCTAAAAAATTTTTTTACATCTTTCTTAATCTTCAAAGACTGCGAGTTTTTTTATTTCTATGGTATAATGAATAAAACTGGGTAGCGCATACGCTTCCCAGCCATTTTGTGTTGGCAAGCTTATAATCCAAGGAGAATGAAAGATGAAAGTAATCGTAGGACTGGGAAATCCCGGTAGTAAATACAAAGAAACAAAACACAACATTGGCTTTATTACGCTAGATGAAATTGCGTATCGGCAAAATGTTTCGTTTAATAATAGTAATTTTGAAGCAGATATTGCAGAGTTTTTTATAGGGACTGAGAAAGTATTGTTAGTGAAACCATTAACATTTATGAATGAATCAGGTCGCTCTGTTGGTCCGTTGTTGACCTACTTTGGGGTAGATGAGGAAGACTTGATTGTTATTTATGATGACTTAGACTTAGAGGTCGGTAAAATTCGTTTACGGCAAAAAGGTAGTGCTGGCGGCCACAATGGGATAAAAAGTCTGATTGCCCATTTAGGCACAAATGTCTTTCCTAGAATTAAAATTGGCATTGGTCGGCCCTCAAAAAATGATACAGTTATCCACCATGTACTAAGTACTTTTCCCAAAGAAACACACGAAGAGATGTTACTTGCTGTAAAAAAAGCAGCCGATGCCGCTTTATATGCATGCGAAGGACATACGTTTGTTGAAACAATGAATCAATTTAATGGAAAATAGCAGAAAGGAGGGCCCTTGTTTGAATATTATCGAACGAATTAGCCAAACAGAAATTGCTAAATCATGGCGCAGTCAACTAATGACAACAGGAACGCGCCAACTAATTACTGGGTTATCAGGCTCTGCTAAAACATTACTGATGGCAGGCGCTTTACAAAAGACGCATCAAAAAATTGTTATTGCGGTCCCAAACCTATACTATGCCAATCAATTAGTAGATGATTTTTTAAATATTTTACCTTCAGAACAAGTTCATCTATTTCCAGTAGATGAAGTGTTATCCGCCGAAATGGCCTTTTCTTCACCAGAAGCGCGCGCAGATCGAGTGAGTGCGTTAAATTTCCTGATGACAGCGAATGCAGGAATCGTGGTCGTACCAGTAGCTGGACTACGAAAATATTTGCCAACGAAAGAAACGTGGCAAAATGCGCAACTTCATTGGGAAATCGGGACAGAAGTAGAACCTGAAATCCTCGCGCAACGCTTAGTGTTAATGGGCTATGAACGCCAATCGATGGTCGGAAAGCCCGGCGAATTTAGTATTCGCGGAAGCATTGTTGATGTCTATCCGCTAAATGCCGAATACCCTGTTCGGGTGGAACTGTTTGATGTTGAAATTGACTCAATCCGTTATTTTGAAGCAGATACCCAACGTTCATTAGAAAATCTTGAAGAAGTAACGATTTCACCAATGACTGATTTAGTATTCTCAAAGGCAGATATGAATCATGGCATGACGAGGTTACAAGATGCTCTAGAAAAACGTTTAGCGACAGCTAAAGATCAAACGGAGACCGATTTTTTAGAAGAATATTTTGGTCAGTTGCTGTCTTCTTGGGAACAAGGGATTCCTACAGAAAATGCTCACTATTATACAGATTTTCTGTACCAACAAAAAACTACGCTGTTAGATTATTTACCAGAAAATAGTTTGCTTTTTGTGGATGATTATTCTCGTATGATGGAAACGGAGCGAGAAATCGCTAGAGAGGAAGCGGAATGGCAAACCCTGAAAATTGAAGAAATGCGCGTGTTTTCTGAACAAACTTTTGGCGTAGACTTTCATGATCAATTGCGAAAAACTGCACGAAATACGACCTTCTTTTCACTTTTTCAAAAAGGAATGGGGAATCTTCGTTTCCAAGAAGTCCATAATTTCCAATATCGTTCAATGCAACAATTCTTCGGTCAAATGCCGTTGCTAAAAGCGGAAGTGGACCGTTGGCAAAAGCAAAACCAAACGGTCGTTGTTTTTGTTCCTACGAAAGAACGGATTCAAAAAGTCGAAGAGCTATTTCAGGACTTTGACATACCTAGCGTAGTAAGCAATTGGGATCAGTTGTTAGATGGGCATGTTCAAATTGTCCAAGGGGCATTACAAACAGGGTTTGAATTACCTAAAAACAAGCTCGTGGCGATTACGGAAAAAGAAATTTTTCATACAACGACCAAAAAACGGGCACGTCGTCAAACAATCTCTAATGCGGAACGTTTGAAAAGTTATAGCGACTTAAAAACGGGCGATTATGTCGTTCATGCGAATCACGGGATTGGTAAATATATTGGTATGGAAACCTTAGAAGTTGATGGGGTCCATCAAGATTACATGACTATCTTGTACCAAAATGATGACAAGTTATTTATTCCAGTAACACAATTGAACTTGATTCAAAAGTTCGTTGCTTCCGAGTCTAAAACGCCGAAAATTAACAAGCTAGGCGGCAGTGAATGGACGAAAACCAAACGAAAAGTTGCTTCGAAAATTGAAGATATCGCGGATGATTTAATCTTACTTTATGCGACAAGAGAATCGGAAAAAGGCTATGCTTTTCCGCCAGATGATGCGTATCAAAAAGAATTTGAAGAGGCTTTTCCGTATTCTGAAACAGATGATCAATTACGTAGTGCTGCCGAAATTAAACACGACATGGAAAAATCTCGACCAATGGATCGTTTGTTAGTTGGCGATGTAGGGTTTGGTAAAACAGAAGTGGCTTTACGAGCGGCTTTCAAAGCTGTTAGCAACAATAAACAGGTTGCCTTTTTAGTGCCAACAACTATTTTAGCGCAACAACATTACGAAACGATTCAAGAGCGGTTTGAGGGCTTTCCTGTAGAAATTGGTTTATTAAGTCGTTTCCGCACGAAAAAACAGCAAAATGAAACAATTGAAAAAATTAAACATGGCCAAGTAGATATTGTGATTGGTACCCATCGTTTATTGTCGCAAGATATTAATTTTAGTGATTTAGGCTTGTTGATTATTGATGAGGAACAACGGTTTGGAGTGAAACATAAAGAACGACTAAAACAATTGCGTTCACAAGTGGATGTCTTGACGTTAACAGCAACGCCAATCCCAAGGACCCTTCATATGTCGATGTTAGGTGTCCGTGATTTATCCGTCATCGAAACCCCACCAGAGAATCGTTATCCGATCCAAACGTATGTCATGGAAAATAATCCTGGGGCGATTCGGGAAGCGATTGAGCGAGAAATGGCCCGAGATGGCCAAGTCTTTTATTTATACAATCGAGTAGATACGATTGAACGAAAAGTTGAAGAGTTACAAGCACTAGTTCCAGATGCACGAATTGCGTATGCACATGGTCAAATGACAGAAGTACAACTGGAGAATACTTTGTTTGATTTTATTGAAGGACAATATGATATATTAGTCACTACAACGATTATTGAAACAGGAGTAGATATTCCTAATGCTAATACCTTGTTTGTAGAAAATGCGGACTACATGGGCTTATCTACGTTGTATCAATTACGTGGTCGTGTGGGGCGTAGCAATCGAGTGGCCTATGCTTATTTTATGTACGAACAGCAAAAAATCCTAAACGAAGTTAGTGAGAAACGTTTAGAAGCAATTAAAGACTTTACAGAATTAGGTTCTGGGTTCAAAATTGCGATGCGTGACCTTTCCATTCGAGGGGCCGGAAACCTTCTTGGTGCCCAACAACATGGCTTCATTGATTCGGTTGGGTTTGATATGTACTCACAGATGTTATCTGAGGCAGTTGCTCGTAAACAAGGAAAAAATATCCAAGACCAAAAAACGTCTGTTGAAATTGATTTGGGCATTGATGCTTATATTCCAGGAACGTACATTACAGACGAACGACAAAAAATTGAAATTTATAAACGGATTCGTCAATTAGAAAATATGGATATGTACGAAGAATTAGAAGCGGACTTGTTAGACCGCTTTGGAGAGTATCCTGACGAAGTGGCGCATTTATTAACTACTGGCCGTATCAAAATGGATGGCGACCGTGCCTTGTTAGAAAGTATTCGTAAACGCGACCAAAAAGTCAAGTTTGTGTTAAGTAAAATTGGCACAAAAACATACTCTGTGGAGCAGTTGTTTGAAGCGTTATCGGCAACCAGCTTAAAAGCGGATCTAGCAGTTGAGAAAGAACAAATGACTATTTCCTTGAAGTTGCCGAAAGATTGTAAAGAAGCTGTTTGGATTCAAGAAATTGCTACTTTTACAACCGCATTGCGACAAGAAAAATACAAACATTCGCAAGAAACGGATTCCCTTTAAAAGGAGGCCTAGAAGATGGCACAAAAAGAAATGCAACGAATGATGCAAGGTGCCGTTGTGTTAACCATTGCTTCCTTCATTGCAAAAGTGTTGAGTGCGTTTTATCGCGTTCCTTTTCAGAACTTTGTAGGGGATGAAGGATTTTACGTGTATCAGCAAGTTTATCCAATCTATGGGATTGCGATGACATTAGCATTGTCAGGCTTACCGCAATTTATTTCCAAAATTGTTGCTGAACAACCAGATATTCGGAGTCAAAAACAAGTGTTGCGCCAACTGTATCCCTATGTGTTATGGTTAGCAATTGCTTGTTGGGCCTTCTTTTTCTTTGGTAGTCAAGAAATTGCTATTAGTATGGGGGATGCTGCACTCCAACCATTAATGGAAGTTGTTTCCTTTACCTTTTTACTCGTTCCAATTCTTTCCTTCTATCGTGGGAATTTTCAAGGTCATTTATTGATGGTGCCTAGTGGTATTTCACAGGTGATGGAACAGTTTGTGCGTGTCGGGGTTATTCTAGTAGCTGCGTTGTCCTATCATTACTTTGGTGGCTCCATTTACCAAACGGGGACGGTGGCCATGAGTGGTGCGTTGGCTGGCGGTATCTTAGCAGTACTTGTCTTATGGTACTACAATCGAAAAATTCTTAGTGGAAGTACGGAATACTTGCATCAATGGAAGATTATGCCTCAAACCACAGGACTATTTAAACGTTTAATGATTGAGGGTGGTTTGGTCTCTTTATATAGTGCTTTTCTGATTCTATTTCAATTAATTGATTCCTTTAAAGTAAAAAATGCTCTCATGCTTTTCGGGCTCTCTGATTTAGCTGCGAAAGTTGACAAAGGGGTCTATGATAGAGGACAACCACTAGTTCAATTAGGATTGGTAATTGCTTTAGCTTTAAGCTCGACCTTTTTACCAGGTTTGACAAAATATTTTATGAAAAAAGACCGTCAACAATTTTTACAAGTTGCAAAAATCTTTTTGCGCCTTACCACAACCTTGGCATCGGCGGCTTCGATTGGTCTAATGATGTTATTGCCGTACATGAACTTTACACTTTTTAAAGATTATAAAGGCAATGATGTTTTAGGGGTGTATGTTTTATCCATCGCTTTTATGGCCATTATTCAGGCCTACCAAAGTATTGAACAAAGTCGCAATCGTTTTAAAGGTCCTTTAGTGGCAGCTGGTGTGGGCTTATTAGTGAAGTTACTGACAACAGGCTTTTTCACCATTCGTTGGGGAACATTAGGTGCTAGTTGGTCTACTATTCTTGGGTTACTAGCGACGTTATTCGTTTTAGTCCGACAATCGGATGCAGCGATTAATTGTTTTGTTCGAGAACGAAGCTTTTTGAAAAAATTGTTGCTTAGTTTAGCAATCATGATGCTGTCATTACTGGTCTATCAAGGAATTATCTCCATCTTGTTCCAAGGTGTGCATCACCGAAGTCAAGCGTTTTTCGTTACAGTTTTAGGTGTTGCAGTGGGTGGTACAGTTTTTATTAGCACCATCATTAAGTTAGAATTATTTACGATACGTGAATGGTTAAGTTTACCGTATGGCGCAAAAATTTTACGGATGAGACAAAAAAAATAAAAGAGGTGAATGTGATGCGGTTAGATAAATTTTTAAAAGTTTCTCGCATTATTAAAAGAAGAACAGTTGCCAAAGAAGTCGCTGATAAAGGTCGGATTCAAATCAACGGAGTCTTAGCCAAATCTTCTAGTACTGTGAAGATTGGTGACCTTGTCAAAATTCAATTTGGGAACAGAATTTTAGAAGTAGAAGTCCTGCAACTAAATGACTCTACGAAAAAAGAAGATGCCACAAAAATGTATGAAATAAAATCAGAAACACGCGTCTCTGAAGAATAAGCAGGTGAGGATGGAGCGCTTGGCAAGTTCATTGAAAAGATGAATATTCCAAGCGCTTCATCCTTTCAGCGTTTTAATGAAACAGACGCGCCGCTTTTGAAAAAAATTAATAAATCAACCGCTGTTATTTCAAAAGCAAAGAATATTTTAGAAAAAAGCTTGATTTTCTTTAACTTCTCTGAAATTAACATTAGACAAGGTTCTTAGATGTTGGTATAATAAAACGGACAATCCAAAGCGAGTGGAGCGAGACGATGGGAAAGAATGAAAAAAACTCGAAGAAAGTTGCGGCATTGGAAAATGACTACACGAAAGAACAGTATGTCGAATTCCAAAAACAACAGAAACAATTGATTTTTAGACGCAGACGCTTGGCAGCGATTTTTCTCGTGGCCTTCATTATTTTTGCCTTTTCTGGCATCCAATTGATGAAAGATTATCATCGCTTAGGTGCTTTCAAACAAGAACGAGCAGATGCAATTGCTGAATCCGTAGCAGTTGATAAGAAGGTCAAGGATCTAAAAAAAGACGTTGCTTTGTTAAAAGATGATGATTATGTGGCAAAATTAGCACGTAGCCGTTTCCTTCTCTCAAAAGAAGGCGAACAGATTTATCCCACACCAGAACAAATGAAAAAAACACAGACTTCTGGAGCGGAAGAAAGCAAGAGCAGTTCAGAAAAAAAAAGTCAATCACAGTCTTCAACTGAAACAACTAAGTCTTCAGCTGAATAAACTGCAATTATAATTAGGGAAAAAATAGGAGGAACAATTTTTTTATGTCAATCGAAGTAGGAGCTAAATTGCCAGGAAAAGTGTCAGGGATTACTAACTTTGGTGCATTTATTGATTTAGGAGAAGGAAAAACTGGGTTAGTACACATCAGTGAAGTGTCTAATGGATTCGTTAAAGATATTCATGATGTATTAACAGTAGGTGACGAAGTAACAGTGAAAGTAACCTCAGTTGGTGACGACGGCAAAATTGGCTTATCGATCCGTAAAGCACAAGAGCCAGCAGAAGGGCAACAACCAAAACGTGAATTTCAACGTCGTGAAAACAATTATGAGAATCGTGACCGTAATCCACGCGCAGGGGGCAAAAAGCCTTTCAATAAACCACAAGCAAATAACAATAACAATAAACAAGATTTTGACTCATTGATGAGCTCTTTCTTGAAAGATAGTGATGACCGTTTATCTTCATTAAAACGTAATACTGAAGGCAAACGTGGCGGACGTGGCGGACGTCGCGGCTAAGCACAAACAAATAGGGGGACTGGGGATAACGAATGGGTTATTTCTCGGTTCCTCTTTTATTCTAAGGAAGAAAGAAGGGCGAACAATGTTTTGGCAGTTTTATAAACGAGGAAAAGAACAAGGATTTTGGCAACCGCATCAAACAATCGTGGTCGCCGTTTCTGGTGGTGTAGACTCCATGGCCCTTTTGACGTTAATGGAACAGGTGGCAGAAAAAGAACAATTACAATTGGTTGTTGCACACGTCAATCATCAATTGCGAGAAGCGTCGGCACAGGAAGCGCAATATCTCGCTACCTATTGTCAGCAGCGAGAGCTGACGTATTATGAAACGCGTTGGGAAGACCCTGAAAAGCAACGGAATTTAGAAGCAAAAGCGCGCACATTTCGTTATGAATTTTTTAAAGAAGTCATGGAAATTGAAGGTGCGGCGGTCTTAATGACGGCACATCATCTAGACGATCAAGCGGAAACGATTTTAATGAAGCTGATTCGAGGAACTAATTTTTCCCATTCCGCAGGCATTAAAGAGAGACGTCCTTTTGCGACAGGGGAATTGATTCGTCCGTTACTCATTTATCCAAAAGAAGAATTGTATCAATTTGCACAGCGCCAAGCATTCGTTTATTTTGAGGACGAAACGAACCAAACCAATGAATATTTGAGAAATCGGCTCCGTAATCAGGTTTTGCCGCTATTAAAGCAGGAAAATCCGCAATTCTTAGATCAGATTGTTTCTTTTAGTAATGAACAACGTTTTGCCCAAGAATTTATTCAAGAACAAATTGAGCCTCAATTATCTGAAGCCGTAGAACCAACCAAACAAGGCTGGCGCATTCCTTTGAAGAGATTATTAAAAGAAACACCTGCGTACCAGCACTTCTTTTTAACCGCGTTTTTCCAAAAAACATTAGTGCCATTAGGGGTTTCGTTAAACCAACGCCAGATGACACAAATTTTAAAAGTTTTGAATGATGAACGCCAACCGCAAGGCTCGGTTATGTTAGAACAGCAATGGCAACTAGCTAAAAGTTATGATTGGCTGTACTTAGAACAAAAACAGGTTGCACTGCGAGAAGAAGTTACACATTTATTAGTACCTGGCGCGGGGATTTATCTATCGGAAACCGAGTGGCTAGGATTAATTGCGACAGACAAACCGTTTCCTCTTCCTGAAGAGATTAATCAGTGGACGGGTCAGTTGTTAGCGATCCCGTTGACCACAGCCACACCTTTGACCGTTCGTCATCGCCAAAGTGGTGATCGGATTACATTAAAACCAGGGTTTACGAAAAAATTAAGCAGAGTTTTTATTGATCAAAAAGTGCCAAATGAAGCGAGAGAGAGTGCTTGGGTCATTACGGATGAGCAAGAGGAAATCATTTGGGTACCAAAATTTGCAAATTCCTATTTGAGTATTCCTTTAGAAACTGATAAAATACACTACAGACTCCTTTTTAAGACAAAGGAGTAATGCTGAAAGGAGCGCACTATGATAGAAAAAGATATTGAGAAAGTCCTAATCTCCAAAGAAGAAATTCTTGCGAAGTCTGCAGAGCTTGGCAAGCAACTGACAGAAGAATATCAAGGGAAAAATCCTTTAGTGGTCGGTATTTTAAAAGGTGCAGTACCATTTATGGCTGATTTGACTCGTGAAATCAATACTTATTTAGAATTGGACTTTATGGATGTATCTAGCTACGGCAACGCGACAGTTTCTTCAGGCGAAGTAAAAATTGTCAAAGACTTGGACACAAATGTCGAAGGTAGACATATTTTAATCGTAGAAGATATCATCGATAGTGGTCGTACATTAGCGTATTTAGTAGATTTGTTTAGATACCGTAAAGCTGCATCTGTGAAAATTGTTACCTTATTAGATAAACCAGAAGGCCGTGTAGTAGACATTAAAGCTGACTACGTAGGGTTTGATGTGCCCAATGAGTTTGTGGTCGGTTACGGATTAGACTATGCAGAAACGTACCGCAACTTGCCTTATATTGGCGTTTTAAAACCTGAAGTTTACGAATCAAATTAATATCTATCAAGGAATTAATTGTGTTACAATGTAAAGGTCAGGATTGATAAAAGAATAACATGAATTGTAATGATGAGCATAAGGAGGACAGGCATGAACAAAAAGAATAATGGCATGAAAAATGGTTTATACTACGTCTTAGTAGTACTTGCCATGGTCATGGTTGTCTATTTCATTTTTGGAAATAACAACCAACAATCGCCAGACATCGATTACTCAACCTTCCAACAACAATTGGAAGACGGAAAAGTCAAAGACATGACCATTCAACCAACCAATGGGGTTTACCGGATTGAAGGTCAGTATAAAGAAAAACAAGAAGTGAAAGACACAGGTGGTCTGTCATTGTGGGGCTCAACGCAAGCGTCGTCAAAAGGCTTCACAACAACCGTTTTACCTAGTGATACAACCTTAGCTGGCATTCAAGATGCGGCACAAAATAACAAGGTGAAGCTAGTTGTCAAAGAACAATCAACAAGTGGTGCTTGGTTGTCACTGTTGTTTAGTTTCTTACCATTAGTGATTATTTTCTTCTTCTTCTACATGATGATGAGCCAACAAGGCGGTGGCGGTGGCGGCGGTGGCCGTGTGATGAACTTCGGTAAATCCAAAGCCAAAGAAGCCGATAAAAAAGCTAACCGTGTCCGCTTCTCAGATGTAGCTGGTGCGGAAGAAGAAAAACAAGAATTAGTTGAAGTAGTGGAATTCTTAAAAGATCCACGTCGTTTCGCTGAATTAGGCGCACGGATTCCTGCGGGCGTACTATTAGAGGGACCTCCAGGGACTGGTAAAACGTTACTTGCTAAAGCCGTAGCAGGTGAAGCAGGTGTGCCATTTTACTCAATCTCAGGTTCAGATTTCGTTGAAATGTTTGTCGGGGTCGGTGCTAGCCGTGTCCGGGATTTATTTGAAACAGCGAAGAAAAACGCGCCTGCGATTATCTTTATCGATGAAATCGATGCAGTTGGTCGTCAACGTGGTGCTGGTATGGGTGGCGGACACGACGAACGTGAACAAACCCTTAACCAATTATTAGTTGAGATGGATGGTTTTGATGGCAATGAAGGAGTTATCGTAATTGCTGCAACGAACCGTTCAGACGTGTTAGACCCAGCGTTGTTACGTCCAGGTCGTTTTGACCGCCAAATCTTGGTAGGACGTCCAGATGTCAAAGGTCGTGAAGCGATTTTACGTGTTCATGCGAAAAACAAACCGTTAGCTGATGACGTTGATTTGAAAGTTGTTGCACAACAAACACCAGGTTTCGCTGGTGCTGATTTAGAAAACGTCTTAAACGAAGCAGCCTTAGTTGCCGCTCGTCGTAACAAGAAAAAAATTGATGCTTCTGATGTGGATGAAGCCGAAGACCGCGTAATTGCTGGTCCAGCTAAAAAAGATCGCGTGATTAATAAAAAAGAACGCGAAATGGTGGCTTACCATGAAGCGGGACACACAATTGTTGGTTTAGTCTTAAGCCGTGCTCGTGTTGTCCACAAAGTAACGATTATCCCTCGTGGTCGCGCAGGCGGTTATATGATTGCTTTGCCAAAAGAAGATCAATTCTTAATGACTAAAGAAGATATGTTTGAACAAATCGTTGGCTTACTTGGTGGACGTACAGCAGAAGAAATTATCTTTGGTGTTCAATCAACAGGGGCTTCAAATGACTTTGAACAAGCAACAGGGATTGCTCGTAGCATGGTAACGGAATATGGAATGAGCGACAAATTAGGACCTGTTCAATATGAAGGAAACCATCAAGTCTTTGTCGGTCGTGATTATGGTCAAACAAAAGCTTACTCAGAACAAGTGGCGTTTGAAATCGATCAGGAAGTTCGTCGTATCTTAATGGATGCTCATACAAAAGCGCATGAAATTATCGAAGCGCACCGTGAACAACATAAACTAATCGCTGAAAAACTATTAGAATATGAAACATTAGATGCAAAAGCAATCAAATCATTATTTGAAACAGGTAAAATGCCTGAAGGTGCTGACAGCGACTATCCTAGTGAAAAAGAAGCGCAAACATTCGAAGAAGCAAAACGTGCTTTAGAAGAAAAAGAAGCGCAAAAACAAGTTGAAGAAAAGCGAGACTTTGAAGAAGCGAAAAAAGAATTACATGATGAAGCAGAAGAAGTCAAAGTAGAAAGCGAACAAACAGAAAAAGAAGTCCAATCTGAAGAGAAAAAAGATTCAGATTCCAATTCTGAATATGATCGCAATAACTACGAAGATCGTTATAAATAACCAATTAGTAGAAGGTGCAGTATTTGTCGAGTTGACGAATACTGCACCTTCTATAATATTAAGATATTCTATAGAAGGAAGATTATTTGGTTGAAAAAACACCTGATTCCTAGTATTATCTGACTAATGGACAAAAAAGCACCAAGAGAAGAGGAAAAAGAATGGAAGATTATTTAGTAAAAGCCCTTTGTTATAAAGGTTCAATACGAGCATATGCCATCAGTGCCACTGAAACTGTTAGCGAAGCGCAAAGAAGACATGATACATGGAGTTCTTCTACCGCAGCGTTAGGGCGCACATTGATTGGAGCCCTTTTACTAGGAGCGACTTTAAAAGGTGACGATAAATTAACTGTAAAAGTACAAGGAAATGGCCCAGCTGGCGCTATTATTGTCGATAGTAATGGCCGTGGAGAAACAAAAGGCTACATTAAAAATCCACATGTCAGCTTAAAGTTGAATGCAACAGGTAAAATTGATGTACGTGGCGCTGTCGGTAACGAAGGAATTTTCACAGTCATTAAAGATTTAGGATTAAAAGAAACCTTTTCTGGACAAACACCTATTGTTTCTGGTGAAATCGGTGAAGACTTTACATATTTTATGGCGGTCTCTGAACAAGTTCCTTCAGCTATCGGTTTAGGTGTATTGGTGGACACGGATGAATCGGTGAAAGCAGCCGGTGGTTTTATGATTCAAGTAATGCCAGGTGCCGATGAAAGTACCATTGATTTTATTGAACAGCGTCTAGCGGAAGTGCCACCAATTTCACAATTACTAGAAAATGGAGAAACACCTGAACAAGTCTTGTATCGGTTATTAGGAGAAGACGAAGTAGAAATTTTAGAAAAAATGCCTGTACAATTTAAATGTGACTGTTCCAAAGAAAAATTTGCGACCGCTTTGATTGCCGTTGGGATCGATGAATTAAATGCGATGATTGATGAAGATCATGGAGCGGAAGCAGTTTGTCAATTCTGTAACAATAAATATCACTATAGTGAAGAAGAATTAATTGAACTTCGCGATGAAGCGATTCGCAATACGAAACAAAAGTAGGAGGAAAGACTATGTGGAAAATTGGAGACGTTGAAATCCCCAACCGTGTTGTCGTAGCTCCGATGGCGGGTATTAGTAACGCCGCTTTTCGTGTGACTGTAAAAGAATTTGGCGCAGGATTAGTCGTTTGTGAAATGATTAGTGATAAAGGAATTAAATTAAGAAACAAAAAAACCTTAGAAATGCTATATATTGATGAGCGAGAATATCCTTTAAGTGTACAAATTTTTGGTGGAGATAAAGAAACATTAGTGGAAGCTGCTAAGTTTGTGGAAGAAAATACGCAAGCGGCGATTATTGATATTAACATGGGTTGCCCTGTCAATAAAATAATTAAAGCTGAAGCTGGTGCGAAATGGTTGCTGGATCCGAATAAAGTGCATGAGATGGTTCACGCAGTCTCTTCGGCAGTTTCTTTGCCTGTCACTGTAAAAATGCGAACAGGCTGGGATGAAGATCATCTATATGCTGTAGACAACGCTTTGGCTGCCGAACAAGCAGGGGCTTCGGCCATTGCTATGCATGGTCGGACACGTGTCCAAATGTATGAAGGGACAGCCAACTGGGACGTTTTAAAGGAAGTGAAAAAGCATTTAACCATTCCTTTTATGGGAAATGGCGATGTCAAAACGCCTGAAGATGCTAAACGCATGTTAGAATATGTTGGAGCGGATGGTGTGATGATTGGTCGAGCTGCTTTGGGCAATCCTTGGATGATTCAACGGACGAAAGAATACTTGGAAACGGGCGAATTGATGCCTGAGCCTTCACCAGCTGAAAAAATTAACATTGCAAAAGTTCATTTACAACGATTAGTGGATTTAAAAGGTGAAAAAATTGCGGTCCGTGAGTTTCGCCAACATGCTTCTTACTATCTAAAAGGAATCTCGCGAGCAGCTAAAGTGAAAGTTGCGATTAACCAAGTCGAAACACAACAAGCAGTTGTCGATTTACTTGATGCCTTTGTAGAGAAGATTTCCAAAGTTGCTGTAACTACTATAGAAGAATAAAAAATTCAAGCCGAAAGTAAAATTCGGCTTGCTTTTTTTCGAATTACTGTGGCATTATTAGGATAGGTTAAAATCAAGAATGGAGGAACAACAGTGGCAGAAGAACAACAAGCGCATTTAGAGGATTTAAATGATCAAATGCTCGTGCGCCGCGAAAAAATGGAAGCTTTACGTGAAGAAGGGATTGATCCTTTCGGTAAACGTTTCGATCGCACTCATAATTCAGCAGAACTTCATGAACAATATGATAATCATACAAAAGAAGAACTTAGTGAAATGAATACAGAAGTCAGCGTTGCTGGACGTATGATGACAAAACGTGGTAAAGGAAAAGCTGGTTTCGCCCATTTGCAAGACCGTGAAGGCCAAATTCAAATTTATGTTCGGAAGGACCAAGTTGGAGACGAAGCCTATGAACTATTTAAACATGCTGACTTAGGCGACTTCTTTGGTGTGACAGGCCAAGTAATGAAAACCAATACGGGGGAAGTTACTGTTAAAGCTCAAACAATTACGTTATTAACTAAAGCTTTGCGTCCATTGCCAGATAAATACCATGGATTAACGAATGTGGAACAACGCTATCGTCAACGCTATTTGGATTTAATCAGTAACAAAGAAAGCTTTGATCGTTTCATGAAACGCAGTCAAATTATTAGCGAAATCCGTCGTTATCTAGATGGCAATGGCTATGTCGAAGTAGAAACGCCTGTCTTGCATAACGAAGCAGGAGGAGCTGCTGCTCGTCCATTTATCACACACCATAATGCATTAGATATGGACTTATACTTACGCATTGCCCTAGAGTTACATTTAAAACGTTTAATTGTCGGTGGCATGGAAAAAGTATATGAAATTGGTCGTGTCTTCCGTAATGAAGGAATCGATACCACTCATAACCCAGAATTTACAATGCTAGAAGCTTATACCGCTTATACTGATTATCAAGATGTGATGGATTTAACAGAGGGAATTATTCGTAATGCTGCGGAAAAAGTCTTAGGAACTAATGATATCACGTACGATGGTCAAGCGGTTGACTTAGGAAGTCCTTTCAAACGTCTACACATGGTAGATGCGGTCAAAGAACAAACGGGCGTAGATTTTTGGCAAGAGATGACGATAGAAGAAGCCCGTGCGTTGGCTAAAGAACATAATGTTGAAATTACAGATGCCATGACAGTCGGTCATATCATTAATGAATTTTTCGAAACATTTGTAGAAGATACATTGCAACAACCAACATTTATTTATGGTCACCCAGTAGCTGTTTCACCATTAGCGAAGAAAAATCCAGAAGATGGTCGTTTCACTGACCGCTTTGAACTGTTTATTATCGGAAAAGAGTTTGCTAATGCATTTACAGAATTAAATGATCCAATTGACCAACGTGAACGTTTTGAAGAACAAGAAAAAGAACGGGAACAAGGAAATGATGAAGCACACGGAGTAGATGAAGATTTCATCGAAGCCTTAGAATATGGCTTGCCACCAACCGGAGGATTAGGTATTGGGATTGATCGACTAGTTATGTTATTAACCGATGCACAATCAATTCGTGATGTCTTGCTATTCCCAACAATGAGATAAAAAAAGATGCCTTAAGGGCATCTTTTTTTTGTATTCGCAAAAAATTAAATAAAAAAAGAATAGAAAAACAATTGAAACCAATTCTTTTTTTCTAAAAAAATCGAAGATGGGTAATAAAAAGAATGGGTAATCTGATAAAAAAACGAACTTTATCTAATCGGATAAGAAAGAATAATCGGTATTGAAAAAAAGTTTAAAAAAAGTGAAAATAATGATTGACCAATGCTTGAAATCTTGGTATATTATTACATGTCGCAAGGCGAGTCACACAGCTGAGCGATTCAGAAATCAATAATTAAATAACAATTCTTGATTTCAAATCTCTCGAAAAAAGTTTGAAAAAACAACAAAAAAGTTGTTGACAAATAACAAGCGAGATGATAAGATATAGAAGTTGTCACAACAGACAACAACAACCGAGCAAAACAACTTAAAAAACTTTTTTTAAAAAAGTTCTTGACATTCAAACGAAAGTTTGTTATGATATAAAAGTTGCTGCGAGGTAACGTAGACCTTTGAAAACTGAACAAAGAATAGACGAACCAAATGTGTAGGGCGTCTTGATTCAATTCAAGACAACAAACATTTTTAACAAGCAAGCAATATGCTAGCAAACAAATTGAGCTTAACAATCGCAAGATTGTTCTAACTTTTATTATGAGAGTTTGATCCTGGCTCAGGACGAACGCTGGCGGCGTGCCTAATACATGCAAGTCGAACGCTTCTTTCCTCCCGAGTGCTTGCACTCAATTGGAAAGAGGAGTGGCGGACGGGTGAGTAACACGTGGGTAACCTACCCATCAGAGGGGGATAACACTTGGAAACAGGTGCTAATACCGCATAACAGTTTATGCCGCATGGCATAAAAGTGAAAGGCGCTTTCGGGTGTCGCTGATGGATGGACCCGCGGTGCATTAGCTAGTTGGTGAGGTAACGGCTCACCAAGGCCACGATGCATAGCCGACCTGAGAGGGTGATCGGCCACACTGGGACTGAGACACGGCCCAGACTCCTACGGGAGGCAGCAGTAGGGAATCTTCGGCAATGGACGAAAGTCTGACCGAGCAACGCCGCGTGAGTGAAGAAGGTTTTCGGATCGTAAAACTCTGTTGTTAGAGAAGAACAAGGACGTTAGTAACTGAACGTCCCCTGACGGTATCTAACCAGAAAGCCACGGCTAACTACGTGCCAGCAGCCGCGGTAATACGTAGGTGGCAAGCGTTGTCCGGATTTATTGGGCGTAAAGCGAGCGCAGGCGGTTTCTTAAGTCTGATGTGAAAGCCCCCGGCTCAACCGGGGAGGGTCATTGGAAACTGGGAGACTTGAGTGCAGAAGAGGAGAGTGGAATTCCATGTGTAGCGGTGAAATGCGTAGATATATGGAGGAACACCAGTGGCGAAGGCGGCTCTCTGGTCTGTAACTGACGCTGAGGCTCGAAAGCGTGGGGAGCAAACAGGATTAGATACCCTGGTAGTCCACGCCGTAAACGATGAGTGCTAAGTGTTGGAGGGTTTCCGCCCTTCAGTGCTGCAGCAAACGCATTAAGCACTCCGCCTGGGGAGTACGACCGCAAGGTTGAAACTCAAAGGAATTGACGGGGGCCCGCACAAGCGGTGGAGCATGTGGTTTAATTCGAAGCAACGCGAAGAACCTTACCAGGTCTTGACATCCTTTGACCACTCTAGAGATAGAGCTTTCCCTTCGGGGACAAAGTGACAGGTGGTGCATGGTTGTCGTCAGCTCGTGTCGTGAGATGTTGGGTTAAGTCCCGCAACGAGCGCAACCCTTATTGTTAGTTGCCATCATTTAGTTGGGCACTCTAGCGAGACTGCCGGTGACAAACCGGAGGAAGGTGGGGATGACGTCAAATCATCATGCCCCTTATGACCTGGGCTACACACGTGCTACAATGGGAAGTACAACGAGTCGCTAGACCGCGAGGTCATGCAAATCTCTTAAAGCTTCTCTCAGTTCGGATTGCAGGCTGCAACTCGCCTGCATGAAGCCGGAATCGCTAGTAATCGCGGATCAGCACGCCGCGGTGAATACGTTCCCGGGCCTTGTACACACCGCCCGTCACACCACGAGAGTTTGTAACACCCGAAGTCGGTGAGGTAACCTTTTTGGAGCCAGCCGCCTAAGGTGGGATAGATGATTGGGGTGAAGTCGTAACAAGGTAGCCGTATCGGAAGGTGCGGCTGGATCACCTCCTTTCTAAGGAATATTACGGAAATACACATTTCGTCTTTACTTTGTTCAGTTTTGAGAGGTCTACTCTCAAAACATTCGTTCATTGAAAACTGGATATTGAAGTAAAAAGAATCAAAACAAACCGAGAACACCGCGTTGAATGAGTTTTTTAATAAGTTCAATTGCTTATTTATTGATTAACCTTCTATCGCTAGAAGAAGTGATCAAGACCCAACCGTAAGGTTGATAAGGTTAAGTGAATAAGGGCGCACGGTGGATGCCTTGGCACTAGGAGCCGATGAAGGACGGGACTAACACCGATATGCTTTGGGGAGCTGTAAGTAAGCTATGATCCAGAGATTTCCGAATGGGGGAACCCAATATCTTTTATAGGATATTACTTTTCAGTGAATACATAGCTGATTAGAGGTAGACGCAGAGAACTGAAACATCTTAGTACCTGCAGGAAGAGAAAGAAAATTCGATTCCCTGAGTAGCGGCGAGCGAAACGGGAAGAGCCCAAACCAACAAGCTTGCTTGTTGGGGTTGTAGGACTCCGATATGGTAGTCTGTTAGTATAGTTGAAGGATTTGGAAAATTCCGCTAAAAAGGGTGAAAGCCCCGTAGACGAAATGCTGACAACACCTAGGAGGATCCTGAGTACGGCGGAACACGAGAAATTCCGTCGGAATCCGCGGGGACCATCCCGCAAGGCTAAATACTCCCTAGTGACCGATAGTGAACCAGTACCGTGAGGGAAAGGTGAAAAGCACCCCGGAAGGGGAGTGAAATAGATCCTGAAACCGTGTGCCTACAACAAGTCAAAGCTCGTTAATGAGTGATGGCGTGCCTTTTGTAGAATGAACCGGCGAGTTACGATTGCATGCGAGGTTAAGTCGAAGAGACGGAGCCGCAGCGAAAGCGAGTCTGAATAGGGCGAATGAGTATGTAGTCGTAGACCCGAAACCATGTGATCTACCCATGTCCAGGTTGAAGGTGCGGTAAAACGCACTGGAGGACCGAACCCACGTACGTTGAAAAGTGCGGGGATGAGGTGTGGGTAGCGGAGAAATTCCAAACGAACTTGGAGATAGCTGGTTCTCTCCGAAATAGCTTTAGGGCTAGCCTCGGAATTGAGAATGATGGAGGTAGAGCACTGTTTGGACTAGGGGCCCATCTCGGGTTACCGAATTCAGATAAACTCCGAATGCCATTCATTTATATCCGGGAGTCAGACTGCGAGTGATAAGATCCGTAGTCGAAAGGGAAACAGCCCAGACCACCAGCTAAGGTCCCAAAATATATGTTAAGTGGAAAAGGATGTGGGGTTGCACAGACAACTAGGATGTTGGCTTAGAAGCAGCCACCATTTAAAGAGTGCGTAATAGCTCACTAGTCGAGTGACCCTGCGCCGAAAATGTACCGGGGCTAAACATATTACCGAAGCTGTGGACTACACCATTAGGTGTAGTGGTAGGAGAGCGTTCTAAGGGCGTTGAAGGTCGATCGTGAGGACGGCTGGAGCGCTTAGAAGTGAGAATGCCGGTATGAGTAGCGAAAGACAGGTGAGAATCCTGTCCACCGTATGACTAAGGTTTCCTGGGGAAGGCTCGTCCGCCCAGGGTTAGTCGGGACCTAAGCCGAGGCCGATAGGCGTAGGCGATGGACAACAGGTTGATATTCCTGTACCAGTTGTTTTTGTTTGAGCAATGGAGGGACGCAGTAGGCTAAGGAATGCATGCGATTGGAAGTGCATGTCCAAGCAATGAGTCTTGAGTAGAGTTAAATGCTTTACTCTTTAAGGACAAGTTGTGACGGGGAGCGAAATAATAGTAGCGAAGTTCCTGATGTCACACTGCCAAGAAAAGCTTCTAGTGAGAAAACAACTGCCCGTACCGTAAACCGACACAGGTAGTCGAGGAGAGTATCCTAAGGTGAGCGAGCGAACTCTCGTTAAGGAACTCGGCAAAATGACCCCGTAACTTCGGGAGAAGGGGTGCTGACTTCGGTCAGCCGCAGTGAATAGGCCCAAGCGACTGTTTATCAAAAACACAGGTCTCTGCAAAATCGTAAGATGAAGTATAGGGGCTGACGCCTGCCCGGTGCTGGAAGGTTAAGAGGATGGGTTAGCTTCGGCGAAGCTCAGAATTGAAGCCCCAGTAAACGGCGGCCGTAACTATAACGGTCCTAAGGTAGCGAAATTCCTTGTCGGGTAAGTTCCGACCCGCACGAAAGGCGTAACGATTTGGGCACTGTCTCAACGAGAGACTCGGTGAAATTTTAGTACCTGTGAAGATGCAGGTTACCCGCGACAGGACGGAAAGACCCCATGGAGCTTTACTGTAGTTTGATATTGAGTGTTTGTACCACATGTACAGGATAGGTAGGAGTCGATGAGACCGGAACGCTAGTTTCGGAGGAGGCGCTGGTGGGATACTACCCTTGTGTTATGAACCCTCTAACCCGCACCACTAATCGTGGTGGGAGACAGTGTCAGATGGGCAGTTTGACTGGGGCGGTCGCCTCCTAAAAGGTAACGGAGGCGCCCAAAGGTTCCCTCAGAATGGTTGGAAATCATTCGAAGAGTGTAAAGGCAGAAGGGAGCTTGACTGCGAGACCTACAAGTCGAGCAGGGACGAAAGTCGGGCTTAGTGATCCGGTGGTTCCGCATGGAAGGGCCATCGCTCAACGGATAAAAGCTACCCTGGGGATAACAGGCTTATCTCCCCCAAGAGTCCACATCGACGGGGAGGTTTGGCACCTCGATGTCGGCTCGTCGCATCCTGGGGCTGTAGTCGGTCCCAAGGGTTGGGCTGTTCGCCCATTAAAGCGGCACGCGAGCTGGGTTCAGAACGTCGTGAGACAGTTCGGTCCCTATCCGTCGCGGGCGTTGGAAATTTGAGAGGAGCTGTCCTTAGTACGAGAGGACCGGGATGGACTTACCGCTGGTGTACCAGTTGTTCTGCCAAGGGCATTGCTGGGTAGCTATGTAGGGAAGGGATAAACGCTGAAAGCATCTAAGTGTGAAGCCCACCTCAAGATGAGATTTCCCATTTCTTTAAGAAAGTAAGACCCCTGAGAGATGATCAGGTAGATAGGTTGGAAGTGGAAGGCTAGTGATAGTTGGAGCGGACCAATACTAATCGGTCGAGGACTTAACCAAAGAATGGATAAGTAAAAGCAACTTGGTTATTTTGATTCAAACTTCAATCCAGTTTTGAGTGAATGAAGATTCAACTCAATAAGAAACAACACCCAGTGTGGTGGCGATAGCGAGAAGGATACACCTGTTCCCATGCCGAACACAGAAGTTAAGCTTCTTAGCGCCGATTGTAGTGAAGGGTTTCCCTTTGTGAGAGTAGGACGTCGCCACGCGAATTGTTGTTTTTGGAGGTTTAGCTCAGCTGGGAGAGCACCTGCCTTACAAGCAGGGGGTCAGCGGTTCGATCCCGTTAACCTCCATTTTTTGAGCCGTTAGCTCAGTTGGTAGAGCATCTGACTTTTAATCAGAGGGTCACAGGTTCGAGCCCTGTACGGCTCATATTCATATTTCATTTGCGGGTGTGGCGGAATTGGCAGACGCACTAGATTTAGGATCTAGCGCCGCAAGGCGTGGGGGTTCAAGTCCCTTCACCCGCATATTTAGCCGGCTTAGCTCAGTTGGTAGAGCATCTGATTTGTAATCAGAGGGTCGAGGGTTCAAGTCCTTTAGCCGGCACCATTTTGCGGAAATAGCTCAGTGGTAGAGCACCACCTTGCCAAGGTGGGGGTCGCGGGTTCGAACCCCGTTTTCCGCTTAGCCAATTCATTACGCCGGGGTGGCGGAACTGGCAGACGCACAGGACTTAAAATCCTGCGGTGAGTGATCACCGTACCGGTTCGATTCCGGTCCTCGGCATTGTTTTATATTTAGCACCCATAGCTCAACTGGATAGAGTGTTTGACTACGAATCAAAAGGTTAGGGGTTCGACTCCCTTTGGGTGCATTAGTTATATACGGGAAGTAGCTCAGCTTGGTAGAGCACTTGGTTTGGGACCAAGGGGTCGCAGGTTCGAATCCTGTCTTCCCGATAATAATTTTCATGGGGCCTTAGCTCAGCTGGGAGAGCGCCTGCTTTGCACGCAGGAGGTCAGCGGTTCGATCCCGCTAGGCTCCATTCTTATTTTAATATAAGAGTTTCGCGGTGTAGCTCAGCTGGCTAGAGCGTCCGGTTCATACCCGGGAGGTCGGGGGTTCGATCCCCTCCGCCGCGATTATACATTTGGAAGAGCCTGGACCTTTAGCTCAGTTGGTTAGAGCAGACGGCTCATAACCGTCCGGTCGTAGGTTCGAGTCCTACAAGGTCCATTGTGACGTTGTTTATAGTTTTATTTTTATCATGGAGGATTACCCAAGTCCGGCTGAAGGGAACGGTCTTGAAAACCGTCAGGCGGGTAAAACCGTGCAAGGGTTCGAATCCCTTATCCTCCTTTCTTAGGAATTAAATTTCCTTGGTCTAATTATCGCGGGGTGGAGCAGTCAGGTAGCTCGTCGGGCTCATAACCCGAAGGTCGTAGGTTCAAATCCTGCCCCCGCAATTGCTTTTGATTTCAAAAGCACATAAAAAGAAAAGTATGGTTTGGTAGTTCAGCTGGTTAGAATGCCTGCCTGTCACGCAGGAGGTCGCGGGTTCGAGTCCCGTCCAGACCGCCATGCGGGTGTAGTTTAGTGGTAAAACCACAGCCTTCCAAGCTGTTGTCGCGAGTTCGATTCTCGTCACCCGCTTTTCTTTTTGGGCCTATAGCTCAGCTGGTTAGAGCGCACGCCTGATAAGCGTGAGGTCGATGGTTCGAGTCCATTTAGGCCCATAATTTTATAAAATGGCCCGTTGGTCAAGCGGTTAAGACACCGCCCTTTCACGGCGGTAACACGGGTTCGAGTCCCGTACGGGTCATAGTTTTGTTACGGAGGATTACCCAAGTCCGGCTGAAGGGAACGGTCTTGAAAACCGTCAGGCGGGTAAAACCGTGCAAGGGTTCGAATCCCTTATCCTCCTTTCTTAGGAATTAAGTTTCCTTGGTCTAATTATCGCGGGGTGGAGCAGTCAGGTAGCTCGTCGGGCTCATAACCCGAAGGTCGTAGGTTCAAATCCTGCCCCCGCAATTGCTTTTATTTTTTAAAGCATACATTTGCATAAAGCAAAAACGAATTGGTTTGGTAGTTCAGCTGGTTAGAATGCCTGCCTGTCACGCAGGAGGTCGCGGGTTCGAGTCCCGTCCAGACCGTTTTTGGCTCGGTAGCTCAGTTGGTAGAGCAATGGATTGAAGCTCCATGTGTCGGCAGTTCGATTCTGTCCCGCGCCATCCAAGAAAAATTTGCGGGTGTAGTTTAGTGGTAAAACCACAGCCTTCCAAGCTGTTGTCGCGAGTTCGATTCTCGTCACCCGCTTTTTTCTTATTTGGGGCCTATAGCTCAGCTGGTTAGAGCGCACGCCTGATAAGCGTGAGGTCGATGGTTCGAGTCCATTTAGGCCCATTTATTTCTTGGGGAAGTACTCAAGTGGCTGAAGAGGCGCCCCTGCTAAGGGTGTAGGTCGGGAAACCGGCGCGAGGGTTCAAATCCCTCCTTCTCCGTTTTTTCTTTTTAATGGCCCGTTGGTCAAGCGGTTAAGACACCGCCCTTTCACGGCGGTAACACGGGTTCGAGTCCCGTACGGGTCATAGTGAAGCATACAAACATTGTTTGTATGCTTTTTTTATTTTTATTACAAAAAAATGTCGTTGAAAGCGTTGACATTTGTTGTAAATATGTTATTCTTTGGATGTAGGGATAAGTAAATAGATGGATAGTGATTGTTTAAAGACAAGCTAAACCTAATTTTTTCATGAAGCGACAGGTGTGTCGTTCTTTTTGAAGAAATTGGGTTTTTCTTTTTTCAACGAAACACAAAGGAGGTGGGGCATTGATTATTCACAAAATTTTAAACAATAATGTGGTTATTACATTAGATGATGATAAACGAGAGCAAATTGTTATGGGCAAAGGAATTGCTTTTAAGAAACGCATTGGGGATTGGGTTCCTGATGAAAGTATCGATCAAGTTTTTTATTTAGCCAATCAAGAAACATCACTTAAGTTTCAAGAATTGTTAGGAAATATTCCTTTAGAGATGATGAAACTCTCGGATGACATTATTGTTTATGCAAAATCAACGTTGAAAAAGAGTTTGAATGATACCATTTATATTTCTCTGACGGATCATTTGTACACAGCTTTAGAAAGAAAAAAACAAGGAATTGCAATTAAGAATTTATTATTATGGGATATTAAACGTTTTTTTCCTGAAGAGTACGAAGTAGGAGTAAATGCTTTAAAAATGGTACAAAAGCGCGTAGGAATGGAATTGTCAACGGATGAGGCAGGTTTTATCGCATTGCACTTGGTGAATGCGGAGATGGAGGAAGAAGTCGGTAATATTTACGAATTGACAAAGTTGATGCAAGAGATTACAAATATCGTCAAATACTATTTTAAGGTAAGTTTTGATGAAGACTCTGTTTACTTTTATCGATTTAGCACACATTTAAAATTTTTCTGTTATCGCTTATTACACCAACGTGAAGTTGTCGAAAATGATGATGAAGAACTGTATGCGGTAATTAAAAAGAAATATCTCAACGCCTATCGTTGCGTGGAAAAGATCAGCTTGTATTTAAATGAGAACTATGACTATCAAGTTTCAAATGAAGAACGCTTGTACCTAACGATTCACATTGCACGAATTGTACAAACAACGGAACAATAAACGCACCACTTTGGATAGTGACATTCAGTTGGCTAAACCTTCAAATGAAAATAAATTTTTGGAGGAAAAAAAGATGGGAAAATATCATGAACTAGCAGAAAAAATTGTAAAAAATGTCGGTGGGCAAGAGAATATTAATAGTTTGACACATTGTATCACACGTCTTCGCTTCAAATTAAAAGATGAGAGTCAAGCGAATGATGATGTCTTAAAAAATATGGACGGTGTGGTAACTGTTATGAAAAGCGGTGGACAATACCAAGTCGTTATTGGGAACCATGTTCCAGCCGTTTACGAAGAAGTAGTTAGTATTGCAGGCTTGTCAGGAGAACGTGAAGAAGAAGCTTCCAGTGGGAATTTATTTGATCGCTTAATAGATATTTTAAGTGGTTGTTTCCAACCCTTTTTAGGGGCGTTAGCAGCGGCTGGGATGGTCAAAGGGTTAAATGCCTTATTGGTTTTCTTAAAGCTCTATACGGCTACGTCAGGGACTTATACCATGTTAAATGGGATTGGCGATGCAATTTTCTACTTTATGCCAGTTATTTTAGGTTATACAGCAGCTAAAAAATTCCGGTTGCATCCAATGGTAGGGATCGTGATTGGCGCAGCTTTATGTTACCCAACGATTCAAGGAAGTGCATTACAAACGGCCTTTGAAACAACAGCGGGTGCCGGAGCCGCAGCACCGTATAATTTATTCGGTTTACCTGCCTATAATACATTTATGGGGATTCCTTGGGTCGGTGCGAACTATACAAGTAGTGTCGTACCAATCATCTTCATTATTGCTTTTGCGGCACAAGTTCAAAAAGTGTTTAAACGGATTATTCCAGAAGTTGTTCAAACGTTCTTAGTACCGTTTTTCGTGTTGTTGATTGCCTTACCAATTGGTTTCTTAGTAATTGGGCCAATCGTTAGCATGCTAACAGATTTATTAAGCGCTGGCTTTACAGCATTAATGAGTTTCTCACCAGCTTTGTATGGTTTGATTCTTGGTTTCTTCTGGCAAGTCTTAGTTATTTTTGGTTTACATTGGAGCGTTGTGCCATTAGCTATTATGCAAGTGACACAAGAAGGTTCAAGCCAAGTATTAACGGGATCATTTGCAGCTAGTTTTGCGCAAACAGCGGTTGTTTTAGCGATGTTCTTCAAATTGAAAGATAAAAAGTTAAAAGCTTTGTGTCCGCCAGCAATTATCTCTGGTATTTTTGGTGTAACAGAGCCAGCAATTTATGGAATCACTTTACCAAAAAAATGGCCATTTATTTATTCAATGATTGGTGGCGCTGTCGGTGGTTTATATTTGATGATCAACAATGTGACAGCTTATACAATGGGTGGTTTAGGAATTTTCGGTGTGCTAAACTTTATCAATGGTGATGATGCAAGTGGGATGATCCAGTCCTTTATTGCAATTGCCATTGCAGCGGTCGTCGGTTTTGGTCTAACATTCTTCTTCTGGAAAGACAATACAGTTGAGGAAGAAGAAGTGATTATTGATAAAACAACGATTAAAAAAGAAAATATTACAAGTCCAGTCAAAGGACGAGTGTTATCTTTAAAAAATGCAGAGGATCCTGCTTTTGCAAATGGAGCATTAGGAAATGGGGTCGTGATTGAACCAACGGAAGGCAAAGTGGTTGCACCCTTTGATGGAACGATTGTCACACTATTCCCAACAAAACATGCATTAGGTTTGATTTCAGATAACGGCACAGAATTATTGATTCATATTGGGATTGATACAGTTCAATTAGAAGGCGAAGGCTTTGAAGCTTTTGTAAAACAAGGTGACCGCGTGAAAAAAGGTCAAACATTAGTAACCTTTGATTTAGAAGGAATTAAAAAAGCTGGGTTTAGTACACAAATCCCAATCGTTGTGACGAATACAGCGGATTATTTAGATATTTTGGAAGTCGGCAGTAATGAAGTTTCAACAAGTGATGATTTGCTGACCGCTTTAATATAAAAAGATGTGGAGGAAGAGAATTTATGGCATTTAGAAAAGACTTTTTATGGGGTGGCGCAACAGCAGCCAATCAATGTGAAGGTGGCTATAACGAAGGTGGACGCGGTTTGGCAAACGTCGATTTAGCGCCAACTGGTCCAGATCGTTTTCCAGTAATCACTGGTGAAAAGAAAATGTTTAACTTTGATGAAGAACATTTCTATCCTGCACAAGAGGCGATTGATATGTATCATCGCTATAAAGAAGATATCGCCTTATTTGGTGAAATGGGTTTTAAAACATACCGTTTATCCATTGCTTGGAGTCGAATTTTTCCAATGGGAGATGAAACAGAGCCGAATGAAGAAGGCTTGAAGTTCTATGAAGACTTATTCAAAGAATGTCATAAATATGGGATTGAGCCACTAGTAACGATTACACACTTTGACTGTCCAATGCACTTAGTGGAAGAATATGGCGCTTGGCGTAGTCGTAAGTTAGTAGGTTTCTATGAAAATCTTTGCCGTGTAATTTTCAACCGATATAAAGGATTAGTCAAGTATTGGTTAACATTTAACGAAATTAATATGATTTTACATGCACCATTTATGGGAGCAGGTCTATACTTTGAAGAAGGCGAAAACAAAGAACAAGTGAAATACCAAGCGGCCCATCATGAACTACTAGCAAGTGCAATTGCGACAAAAATTGCTCATGAGGTAGATCCTGAAAACCAAGTAGGTTGTATGTTAGCGGCTGGTTCCAACTACGCTTATACTTGCAAACCAGAAGATGTTTTCGCTGCTCGACAAGCAGATCGTGAAAATTATTTCTTTATTGATGTCCAATCACGTGGGGAATACCCTGCGTATGCTTTAAAAGAAATGGCACGTAAAGGTATTCAAATTGAAATGGAAGAAGGCGACGAAGAACTTTTAAAAGAACATACGGTGGACTTCATTTCGTTCTCTTATTATTCTTCTCGTGTCACATCAACAGATCCAGAAATTAATGAACAAACAGCTGGTAACATCTTTGCCTCTGTGAAAAATCCTTATTTAAAAGCCAGTGAATGGGGTTGGCAAATTGATCCGCTTGGTTTGAGAATTACGATGAATGATTTATATGATCGTTATCAAAAACCACTATTCATTGTTGAAAATGGCTTAGGAGCGGTAGACACACCAGACGAAAATGGTGATGTAGTCGATGATTATCGTATCGATTATTTGGCGGCGCATATTCAAGCGATGAAAGATGCCGTTGAACAAGATGGTGTCGACTTGTTAGGCTATACTACTTGGGGCTGTATTGATTTAGTATCAGCTGGAACAGGTGAAATGAAAAAACGCTATGGCTTTATCTATGTGGATCGCGATAACGAAGGAAATGGTACGTTAAAACGAAGCAAGAAGAAATCGTTTGATTGGTACAAAAAAGTAATCGCAACAAATGGTGAAGATTTAAGTAATTAATAAAACTAGCAACTATTCAAGGGCGTTTGACGTTGGTAGAAAAAACAAGGACTCTTCTGCCAGCGTCAATTCCCTTGATGGTTTCTTTGTTATGCCTAAAAACAGAGGGAAAGAGGGATTTTATGGGATTTCCAGAAAATTTTTTATGGGGCGGCGCAACAGCTGCTAACCAATATGAAGGTGGCTATCTTTCAGGAGGCAAAGGTCTGAGTACATTAGATGCAATTACTGGTGGTAGTCAAACAGAACCGCGACGGATTACGTATTTAACTAAAGAAGGCCAAAAAGCTTCGTGTACGCGCGATCAAGCATTACCCGAAGGAGCGATTGGCTATATCGATGAAGAGTTATACTATCCTAGTCATGTAGCGACGGACTTTTACCATCATTACGAAGAAGATATCGCCTTATTTGCAGAAATGGGTTTCAAATGTTTTCGGCTGTCTATCGCCTGGAGCCGGATTTGCCCAAATGGAACAAAAGAGATTAATGAAGAAGGCTTAGCCTTTTATGATAAAGTTTTTGATACTTTGCTGCGCCATGGAATTGAGCCCATTGTGACGATTAACCATTTTGATATTCCAATGTATTTGGCCGATGAATATGATGGTTGGAAAAATCGTGAAGTGATTGATTTCTTTGTTTTCTTTTGCGAAACCATTTTTACACGTTATCAGGATAAAGTGAAGTATTGGATGACTTTTAATGAAATTAATTTTTTAAGAAGTTGGACGCAAATTGGGATTCACAATAATGATAAACAAAGTAAATATCAAGCAGCGCATCATCTATTTGTAGCAAGTGCGAAAGCAGTTGAATTAGGACATTCCATCAATCCAGATTTCCAAATTGGTATGATGGTGGCTTATATTCCAAGTTATCCTTTGTCCTGCAAACCTGAGGACGTGATGGCAGCTGTTCAATTTAACCGAGAGCAAGAATTTTATATGGATGTCCAGGCTAAGGGCTATTATCCAGCGCATAAGCTCAAAGAATTTGAGCGTGAAGGAATGACAATTCAAATGGAGTCAGATGATTTAGCGATTATTCAAAAAGGAACAGTTGATTATATCGGGTTTAGTTATTATATGTCGACTGTTTCGACTGCTTATCCCGAAGAAGTAAAATATGTCGGAGGCAACCAAATGCCTGCGGTTAAAAATCCTTATTTGCAAGAATCTGAATGGGGCTGGGCTGTCGATCCTTTAGGGTTAAGAATTTCATTGTGTCAGTTGTCAGATCGTTACAATATGCCATTGTTTGTGGTTGAAAACGGGTTTGGCGCGGTGGATACATTGCAAGAGGATGGCTCGATTGTCGACGATTACCGCATTGATTATTTTAAACAACATATTGAAGCCATGAGAACCGCAATAGAAGAAGACGCGGTTAACTTAATTGGTTATACGCCATGGGGTTGTATTGACTTAGTTTCAGCAGGGACTGGCGAAATGAAAAAACGTTACGGCTTTATCTATGTAGACATGGATGACCAAGGTCAGGGAACCTTGAAACGAACTAAGAAAAAATCATTTAATTGGTACAAACAAGTTATCGCTAGTAATGGTGAAAACTTAACAACAGAGTAGAAGATGAGGGGAAATAAAAAATGAAAAAACGATTGACGATTGTGGGGATGCTTTTTCTGGCCATTTTAGTAATGGTTGGTTGTGGTAAAAATCAGCAAGCAACGACAAAAGAAAAAGAGACAAAACCTGAAGAACTAACTCTTTACATTGTGCGCCATGGAAAAACCATGTTAAATACGACGGACCGCGTACAAGGATGGTCAGATGCGGTCTTAACACCAGAAGGTGAAAAAGTTGTGACCGCAACTGGGATTGGTTTGAAAGATGTTGCCTTTCAAAATGCATATAGTAGTGATAGTGGCCGCGCCTTGCAAACTGCTCAACTTATTTTAGATCAAAATAAAGCAGGCAAAGACCTTGAAGTCGTGCGTGACCCAGATTTACGTGAATTTAATTTTGGTAGCTATGAAGGGGATTTAAACAAGACAATGTGGCAGGATATTGCTGATGATCAAGGTGTTTCCTTAGAAGAATTTATGAAAAACATGACCCCTGAATCCTTTGCCAACAGTGTAGCTAAACTGGATCAACAGCGCGAGGAAAGCAAGAATAACTGGCCTGCAGAAGACTATGCTACAATTACCAAACGTTTGAAAAAAGGCTTAGATAAAATTGTTGCCACAGAATCAGCCAATCCCGGAAATGGCAATGTTTTAGTGGTCTCTCATGGCTTGAGTATTTCAGCGTTGTTAGCAACTTTATTTGATGATTTTAAAGTCCCAGAAGGCGGTTTGAAGAATGCTAGTGTTACAACGATTCATTACAAAAATGGCGAGTATACTTTGGATAAAGTCAATGATGTCAGCTACTTAGAAGCAGGCAAAAAAGAATCAAAATAATCTAAGGCGTCGAGAAACGGTCTAGTTAGGAGTTGGTGGAGCAACAGAAGGGTTGCTTCACCAACTCCTATTGTTGTGTTCTTTTTTTATTAAAGGTAGAATCAGAAAGAAGAATTTTTTCATTGGGAGGAAATGAGATGAAAAATAGAACAAAATCACGTTGGAAAAAAATTGTCCTAGGAATCGGGCTTTTTTTAGCGGTATTAGTCATCGGTCTGACTATTTTTATTAAAAATAGTACGTATCAAGCAACCGATTCAGCCTTAAAAATAAGCCAAAGTGCCACGCAAGAAAAAAACTATGATTATTATACAAACGGGCAAAAAAATGATACAGCACTGATTTTTTATCCAGGTGCATTGGTTGCGCCCGCTAGTTATAGTGAATGGGCGCAAGAAGTTGCTACGAAAGGTTATGATGTCTATGTTGTTCATTTTCCTTTGAATTTAGCGGTTCTTGCACCAAATGCTGCAGAACAAATTATAAAGGATCATCCACAACAAAACTTCGTTTTGGCTGGACATTCTCTGGGTGGTGTGATGGCTAGTCGTTTTGTAGCGGAAAATGAGCAACGAATCAAAGGCATGATTTATTTAGCCAGCTATCCTGACGAAAAAGGTGCACTAAACAAGCAAAATCTGCCGGTTCTGTCAATAACAGCCACAAACGATGGTGTTTTAAATTGGACTAGCTACCAAAAAGCCAAACAGTTTTTGCCAAAAGATACGCAGTATGTATCTATCGAAGGTGGGAATCATGCAGGGTTTGGTAATTACGGTGTCCAAAAAGGAGACAACAAAGCGACAATTTCTAATGAGCAACAGCAAACAGAAATCAGTCAATTGATTGTAGCATGGCTACAATCACGCCCCAATAAATAATCCGATGAGCCGAAATGTTATTTTTTCGGCTCATTTTTACTTCGATAAACAGAGGGGGTTACGCCTGTTTCTTTTTTAAAAGTGGTGGCAAAATATGCTGCGGTTTGGAAGCCAACTTTTTTCGCGATTTGTTGAATCGTAAGGGGTGAATGGAGAAGTAATTCTTGGGCTTGCCTAATTCGGACACTTGTTAAATAAGCTAACGGGGTTTGTTTCGTCTGTTCCTTAAAGGTTCGCTGCAAATGAAAGGGACTACCGTGGCAGGCTTGCGCTAAATAGTCTAAACTTAATGGTTCCGCTGAATGCCGATCAATAAATTGCTTAATTTGAGCAACCCATTCCTCGTTAGGAACGACTTGCCCGGTTGGTTGACATCTTTTACATGGACGAAAACCAAGTGTTAAAGCTTCCTGAGCCGTTTTGAAGATCAGAACGTGGTTCTTATTGGGCGCACGGGAAGGGCACGAAGGACGACAAAAAATTTTAGTTGTGGTCACACCATAAAAAAAATCACCATCAAATTGCGTATTATTATTTTGAATGGCTTCCCAACGTTTCTGAGTAAGTCGATACGTTGTTTTCATTGTAAGCACACCTCCCGTTTTCTTCATTGTAAAAGAATCCCTAATAAAAACAAGTAAAAAGTGATAGGAGCGCAAGATTTTGAAAGCCAAAAGAATTATAATGAAGATAAGAAAACACGAGAAAGAAGTGTAGACATATGGTAAAAAAGATTTATTATGCGCAACAAGAATGGCAGAACGATCACTATTATCTTGGTGTGACAGACGCTGGACTAGCTTTTGTAGGTTCAGCCAATCAATCGATAGAAGAGCTGAAAAACTGGTACCCTCAAGCACAATTAGAAGCTTCTGAAAAGAAAACTGCGCCTTATAAAGAAGCATTCATAAGTTATCTTAACCAACATTCGACAACGTTTGCTTGCCCCATAGACATCGAAGGAACGCCCTTTCAAAAAGAAGTTTGGCAGGCGTTGCAAGAAATCCCTTATGGTGAGACAATGACCTATCAAGAAATTTCAGAAAAAATTGGGCGTCCACGTGCGGTTCGAGCAGTTGGCACAGCGATTGGGAAAAATCCTTTATTAATGGTCATTCCTTGCCATCGAGTCATCGGCAGCAAGGGACAATTAACCGGTTACCGTGGTGGTTTAGCAATGAAACAAGCATTATTAACATTTGAACAGTCTTAAAAGGAGGCGGCGATGAACAACTATCAATGGTATACAGAACAATGGGGAAAACCTACAAGAGAGGATGATTTGCTGTTTTTATTGTTGACGGTGGGTGTTTTTCAAGTTGGTTTAAGTTGGAAAGCAGCCGCAGGGAAAAAAGTAGCATTCATGAAAAATTTTTGCCAAATGAAGCCGGAAAAAGTTGCCGCGCTGTTGCCTGACGAAGTCGATCGAATAGTAGCTGATCCAGATATGATTCGCAATCGGCGCAAAATTGAAGCAACCATTAAAAATGCGCAAGCAATTTTAAAAGTACAAGAAGAATTTGGCAGTTTTGCCAATTATCTATGGCAATTTGTAAAAAACGTCCCCGTTTTATCTATTTATGAAGAAGCATACCAAGTCCCGCGCACACAGCTTTTGTCAGATAACGTAGCAAAAGACTTAAAAAAAAGAGGATTTTCTTTTGTAGGTCCGATTGTCACCAATATGTTTCTGAAAGCTAGCGGGATTATCCAGGTGGAAATTTTAAATCCAGAATAAAGGAGTGTTAGGATGTTTGAAAATGAATCTCTTAGTTTTGAAGAACAAACAATTATTCAATCAGCAGCGCGTTATGTTCAACAAGAATTAGCCAACGAAGCAAGTGGCCATGACTGGTGGCATATTTATCGGGTGACACAATTAGCAAAAACAATTGCAGAGAAAGAACAAGCAAATTTATTTTTATGTATATTAACAGCATTGTTACATGATATTGGCGATGAAAAATTTAACGAAAGCGAAGAGGCTGGCTTGCTAAAGGTGCAACAATGGCTGGAAGCAAATAACGTATCAACAGAGCAAACGAATCACATCCTTTCCATTATTGCTAATATGTCCTTTAAAGGAGGAAATACTGGGAAAACAGTTACTACATTAGAAGGAAAAGTGGTCCAGGATGCGGATCGATTAGATGCCATCGGCGCGATTGGAATTGCACGGGTGATGGCTTATTCGGGAAATAAAGGCCGTCTAATTCACGATCCCCACAAACAACCTCGTGAACAGTTAACCCAAGAAGAATACCGGAATGGGGAAGATACTGCCATTATGCATTTTTATGAGAAACTTTTAAAGTTAAAGGAACAAATGAATACAAATTATGGTCGCTTATTGGCGGAAAAGCGTCATCAATTTATGGAACTTTATCTGGAGGAATTTTATCAAGAGTGGGATGGACATCGATAAATGAGGGCCAACTAAAACAGTCAGTACATTTCTTTTTGAATTTTAAGAGAACTCTTTTTTACAAATACCTCAGAAGTGGTAAAATGATGGATGAATAAACGGGTGGTTTATCTTAGTTTTACGTTACATATAGGAGGTAATTATGGAGACAAAAAAATCGAGTGGCATGTTTGCAGTTATTGCCGCACTGATTGCGAATATTTTAGTAGCGATTAGTAAATTTGTTGGTTTTGCTTTAAGTGGTAGTACCGCTATGATGAATGAAAGTATCCACAGTGTCGTGGACTGTAGTAATCAGGTGTTATTACTTTTTGGGAATAAGCGCGCTTCTCGTGGACAAAGTGCGTTACATCAATTTGGAGAAGGCCGTGCAAAATACTTTTTTAGTACAATTGTTGCAACGATGCTCTTTTTTGGTGGGGGCGCGTTAGGCGTAATGGAGGCTATTCAGAAGTTACTGCATCCCTCTCATGAAGTAGAAAATGTGGCTATTGTCATTGGTATTTTAATTTTTGGTTTGCTTGTGGAAGGTAGCTCGTTGCGTGTAGCGATGAAAGAAATCAAAGAATTGAATACAGAGAAGTTATCGCTCTTAAAATTTTTGCGAGAAAGTCGTCACAGTGAAATTTTAATTATTTTTACGGAAGACTTTTGTGCGGTTATTGGTTTGTGTTTAGCTTTGGTGGGAACCCTTTTAACAATGGTAACTGGGATTGCTGCATTTGATGCTATCAGTGGTTTACTGATTGGTTTACTATTAATGTGTGCAGCCATTTTCTTAGCGAAAGAATTTTATAGTTTGATTATAGGAGAAAGTGTGACCGCTACAGATTTAGCAAAAATTAAAACTGCATTTGATCGGGCGGATGTTGAAAAACTAATTGATGTAAAGACCGTTCATTTAGGTCCAACTGAAATTTTAGTAGCGGCAAAAATTGATGTGGTAGAACCAATGGAAGAAGATGCACCTGATGTTGTGAATGCGATTGAACGAGACATTCGCAGTAAAATGCCTGATAAAAAAATCTATATCTATATTGAAGTTGACGATTATGATGTGAATTACGTTCGTAAATAACAAATGAAAGAATAACTTTAAAAAACAATATGGGGGAAGAAACGATGCAAGAGGCAATTATAACAAGTACAGTAGATTTAACCAGTGGTGGTTGCAACGCCTGTGGTTTAGTGGAAGATACCGTCTACACATTAGCAATGAATGGAGTGGACATTCCGTTAGATGGCTTGACTGTTGCTCATCTAGTTTCTGCTGTTGTTGCCAGAAATGGATTTAAACAGGAGCTACAAATGGATATGCTAGATGACGAATATATCCTTTATCGAAAAGAAGACACAGCAGTAACCTTTAAAGAAACGTACAATCATTTAAGCTACGATAACGGTTCTGAAAAAATCCAATCTAAAAATAAACTGGAAGATTTACCAAAACTTTTTGAACAAGTTAATCAAATCCTAACAACTGTTTTTGGAATTGAAACTGTCAATTTTATTATAGAATAAAGTACAAAATAGAACAGAAATTGGACAATCAATGAGTGGAAGAGATTGTCCAATCTCTGTTTTTTAATGTATAAATAGAAAATAAAGACAAAAAATGATTAAGTTAAGTGAACGCCTTTATCGACATAAATGATGTCACCGACCACTCCACTAGCTAGTTCACTGACTAAAAAGGCACAAGTGTTTCCGACTTCTTCAATGGTTACACCTGTTTTATCTGGTGTCCGCTCATTAGAAATACTAATCAATTGATCGTAGTCTTTTACACCAGTCACAGCCAATGTTTTAATCGCTCCTGCGGAGATTCCGTTGACACGAATTTTATCTGCAGCTAATTCAAAAGCTAAATATTTCACGGCAGTTTCTAAAGAAGCTTTAGCAATCCCCATCATATTGTAGTTAGGAATCGCACGTTCGGAACCTAAATACGTCAATGTGACAATTCCTGAACCAGGATTTAACAAAGGTTTCGCATAATGAGTGACTGCTAAAAGAGAGTAGCTACTAATATCTTGTGCTAATAGGAAACCATCACGAGTGATGTCACTAACGTTTCCAGACAATTCTTCTTTTTTGGCAAAAGCAATCGCATGGACTAGTCCATCGATCGTGCCCACTTCATTTTTAATTGTTTCAAAGGCTGCTTGAATGGACGCATCAGAAGCAACATCGCATTCCACCAACAAATCATTTTCATCTGCTAATTTAACCACTTGCTTTTTCATGCGTTCGTTTTGATACGTATAAATAACATTGGCCCCTTGATCTTTTAATGCTTTTGCACAGCCCCAAGCAATACTTTTTTTGTTGGCAACACCCATTACGACGACATTCTTATTTTGTAAAAACATATAAAATCTCCTTTAATAAAAAATTTTTGTTGATAGAATAGGCTTTTCTTCATCAAAATGTAAAAGTTACATTTATTGAGTTGACGAATAAAATTTCAACTGGTATTATCTGTGTGAGAATGATAACAAAATCTTCTCAATTTTCTAATCTTGAAAAAAACAGACATTTTTCCTGATGTCTGAATTATTAACCAAAATACTTTGAAAGTCAAACTATTTTTCTTATTTTTTAAGAAAAAGTGCTGGAAACCGCATGAAATAATAGTTTGATAATCAAAATAAACTCGGAGGTACAGTATGAAAAGAGTGGTCATAACCGGCATGGGTGCCGTAACACCATTAGGCAATACCGTAAAAGAATTTTGGCATAATCTAGTGGATGGCAAGCTAGGAATTGGCAAAATTACTAAATTTGATTCTGAAGATACTGGGGTGGCTTTGGCTGGCGAAGTGAAAGAGTTTGACCCAAGTGCTGTTTTAGAACGCAAAGAGCAAAAAAGAATGGACTTATTTTCTCAATATGGCTTGGTCGCTGCTTTAGAAGCGTGGGAAATGAGTGGTTTAACAGAAGCAACGATTGACCCGACTCGTTTAGGTGTGATTGTCGGTAGTGGGATTGGCGGGATGACTACCTTACAAGACCAAGTACGGGTAATGGATAAAAAAGGCGCAAAACGCGTAACACCATTTTTCGTGCCCATGGTAATTGCTAATATGGCAGCGGGAAATATTTCGATTCGTTTAGGTGCAAAAGGACCTTCTCAAACTATCGTGACTGCTTGTGCTTCTGCGACGAATGCGATTGGTGAAGCTTTTCGCACGATTAAATATGGTTTAGCGGACATGATGGTAACTGGGGGGACAGAAGCCACAGTATGTGAAATTGGGATTGCAGGCTTTGCAGCATTGAATGCTTTAAATACAACAGAAGATGCGACTCGGGCTTCGATTCCTTTTGATAAAGAACGAAAAGGTTTTGTGATGGGTGAAGGCGCAGGAATGCTGGTTTTAGAAGAACTCGAGCATGCACAGAAACGTGGCGCAACTATCTACGGCGAAATTGTTGGATATGGCAGCAACTGTGATGCTAGCCACATGACCGCTCCTTTAAAAGACGGTAGTGGCGCGGCAGCTGCGATGGAAATGGCGATTGCAGAAGCAGGGATTACACCGGAACAAATTGGGTATATCAATGCTCATGGTACGTCAACCCCAGCGAATGACGCTGCGGAAACAACGGCCATCAAACGTGTCTTTGGTGAGCGAGCATCGCAAATTCCAATTTCAAGTACAAAGAGTATGACTGGACATTTATTGGGCGCGGCTGGCGGTATCGAAGCGATCGCTTGTGTGCAAACATTGCAAGAAGGAAAAGCTCATCCGACAGTAGGCTACCAAGTTGCTGATCCAGATTGTGATTTAGATTATGTCACAGAAGGTGCACGTGACATTACAGCGGACTATACAATTAGTAATTCGTTTGGCTTTGGTGGCCATAATGGTGTAATTTGCTTGAAGAAATGGGAGGAAAACTAGTATGAAAAAAGTAATGACTGCAACAGAAATTATGGAAATGATTCCTAATCGCTATCCGATTTGTTATATTGATTATGTGGATGAAATTATTCCAAATGAAAAGATTATTGCAACAAAAAATGTGACAATTAACGAAGAATTTTTTCAAGGACATTTCCCTGGAAATCCAACAATGCCAGGCGTTTTGATTATTGAAGCATTGGCACAAGTAGGTTCGATTTTAATCTTAAAAATGGATCAATTTGAAGGTGAAACAGCCTATATTGGCGGTATCAACAAAGCCAAATTCCGTCAAAAAGTGGTCCCTGGTGATGTCTTGAAATTACATTTTGAAATCGTCAAATTACGTGACTTTGTCGGCATCGGCAAAGCGACTGCTTACGTGGAAGATAAAAAGGTCTGCGAATGTGAATTGACGTTTATTGTGGGACGATAAGAATCAATCAATTTTGGATACGTTAGTTTCCCTAAGAAAAGGAATAAGTCACAATGGCTTATTCCTTTTTAAATTTATATAAATAACACTAACGCAAAAAAACATGCTATAATCATAAAAAGCTTACGTGAAGGTGGTAAGCTTATGAGTAAAACAATTTACAGGAGGGTTTTTCTTTTGGATATTTCAGTAGAGTTTTCGGGACATAAATTGGCGAATGTGTTAATGAACGCATCAGGCATTCATTGTATGACAATTAAGGAAATGGACGAGTTAGCGGCTTCTCAAGCAGGTGCTTTTGTCGCTAAGACGGCAACACCTAATCCTCGTCAGGGCAATGAGGAGCCTCGGTATTTTGATACACCATTAGGAAGTATTAACTCAATGGGCTTGCCTAATTTAGGGATTGATTATTATTTAGATTATCAGATTGCACGTCAAAAGGAATTTCCCGAGGAGTTACGCTTTTTATCTGTATCTGGTATGAATTATGAGGAAAATATCGCTATTTTAAAAAAAGTGCAAGAAAGTGAATACACAGGAGTGACAGAATTTAATTTGTCTTGTCCCAATTTGCCTGGTAAACCGCAAATTGCTTATGATTTTGAATTAACAGAAAAGCTTTTAACAGAAGTTTTCCAATTTTTTACTAAACCATTAGGTGTAAAATTACCCCCATTTTTTGATATTGCACATTTTGACGCAATGGCTGAAATTTTAAATAAATTCCCTTTAGTTTACGTGAATAGTATTAATAGCATCGGTAATGGTTTATATATTGACAGTGACAAGGAAGAAGTGGTCATTAAACCAAAAGGAGGTTTCGGTGGACTGGGCGGCGAATATGTCAAACCAACAGCGTTAGCCAATGTTCGTGCGTTTGCGCAACGTTTGAAACCAGAAATCAAAATTATTGGAACGGGCGGTATTACATGTGGAAAAGATGTTTTTGAGCATCTTTTATGTGGTGCGACATTAGTACAAGTTGGCACACAATTGCACCAAGAAGGTCCACAAGTTTTTGAACGTCTAGCCAAAGAATTACAAGAAATCATGGCAGCAAAAGGTTATGAAAGTATTGAAGAATTTCGTGGGAAATTGAAAGAGATGTAACAAAAAAACCGTCAAGAAATTTTCTTGACGGTTTTTTGTTATTTCACAGCCTTAACATTTTCCATAAAGGCTTCCAAATATTCAGGTTGTGTTAATTGTTGGTTACAGGTGTCGCTATCATGGCAAATGTAATTGCCTTTTTTCGTGTAGGTTCCGTCGCCGCCTGATTTGGTGGTAGCTAGGAACATAGACACATTCGTGATTGTTTGACAGATGGAGCAAACACCTTTAACAATGGTGGGTGAAAGGGTGCCGTGGACGCCGATTAATTTATTTTCTCGATAAGCTAAGATAAATTTTTTCTGAGTCCCAGCGTCGTTCCAACCGACATAGGTATTGTTCCGTAAATCCATGTTTTCCCACTCAGGAATCTTTAACTTTTTCACTTTGCGAAAGACTTTCGTGACTTGTGGTGTTGAAGGTTCTTTAAAGGGCAACACGGTTTCTTTTAATTCATCTAAATATTTTTCAGCACGTGCGCGTGTTAAACGACGATCCATCACTTTGTCCAACAAAATCGTAACAGCAGGGTGTTCTTCTGGAAATAACCCATTGATTTTTTCGACACATAGGGCCTGGACAGTTTTGACAGTCGTAGCATCGTTAACAGACGTATAGGTATTTAGTAACACAGCGACTTGTTCTTTAATTATGTTAAATTGGTAAGGTTGAATAGTTGGGTTCATGATTTTAAATTCCTTTCAAATAGACCGAGTACATACGCTGAAAGGCAATTTGTCTCACCAACGTATGTTTAGTGACAGACAACCTCATGTGTTTTTGATAAAGATAGCGTTTGACGTATCATATCATCACCCCCTTTAATGATTGATTTTTTCTATGTAAAAAGTGAAAATAATTGATGAAAGCTTGGTAATTCTAACGCAATTCAAGAAAAAAGGCAAGTTAAACTCGTTTTATTTCCCAATTCAATGTCTGGGGAGTGATAAACTTCTAAAAAAGATACGTGATTTCCTAGATTAATCCTAGGTTATTTGCTACAATAATGAAGAATTAACCAGAGAAAAGGAGAAATTACAATGATTGCAGCAAGCGATTTAAAAGCCGGTATGACTTTTGAGCAAGACGGCAAATTAATTAAAGTAATGGAAGCTAGCCACCACAAACCAGGTAAAGGTAACACGGTTATGCGTATGAAATTAAAAGATGTTCGTACGGGTTCAACAACAGATACAACAATGCGCCCAGATGAAAAAGTGAAAAAAGCGCACATCGATACAAAACCGGTTCAATATTTATACAGCCAAGATGATATGGCTATTTTCATGGATTTAGAAACATATGAACAATATGAAGTACCAACTGCTTTAATTGAAGAAGAATTAAAATATTTACTAGAAAATATGGAAGTAAAAATTCAATTTTATGGTGAAGAAGTCATTGGTTTAACTTTACCAACAACGGTAATCTTACGTGTTGCTGAAACACAACCTTCAATCAAAGGCGCAACAGTAACTGGTTCTGGTAAACCCGCTACAATGGAAACAGGATTAGTTGTTAACGTTCCAGATTTTGTTGAAGCAGACGAATTATTAGAAATCAATACTGCGGAAGGTACGTATTTAAAACGTGCTAAATAAGTAGCAGAAAAACAGAAGGCTAGCCTTCTGTTTTTTTTGGTCTATTAATTCTTTTGCCTATAAGAAAACCATTGGTGTGATAGGAAATAGCAATCGTTAGAATCGTTGACACTAGAAAATGGGAAATGGTATAGTTTGGTCAACACATGACGAAGGAGGAAATCAACCATGACGAAAAAACAAGCTAGCCCTTTTTTAGAAACGGAAAGCTGTTGTTGTATGGTGCAAAATAGTGCAGCATACTCTTTTGTGATGGGGAAAACCTCCGTTATTTCTGAAAAATTGCCTAACACGATTCCTCTCTGAATCTAGACAACCAGAAATAAACAAAAAAGGTGCTGATGCGATCAGCACCTTTTTGTTTTATGTACATGTATTAGAAGGAGGAATTCGCTATGATTGTTCAGTCAATTTTAGACACAATCGGAGCAACACCATTATTTGAATTTACAAGTGAACAATATCCTATGCCAGAAGGCACTAAAATTTATGCGAAACTAGAATATTTGAATCCAGGTGGCAGTGTCAAAGATCGGCTTGGTGTGCATCTTCTCAAAGAGGCAATGAAAACGGGAAAGATAAATCAAGCCACAACAATTATTGAACCGACAGCTGGGAATACAGGGATTGGACTTGCATTAGCTGCCAGTCAACTGGGCCTCAAGACAATCTTTGTTGTGCCAGAAAAATTTAGTCAGGAAAAACAACAGCTGATGCAAGCGTTAGGTGCTAAAATTGTCCCTTCGCCAACAGAGCAAGGGATTGTCGGAGCGATAACTAGTGCCCAAGACTTAGCCAAGGAAATTCCTAATAGTTACGTGCCGTTACAATTTGAAAATCCGGATAATCCTGCTGCTTACTACGAAGGATTAGGACCTGAAATTGTTCAAGACCTAGGCGGGAAGATTACTAGCTTTGTCGCAGGTTTAGGCAGTGGTGGAACGTTTGCAGGTGTTGGCAGATATCTCAAAGAACAAAATAGTAAGACGCAATTATGGGGCGTGGAGCCAGAAGGTTCAATTTTAAATGGCGGACCTGCACACGGACATGAAATCGAAGGCATTGGCGTGGAGTTCGTGCCGCCTTTTCTTAAACAGATTCCTGTGGACGGCTTTTATACCATTTCAGACGAGGATGGTTTTTTCTGGGTCAAACAATTAGCCAAGAAAAGCGCTTTGTTGGTGGGAAGCTCCAGCGGCGCAGCATTTGCGGCGGCATTAAGAGAGGCGCGCCGCTTACCAGCAGGCAGCACAATTGTAACTATTTTTCCTGACGGTAGTGACCGTTATTTATCAAAAAATATTTATTCTTAGGAGGAAAACTTTTATGAAATTCAATACCAAATTAATTCATGGCGGCATTAGCAAAGACACAACAACAGGTGCAGTGAGTGTTCCTATTTATCAAACGTCAACCTTTGAACAAAATGGCGTGGGCCAGCCAAAAGAATATGAATATTCTCGTTCAGGTAATCCCACACGTCACGCGTTAGAAACCTTAATCGCTGAGTTAGAAGGTGGGAGCCATGGCTTTGCGTTTAGCTCAGGCTTAGCTGGTATTCATGCAATCATTTCTATATTTGGACCCGAAGATCATATTTTATTAGGTGACGATGTCTATGGGGGGAGTTTCCGTTTATTGGATAAAGTATTTGTAGCAAATGGGTTAAGCTACACGATTGTAAACGCCAGCGACTTATCAACAATTGAAGCCGCAATTCAGCCAAATACAAAAGCCTTGCTTTTGGAAACACCAAGTAATCCACTGTTAAAAATTACAGATATTGAAGCGGCAGCTAAGCTTGCTAAAAAACATCAGTTGTTAACTATTGTCGATAATACATTTGCGACGCCTTATTTTCAACGGCCGTTAGCGTTAGGTGCTGATATTGTGGTTCACAGCGGGACAAAATATTTAGGGGGCCATAGTGATGTAGTTTCTGGTTTAGTCGTAACGAATCATCCAGAAAGCGCAGAAAAGATTGCCTTTTTACAAAATGCGATTGGCGCTGTTTTAGGACCACATGATAGTTGGTTGGTCCAACGTAGTTTAAAAACATTAGGCGTCCGGATGGCAGCGCATGCCCAAAATGCTCAAAAAATCGCAGAATTTTTAGAAGCGCATCCAGCTGTAGCAACGGTGTATTATCCAGGACTAGCGAGTCATCCTGGTCACGAAATTGCACAAAAACAGATGTCGGGATTTAGTGGTATGATTTCTTTTGAATTAGCCAAGGATGAGCAAGTCGTTCCTTTCGTAGAAGCGTTGGAAATTTTTACTTTAGCGGAAAGTTTAGGTGGCGTAGAAAGTTTAATTGAAGTACCTGCCATTATGACTCACGCATCTATTCCCAAAGAAAATCGTGAAGCTGTGGGAATTAAAGATGGACTCATTCGTTTATCTGTAGGAATTGAAGCAGTCGAAGATTTGTTGGCTGATTTAGAAAAGGGATTACAAGCATAAACAAAAGGCCCTCGTCTTTAGACGAAGGCCTTTTGTTTATAATTCTTCACCATTCGTAGCAATCACTTGTTGATACCAAGCAAACGATTTTTTCTTTCGCCGTTCCAACGTTCCGTGACCATCGTTGTCCTTATCTACATAAATGAAGCCATACCGTTTCTTCATTTCGCCTGTACTAGCACTCACTAAATCGATGAATCCCCAAGGTGTGTAGCCCATCAAATCAATGCCGTCATACGCAACGGCTTCTTTCATCATCTCAATATGTTCACGTAAATAAGCGATTCGGTAAGTGTCGTTAATCGTTCCGTCTGGTTCTAACTCATCAATAGCACCAAAGCCATTTTCGACAATAAAAAGTGGTAATTCATACCGATCATTGAACCAATTCATTGCATAGCGCAAGCCCATAGGATCGATTTGCCAGCCCCAATCAGATGTTGCTACATAAGAATTTCGCACCAAGTCTTTTGCTTCATTGTAGTCAAAAGTAGGGGCCTTTTCTGCACCTTTCACAGCAAACGACATGTAATAGCTAAAGCCAATATAATCAACACAGCCATTAGCCAAATCAGTTAAATCTTCTTCTGTGACATCTAATGAAATGTTTTTTCGTTTCAAATAGCATTGAATTGCACTTGGATAATGACCGCGGACATGAACATCGGTAAACCAATAACGTTTTTGCATTGCGCTAACACTCATCATCATATCCTCAGGATTACAAGAATAAGGATAAATAGGCACCATCGCAATCATACAGCCAATTTGGAAGTCGGGATTGATAGCGTGGCCAATTTTCACTGCACGTGCGCTAGCGACTAGTTCATAATGAGCAGCCTGATACATAATTGCTTCGCGGTCTTCTCCTTCCTGGTAAGCAATACCAGAGTTAGTAAAAGGTGCAAAATCTTCTTCATAATTGGCTTGGTTGTTAATTTCGTTAAAGGTCATCCAATATTTGACTTTTTTCTGGTAACGAGTGAAACAGACTTCAGCAAATTTGACAAAAAAATCAATGACCTGGCGATTGCGAAAGCCGCCATATTTTGTGACTAAATGATAAGGCATTTCAAAGTGAGACAGTGTCACGACTGGCTCAATGCCATTTTTCAAACACTCGTCAAAAAGTGCATCATAAAAACGAAGGCCTTCTTCATTGGGCGTTTCTTCATCTCCGTTAGGAAAAATTCGTGTCCAAGCAATAGAGGTTCGGAAACAATTTAAACCAAGTTCTTTGAATAGTTGAATATCTTCTTGATAGCGATGGTAAAAATCAATCGCTTCATGGTTAGGATAGTGTTCATCTGGTAAAACGCCTGCGGTAATTTTACGAGGGACGCCATGTGCACCGGCAGTCATTACATCCGCCACGCTCACCCCTTTACCGCCTTGGTCCCAGCCTCCTTCTAATTGATGAGCAGCAACAGCGCCGCCCCAAAGAAAATCGTTTTTCAAAATTGACATATCGTTTCAGTCCTTTGTTCAAATTTTTATACGTTTTGTGCTTCGACTTTTTCAAGGGTTTCTTCAGTAATTGGTTGATTGGTTTCTTCTGCGTAATTAAGTGCATCCATTTTTTTAGCAAACGGTAAATAGATAAAGAAACTCATCGTCAGTACCACTACTTGAAGCAACGCGGCTTGCCAACCACCAACTAAAAGTCCAGAAATGATTGGAGGAGTAGTCCAGGGAACTTGTACCGCAGTAAAGAGAGGAACCAGTCCTGTGTACAAGGCAAAATATGTCACAACAGAAGAAACAATCGGTGTGATAATGAATGGCACAGCCATGATTGGGTTCATCACGATAGGTGTAGCAAAGACAATTGGCTCGTTAATATTGAAAACAGCTGGCCCAATTGAAAGCCGACCTAATTGCTTAAACTGAGCTGATTTGGCAAAGAAAACCATGAACACGACTAACCCGATTGTCATGCCCGCACCAGTGACCGTTAAAAATTGATCTAAAAATTGTTGTGTAACAATATGGCCACCATTAGCCAGTGTTAAGTCTTTTCCTGATTTCAAAATTTCGGTATTTTCTAAAGAGTTTGCTTGTAAAATAGGGCCCATGATACCGCCAACGATTGTTGACCCGTGAACACCGAAAAACCAAAAGAGGGGAATGACAAAACCTAATAGTAATGCGCCACCTAGTGAATCTGTGACTCCTTGAAGTGGTGATTGTAGCACTTCGTAAATAAAGTCAAAGAATGTCGTATTGAAGACTTTATCTAGAAGAATGAAAATTAGCATTGCACCAGTTACAATGACGCTGGCAGGAATTAACGCAGTAAAGGAATTGGCCACATTTTCTGGTACAGCTTCTGGTAATTTGATACGAATATCATGACGTAAAAACCAACTATATACAACACCGACTAACAAACCAACAATAATAGCTGTAATCATCCCTTTGCCAGCTGTCCAATCTTTGTTGATGACATTGCCAACTACTGCGCCAGAAACCGCATCTTTGACTTCAGATGACATAAACAAAATGAAAACCACCATGGCAATCATGCCCGCTGGGAGGCCTTCAAATCCCTCGCTTTTTACATATGAGTAGGCAATACCGATGACCGCAAATAACGACATAATCGCAAAAGATGCACCATATGCTTGATTGAAATAAACAGCCAGACCGCTTGCGTTAACCCATTCAGAAATAGCTGTAACTGGGAAATTCGCTAATAGAAGAAACACGGAACCAACAATGGTAAAAGGCATCGTGTAAAGCATCCCGTTCCGTAAGGCAGTAATTGCTTTAGTATTGACGAATTTTAGTACTGGAGGTAATAATTTCTCGTTAATCCATTCGTTCATAAAAATCTCTCCTTTGAAGAATAATATAAATGCAAATGTATCCGTTTACATATTTACTATATAAGGTTATTTGAAGAAAAAATAGACTTTTGCTTGAATGAGAAACATGTACCAAGAAAAAAAACAAAAAAGCTCATGGTGTTTTGGACAGCATGCGCTTTTTTGAAAAATAACTAGAAAGGTGTTTCATCTAGTTCCTTTAAAAGTTGACTTGCTTGATGAGCTAGGAGTTCAATTAAAGCAATGACAGGGATTTGAGTGGTTGTATTAACTGATTTATCTGCAAATGGAGAACGTTCGTCGGGCATATAATAGGAGATGTTGTAGTCAGCCAAGCGGGCAATAGTTGAATGTTGATTGTTGGTAATGCTTAGCACTTTGGCACCAGCTGTTTTAAAATCGGTCATTTGTTTAATCATTTCATTGGTTTCCCCAGATACAGACAGAATCAAGGCTAATGTATTTTCAAATCCGCGCTTGGGGATAGGCGTAAAGGGATCAGCAATACTGTAAGAATTGATATTTAAGTTGGCAAAATAACGACTGCCATAACTACCTAAAATTCCGCTAGTACCAATGCCAGTAAAGGCAACGTGACGTGCTTGAACAATCATTTGAATTGCTGGACGAAGCATTTCGTAATAGGTTTCTTGGTTTAATTTTTTCAAAAAAGCATCGACGTGAACTGTGGCATCATAAAAATTTTCAAACGTTTGTGTTTGTTTGGCTTCTTCTTTCACTGCATATTTTAATTCGGAAAAACCAGCATAGCCCATTTTGTTACAAAATCGTAGAATCGTTGAGGTGGAGACATGACAGGAAGTAGCCAGTTGGCGAATGGTCTGTTGAGGGATTTGGTGCAGGTGTTCCAATACATAATGGTAAACGAGCATTTCTAATTCATTCAAGGTCTGAACCTTCTCTAAATCAAACAAAGTAATCCTCCTTTATATAAAAACTGAATATGTTATTTTTTTGTGTAAATTAAATAAACCAATTCTTATTTTTCTTGAAAAAAATGTAAAATAACTCAATAAAAAGTTTCTTATTTCCTATTTTACAAAAAGTAGCCCAATTATCCTAGTTTTTCTCTTTTTTCTTTTAAAAATAACAATGCGCACCCCTAGAGTTTTTTGAGAAAACAAGCTAAAATAGATAAGAAGAGAAAAGGAGGCGTTGATGTGGCACGGGAAGTAATTTTATTTATTGCAGCGAGTATTGATGGTTTCATTGCGGATAAAGCGGGCGGTGTTGCTTGGTTAGAAGAGAATATTCGTGGCGATGAAGAAGATCGTAGTTACGATGAAATGTATGAAAAAATAGACACTGTGGTAATGGGGCGGACTACTTATGATCAAGTGACACAAGAATTGTCCCCAGATGTGTATTTTTATGAAGACAAGCATTCTTATATCATTACCTCTCATCCAGAACCATCAACTGCTTCAAGAACTTTTACAAAGGAAGATCCCGTCACATTAATTCGTCGTATCAAAGAAGAAGACGGCGCGGGAATTTGGATTGTTGGAGGCCCAAAAGTGGTTCAACCGCTTTTGGCAGCTGATTTAATTGATACCTTCATTTTGACGACAATACCACTGTTTCTGGGTGAGGGCATTGCTCTATACGAGACAATGGCTCAATCAATCCCAGTTCGTTTAAAACAGGTTTATCAAAAAAATGAGTTGGTTTATTCGATTTATCAACGTGAAAACAAAAATTAAAAAATAATTATTCGGTTGGGCAAGTTGCTTTCAAGGTTTTGAGTTTCTCATAGGGCGAGAGGAACAAAGCAACAGTTGTCTAGCCGTTTGTGTTGTTTTTGATTGACAAAGAAATGGTAGAGGAGAAAAAAATGAAACATCAGATCAAAAGAAGGTTGTATATTTCACCTGTTCAAACAATTGTCTTAGGCTTTTTTCTATTAATTGTTGTAGGCACAATCTTATTAATGATGCCTTTTTCTGCACAAGCTGGACAAAAAACGCAATGGATTGATGCTTTTTTCGTGGCAACTTCCGCCGTCTGTGTTACAGGGCTTTCGCCTTTGAATACGGCGGAACATTGGAGTCCTATCGGGCAAGTTATTATTATGATTTTGATTGAATTAGGCGGCTTAGGCTTTTTAACCGTTGCCACGATTTTCTTTAGTTTGCTGCGGAAAAAAGCGTCACTAAGTGTACGGATGTTGTATCAAGAAGCGTTAAATGTTAGTGAAGTTTCCGGAGTTTTTCGTTTAATGAAATATATTATGAAGTTTGCGGCCATTATTCAATTACTTGGAGCCTTCTTGTTGTCCTTTCAATTTGTGCCAACATTTGGGTGGAAAAAAGGGTTGTTTTTTAGTCTCTTCCATGCCGTTTCGGCATTTTGTAATGCTGGCTTTGATTTGCTAGGGGATAGTATGGTTCCTTATCAAAATTCGCCTTATCTTTTACTAGTCATTAGCTTTTTAATTATAGCTGGTGGCTTAGGATTTATTGTGTGGCGCGATATTTTTGCAATGATTAAAGGTTATAAAAATAAAATTAAGCACCGTGTTAGTATTCATACACGCCTTGCTTTAACGGTGACCGCCACCTTTTTAGTCTTAGGGACCGTTATTTTTTACATTTCGGAATATCGCCATTTTCCAGCTGACATGTCTTTTTGGCAGCGTCTTGTCAACAGTTGGTTCTTGTCGGTTACACCAAGAACGGCTGGCTTTTATTCAGTTGATTATTTGAAAATGAGTAATCCAGGCCTGATTGTCACGATTTTGTGGATGTTTATTGGTGGCACTTCAGGATCAACCGCTGGCGGCTTGAAAACCACTACGTTTGGTGTGTTATTTTTACAATTTCGTGCAATTTTTAAAGGGAAACAGCGAGTGGAATTCCATGAACGCACAATTCCTGAGCGAGTAGTGCTCCAAGCGTTTACTTTGTTCTTCTTGGCAACTTTTTTATGTGTAACTGCTTCAGTTATTCTCTCGTTTACAGAAACATTACCTTTAAAAAACGGGATTGAGTATATCGTTTTTGAAGTGATTTCTGCATTTGGAACGGTCGGTTTAACAATGGGGTTAACACCAGATTTAACTGTTTTTGGTAAACTGGTGATTATTTTTCTAATGTTCGTCGGTCGTGTGGGTGTGTACACGGTGTTATTGTCATTAATTAAGAAAGGCTTGGAAAGTCAGTCGAAAGTTCAATATCCAAAAGAATCAGTGATGATTGGTTAATAGAGAAAGAGGGAAATAGAATGGAATTTTTAGGTATTTTATGTTTGATTTTAATTACAACGACTTTAGCAGGTGTTGCTTGTAAAAGAGTAGGAATTCCTGCAGTAATTGGGCAATTGCTAGTAGGGATTGTGTTAGGTCCAGCGATGTTAAATATTGTGCATCAAGATGTGTTTGTGCATGACTTTTCAGAAATTGGTGTCATTATGCTGATGTTTATTGCTGGAATGGAATGTGAATTGGAATTATTGAAAAAATATGCGAAACCTAGTGTCATGGTCGCTATTTTGGGCATCGTTTTACCGGTTGGTTTTACTATGTTGATTGGTCAGCTGTTTGCTTTTTCTTGGAAAGAAGCTTTTTTCCTTGGGTTAGTTTTAGCAGCAACGTCGGTCAGTATTTCAGTAGAAGTATTAAGAGAGTTGAATGTTTTAAGTAGTAAAGAAGGTGCAACGATTCTTGGGGCTTCTGTCGTTGACGATATCGTGGTCGTGATTATTTTAAGTGTCGCTGTCGGCATGATTGGTGCAAGTACAGGCGGCAATACAGAAGTCAGCTTTATTGTTAAGTTAATTGAACAAGGCTTATTCTTTATTGGGATTTTCTTTTTGGTCCGCTTTATTGCTCCCTATTTACTACGTTTAAGTCAAAAAATGAACATTGGGTCGTCTGTTATTATCATGTCATTGATTATCTGTTTGGGCATGGCTTATTTGGCTGATTTAGTTGGTTTAAGTTCTGTCGTAGGTGCCTTTTTTGCAGGGATTGCTGTGGGACAAACGGATGCAAAAACAGAAATTGATTTCAATATTGAAGCTATTGGCTATGCCGTGTTTATTCCCGTCTTCTTTGCCAGCATTGGCTTATCAGTGACATTTAACACGTTAGGAAAGGATTTACCTTTTATTTTGGTAATGACGATTATGGCGATTTTAACGAAATTACTGGGCGGCGCCTGGGGAGCGAAAATGGTTGGTTTCTCCAATACAAGTTCTTTAATGGTCGGTGCTGGGATGGTTTCGCGTGGGGAAATGGCATTAATCATTGCGCAAATTGGCTACCAATCTAAATTACTTTCAGAAGCGTATTATACGAGCATGATTGTGGTAATTATCTTAACGACCTTAGTTGCACCTTTCTTATTGAAATACTTTGTTAAAAAACAAGAATCTGCGTTGCAATAAAAAAAGATGAGCAGAAGTTGTTGACAAAAAAATAAAATAGCTATATGATGAGTTCAAGATAAACGACTACATTTGTAGTCGATAATCTTGAACTCTTTTTTTATTGATGAAGGAGGAATTTAACGAGTATGGCAAAAGATAAATTAGCGACAATTACTGATGCAGAGTGGGAAGTCATGCGGGTTATTTGGACCCAAGGCAAAACCACGAGTCGTGAAGTGCATACACTTTTAAATGAGAAAAAAGAATGGAAATCAACGACCGTCAAGACGTTACTAAGTCGTTTAACAGATAAAGGGTTAGTTGGGACGGAGAAAGCAGGCAATAAATATATTTATTATCCGCTAGTAGAAGAACGTCGGAGCGTTGAAACGGTGGCAGACGAACTTTTAGCCAAGGTGTGCAGCCGTAAAGTTGGTTCCGTGGTAGAAACAATTTTAACAGAGAGTCAGTTGAGTTATGACGATTTGGATCGATTAGAGGAACTCTTGAAAGAGAAGCGCAAGACGGCGGTTGAATCTGTCCCTTGTAACTGTATTCCTGGTCAATGCCAATGTCATTTAATTTAAAAAGGAGTGAAAAAAATGGAAAGTAAAACGTTTGATATTGAAGGGATGAGCTGTGCTTCCTGTGCCCAAACGATTGAAAAGGCTACGGCGAAGTTACCTGGGATGGCAAAGGCAAGTGTCAATTTAGCTACGGAAAAATTAAGTGTCACGTATGATCAGACGGAAGTCACAGAAGAAGAAATTAAGGAAGCTGTGTCAGATGCTGGCTACAAGGCGATTAGCCCAGCCAAGCAACGAACGTTTACGATTGAAGGAATGAGTTGTGCTTCCTGTGCCCAAACGATTGAAAAAGCTGTGAACCAATTATCTGGTGTTCAACAAGCGATTGTTAATTTAGCCACGGAAAAACTGGTGGTTAGTTATGACGACCATCAAGTAACGAGTGCTAAAATTATCAAAGCAGTTACGGATGCAGGTTATCAAGCGACAGAAGAAGTCGCTGCAGGTGCAACAGCGGACCAAGATCGTGAAAAGAAACAAAAACATATTGCTGAGATGTGGCAACGTTTTTGGATCTCAGCGGTGTTTACAGTGCCCCTTCTTTATATTGCGATGGGACATATGGTAGGCTTACCATTGCCGGATTTTTTGAATCCAATGACACATGCGATGACCTTTGCAATGGTTCAATTGATTTTGACTTTACCCGTTCTATATGTCGGCAGAGAATTTTTCACAGTTGGTTTTAAAGCATTGTTTAAAGGGCATCCGAATATGTTTTCTTTGGTGGCTTTAGGAACCAGCGCTGCTTTTGTGTATAGTTTATATGGCACAGTCATGATATTTTTAGGAGACACAAGTTTTACAATGGCTCTTTATTATGAATCAGCGGGTGTTATTTTAACCTTAATTACATTAGGAAAATATTTCGAAGCTGTTTCAAAAGGGAAAACCTCAGATGCGATAAAAAAATTAATGGGTTTAGCGCCGAAAACTGCTCATATTTTACGTGATGGCGCAGAAATTGAAGTGCCAGTTGATGCTGTTCAGTTGGATGACATTGTGATTGTTCGCCCAGGAGATAAAATCCCTGTTGATGGAGTGATTGTTTCAGGCAGTAGTTCTGTGGATGAAGCCATGTTAACGGGCGAAAGTTTGCCTGTTGAAAAGAAAGTCGGTGATGCAGTAATTGGTGCTAGCATCAATAAAAATGGCAGCTTTCAATTCAAGGCGACAAAAGTGGGAAAAGAGACGGCCCTTGCCCAAATCATTCAATTAGTGGAAGATGCGCAAGGCTCAAAAGCGCCGATTGCACAATTAGCTGATAAAATTTCGGGTGTTTTTGTCCCAATCGTCATTGGTTTGGCTGTTCTTTCTGGCTTGGCTTGGTTCTTTTTAGGACAAGAGTCATGGATTTTCGCTTTGACAATTACTATTTCTGTGTTAGTGATTGCTTGTCCTTGTGCGCTCGGCTTGGCAACGCCGACTGCGATTATGGTGGGGACAGGTAAGGGCGCTGAAAATGGCGTTTTAATTAAAAGTGGGGATGCTTTAGAAACCACTCACAAAATTCAAACAATCGTGTTTGATAAAACAGGGACTATTACAGAAGGCAAACCGGTGGTTACAGATATTTTAGTTGCTGATTCAGCACTTTCAGAAGCTGAGTTACTAACATTAGCAGCTTCTGCAGAACAAGGATCAGAACATCCTCTAGGTGAAGCAATTGTGGGAGCGGCTAAAGAACGTCAATTGCCATTAGCAGAAGGAAGCGATTTTTCAGCGATTCCAGGTCACGGCATCCGTGTGACAGTCAACGAACGAGTCCTACTTTTGGGCAATATAAAATTAATGAAAGAAGAAGCAATCGAGCTATCAACGTTTGTTCAACAAGCGGATCGTTTGGCAGAAGAAGGGAAAACCCCAATGTTTGTGGCAAAAGATGGTTCGTTTGCGGGTATCATTGCGGTAGCAGATACTGTGAAGGATAGCAGTCAAACAGCCATTGCACGTTTGCATAAAATGGGGATCGAAGCCGTAATGATTACGGGAGACAACAAGCGTACTGCAGAGGCGATTGCGAAACAAGTAGGTATCGATCGTGTCTTAAGTGAAGTTTTACCAGAAGATAAAGCGTTAGAAGTGAAAAAACTACAAGCAGAAGGCAAAAAAGTTGCGATGGTGGGTGACGGGATTAATGATGCACCAGCACTTGCCCAAGCAGATGTGGGGATTGCTATTGGTTCAGGCACAGATGTTGCAATGGAATCGGCCGACATTGTGCTAATGCGTAGTGATTTAATGGATGTGCCTACAGCAGTTGAATTAAGTAAAGCGACCATCAAAAACATCAAAGAAAATCTTTTCTGGGCATTTGCCTATAATACATTAGGTATTCCAGTGGCTATGGGTGTGTTACACTTATTTGGTGGACCTTTGTTAAGTCCGATGATTGCAGCAGCAGCTATGAGTTTTAGTTCAGTCTCTGTCTTACTAAACGCCTTACGATTGAAAGGATTTAAACCTTCGACGGTGAAAAGAACTAGTGGAAGTCAAAAATAAAATTGAAAAGGATGAAGTGAAATGGAAAAAACAGTAAAAATTGATGGGATGAAATGTGATGGCTGTGTTCAAGCGGTCACTGAAAAATTTAGTGGAATTGACGGCGTAACGAATGTTGCGGTTCACTTGGCAGATCAAACAGCCGTTGTGACAGCAGATCGTGAAGTAAGCCAAGATGAACTGAATACCACGTTGGCAGATACAAAATTCAAGGTTGTCAGCGAATAACAAAAAACAGGGCCTACCATCATGAGTAGGCCCTGTTTTTTTGTTATGGAAGTTTGGCTTTGATTTCCTGATAAATCTTAGTCGTTTCTTGACCATCACGCGCAGTATAATAATAAACTTTCTTCCGCGTTTCTATTTTCAGAATCGGATGACTTTTTGTATAAATTAGTAAATAAGCAGGTTTTCCAGCGACTTTAAATTCTCCTGTTAAGTAACTATCTGTCGCAGCACCCATTGTGCGGATGCGTTCTTGAGGTAAGTCATCAATCAAAGAAACAGCAGTGATTTGGTTAAAAGGAATTGACCTTGTTTTTGCTAATGGGGCAGATAACTCAATTTGTTTATTTTCAATAGTTGCTTGAAAGGCATGACTAGAAAAATCATTTATAAACATCGGCACTGTGGCAAAGAACAGCACCGCAATCGTTAAAATACCAGTAGCGGCTAGAATAATTTTCCCAGCAGGCCGTCCTAGGTTAATAGATAAATTCATACCAATGCGATCAGGAACCATGATTTTGGGGTCCTTTGGATTGATATAAATCCCATACCGCCAATATTGATCATCATCCCCATAGCGATAATCGCCAGCCTGTAAAACGAATTGATCTTGTTTTTTGCGCATTGAAAATAGGTAGTAGAAGAGAAAGCCTACATAAACAAACAAAAGAATAAAATAACAAAAAGTAAGGGCCATCGCAACCGTATAATCAATTACAATTGTGAAAGTTGGTAAAATGGTTAGCGGTGCAAAAACTAAGGCGGATAAAACCATTAAAACAGACCAATGATGCCGAAATAAATCATTAATTTGCTGATTAATTTTTGAGTCACTAGTTAGCGGTTTGACAGGTAAGCGCGCGATAAAATAATAGCCGCCAATGAACAAACTTAACATCAAAACAGTAATTAAGAAAAGAATCCAGGAACCAATCGCCGTTTGCAAGGAATAAAAGCCCCCAGCAAAAGTAAGAATAATCGCAGGTAAAAACCACCAAAATGAAATAAGTTTCTGGTTTTTATTTAAAACTAATTGCGTATCGATTAAGAGAGGACGCTTAGGTAGCAACCAGCCGTTTTGCATTTTTAAAGCGGCCATTTTGCGAATATAAACGATTTGCAGATAGTAGCCACTGCCAATAAAACTAAATAAAAGTAACAGAAAAAGAAACAACAAAATCGAATCATAAGGAATAAATAACAAAGGTAAACTAAGAACACTAAAAACGGCTGCTAGTTGAACCAAGCGTTTTTTATAACGTTTTCGGATTGCTTGAACGCTGGGATCTTGTAGTTTATCTTCTGGTAAAGTGTTTTCCAAAATAATATTTTTGTGAGGATTTGCATAAATCCCCATAGTAAATGCCATAAAAAAAGCGACAGAAACTAGGATGAAATAAAAGAATACCGCCATTATAATGCACGCCCTTTCGAATCAAAATTTTGATAAATTTTCTGAATAAGTGCTTGGATTTCTGCTTCGGATTGCTGATGTAAAAAACTTTCAGCCAACAGAAGTTCTAAACGCTCATGCAATTGCTGTTGCCAAACAGCGGTAGCAGGTAACTTTGCGGCAATTTTGGTGCCGTTACGACGGTCAGTCACAATATAACCTGATTGCTTTAACTTATTATAAGCTTTTGAAACAGTCATCATATTGACCCCGATTTCGTCCGCCAATTGTCGGATAGAAGGCAAACTTTCATTGGGAACCAGTTCACCTTTGGCAATGCCTACAATGATTTGATCAATGAGTTGCTGATAGATGGGCTGTTCGCTTTGTTCATCTATTTCTAAAAGCATCGAATCACTCCTGTCTTATTTGTGTTATCTGTATTATATATCCTAATACAAAAAGAGTTGGAAAGCAAGGAATTTAGAGTAAATGGTTGTTTCTGTTTAAAGAGAAGCATATAATGAAGAAGAACGTAAAATGAAAGGACGATGAAAATATGACAGCAATTGAACCAAAATTAACAGAGAAATTCCATCAAGATTTCTTGAACAATAATAAACAAAATGCCTTACAACGTAGTGTAGTAAAAAATGGTATCAGCGCTTCAGGTGAATCTGTACAAGGAGCCGTGAATAACGTACCCGTCTTTTCAGTCGACTTAGCTACTGGAAAAGTGGCCAATCAAAAACAAAGCGGTCGCTGCTGGATGTTTGCGGCATTAAATACATTTAGACATAGAATGTTAAATGCGTTTCAATTAAAAGATTTTGAATTATCACAAAACTATACATTTTTCTGGGATAAATATGAAAAATCAAACTATTTCTATGAAAATATTATTGCAACAGCCGATCAACCGTTGACTAGTCGTAAAGTGGCCTTTTTATTAGCGACACCACAACAAGATGGTGGGCAATGGGATATGATCGTTTCAATTTTTGATAAATATGGCGTAGTGCCTAAAACGGCAATGCCTGAAAGCAGCAACAGTTCCAATTCACGTGATTTAAACAACTATTTAAATAAAAAATTACGCAAAGATGCAACAATTTTACGTAGTTTAATTGAAAAAGGCGCTTCTGCTGAAGAAGTCCAAAAAAACAAAGAAGCAATGTTACAAGAAATTTATAATTTCTTAGCAATCTCTTTAGGAACACCGCCAGAAACCTTTGATTTTGAATACCGTGACGAAGAAAAAAATTATCATTTGGATCAAAATCTAACACCGCAAACATTCTTTGAAAAATACGTTGGCGTTAATTTACATGATTATGTAAGTATTATTAATGCTCCTACAGAAGATAAACCATTCAACAAAACATACACTGTTGAAATGTTAGGGAATGTTGTCGGCGGCAAAGAAGTTAAATATTTAAATGTAGAAATGGCTGCTTTCAAAAAATTAGCTGCTGCACAATTGGAACAAGGCGAATCTGTTTGGTTTGGTTGTGATGTCGGACAATCTTCAACACGTGACACAGGAATTATGGCATTAGACGTTTACGATATGAACGATCTTTTTGATATTGATTTTACGATGACTAAAGCAGAACGTTTAGACTTTGGTGAAAGCTTAATGACACACGCCATGGTTTTAACAGGTGTTGATATCGTTGATGGTCAAACAACAAAATGGAAAGTGGAAAATAGCTGGGGCGAAAAAGTCGGTGAAAATGGCTTCTTCGTTATGAGCGATGCGTGGATGGACGAGTACACTTATCAAATCGTTGTGCACAAAGATTTATTAACTGATGAACAGAAAAAAGCTTGGGAACAAGCGCCAACTGTTTTGGCACCTTGGGATCCAATGGGCGCATTAGCATAAAACAGAAAAAGAAGGCCCCCGCCGTCATGGCGGGGGCCTTCTTTTTACGTTGGGCGGCGAACTTCACGGATTTCGCCCAATGTTGTATAATCATTGCCTGCTAAACGAGCAATCGGTTGGAGTTTTTCAGGTAAAATGTACTGATGTTCTTCATCGAAAACGGCTGAATCAAAATAGAAATCGGTAATTTCTACAATGAATAAATCCGTAATAATTTGACCTTCATGGTTAGCAATAGGTACATATTGATGTAAGCGAGCTTCCATCCGAATCGGCGCGGCTTTGATTGCTGGAACAGCAACAGTCTGGCTGGCAATGGTTTCAATCCCAAATGTGTCAATTTCACTGATCTCTGCTGCTAAAGGTGCCGAAGTCTGATTCATTTGAGTAAGAACGTCTTCGTTAACGAAATGGATGACAAGTTCTTTAGTAGCCAAGATGTTTCGTGCCGTATCTTTAGGCTCTTTGTCTGGTCGTAAAATGGACAACGTTGCTAAAGGAATTTCAGCTGCCGCCGCATTAAAGAAACTAAAGGGAGCAGCGTTGACGACACCTGTAGCTGTATCTTGTGTTGTAACCCAAGCGATTGGCCGAGGAATAATACTTCCTGATAAAAATTTATACGCTGTTTTTGCAGATAACTCGTTACTATTGTAATGAATCATAGGAACCTCCTAGAAAAAATACTAATTTCGTTGAACATTCGCATCTGAAGTATCGAAAGGACGCACAAATTCTTCAATCCCTGCCCGTTTTGGTTCTAAAAATGGCGGTAATGATAATTTTTCGCCAGCGTGTTCATAGGTTTCATCCTCTAAAAATCCAGGACCATCGGTTGCCAGTTCAAATAAAACATGTGTTGCTGCCAAGAAATATTCAGATTTAAAGTAAAAACGTTCCACAAAGCCAGAATTAGGAAATTCCAAACGATTAATTTTTTCAATCCAGAAACGTAGTGCTTCCTCATCGGCAACGCGCAAGGCTAAGTGATGGACATTGCCGTAGCCTTCTTGAGCCGCTGGCAAATCTTCTCGATGCTCTACGATGATGCTGGCGCCATTCCCACCTTCACCAACTTCAAATAAATGGAAACTACCTTCAGCATCAATCAATTTGAATCCTAAAACTTCAGTTAAAACTAGTTGCAGATGTTCGTAATTTTCGACAGTTACAAAGGCTGGACCTAAGCCGATTAAAGCATGTTCACTAGGAACGTTAGATTTTTTCCAAGGCGTGCCGGCTGCGACACCTTGGTTCTTTTCATCAGAAATAAGTTGGTAACGTTGATTGTCAAAGTCTTCAAATTCTAAATACTTTTTACCAAAACGTTCTTGAATTTCTCCATGATCAATTGCATATTCATTAAAGCGTGATACCCAGTAATCCAAAGCAGCATCATCTTTTACACGGAAGGAAGTACGAGAAATTGTATTGGTTCCTTTGGTTCCTTTAGGTAAGCCTGGAAAGTCAAAGAAAGTCATATCTGTTCCGGGAGAGCCGGCATCATCAGCAAAAAATAAATGATATGTTTCAATATCGTCTTGGTTGACAGTCTTCTTAATTAAACGTAGACCTAAAATATCGGTGAAAAAGTGATAAATTTTTTCAGCACTTGAAGTCATGGCAGTGACGTGGTGTAAACCTAAAATTTGTGTATTCATAATAAAAATCCTCCTAAAAGAAAAATAATTTTTTAATTAATTAACTTACTAAAAGTAAGTTTAAATGATTAGTCCTAAAAATGCAAAAGAAATGTCTCGAATTCGAACTATTATTTTTTAGTTGATTTTTTAAAAAAATAAGAATATAATAGCCTGAGATATTTTAATACATAAACTTTCGTAAACATCGCCGGATGCTTGCGACTAAAGTGTTAATGAACAGTTCTTAGGCCATAGCTGAACTGTTTGTTGGCACTTTTTTTGTTTGGAAGGGAAGGAAAACAAGATGAGTAAAGCTTGGTTAAAAGTTATTTTTGGCGCTTTTTGTGAAGTGATTTGGGTCATTGGTATGAAGCATAGTACAACATGGTGGGAGATTTTAGGGACAGTAATCGCAATCTTTATCAGTTTTTATGCGCTGATTAAAGCAGGAGAGGAATTGCCAGTTGGCACAGCCTATGCTGTATTTGTCGGCTTAGGTAGTGCTGGAACTATTGTGACAGATCATTTTTTATTCCACACACCATTGGGCATAGGAAAAGTTCTTTTTCTGTTGCTGTTATTAATAGGTGTAATTGGCTTAAAAATGGTAACTGGAAATAAAGAGGAGGAAACAAGATGAGTTGGTTATACTTAGTTATTGCAGGCTGTTTTGAAATCTTTGGCGTAGGTTCAATTAAATTATTTACAACAAAAAAAGACTTACGTTCATTGTTAATTTTAATTCTAGCGTTTAGTGGTAGTTTCTTATTTTTATATTTAGGGATGAGACAATTACCGATGGGCGTTTCTTATGCAGTTTGGACAGGAATTGGTACAGCAGGAGGCGCTATTTTAGGAATGCTCTTAGGTGAATCAAAAGACCTACGACGGATATTTTTTATTTTTTTAATCATTGTTTCTGTGATTGGTTTAAAATTAATTGGTTAGAAGGCGAGAGAACATTGTTTGGATTATTGAAAGACAGGTGAGTAAAATTTAAAAAGAGACAGAACCAAATGCGGTGTTCTGTCTCAAAATAGCTTTTATTTTACAAGGTTACTATAACGTGTCGCAAATTCATTGTTGTAGGACTTGCCGTTGACATCTTGACCAACGTCCCAATTTGCAGACCAAGTCATTAAGCCACGGATAGGATTACCGTCTTTTGCTAACTGATCAAAAGTTTTGGCTACAGGGGTAGCCTCAACGACATAGCCGCTACCAGCAGCATCCCGATTTGCTGGTAAACCAAGGACTAATTTATCGTTTGGTATCTGTAGATAGCCGCGCGTGCCATGGATTAATGAATCAGACATATAATAGAGGAACTCGTATTTTAGAGCATCGTTGCTTTGAGCAACCCAAGTCATAATTTCATCAACCCAGACACCGTCGCCGCCTTGGTTATATAATTGTGGGGCAATGTAATCATAATAACCATTTAGGGAAGTAATGTATGTTTCATAAGCGGCACCAGGTTTTAAATAAGGGAATTCTGGCGCCATCGTAATGATGAAATTTTTTCCTTGTGCTCGATAATGGTCTTTGACTATTTTCAATGCAGCAGGGATGACGGTTTGGTTGTCGCCAGCAGTAATCGCCAATTGCTCTAAGTCGATGTCTAAACCATCAAAGCCGTATGTTTCCACTTGACGAATGATTTCATTCGCAAAGGCTTGTTCATCGCCTTTGACTAATTGGATATGTGCATCTGCTCCACCAAGTGCCAATAAAACTGCGCGACCTTGACTATTTAATTGTGCGACTTCTTGTCGGAAGGCAGTGTCCGTTTGGTTATAAGGCTTGAACGTAGGAATCCGTGTTGTACCATCGCTTTTCATGAAGGAAACCGGTACGACATTGTAGGCTTGATTTACTTCTGAAAGGTTCAGCGATGCTGATGTTCCTTGTTTGTAACCATCGCGTCCTTTTGAGGCCCAGTTATGCCAATATCCAACCAACACTTTTTTGCCAGAGATATCTACCATCGTATCCGCAGCATCTGCAGAAGCTTGAGTAGGCGTTAACCACAAGCCAACTGCAACGGTTGAAAGAAGGAGAAAAGCAGGAATTATTTTTTTTAGCTTCATTTTTTGAGAACTCCTTTAATGTAGTTTAAGATGTGAGTATTTTTACTGAATGTTCACATCAATCGCTTGGTAAAAGGCGTTCACCGTATCACCAATGCCCCAGACAGCGTAAATGACATGATAACCTTTGCGGTCTGTCGGAATATTAATTGTTTGTTTAACAACTTTATTAGGAACTTCTTGTTTACCGTCAATTGAAGCAATTTTGTCGAAGTTTTTAATGTCTAATGGTTGATTGGGATTCCAGCCATTTTTAGTAATATAGTAATCCCAAGAAGCAGTTCTATGTTGGGCAGTTAAGTTCCAAGTGATGTCAAGGGGACCTGTTGTAATGTTTGTTTTGTGCCAACGAGTAGCTGTTTGTTCATCCAAAGGTTCAAAACCTGAGACACCTGCACTGGCTAATTTACCAGTAATAAACGTATTTTTTGGCGCTTCGATACTTTGAGGTTCCCATTGTGCACGACCAACATTTGTATTTAAGTTACCACCAGCAGAACTACCAAAGAAAGCACGACTTCCAGGACTTGCTACGTAACCATGAGCCTCCGAAACAGTAGGGGCCAATGCAGCGCCACCTAAAACAAAACTAAAAGCCAGGACGATTGTTAATAAACTCTTTTTCACGAAAAAAACCTCCTAAAAAATTATTTTGTATGCGCTTACAGATAGGAATATAACATAATAATCTTTCGGATACAAATAATAAGAAATGTTATTTTTAAAAATAAAACAATATTTTTTAAGTAATATTAAGAATGTTTTTAAATAATATAAATAATAGTGTTTTTCAAAGTTTTGTTAATTTTTCATTCGGAATCGCAATTGAAGAAATCACGTGGTATACTTTTAAGAAGAAACAATGACACGAAAGTAGCCATTGGAAAAAGGAGATTATTTCGTGGGAAAAAAACATACATCCTCTTATGAAGTTGCCTACTATGACGGCGATTTTACTGGTGCAATGAAGATACCGGCTTTGTTAGCGGTTGTCATTAAAGTATCAGAAGAACAAACAGAATTACTAGGAAGAGATGCGGCTTATGTCGCTCAATTTGGTCTAGGCTGGGTCATCACCAATTATGAAATAGAGATTCACCGCTTACCAAAAGTTGGTGAAAAAGTAGCAATTACAACGCAAGCTATGAGTTATAACAAATATTTTTGTTATCGTAACTTTTGGGTTCATGATGAAGAAGGCAATGAATGTGTCTTTGTGAAATCAACCTTTGTCTTAATGGATCAAAAAAATCGGAAAATCAGTAGTGTGCTACCAGAAATTATTGCACCTTTTGATTCTGAAAAAATCACTAAAATTTATCGCCATGAAAAAATTGAAAAGGTCACAGAGGGGAACTTTTTACCTTATCGTGTGCGTTTTTTTGATATTGATGGCAATCAACATGTTAATAATGCGATTTACTTTAATTGGTTATTGGATGTGTTAGGTTATGACTTTTTAACAACGCATCAACCGAAAAAAATTCTTGTGAAATTTGATAAAGAAGTAGAATATGGCCAAGAAGTCGAAAGTCATTACGAAATTGTCGAACAAGAAAATCAGTTGAAAACGCGCCATGAGATTCGGATTGATGGTCAAACCTATTGTGAAGCGAATATCGATTGGACCAACTAAGTTGAGATGACGGTTTAGAAAAATAAAAAGTTACGCAGAGGAGGAAGGACATGATTCGCTTAGGATTAACATCTTTTAGTGAACACGACTATTTAACTGGAAAAAAACGGGCCACGCTTTATGAATATGCCAGTCATTTACCGCTAGTTGAAATGGACACGGCGTATTACGGGATTCCTCCCAAAGAACGAGTAGCTGAATGGGTCAAAGCAGTTCCCGAAAACTTTCGCTTTGTCATAAAAGTTTATAGTGGAATCAGTTGTCAAGGTGAGTGGCAGACCTATTATGCAAGTGAAGAAGAAATGATCACCGCTTTTTTAGAAAGTATGGCCCCATTAATTGAAAGTAAAAAATTATTTGCCTTTCTGGTACAATTTTCAGGAACATTTGGTTGTACGAAAGAAAATGTCGCTTACTTGCAAAAAATTCGTCACTGGTTTAAAGACCTACCTATCGCCATTGAATTACGAAATAATTCATGGTATCAACCAAACTTTGTAAAACAAATGTTGCAATTTATGAAAGAAAATCAATTTTCACTTGTGATTGTAGATGAACCGCAGATTCCTACGAATCCAGTGCCCTTTTATCCGTATGTAACGAATCCTAATCTCGTGCTCTTCCGGTTTCACGGACGTAATGCGGCTGGCTGGTTAGCCAATGATGCAGAGTGGCGTAAAAAAAGAACCCTCTATCATTATAATACGCAGGAAATCGCTGATTTAAGCGAAGCTGTTTTAAAAATGTCGCAAGAAGCTAAAGAAGTGGGCGTAATTTTTAATAATAATTCTGGCGGCGATGCCGCAGAAAACGCTCTACAGATGCAAAAAGTCTTGAATTTGAGTTACGATGATTTGAATCCAAAACAATTAGATTTATTTTGAGAAAGAAGGTAGCTGAATGTCTGAAAAGCAATCCCCTTATGAAATGGCTTGTGCCTTCCACGAGGTTTTTAATCCACAACAACCAGAGCAACCAACTGCTTTTTCGCCAGAGCTAGCCAGTCGACGAGCAGAGTTTAAAGTCGAAGAACTTGTGGAATTTTTATATAGTGCTGCTAATAATGATCAAGTGCTTTTTCAACAATTGGTCAACGGATTAAAAAAATCTGTCGATAAAGCAGAGCAGAAAGTCTTGGCGAAAGGCAAATCAGTATCTGATCCTTTAGTGGAGGAAGTGGATGCACTAGTTGATTTATTGTATTTTACTTATGGTTCGTTTTGCTTAATGGGCGTCAATCCAACAAAAATTATTGAAATCGTTCATCAAGCCAATATGGGGAAATTATTTCCAGATGGGCAGCCACATTATGATCCGGAAACAAATAAAGTATTAAAACCTGAAAATTGGGAACAAGATTTTGCGCCAGAAGCTAAAATTAAAGCGGAAATTCAACGCCAATTGAAAATTACTGAAACCAATGAAAAAGACGAATGAGAAAACTCATTCGTCTTTTTCATTAATCATGGAAGAACGTCCGATATAAGGCTTTGATGGCTTTTTCCTCTTGTTCTTTTTTGATACCAAACATAATACTTACTTCCGAAGATCCTTGGTTAATCATTTCTAAGTTGATTTTTTCTTTGGCTAACGCCATTGTACTTTCAGCAGTAACCCCAATTCGTTGGCGCATGCCTTCCCCGACAATCATAATCATAGAAAGGTGATGCGTGATGCGTAACTCATCAGGCGCTAAAACTTCTTGGAGTTGAGCCATCAGTCGATTTTCAATTTCAGTTGTTAACTGGTCTTCTCTTAAAACAATCGTGATGTCATCAATTCCTGAGGGCATATGCTCATAGCTTAAGGCTAATTTTTCTAGTACTTCTAAAAGCCGTCGCCCAAAACCTAACTCTCTATTCATTAAATACTTACTAATGTAAATACTTGCGAACCCTTGATCACTAGCAATTCCTACAACAGGGGCATGCTTCACTTTGCGAGAGGTGGTAATTAGGGTGCCAGGATGATGTGGGTTGTTGGTATTTTTGATAACGACTGGAATATTTGCGCGATAGGCAGGCATTAAGGCTTCGTCGTGGAGGACGGCAAATCCTGCATAAGCTAACTCCCGCATTTCTCTATAGGTCAATTCTTGAATCGTTTGAGGCTGTTCAATAATTCCAGGATGGGCGACATAAATTCCGTCCACATCGGTAAAGTTTTCATACAAATCTGCTTGAACACCTGCGGCAACAATGGACCCTGTGATATCGGAACCGCCACGAGAAAAAGTACAAATTTCGCCGGCTTCTGTATAACCAAAGAAACCTGGAATAACCAAGATTTGTTGAGTCTCACGATAGGCACTAATTTTCTCTAAAGCTTTTGGTAAAATGCGGGCATTGCCTGGCTCAGGTGTCACTAGGAGACCTAATTCTTTTGGACTAATGTAGCGAGCATCTAAGCCATTCTGATTGAAAAAACTGGCAACAACTTTTGCATTATTGTCCTCGCCGCTAGCTAAAAAATAGTCAAATAAAAAAGCATTGTTTTCTTTTGGTAAAGTGGCTAATTGGCGAATCGAAATAGCAATATCAGCTAAAACTGCTTTATCCAAGTGTAATTCATCAAAAAGATCTTCATAACGACGAATGATGGCAGAGATTGTCGATTCAATTTCCTCATTATTTAAGTAGCGCTGATAGTATTGAATCAATAAATCAGTCACTTTAATATCTTGCGGGGTTCGCTTTCCAGGAGCGGATACAACGACAAACGTTCGGCGCGGCTCTTCCTTGACGATTTGTAAGACTTTCTGTAACTGTGGTGCTGATGCTAGCGAGCTACCGCCGAATTTAACTACGTTCACGTTTATCACTCCTGTTTTTAATTATTTTCTCATTTGTAGATTAGTAAAAGGATACCGAAAAACATTTAGAAAAGCAACCACTTATTTTCAGAAAGTTAGGAAATCATGAAAATATTTGTTCTTCATTTTTCCTTAAAATTTTGTTAAACTGTAAAGATATGAGTCGTAACGAAGGAGTTAAATAGTATGACAGAATCCAAAACTGCCATTATTTTTGATATGGACGGTGTCCTAGTAGATAGCGAAGCTTATTATTATGAGCGACGTAAAGCATTTTTAGCGGAATTTGATTTGACCATTGAGGGCCTAACCTTGCCGGAATTAGTCGGTGCGGATATGCGTTCATTATGGCAAAAGATTGAACAAGTCAACAAAAAAGAGCTAGATATTGCTTTTTTAAATGAACAATACATAGCCTATAAAAAAGCGCATCCGATAGATTATTTAGCTGTGCTTGATGAAAATGCGAAACGTGTTTTACAATTTTTAAAAAGACAAGGCTATAAAATCGGATTAGCTTCTTCTTCCACAAAAGACGCAATTGAAGAGGTTTTGACAGTGGGGCAATTAAGTAGTTATTTTGATGCGGTCGTGAGTGGGGAAGATTTCGAAGAAAGTAAACCGGCGCCGGATATTTATCTGCACACGTTACAAGAATTAGCTGTTGCGCCACAGGAATGTATAGCCATTGAAGATTCAGAAAAAGGCATTGCCTCTGCCAAAGAAGCTGGGCTAGAAGTTTGGGCGATGCGCGATGAACACTTTGGGATGGATCAAAGTCAAGCGGATGCCTTCTTAACACAACTAAGTGATATTTGTAAAAAAATTAGTGAAAATCGGATCGATGAAAGCAGTGAATCAACCCCTTCGTAAGAAGATCGCGGGTTTTCTTAAAAAAGTTTGTTATAACTAGTGAATGAATATACAGTTTGTGCTATAATTTTCTATAGGTATTTCTGCAAGAATGCCCTTTTTCAAGGGTCAGGAACAATAGATAACCGTGTGAAGAGAACAAACAACCTTTCTTTTATTATAGAAAAATTATCGGAGGAGCCAAAATGAAGAATAATTGGATTATCATTTTAGTACTAGTAATCGTTATTATTGCTGCGGTGCTATACTTAATTGGTTATTTTATGCGCAAAAAAAATCAAGAACAATTAGATGAATTAGAAGTTCGTAAAGAAGCCCTGTTTGACTTGCCAGTCTTTGAAGAAATCGATGACATTAAAAAAATGCATCTAGTTGGACAGAGTCAAAATAGTTTCCGTGAATGGAATCAACGCTGGGTAGAACTATCGACGCGTTCTTTCGCCGAACTAGAGAGTCAAATTTATGAAGTCGAAAATCAAAATGAAATTTTCCGTTTCATGAAAGCGAAGAAAGCAGTCGTGGAAGCGAATGAAACGATGACCGAAATGGAAGCCGAAGTGGAAGTCATTCGTAATGGCTTGAAAGAATTACGTGAAAGTGAAGAGCGCAATTCATTAGAAGTTCAAAAAGCTTTGGATGTCTATGAAGAATTAAGTAAATCACTAAAAGATGATAAAGCTAGCTTTGGTCCAGCTTACTCCGAAATCCAAAAACAATTAAGAAACGTCGAAATTGAATTCACACAATTTGTCACACTAAATACATCGGGGGACCCAATTGAGGCTCGAGAAGTCCTAGAAGATGCGGAACGTCATACGTATGAATTGGAAGACTTAATGAAACGGATTCCACCAATGTATGAAGAATTAAATGAAACTTTCCCAGATCAATTAAAAGAAATCGAAGAAGGCTACAACCAATTATTAGCTGACGATTATGTGTTCCCTGAACAAAACTTTGCTGAAGAAATTCAACATGCGAAAAAACGTGTCGAGAATTCAATGGCTGATTTAGAGAAAACAGAGATTGCTGCAGTAGAGGTCGCAAATCGCGACACAGCAACGGCGATTGATGCATTATATGAAGTGATGGAACGTGAAATTGAAGCGAAGAAATATGTCGTGACCAATCAAAAAATTATTGACGATTATATTTCTCATTCCTTAAAAAATAACCGTCAATTAATGATTGAATTGGACCATGTATCACAAAGCTACACCTTAAACAACAACGAGCTAGGACGTAGTCGTGGCTTCCAAACGGAAATTGAAGAAATTATCCGCCGTCAAAAAGACTTGGAACCTCGAATGAAAGAACATACCGTTCCTTACTCTGAAATTCAAGCGTTCTATAAAGAATGCTATAAGATTTTAGATGATATTGAAAATCAACAATTAGAAATCGATGCTTCATTGAAAGAACTAAGAAAAGGCGAAAAAGTCGCCCAAGAAAAAGTCGACGAATACGAATTCCGTTTACGGAGTATCAAACGATATGTTGAAAAGCAACGATTACCAGGTTTGTCTGCTGATTACTTAGAATTTTTCTATGTGGCAACGGATCGAATTGAAGATTTAAGCCGAGCCTTAAATAAAATGCGCATTAACATGGATGAAATCAATCGTTTGTGTGACTTATGCGAAGATGATTTAGAGTTATTAGATAAGAAAACAAAAGATTTAGTCAATGCAGCAGCTCTGACAGAACAAATGATGCAATATGCAAACCGCTATCGTCATACTCACGAGAACATCCGAGCGGCTTTAGATAAAAGCATGTATTTATTCTCGACAGAATTCCGTTATCAAGATGCATTAGATGAAATTGGAACGGCATTGGAAGCTGTTGAGCCAGGAGCGTTCAAACGAATCGAAGATTTTTATTTTAAAAATATCAATAACCCTAATTTAACAGCAATTTAATTAAACAATCACTAAACAGAGGTTTGTCGACAGACAAGCCTCTGTTTTTTATGGCGTGGGGGTGACTTGAAGTGATACTTTAGAAAGTATATAATGGGAAAGAATTTTAAAAAAGAAGGGTGACAAATGATTTATTTTGATAATAGTGCAACTACACCGATTTACTCCCAGGCTTTAGATACATATGTAAAAACCAGTCAGCGGATTATTGGCAATCCGTCTAGCCTACATGACTTAGGCAGCCAAGCGAATCGGCTCTTACAACAAGCACGGAAGCAGATTGCGGAGCTAATCGATGTTTCAGCAAATGAAATCTATTTTACAAGTGGCGGAACTGAAGGAGATAACTGGGTTTTAAAAGGAACGGCAATCGAAAAACGAGAATTTGGTAATCATATTATTATTTCTGCAGTGGAACATCCAGCAGTTACAGAAACAGCGGAACAATTAGTCGAACTAGGTTTTGAACTTTCTTATGCGCCAGTGGATAAAGAAGGTCGTGTAAAAGTCGAGGAATTACAGAAATTAATTAGAAAAGAAACGATTTTGGTTTCTGTTATGGCAGTGAACAATGAAGTGGGAACGATTCAACCAATTAAAGAAATCAGCGAGGTTTTAGCGGAGTTTCCTAAAATTCATTTTCATGTAGACGCGGTTCAAGCAATTGGGAAAGTTAATTACTCAGAGTGGTTAACGGATCGGGTGGATTTTGCAACGTTTTCTGCACATAAATTTCATGGACCACGAGGCATTGGTTTTATGTATTGGAAACAAGGAAAACGTTTAGCGCCGCTTTTAACAGGAGGCGGGCAAGAAAACAACCAACGCAGTGGGACAGAAAACGTACCAGCAATTGTGGCAATGGCCAAAGCGTTACGCTTGCATTTAGAGAACGAACAACAACGGCCGCAACATGTGGCGACATTACGGAGTTATTTATTAAAGGCGCTAGAAGAATTTCAAAATGTGACTGTTTTTTCACAAGATAATGAACATTTTGCGCCACACATTTTATGTTTTGCTTTGAAAGGGATTCGCGGCGAAGTGCTAGTCCATGCATTGGAAGAAAAACAGATTTATATTTCGACTACGAGTGCTTGTTCTAGCCGAAAAAAAATGGCTAGTAGCACCTTGTATGCCATGCATGTGCCTGGGGAATTGGCGACTTCCGCTGTGCGCATTAGTTTAGATGAAAGCAATACAATGGCAGAAATTGAACAGTTTATGATTGTTTTCAACCAACTTTATCAAAAATTTTCTCGTGTAAATTAATAAAAAAATAAGTCGGAGCCTAGAAATAGGCTCCGACTTATTTTTGCTCTCTTTATCGATTGAAGCGGTAGCCACTTCCCCAGAGTGTTTCAATTGGAGAGTCAGAAAGATTGGCTTTTTTTAATTTTTCCCGAATCCGTTTAATGTGAACAACGACAGTCGAAACCTCAGTATCTAAGGCATCAAACCCCCAGACACTTTCAAAAAGTTCTTCTTTATTCCACACACGGTTAGGATGTTCCATCAAGAAAACCAACAATTTGTATTCTTTGCTTGTAAAAATAACTTCATTTTCTAAAACAAACACTTTGTGGGCGGCAGTGTCGACAGCGATTTCATTGATTTTTAGTAATTGTGGTGGTTGTTCTGCTTTGCTTAACAATTGATAACGGTTCATATGGGCTTTTGCTCGAGCGACTAATTCATTGGGACTAAACGGCTTGATTATATAATCATCCGCACCTAAGCCAAGCCCACGAATTTTATCAATATCTTCTTTTTTAGCCGAAACAATCATGATCGGCGTTTGCTTTTTTTTCCGAATTGCACGACAGATTTCAAAACCATCCATAGTTGGCAGCATCACATCTAAAATAATTAAATCAAAGGGCTCATTTAAAGCTGCTTCCAATCCTTTTTTTCCATCATGTTCAATTGTGACAGTCATATCGTTAATTTCTAAATAATCTTTTTGCAAATCAGCAATGCTTGGATCATCTTCAATAATTAATACATGTGGTTTCATTTTTCATCCTCCAACAACGGCAGCGTAATTATCACGTTGGTGCCGTCTCCTTTTTTACTTGTGACAGTGATTGTTCCCTGATGATAGTCAATAATTTGTTTGACAATACTTAATCCCAAGCCGCTTCCTTTAACTGTTGGGGTTCGAGATTTGTCTACACGATAGAAGCGTTCGAATAAATAAGGTAATTCTTTTTTATCGATACCAATGCCGTTATCTGTAATGGTTAAAACTAAGTCTGTTTGATTATGCGTTAAAGAAATCGTAAAGGCTAGTTGCTCTTTAGTGGGATCCGCAAATTTAATGCTATTTTGAATTAGATTGGTAATCACGCGATTCATCTGCGTGGGATCCATTTGAACGTATAAAGCTTCGGTGGGAAGTACAGAAGTAATCACGAGTTCTTGTTCCAAACGGTATTCTTCAAGAATATGTGCAATAAAACGAGTGAAATTGGTCTTTTCCATTGTAAAGACAGCACGGTCTAGGTCTAATTTAGAATACAAAAATAATTCTTCAATTAAATCATTGAGGCCTAAACTTTTTTCATGAATGACCGTTAAATAGCGCTGTTTTTTTTCTTCAGTATTGGCAACGCCATCCATCAAACCTTCAACGTAACCAATAATAGAAGTAATTGGTGTTTTTAAGTCATGAGAAATATTTGCAATTAATTCTTTCCGATTAGCTTCATATTTTTCGCGTTCCGCATTGGCTTCTTCTAAATCTTGCCACATTTGTTCAAAACTAAGTTGGAGCTGTTTGACTTCTGTTGAGACGGTTTGGTGGCTAGTTGGTGTAAATGGATTTTCTTTTTGGGCATCCTTACCCAATGTTTTAGTCGCTTTTTCTAATGCTTCTAATGGCTCGATAGTGGTTTTGGTTAAGCGCTTATTAATGAGCCAAGCTGCCGCAATTGCTACAAGGATAATTAACAAAATCATCCAGATAATCCAGCGTGTGAAGAATTCAAAAAGGCTGCTTTCGCGTTTCAAGACAATAAAGCTCCCGTTAGAACCATCTAAATAATGAAAATCGGATTTGACATAATGATATAGACGCCCTGCATTATCCAGTGTGCCAGTTGGCATAATATTATTCATTTCGTAGTTTGGAATATGTACAGACAAAGATTTTTCTACTAAATTATCCGAATAATAAGGAAACCGTGCATTCTTTCGAATAATCACACTTAATCCTTTTGCTTCAATTGTTTGAATCGTTTCCTTTAATTCTTTACTCAAAGGTGTATCTAGTAATTTCGGTGACTTTTTTAGCAGTTGATCTAAGGCCAAATAACTTTCTTCTTCGTTAGCGGTCAATGGTCGTTGCTTATTCATCATTCGGTAAGCTTGGGGCAAACTGGGGACAGTTCCTAATGTGATGTAAGAAGCTAAGGATAAAACAGCTAAAACAGAGGCTAAAGTAATAATGATGGCACTAATATAAGAAATAAAAAAGCGGCGTTTAATGGTCAAAAGCGTCCCTCCTAGTGGTTTTAATCTATTTCTTACTTATAGTGTATTACAAGTGAACAAAAAAAAGCTAGTATTGTTATTAACTTTTTTTCATTTGTTTATAATTTGTTCATTTTTCGGCAAGTAGGAGTTTATAAGGCTTTGCTATTCTAAATATATCAAAAAGAAAAAGGGGATTACCAACCATGAAAAAGAAAAAAGTTTTTAGTGCGCTTACCTTATTAACCTTTAGTACGTTGTTGATTGCAGGCTGTGCTGGCGGAGCCAACTCTGCAACAGATAAATCAAGTGCAGCTAGCTCAAGCACTGAAGTCTCTAGTTCAGCAGAAGCAGCTAAAGAGCAATCAAAAGGACAAGAATTAACAGAAATTTTATCCAGTACTGATTGGCAAGGCACAAAAGTTTACGACAAAAATAATAATGATTTAACAGCAGAAAATGCTAATTTTATTGGTTTAGCAAAATATGATGGTGAAACAGGTTTTTATGAATTTTTCGACAAAGAAACAGGTGAAACCCGTGGCGATGAAGGCACATTCTTTGTGACAGACGATGGCGAAAAGCGTATCTTAATTTCGGATACACAAAACTATCAAGCGGTGGTCGATTTAACGGAAGTGACGAAAGATAAATTTACCTATAAGCGAATGGGTAAAGATAAAGACGGGAAAGATGTAGAAGTCTTTGTAGAACATATCCCTTATTCTGACGAGAAATTAACCTTTACGAATGGCCGTAAAGATTTAGAAACAGAAACTGGCAAGATTGTTACCAGTGAACCTGGGGATGACATTTTAGGGGCTACATTATGGAATGGCACGAAAGTTTTAGATGAAGACGGTAACGATGTTACTGAAGCAAATAAAATGTTTATTAGTTTAGCGAAATTTGATAATAAAACAAGTAAATATGAATTCTTTGATTTAGAAACGGGTAAAACACGTGGAGATTTTGGTTACTTCCAAGTAATTGATAATAACAAAATCCGGGCCCACGTTTCAATTGGTGACAATAAATATGGAGCTGCGTTAGAATTAACAGAATTAAATGATAAACGTTTTACGTATACACGAATGGGTAAAGACAACAACGGCAAAGAAATTAAAGTCTTTGTAGAACATGAACCATATGAAGGAGATTTTACGCCAGACTTCACGTTCTAATTAGTCAATCACGAGTGGATGAAGCGGTCAAAAGGAAGTAAAGGATTCTTTTGACCGCTTCATTTTTAACAAAAAAATAGTTTATAGTTGTTTTTAATCGTTTATAAATTGTTCATTTTTCTGACAGTGGTAGTTTAGAATCGTTTGTTAAGATAGGTTTATCAAAGAAAAGGAGCGATGCTTTATGAAAAAGAAAGTATTAAGTTCGATTACTTTAGTAACATTAAGTACGTTACTTATAGCAGGTTATGCAAGTCCAGCATTTGCAGATCATGCAGCCAATCCAAATAGTGCTACAGCAAATTTAGGCAAACATCAAAACAATGGCCAAACAAAAGGCGACAAGGCGACTAAGATTTTATCTGGTACGGACTGGCAAGGAACCCGTGTTTATGATGCTGCTGGTAATGATTTAACGGCAGAAAATGCTAATTTTATTGGTTTAGCAAAATATGATGGTGAAACCGGTTTTTACGAGTTTTTCGACAAAAATACTGGGGAAACCCGTGGTGACGAAGGAACATTTTTTGTGACAGGTGATGGCACAAAACGAATTTTAATTTCGCGGACACAAAATTATCAAGCCGTAGTGGATTTAACCGAAGTGAGTAAAGACAAATTTACTTACAAGCGTTTAGGGAAAGATAAACTGGGGAATGATGTTGAAGTTTACGTGGAACACATCCCTTATCATGGGAAAAAATTAGCTTTTACAAATGGACGTGAAGCATTAACCAATCAAACTGGCAAAATTGTGACAAATAAATCAGGGGATAAAATTTTAGGAACAACCTTGTGGAATGGCACAAAAGTCGTAGATAAAAACGGGAATGATGTGACAGCGGCCAATCAAAATTTCATTAGTTTAGCGAAATTTGATCCAAACACAAGTAAATATGAATTTTTCAATTTACAAACAGGTGAAACCCGCGGCGACTTTGGGTACTTCCAAGTGGTGGACAATAACAAGATTCGGGCCCATGTATCTATTGGTACGAATCGCTACGGTGCAGCGCTAGAATTAACGGAACTAAACAATGATCGATTTACGTATACTCGAATGGGTAAAGATAATGCTGGTAATGATATTCAAGTGTTCGTGGAACATGAACCTTACCAAGGCGCATATCATCCAGCCTTTACTTTCTAAAAGTCTCTTGTCTTCTCTCTTATTTAACAAAAGAACGTCCCTCAACGTTCTTTTGTTTTCTCTTCTTCTATAAATAAATTGTTATTAGTTATAATTAAATATTATTATTAAGATAATTATAATGATTATTATTTAATAATTTGTTCATATTATGGACAGGTGGAGTTAATAACTACTTGCTATCCTTAAATTATCAAAAGGAAAGGGAGTAGTCGTTTATGAAGAAAAAAATCGTTGGTACAATTACGTTGTTGGCTTTAAGTGCGTTATTAGTTGGTGGAGCAGGAGGGGCTTTGACGGCAGAAGCATACGTTCCTCAAAGCGTAGACAATCCCAATAATTTAGGGGATTTACCTGAGTATTTACGTTCAGTTGGTATTAGACAAGATGAAGGATTATCAGAAAAAGATTGGGCTGGAACACGCGTTTATGATCGAAACGGGAATGACTTAACAGATGAAAATCAAAACCTATTACATGCAATCAAATTTGATGCAACCACTAGTTTCTATGAATTTTTTGATAAAGAGACTGGAGAATCCACAGGAGATGAAGGAACCTTCTTTATGACCGCTGGTATTACAGATGTTTCCCGTCTTGTAATTATTTCTGAAACCAAAAATTATCAAGGTGTATACCCACTTAGAACTTTATACCAAGATACTTTTACGTATAGACAGATGGGTAAAGATAAAAACGGAAATGATATTGAAGTTTTCGTAGAAAACAAAGCAACCTCAGGTCCAGTTTATGGTCGTCCGCAGCCATACCCCAATAATCGTCCCAGAACACTAGAATTCACGAATGGACGCCGTGCCATGACAGAACAAACAGGCCAGATTGATGTAAATCGACAAGGGGATGAAATTATTGGTAAAACTTCCTTTGATGGGACACCGCAACTTCTTTGGAATGGCACAAAAGTAGTGGATAAAGATGGCAATGACGTAACTTCGGCCAACCAAAACTTTATCAGCTTAGCGAAATTTGACCAAGATAGCAGCAAATATGAATTTTTCAATTTACAAACTGGTGAAACTCGTGGCGACTATGGCTACTTTAAAGTAGGAAATCAAAATAAATTCCGTGCCCATGTTTCCATTGGAACCAATCGCTATGGCGCTGTCTTAGAGTTAACAGAATTGAATGATAATCGTTTTACGTACACACGAATGGGTAAAGATAACGAAGGAAACGATATCCAAGTCTATGTGGAACATGAACCATACCAAGGAACTTTTAATCCTGAATTTACCTTTTAAGAACAAAACATACGAATGGAAACCAAAAAAAGTTTCGACTTCTTTTGGTTTCTCTCTTTTTAAAATAGAAAAACAGAGAAAGCGTTTTAATCGACAAATAAAAAAAGATTCGTTAGATTAGAACCACTGGAGAAAAATCTCATATTTCTCTCGAGGAAAGGAAGTTGAGCACAATGAACAAAAAAATTTTAATGGGGCTATTAAGTTTCGTGACCATTCCATTACTTGCTGCGTGTCAAGGAGGAGAAACACCCTCCGCAGCGTCAAAAAATAGTCAAATGGTGACTACTCAAAGTAGTGCAAAAACTGAAAGCACCAGTACAACCCGTTCGATGGCTCAAACAACATCAAAAGAGGAAGTGAAAGAACCGATGAAGACCTATGAAGTGGGTGCGCTTTTAGAAGCAGCCAATCAACGAGATACGAAGAAGGTCAAGGAAATTTTACAAGATACTACTTATCAAGTGGATGAAGTCGACACAGAAGGCAACACACCGCTCAATATCGCTGTTCACAATAATGACATTGAGATTGCAAAAGCGTTGATTGATCGGGGTGCCGATATTAATCTGCAAAATAGCATTAGTGATAGTCCCTATCTTTATGCGGGAGCGCAAGGACGTACGGAGATTTTAGCGTATATGTTAAAAAATGCGACCCCAGATTTAAATAAGCATAACCGTTACGGTGGCAATGCGTTAATTCCGGCAGCTGAAAAAGGACATATTGACAATGTGAAGCTCTTGTTAGAAGATGGACGAGAAGACATAGATTTCCAAAATGACTTTGGCTATACAGCATTGATTGAGGCAGTGGGGTTACGTGAAGGGAACCAACTTTACCAAGATATTGTAAAATTGTTAATGGAAAATGGTGCGGATCAATCCATTAAAGACAATTCTGGTCGAACAGCAATGGACTATGCCAATCAAAAAGGTTATACGGAAATTAGTAAAATTTTAGCACAGTACAACTAAGTATTGTGTCCTTTCGGGAAGGAATAAATACAGATAGGAGTGAAGGAAAGCATGAATTATTGGTTAAAAAATGTTCGAATTGAAACAGGGTATCAAAAAGAAGGTGACTGGTTATCTGGGACAGTAACCAAAGAAGTGGCAATTGAAATAACAGATGGAGTATTTACGAAAATCATCCCCAATGAAGAATTGGTAGAAGAACCTGGGTTGACAATTATTGATGGTCACCATCAATTGATTTTACCAGGTTTGATTGAAAAACATTGTCACTTTGATAAAAGTAAACTAGGTGTTCCGTGGTATCCGGTGACGCCAGCGAAGTCAATTGTGGAACGTGTCGAAGCAGAAATCCCTTATTTAGATAGTTTAGAACTTTCTTTAACAGAACGCGCCAACCATTTAATTGACTTAGAATTACCACATGGCGCGACAGCTTTCAGAACACATGTCGACGTGGAACCGATGACAGACTTACGTTATTTTGATGAAGTCCAAGCGTTGGCCCAAACGAAACCATTTACGGTAGAAATTGTCGTCTTTCCACAGCACGGCTTACTACGTTCAGATTCCGTTGAATTAGTTGATCAAGCATTGGCAAAAGGTGCCGATTTTATTGGTGGCGTGGATCCTTATTCACTAGATGGTGATTACAAAAAATCATTGGCTGAAACATTCCGCTTAGCAGCTAAACATGGTGTCGGTGTGGATATTCATTTACATGACCGTCACGAAGCTGGGACAACAACGATTAAAGAAATTATCCGTTTAACGAAAGAATATGGCCTACAAGACAAAGTATTTATCAGCCATGCCTTCGGGTTAAATGATTTCATTGGTGAAGAACGTGCCGAAGTTTATGATGCTTTAGCAGCAGAAAAAATTCATATTAATTCCAGCGTGCCAATCACACCTAATACGATTCCGCCAATTATGGAATTGTTACGTCATGGAGTCAATGTTCATCTTGGTTGTGACAATATCTACGATTGCTGGTCTCCCTATGGTGATGGTTCATTACAAGAAAAATTGGCTCGTTTAGGTGAACTTTTTAACGTGAAAGATCAAGATGCTTTAACCCAATTATTGGGCTTAGTGACAGATGGTGTCACAACTTTAGACGAACAAGGGCAAGCAAATTGGCCGAAAGTTGGTGCTGAAGCAACATACTTACTCACTGAAGCAGAATGTGCGGCGGCTTTTGTCGCTCGTCAGACACCGGTGGAAATCAGTGTGGTAAAAGGAACCACACTTTATCAAAAATAACAAAAAGAAGCGAGATTTCTCGCTTCTTTTTTTGTTATGCTTATCGTTCCTTCAACCAGCTATCCAATTGCTCAAATAAAGCGATGACCGAAGGATCTTTGGTTTGTTTTAAAAAATCATGTTCTAAATAGTAAACCGCTTTAAAGGTACTCTCAGGAATGGTCCGTCCGATTTTTTTGCTATAGCGGAACGGCACTTCTTCGTCTGAGCTGCTAGCTGTACTGAAACAAGGTGGAAAAGTTTTTAATGTTTCGTCTGACAGTGCGTAAGCAGACCAGTCCCCATTTTCTGGTAATCCGTAAAAGTGCGACAATAGCGCTTGCTGAATACTGTAATGATACAGCAGATAGCGAGAAAGAAAAGGATCATCCCAAACAGGCTTTGTTTGGTCGATGGTAGCTATTTCTTTAGCGGAAATGGCTTGCTTTAATAATTTCCGTGGCTCTTTAATAAATTCTAAATCTGTATAGCCGTAAAAATTGACTAAAAATTGTGGCGTCAAATTTAATGTTTGTAATTGTTTGGTTAACTGTAACATTAAATAACCGCCAGCGGAACGCCCGCACAAACCAAAGGGCTGGTTTTGAATAATCTCTTCGTTTAACAATTGGAAGGTTTCCGTTAGCGTCCTTAAGATGTGATCGATTTTTGTATTTGGAGCCAACAAATAGTCCAGTGCTAAAACGGTATAGCCATTGCTTGTAAACAGCTCCTTCAGTTCTTCTGGTAAATCACTTTTGGTTCCATAAATCATCCCGCCACCGTGTAAATAGACGACATAGTTCGTTGGTTCAGTCGTAGTGGGGTAGATAGTAACTGTTGCGCCATTAGCGAGTGTTTGAGTGTTTTTCAAGTGCACGTCTCCTCATCTTTATAATGTATGTGGCAATTTCATAATTTAACAATTGCAAGGGATTGGCTAAGTCAATATCAAGAAGTTGTTCCACTTTGTTTAAACGATAACGAATCGTTTTTGAATGAAGAAACATCGCTTCAGAGGTCTGTTTATAGTTGCGATTATTTTGGAAAAAACTGTACAAAGTTTCAAATAAATCGTAGTTGTTTTCGGCTAATTGATAAAGTGCGCGAGGAATTAATTCGTCTAAATTTTCCAATTGGTCTTCGCGGATAAAATTTTTAAATACCCCAATATCGGCTAAGGTGACAATTGGTCCGTTATAAAAAGTTTCATTAAAGCGCAGAATGTCCAGGCATTCAATCAGTAGCTCTTTAATCCCTTCTCGTGATTTTAAACTGCTGACGGCAACGGTAAGCGTGTCGTTTTCTTCTAAAAGTTCAGCTAATAAACGACTTAATTGCAGCTTTGTAATTTTTCCATCACTTTCATTGAAGTTAAAAAGGACCGCCGAATAATTTAGCTGATCGAAGAAAATGGATTTCACACGCAGGGTACGAAGTAAGGCAATAATTCGTTCTTTCATGAGTTGTGTATTGGTGTCTTTGGTAGAAAAAGCAATCGCTTGGTAAGAATCTAGCTCTTGCATTTGCACTTCACGAAGCAAACTGTTTAGCTCGTCAGGATTTTGCGGTGTATTTTGTAAAATAGCATCCGCTAAGTTGTTCAAACGAGTATACCGTTCTTTTTTTAACAAATTTTCGGTATTGAATTTTTCTTGTAAGACATCAATCGCATTTTCGATAATCACTAAATCCGTTTCTTTAACCTTTTCATCTTGTAAATAAACCAGAAGTAAACAATTAGTGGAATAACTATTGAAAATAGAAACTTCTAGTGCCAACTGTTTTTTGGGGTTGGCATGAGAATAAAGTGTTAAAAGAGAGTAATCATTTTTAGTGAACTCACTGTTTTTTAGTTTTTCTCTTGAGAGCACAATCGCATCATGGGGTAAGTCGCCATCGCTAATTTCCAGATGTTTATCCAACATTTTTAAAGCGAAGGGTAATTTAATGATGTCATAAAATTCTTGCATAATCGTCTCAACCGTTGGGTAGTGACGCTCTAATTTGGTGAAACGTTGGCGCACATCGTAATACGTACGTAAGACATGCGACTGATAATTCAACAAAGGCTCGTAAATCGTAAACAGAATTTTTTCATAGCTAATGTCTTGTGTGATTTTAATTAAAGGAATTTCATAATTGAAACATAATTCGATAAACCACTCTGGAATCATTTTAATGAATCGATCTGTTTTCAAAATTAAGCCGCTGATGCCAATTCGGCGCATCTTTACGAAAAAATTTTCCAACTCTTTTTCTGGTAAATCATGCAATGCGTAGAAAGAAGTCAAAATTAACTGATTCTTTCTACTCCAGTTCTCGATATCAATCGCTTCTAAGACCATTGCCGAATCAACTTCATTGTCTAAACCAATCTCTTTCGTCAAAATTTTACCTTTTTTTAAGTCACCTATCGATAATAACTCTCTTAATTTCATCGTTTTCTCCTTTTTTCCTCTTATGGATAAAAATTATACCATTTTTTTAGAATTATGTCCGATGAAAACACTTTCTCGTTTCGATACAATAGCATTGTAAGGAATAGATAGGAGGATGAACAATGTTACACACAGTAATTTTGAAAAACAATTACCAAGACTCCATCAATTTAATGTTATTGACCAATAAAATCAATGCATTAGATGGTGTAACCATGAGTCAAATCATGATGGGAACAGATGCCAACAAAGACATCCTTAACAACACGAACTTGTTAACGGATGAGGCCAATAGTGCATCTGCAAACGACATGATGATTGTGGTTGACAGTGAAAAAGAAAACATCATGGAAGAAGTTATGCCAGCGATTGATGAATTCTTAGATGATTTATCAGCAAAGGGAACTAGTGAAGAAGCACAAGCAGCAACTTCTTGGTCAGAAGCGTTTGATCTTTTACCAGAGGCGAATGTAGCGCTATTCAGTATTCCTGGTGAATATGGTGCGCCAGAAATGGAACGTGCCTTAAAAAATGATTTACACGTGTTCTCTTTCACGGATAATGTGTCAATTGAAGATGAAGTACGTTTGAAAAAATTAGCGCATGAAAAAGGCTTACTAATGATGGGGCCTGACTGTGGAACTGGTATTATCTCAAGTATTCCAATCGCCTTTACAAATGTTGTTTCTCCAGGAAACATTGGCGTTGTTGGTGCTTCAGGAACAGGGATTCAAGAAGTTACAACGATTATTGACCGCTTAGGTGGCGGAGTTGTTCACGCCATTGGTACTGGTGGTCGTGACCTAAGCGACAAAGTAGGCGCTATCACAGTGAAAGATGCTATTGTGGCCTTAGAAAATCACGAACCAACCGATGTGATTACAGTTATTTCTAAACCACCTGCAAAAGAAGTTCGTGATGAAGTGGTTGAATTATTACAAAGTATTTCAAAACCAGTCGTTGCGATTTTCTTAGGAGAAAAACCAACAAGTCACGAAGGCAAAGTTTATCTAGCTCATACATTAGAAGAAACAGCTAAAATTGCTGTTGATTTAGCAAATGATGTGGCCGTGAAGAAAAATTACTTTGAAGCATTAGCAAAACCAGCTGTACCAACATTACCAGAAGATAAAGTTGTAAAAGGCTTATATTCAGGTGGTACATTAGCTTCTGAAGCAGGTATGTTAATTTCTGAAGCTTTAGATCTTGGCGGTTTAGTGAAAGCAGAAGGTTATGTCTTGAAATCTCACGGTTATGAAGTCATTGACTTAGGTGATGATATGTATACACAAGGTCGTCCGCACCCAATGATTGACCCAGATGTTCGTATCGAAAAAATTCGTGAATACGCACAAGATGAAAAAACTGGGATTATCTTATTCGATGTGGTGTTAGGCTACGGTGCTCATGAAGACATGGTTGGTGCATTATTACCAGCAATTGAAGAAGCGCGTGCCACAGCCAAAGAAGCCGGACGTGATCTTTACTTTGTTGCAACTGTTTGTGGGACGACGAAAGATCCGCAAAATTACCAATCATCGGTTGATCGTTTGAAAGAAGGCGGCGTTTTAGTTGCAGAAAGCAATGCTAAAGCTGTTCAATTAGCTCTATTGCTAAAAGGAATCGAAATTTCAGAAGACGATAAAGAAGTGGTTGCTTACAACGGACCAACTGTCGATGTACCAAAACCAGGCGAAAAAGTAATGGAACTATTAACAACCAAACCAAGAATTATTAACGTTGGGTTGCAAAGCTTTACAGAATCAATCGTTGATTACGGTGGCCAAACTGTTCAATTCAACTGGCGTCCGCGTGCTAACGGCAATAAAAAAATGATTAAAATTTTGGATGCTTTGGAAGATTACAGTGAACAAATCGAAGCTGAAAATCACAAAGTAACAGACAAAATTAAAAATGCACAACCATTCTTAGTAGATGTGGTACCTGCGAAATCAGTGATTCCAGAATTAAATGATGACGCACAAAAAACATTACTTCATGCTGGACCACCAATCCAATGGTCTGAAATGACTGGACCAATGAAAGGTGCTTGTATCGGTGCAGCATTATTCGAACGTTGGGCAGACAACGAAGAAGATGCTTTGAAGATTTTTGAAGCTGGCGAAGTACGTTTCATTCCTTGTCACCATGTAAAAGCAGTTGGACCAATGGGCGGTATTACTTCTGGTAATATGCCAGTCTTTGTTGTAGAAAATCGCTTAGAAGGTAACGAAGCATACTGTATCTTGAATGAAGGTATCGGTAAAGTATTACGTTTTGGTGCTTATTCACAAGAAGTGGTTGATCGTTTAGATTGGATTAAAGATGTTTTAGGACCAACGATTGCGAAAGCCTTGAAACTTTCTGAAGAAGGCTTGAACTTAAACGTATTGATTGCGCGCTCTATTACAATGGGTGACGAGTTCCACCAAAGAAATATTGCCGCATCTTTGAACTTCTTAAAAGAATTGTCTCCATTAATTATCAAAACAGATATTCCAGAAGATCAAAAATACGAAGTAATCAAATTCTTAGCTGACACAGATCAATTCTTCTTAAATGTCATGATGGCAACTGGAAAAGCAATTGTTGATGGTGCCCGTAAAGATACCAACGGAACGATTGTCACAACGATGACTCGTAACGGCGTGAACTTTGGGGTCCGGATTGCAGAAACAGGCGATCAATGGCATACCGCACCAGTAAATACACCAAAAGGTCTTTACTTCACTGGTTTCAGCGAAGAAGACGGAAATCCTGATGTCGGGGATAGTGCAATTACTGAAACAGTAGGCGTTGGAGCAATGGCTATGGTAGCTGCACCTGGCGTAACACGGTTTGTTGGTGCAGGTGGCTTTGAAGATGCGTTAGCAACCTCAAATGAAATGGCAAAAATCTGTGAAGGACACAACCCAACATTCTCAATTCCAACTTGGGATTTCCAAGGAACTTGTTTAGGAATTGATATCCGTAAAGTGGTGGAATTGGGAATTACACCAATCATCAATACAGGGATTGCACACAAAAATGCCGGTGTTGGTCAAATTGGTGCAGGGACAGTTAGAGCACCTCTAGGCTGTTTTGAAAAAGCCCTAGAAGCGTATGCTGAGAAACTAGGCATTACGGTTGAATAACCAACTAGTCATTAGTGACTACATTTTTCCTATCCACCAATATGGCAAGATGGGAACCATTCACAGTGTTTTTGAACGTTCATTTAATCTGAAAGTCCAGGATCAATTAATCAATGTTGCAAACTTCCATAATTATTTATCAAGCTTTGGTATGTTTTTGCCAGATCAATTGTTTCAAGAAATCTTTCCGTATGTACAACAAGGTAATAAAGTCAAAATCACAGAAAATCAGTTGACCTTTTACAGTACAGTCGGCGTGAAAACGATCCAACTCACACCTGCCGAGGTCGTTTCTTTAAACATTACTCATTTCAAGTTAGAAAAAGACCAATTACGCTTGTTGCGAGACCGCTTATTAGCGAGAAACTTAGAACGTAGAATTGGCCTGCCTTTAGACGAACGAGCAAAGCATATTTTCAAAAAAATGAGCCAAAAACAAAAAGTTTGGACACTATCGGAATGGCAAGAAGTAACGAATTATCTGATTGGTCGGGGCAAAGGGTTAACCCCGAGTGGTGATGACATTTTAGTAGCGTATCAAACAATTCTGTTCATACTTGCTGATGAAAGAGCTGCGGCGTTAGCCGCTACTCTTTCGGCAGCAAATTTATCCACAACAGATGTTAGTAAAGGCTATATTGCAAGCTCGGCTAAAGGATATGTAAATTCATTGTTGTATCAGTTACTCTTGGATTTGGAGAACCATCGGGATAATAGAGTTGACGAAAATATTGACAGAATTATACAAATCGGACATTCCTCTGGTAAAGATATGTCATTTGGAATGTTACTAGCTTTACAATCTGTAGAGTTAGATGAGAAGTGAGGAGAAGACATGGAGAATAGTAAAAAAAATCAAGCAGTGCAAGTGAGCAATAGTTACTGGATTAAAGTCGTAGCCATTTTCTTCGTAGGCTGGATTTTAATGTACGCAACACGAACTATTTTTAATCCAGTGATGGGGGTCATTGGAGAACAATTTGGTCTAAGTAACACACAACTTGGTTTAGCCAATAGTATCTTCTTTCTAACCTATGCTGTTGCACAGATTCCTTTTGGGATGATTGGCGATAAAATTGGGCGGAAATTAGTCATTGCTGTTGGGTTTATCGTTCTTGCTATTTCTACTTATTTTAGTGGATTAGCGACAACCTTTGTTATGTTTTTAGTCATTCGTGCAATTGCTGGTATTGGTCAAGGAGCTTACTATGGGCCACAATATGCGCTATCGACAGAAGCGATTCCAGCAAGTAAACGGACCATCGGTAATGCCATCATCAATAGTGGGATGGCCTTCGGTACATCAGGTGGGTACTTACTTTCAAGTAAGTTGGTTTTAGAAAATGGTGAACATTGGAGCAAACCATTCTTTATCATGGCGATTCCAACGTTTATCGTAGGAATTCTTTTCTATACAATTTTGAAAGAAAAAGTGATTCGTCCTGGTGAAGAAGCTGCACGAGCAGCTGCTGAAGAAGGACCGCAAGAAAAGATCTCATTAAAAGAAATTTTCTCAAATCGTAATTTATTAGCCGCATTTATTTTATGTTTCACAAGTATTTATGCAAACTTTGTCATTATTACTTGGTTGCCACAATTTTTAATTGCTGAACGTGGCTTTACAGGAGCGAGCGTTGGTTTCATTTCATCACTTGTACCATGGGCCTCTATTCCAGGCGCCTTAATCTTTGCTCGTTTGAATGATAAAACAGGTGCGACGAAAAAATTAGTCTTTACATTAGTACCTTTAGCAATCCTATCTGTCTTTGCGATTGCTTTTGTAACAAATCGGACATTGTTAATTTCTGTTTTAATTCTTTATGGGTTAACAGGGAAATTAGCGTTAGATCCAATTATGGTGACTTTTGTTACCAAACATGCACCAAAAGCGGCCTTAGGAACAACGTTAAGTGCCTATAATTTTATCGGGATGTCAGGGTCAATCCTAGCACCGTATGTCACAGGATATTTAGCAGATACAGCAGGCTCAATGCAAGTTGGCTTCTATCTTTCTTGTGTACTATTAGTTATTGGTTTACTAGCTTTTGCTTTCTTAGCTAAAGATGAAAGTAAACCGAAATTAGGTTAATTATCCCTTCGATAATGACTGAAACAATCAAAATGAGCAAGACAAAATCTTTCATTTCGTAAACAAATTATTTCTTATCCGTCGATACTGAAAAGATTTTGTCTTTGCTTTACTAAAAAGGAGCGAATCAATCAATGAGTTTAAACGTAATTGCCCTAGGTGGGAATGCTATTTTAGATACGGATCCAACAGATGAAGGCCAAAAAGCCGTCGTTAATCACGCGGCCAAATATATTGCAGAATTTGTTGCTAAAGGGGAACAAGTCATTGTCTGTCACGGAAACGGACCACAAGTAGGGAATTTGCTTTTACAACAAAAAGCAGGCGAAAGTGAAAAAAATCCAGCGTTGAAATTGGATACTTGTGTTGCGATGACACAAGGAAGCATCGGTTACTGGTTACAAAATGCTTTAACTAATGAGTTTGAAAAACGTAACATTGCTAAACCAGTTATCTCTGTAGTTACGCAAGTGCGTGTGGACAAAGAAGATCCTTCGTTTAAAAAACCATCCAAACCAATTGGTCCATTCTATACAAAAGAAGAAGCTGACGCGGAAGCAGCCAAAGATGGCTCTACGTATGTGGAAGATGCTGGCCGTGGCTACCGAAAAGTTGTTCCATCACCAATGCCTAAAGAAATTGTTGAAAAAGAGGCGGTTCGTGCTTTAGTAGAGGCGGACGTTTTAACTATCTGTTCTGGTGGCGGGGGCATTCCGGTCGTAGCAGAAGACGGACAATACGTAGGCGTGGAAGCGGTTAACGACAAAGATTTCTCTGCACGTGTTTTAGCTGAAAACGTTGATGCAGACCGTTTGATTATTTTGACAGGCGTTGATAACATCTACATTAATTACAATCAACCAGATCAAAAAGCATTAGAACAAATCAGTGTAGCCGAAGCAGAAGAATACATTAAAGAAGGTCACTTTGCTGCTGGTAGTATGCTACCAAAAATCGAAGCTGCCTTAGACTTCGTAAAAGGTGATGACAAACGGAAAGCAATCATTACTTCTATCGAAAACTTAGAAAACATCGATAAAGAAGCAGGAACTGTGATCAGTCAAAAGGGGTAGTTTACCATGAAAAAACCGTCCATGATCACCCAAATTGCAATTGCTGTTGTCGTAGGAATCCTCGTAGGACTCTTGATTCCTGCTAGCGGCAATTACTTGAAAATAGTTGGAGATGTCTTTTTGCGACTGATGCAAATGGCTATTCCTATCTTGATCTTAGGGCAAATTGTCCAAGCAGTTGGCAGTATTAATCCAAAAGAATTAACGAGCCTTGGGGGTAGAACAATCGCTGTTTTCGGGATTTCCTCCTTAGCTGCCGCTTTATGGGGCGTACTAATGGCAGTCATTTTTAATCCAGGATACGGTGTTAAAATGACTGGCTTCCAAGATGCTTCTATTAAAGCGCAAGAAATCTCAATCACTGATACGATTTTAAATTTCGTTCCGAAAAATATTTTTGATTCACTGACTCAAGGATCGATTATTCAAATTATTGTCTTTGCATTATTTTTTGGTTTAGCACTGAATAAATACTTACAAAGCCATCCAGAGACACAACTCTTCCAAATAATTGTGGACTTTAATGAAGTTATCATTACAGTCATTCGATACGTCATGTATCTAGCACCTCTGGGGATTTTTGCTTTAATTGCTTCAACAATTAGTCACTTAGGCCTTCAAATTATTTTACCGTTAGTGAAGTATCTATTGGTCTATGGATTAGGAACTATTTTATTTTTGGGCATCTGGATTTTGGTTATCACATTGTACTGTAAAGTAAGTCCACTACGTTTAATTACAAACATGAAAAATATGTCTGTGATGGCCTTGGCGACAACTTCTTCAGCAATTACTTTACCAGTAGCTTTGGAAGAAACAGAAACAAAATTAGGTTTAAGTAAGCGAATTACTAACTTAGTGTTGCCGTTAGGTATGTCATTAAACAGTAACGGTTCAGCGATGCATATGGCTTTTACTGTAATGACTATTGCGCAGATGTATCAGCTAGAGTTTGATATTACGAAAATGATTTACTTAGCAATTACAGCAACGTTTGTCTCACTAGCAAACGCAGTTGTTCCCGGTGCGGGCTTAGTCTCACTGGCAGTGATTGTTCCACAAATGGGTTTACCCATTGAGAGTATTGCAATTTTTGCAGGCGTCGAATGGTTTGTTGGCATGTTACGAACAATTTTAAATGTCAATTCAGATGTTTACTCTGCTATTCTAGTTGCAAAATCAGTGGATGAAATTGACTATACTGTCTTTAACAGTAGCAATAAGTAGTGAAAAAAGGGGAGGAAATGCAAGGACGAAGAAGAAAATCACTTGTTTTCTTTCCCTTTTTTAAGATTAATGATAAAGGAGCAAGCGCAATGGAAGAAATGGTTGTCGTTACACCGGAAAAATTAGAAAAGCTGATGAAACAAAAATTAGAAGCTGCTGGTTTACATTCTGAACATGCCGAAGAAGTTGCTCGACATTTAACTTTTGCAGATGCTAGCGGTATTCATTCACACGGGGCGGTTCGTATGGATTATTATGCGGAACGGATTGCAAAAGGCGGGATCACGATTGACCCCGAATTATCATTTGAAAAAACTGGACCGTCCACTGCCATTTTTCATGGCGATAATGGCGTGGGTCAATTTGTTTGTAACGAAGCATTAGCTGCTGCAGTTGATCTAGCCAAAGAATCAGGGTTAGCGTATGTTGGCGTTTCTCAAACGAGTCATAGCGGGACGTTATCGTATTATGTTAAAAAAGCAGCGGAACAAGGCATGGTTGCTCTTTCGATGTGTCAATCTGATCCAATGGTGGTACCGTTTGGTGGTACAAGCAATTATTTTGGGACAAATCCAATCGCTTTTGCAGCACCTAGAGCAGGTCACGAACCAGTCGTGTTTGATATGGCTACGACAGTACAGGCTTGGGGGAAAATTTTAGATGCACGTTCAAGAGATGTTGAAATTCCCGACACGTGGGCAGTAGACGAAAAAGGCCAGCCAACGACTGATCCTTATGAAGTACGAGGTTTATTGCCGATTTCAGGACCAAAAGGATATGGACTAATGATGATGGTCGATGTCTTAGCTGGTTCGTTGTTAGGCTTACCTTTTGGCAAACATGTCAGCTCCATGTATGCGGATTTAACGGAGAAACGGAATCTGGGACAGATGTTTTTAATCATTGATCCAAGCCGCTTTACAGATTCTGAACGATTTAAAGAAAATATTAATCAAATGGTGGAAGAACTTCATAGTGTGCCTACAGCAGAAGGGTTTCAACAAGTTTACTATCCAGGAGAAATTGGTCAGCTAAACTATCAAAAAGCCATGTCAGAAGGCATTGAAATTCCACAAAGTATTTATGATTATTTAGTTAGTGAGATTGTACATTACGATAAATATGGCGGGCAAGGTGCCTTTGCCAAATAATGAGGAGCGCAGAGAGTATTCGCTGCTGCGTTGCTCTCGCCTTCTTTCTATTGGAGGAAAGTAAAATGAAAAAATCGTCAAAAGTAGCACTTATTTTTGCATTCTTAGTTAGTATTTTTGTGCCAGTTGCGGCCTTTGCTGATGAGATTGGGGATGTAGTTGCCCCGACAGGAATCATGGCATTAGTTGTGATTATTCCATTGATTGTTGTTTTGGTTCTATTGTTTATGAAAGTCGATATGATTATCGCAGGTTTAATTGGTGGCGTCTTAGCGATGCTGATTGGTGGCATTGGACTAGAAGAAGCGAATAAACAGATGTTGGAAGCTATCCCAATGATGTTAGGAATTACCGTTCCCATCATTAATTCAGCTGTTGCGATGGCGGTCTTTAAAGCAGGTAGTTATTCAGCTGCATTAACTTTAGCCAAACGAGGCACAAAAGGAAAAGTCGAGTATGTTTCAGCTTTTATTGTTATCTTATTAGCCGCAGCCACATATATGTCAGGAATTGGTGGCGGAAGTGCGATGGTTATTGCACCATTGGCCTTTGCTGCAGTTGGCGTTGTTCCTGAATTAATTGCAGCAATGTCTTTAGCTGCTGCGGTATCATTTACAACATCACCCGCTTCATTAGAATCAAGTATTGTTTCAAAATTAGGTGATATCAGTGTCGGTTCATATGTTTCAACCATGCGACCTTATTGGTTATTCTTCGTAGCATTAGCGATTGTTTTAGCCTTTTGGGGAACGAAACATAGAAATGTTGGCTTTAAAGAGTCGGCAGATGATGAATTTGATAAAAAGAGCAATGGTGAATTATTTAAAATTACCTTGCCAGCCATTTTCTTATTGTTTGCTGTAATTTTTGGACCAATTGTGAATGATTTAATTGGTTTTGCCTTCTTTACGCCACTTGTATACATGATTTTAACATTAGTTTTAATTTTCTTATGTACAGATTTCTCAATGAACAAATCTGTCGAAGCGATGGTAGATGGGTCTACATATATTTTGACTCGTTTATTCCAAGTAGGGATTTTCTTAGCCTTTATTAATGTTATTGCGGAAACAGGAACGTTTGCTGTCATCGCAGGTGTTGCTGAAAATGCACCAGCCTTTATTGTCGTGCCAGTTGCCATTTTAACAGGGATTTTAATTGGGATTCCAGCTGGGGCCTACGTAGGTTCTGTTTTAACTTTAGTGCTACCAGTTGCTGTATCGTTGAACTTCCCGCCGTTAGCATTAGGTTTTGTAGCAATGGGTGTTGGTTTAGGTAGTCAAATGAGTTTCGTTAATATTACTATGCAAGCTTTATCTTCAGGCTTCCAAATTCCAATTTTGGATGTAGTTAAAGGAAACGTGAAATGGTTAAGTATTGCCTCTGTACTATTATTAGTTATCGGTTTAATCTTTGGATAAAAAACAATTTAGGGAGTGGAAAACATGGATTTATTAATTAAACAAGTTCGTCTTCAAGACGGTGAAGCATTACAAGATGTAGCTATTAAAGAAGGAAAAATCATTGAAATCGCCCCAGTTATTACTGGCGATGCCAAAGAAGTCATCGAAGCAGATGGTCGTGTTTTAATCCCAGGTTTTGTAGAAAGCCATTTACATTTGGACAAGGCATTAATCGCTGATCGTAAACCAAATAAATCAGGTACGTTGAAAGAAGCGATTGAAGTAACCGCAGAATTAAAACCAACATTTACCGAAGAAGACATTTACGACCGTGCTAAACGTGCCTTAGAAATGTTAATCGTTCATGGAACCACGGCGTTAAGAACGCATGCAGAATTTGACCCAGCGCAAGGTTTTACTGGCTTCAAAACAATTATGCGTTTGAAAGAAGAATACAAAGAGTTAATTGACATGCAAGTAGTTGCATTTCCGCAAGAAGGAATTTTTAAAGCCCCTGGAACAGAACAAATGATGTATGAAGCAATGGATATGGGCGCAGACGTTGTCGGCGGTATTCCTTATAATGATGCACCAGCGAAAGAACATATTGATTTAGTGTTTGAAATTGCTAAAAAATATGATAAAGATGTAGATTTACACCAAGATTTTGCCGATGAAGCTGATGATATGAGTATTGAATATTTATGTGAAAAAACCATCGCTGAAGGCTACCAAGGCCGTGTTTCAGTGGGCCACTTAACGGCATTGCATGCCTTACCTGAAGCAGAATTGGCGCCTATTATTGCAAAAATGGCGGAAGCAAATATTAGCGTGATGGCTTTACCAGCAACGGATTTACATTTAGGGGCTCGTGGTGATCAGTACAATGTTCGACGTGCGGTTACGCCAATCCGTAAATTACGCGATGGTGGCGTGAATGTCTGTATTGCTACAAATAATATTCGCAATGCTTTTACACCATATGGCACAGGGGATATTGTTCAAACAGCGATGTTAGCCATTCCTGTTGGGCACCTAGGTGGAGCGGATGACTTAAAAACAGTGCTACCAATGGTAACAACAAGTCCTGCTCGTGCGATGGGACTAGAAGGATACGGTGTCGCAGTTGGGAATAAAGCAGATTTAGTCTTATTAGACACAAAAGTGGTTGAACATGCGATTATTGATATTCCAGAACGGTTATATGTTATTAAAAACGGCCGTGTTACAGTCAAGACAGACAAAAAAGTCGAAATCATTCGTTAAGAAAAAAAACAAAAAGCTCAAAATGTTAGTTGTCAAAACTAACATTTTGAGCTTTTTTTGATAAAGGTAAAGCTAGGAAGGTGAAAATATGATTAATTTATCCTGTTTTAGCTATGATTCTCTATTGAAAAGTTTATTTTTAGTTTATTTTTGGTCGATTTTCCTTGATATATATAGAATCTTCAGGAAATGCTCCTGTCTGTTTAAAATTCGGAATTTCAGAAATTATTCTTTTTTGCTAAACTAGTTATAACTGGTTAGTAAAAAGAAGTATTGGACGAATAGCGCTGAAACAAGTGAATGATCCAAAGTATAAAGAAAAATGAAACCGATACCACAAGACAAGACTGTTGCTGAAAATGGTAAGTGATCATTCTGCTAAGTTTAGTGTCTTAATGTTTAGTTAACTAAGAATTGTTGGATTGTTCTTTAGAAAGAAGGGACAATATGAAGCGAAGTAAATGGAAAGAATTGATAGTAACGGGCATCTGCCATATATTAGTATTCCCCATACTAATACAGACAACTGTTTTTGCAGAAACATTACCAAGTACAAAACAAGTAAGAGAAGGAACCAATCATTCATTAACAGCAGAAAAAGCCAAAAGTGAACAACCACAGACAAAGGATAAACTACATGATGAAGAACCACTAGCATTGTCAAAAAGTGAGTTAATCGATAATGAGGCTAATGTTACAAGTCAAACGATTAGAGAAAGAATTGAGACGCCTAACCTAACTTATCGTTATGGATTTATTAATGAAGAGGGGCAGCCAGTAAACGCTAATGAGATCCTTCTACAGTATCATAGTTGGCAAGGCAATTCCCCAAATGGCATAAATGTGTGGGAAGGTGAAAGTCAACCAGTGACAGCATCTACAGTGGCTAATTTAAAAGAAGTGGTAATTCCAAGTGAGAAAGTAGCCGTCTATTCCGACATGTCAACGGTGCTTGCAGCGAGTAATCAAACATTTTTTTTACCAAGATATTATACTTCTTTAAGCTTATACAATAAGAAAGGGGAAATTGATCCCAATTATCCGCTGCCAACTATTTCCGACGCATCAGGAAACCAATATCCAACAACAATTTCGCAATTTGAATTGGAAAAAATGTCTGAACAACAATATAGTCAGAAAACAGGAGTAACGTTTAACATTAGCGAGAGTCAAAAACTAATCGTTCCTTTGTACAACCAAGTGAAGATTGATTCATCGAATCAATCTGGGCTATTGAATTACTTTAAATTTTCAGGGCCGGTTTATTATCATGTTACCAACCGCAAAGTGACGGAACATTTTGTGGATACTCAAGGGAAACCAATCCCTCCACCACCGGGGTTTAGACAAGGAAAGCAAACGCTTATTGAGCGTGACCCTTACGCCTTTAAACAGAAAGATCTTTTGCCAAGTAGCTATGAAATTGACTCAAAAACGTATCAATTTCAAGGATGGTATAAAGGGAAAACGAAACCTGAAAATTTAGAAAAAAGCGTAACAGTTATGATATTACCTATGACGACAATGATGATTTAACTGTTGTCTATAAGGAGATACCTCAAAAAAATTATACATTTGAGGATGTCAATGGTGTTGAAATTGCACCACCATCTGATTTTATTCAGGATCACCAACAACCAATAACTACGGATGGCTTTCGCTATTTAGCTGGAAAAAAACTGCCACAACAATACAGCGTTAACGGTAAAACTTATTTATATCAAGGTTGGTATCAAGATAAAACAAAACAAGAGAGCTTAGAAAAAACGAAGCGACCCATAAACTCCCCTGTTTTTAATGAAATGAACGCTATTACAGCAGTGTATAAGGAAATAACTGCAAAAGCTGAAATGCAAATAGAAGGACTAGTCAAAGTCATGCCAAGTGGTTATATACAAATTTGGCAGATTATGCTTACAAATGTGGGAGAAGTACCGTTAAAAAAAATAAACTTAAAGCCAGCAATTGGTTGGTCACCAGGTCTAGCTCGGCCAATCCAAGTCACGATTCGTGTTGGATCTGAACCAAACAAAATTGTTCCTATTACTGATGAAAATTGGCGAGTTGGCATTGCTTTAAATACGGAAGTGCCTATTGGTCAGACAGCAACTATTATGATGACAACAATTGCTACAGGTGAACCAGACCAAGTGTTACAAGCGGCTGTTGAAATGAATGGAAATTTTTCTGCTGTTCACGCAGCTGATACTGTCAGAATCCAACCTAAAAATCAAGAAATTGTGGCACCAGATGAGGAAGGTTTTATCAGCACACCAACTTTTGATTTTGGTAAAGTCGCCATTTCTAGCAACACGCAGCAACATGGTTTAAAGCAAGCAGCAGATTATTATGAAAATGGTCAGGAAAATCCATATTTACGTTTGAAAAAATCACAACCCAATTGGGCACTAACTGCAGAACTATCCCCCTTTGAAGGAAGAGTGGATCAACTATCATCAATGACAAAGTTATTGTTAGGAACAACCAATGTTTCAGGTTTTATTCAGTACAATCAACCAACGGAAACTAAAGTTGCTCTTGGCAAAACAACCGCTATTCAATTAGTTGCCAACGGTGTAGCTAGCCATATTGTTGCCAATGGTCAGTTTGACGAAAGTGATGTTTATCAATTTGATTTTTCTTTTGATCAAATCAAATTAGAAATTCCAGCAAATCAAGGTAGAAAAGATCAAACTTATCAAGCAATGGTGACTTGGAATTTAGTGACAGGCCCATAAGTCCATAAAAAATAAGTTGAATAGTTTGATCAAAAACATTGCATAGAAATAATAAAAGGCGGCTCAACGAAGCGGCCTTTTTCTTGATTCATTACCAAAATATAACGAATTTTGTAACAAAAAAGTTTGCTAAAAAGAAGGAAAAATGATTAATTTTACGAAAAAAAGCATATATCGACAAAAAAGAAGCAAAATTTGAATAAAAAAAGAAAAAATATGAAAAAAAATCGAAGAATTGTTTAACAATTGAAAACACATGAAAACCAGTCATGACAAGGCATAAAAGCCTTACAAAAGGTAAGTTTACCTATTATGGAGAAAGAACGAGTGATCTGAAATGTTTTTGTAACATTTCTATTGCTTAATTGAAATATGGGTGTGGTAGAATGTTTTTGTCGTAAGAAAAGATTAAGATATTTTAAATAAACTTTAGAAATTAATTCGGAGGAATGACAAGTGAAGAAACGTCTATTTGCATCAGTATTACTATGTTCATTAACGCTATCAGCAATTGCTACCCCAAGCATCGCTTTGGCGGACAATGTTGATAAAAAAATTGAAGAAAAAAATCAAGAAATTTCATCATTAAAAGCAAAACAAGGGGATTTAGCTTCACAAGTATCTTCTTTAGAAGCAGAAGTATCTTCAGTATTTGATGAAAGCATGGCTTTACGTGAACAAAAGCAAACACTAAAAGCAAAATCAGAACAATTACAACAAGAAATTACAAACTTGAATCAACGTATTGAAAAACGTAACGAAGCAATCAAAAATCAAGCACGTGATGTTCAAGTTAATGGACAAAGCACAACAATGCTAGATGCAGTTTTAGATGCGGACTCAGTTGCAGATGCAATCAGCCGTGTTCAAGCTGTTTCAACAATCGTAAGTGCCAACAACGACTTAATGCAACAACAAAAAGAAGACAAACAAGCTGTTGTTGATAAAAAAGCTGAAAACGAGAAAAAAGTGAAACAACTTGAAGCAACAGAAGCTGAATTAGAAACAAAACGTCAAGATTTACTTTCTAAACAATCTGAATTAAACGTAATGAAAGCTTCATTAGCATTAGAACAATCATCAGCTGAAAGTTCTAAAGCTGGCTTAGAAAAACAAAAAGCAGCTGCTGAAGCAGAGCAAGCACGCTTAGCTGCTGAACAAAAAGCTGCAGCTGAAAAAGCTAAACAAGCTGCTGCAAAACCAGTTCAAGCTAAAGCAGAAGTAAAAGCAGAAGCACCAGTTGCCTCTTCTTCAACAACAGAAGCGCAAGCGCCAGCAAGCTCAAGCTCAGCAACTGAATCAAGCACGCAACAAACAACTGAAACAACTACACCAAGTACAGATAATAGTGCAACAGAAAATACTGGCTCTTCTTCAGAACAATCAACAACACCAAGTGGTAGTGAAAGTAATGGTGAGGGAACAGTTACACCACCAACACCAGAACCAGATAAAAAAGATCCAATTCCAACACCACCACCAGCTACAGGTGATGTGACGCTTGATGCATTGAACGTTCTACGTCAATCATTAGGTTTACGTCCAGTAGTATGGGATGCAGGCTTAGCAGCTTCTGCAACTGCTCGTGCAGCACAAGTTGAAGCAGGTGGCATTCCAAATGATCACTGGTCTCGTGGAGATGAAGTTATCGCAATTATGTGGGCGCCAGGTAACTCAGTAATCATGGCATGGTACAATGAAACAGGTATGGTAACAGCTTCAGGTAGCGGTCACCGTGATTGGGAAATTAACCCAGGTATTACACGTGTCGGTTTTGGTTACTCAGGTAGCACAATCGTAGGACACTCTGCCTAATCAGCAATGATAAAAATAGACGTAAGCAGCTTCTGAAAAGAAGCTGCTTTTTTCGTTACTATTTCATCCGCTTCCGTTGACAAATTTGCTAAACGTGGTATTCTAATTATAATCTAATAATTTCCGTTGAATAGGAAAGTAAGTACAAGACAGCTGGTAGAGAGACTTTGGTTGGTGAAAAAAGTTAGATGTCTGTATCGAAAAATGGCCTAGGAGGAATTTTTGTCGAAACGTAGGCAAAAACGTAATGTCTTTCGTTAACAAGACCGCTGATTATGATTGTCAGTTGAAGGGAAAGAGTCATCTTTCCGAAAAAAGGTGGTACCGCGATAATAATCGCCCTTTTACTAGTTACGGCTAGTAAAAGGGCGTTTTTTTATAAATAAAAATAGGAAAGAGTGAGGCAAATGAGTAGTCAGATTCCTTTTACAGTTGATCATGTGGGAAGTTTTTTACGTCCAGAAACAATTAAGAAAGCACGGAAAAAGGTCCAAGCAGGTGCTTTATCTCAAGCAGAGCTACGTCTTATTGAAGATGAAGAAATCAAAGCATTAGTAGCAAAACAAAAAGCTGGCGGCTTACGGGGAATCACAGATGGTGAATTTCGTCGCGGTTTTTGGCATATTGATTTCTTAGAAGGATTAAATGGTGTGACAGGCTATATCCCAGAAACGGGGTATAACCAAACCTTTCATGGAAAAGCAGCTCCGGCCTATAATATCCGCGTAGTGGATAAAATATCTTTTCCTGCGCAACATCCATTTTTAGAGGACTTTTCATTTTTAAAAGAGGTGGTGGAAGTTGGTGATGGCACGGTAGCCAAAGCAACGATCCCTAGTCCGACCATGATTTTACGTCAAGAAATTTTATCCAACGACGGCACCTCGCGCATTCAAACAATTTATCCAGAGATTGGTGATTTTTATAAGGATTTAGCACAAACATATAAAGATGCAATTGCGGCCTTTTACGAGAGAGGTTGCCGTTATTTGCAATTTGATGATACAAATTGGGCGTTTCTAGCGGATCAGACAAAACAAGAAGAATTACGAGCCAAAGGAATACAGCCAGAAGAAATTGCACAAGTGTGTACCACGATTATTAATGAAGCCTTAGCTGGAAAGCCAGAAGATTTAACTGTAACCACGCACATTTGCCGTGGGAACCATGCTTCGTCTTGGTTATTTTCAGGTGGTTATGAACCGATAGCAAAAGAATTATTTGCTACGAATTATGATGGTTTCTTCTTGGAATATGACTCAGATCGTGCAGGGGACTTTTCACCATTAAGACATTGGCAAAATAATGGCAGCAAAGTCGTTTTAGGTTTAGTTACTTCTAAGTTTCCTGAATTAGAAGAGACTGAACAAGTGAAAGCACGAATTGAAGAAGCCCAACAGTTTGTTCCTTTAGAAAACTTAAGTATTAGTCCGCAATGTGGTTTTGCTTCAACGGAAGAAGGAAATCGTTTGACGGAGAAAGAACAATGGCGCAAAGTTCAATTACTTCAAGAAATTGCTAGAAAAGTATGGTAAAAAACTGGGACATAAGTCTAAACGGCTTATGTCCCAGTTTTTTCATTGTATTATTTTAAATATTGATCTTTAGTAAAATTCGTGTGTTCATACTCGCCGTTGTCACCATAAAAGCGGTTATAGCGTTGTTTGAATTTGCGGAATAAATAAATGACTGTCACTTTAACTAGGCAATACATTGGAATCCCAAAAATAACGCCCATTAAACCAAACAGTTCACCCATAACTAACAAGACAAGTAAAATAGTAATCGGATGGACTTTTAATTTATCGCCCATCACACGAGGAATAACAAAATCACCATGAATCAATTGGATGGCAAACCAGACGATAACGAATTTTACTACCATAAATGTGGAATCCTGAAAGGCAATAATCAATCCAGGAATAAAGGCAATAAATGGCCCAATATAAGGAATAATACATAAAATACCCGCAGCTAAAGCTAAAATGCTACCAAATTGTAAACCAATTAATAGAAAAGCTGGCCAATACATAATCCCTAAAACCAAGGAAGCAATGACTTGACCTTTTAGATAATCGCCAATTTGAATGTTGGCAATTTGGCTATATTCATCAAAATCAGGACGAAAAGCTGGGGGAATGATGCCTTTTACAAAGCGATAAAACTTTTCTTTGTCTTTTAAAAGGAAAAAGGCGATGATAGGTCCTGTAAACAAGGTTAGGAAAGTAGAAGAGACTGCAGAAAAGACGCTTCCCAGACCTTGTGCGCCTGTTTGTAGGTAATCCCCTGCAAAGTCTTTAAAGGAGTTTGCAAGTTTGCCCCAGAGCTGATTAATCGACTCATTAGCAGATTCTAAATCTTTTGCAAAAGGTGTTTTAGCCATAAATTCTTGTACTGTTTGGAGCGTGCTTTTCCAAAAACTTGGGAATTGTTTGATTAATTCTTCCGTTTGGTCTTGGATAATTGGGAAAAGTTGCAGTCCAACTAACACTAGTAATGCAATAATTAAGACATAGAGAATCGCAATCGCCCAAACACGGGGAATTTTTTTCTCAAGGCGTTTCACCATTGGATTAAGCAAATAAAATAGAATAATACCAAAAAGTACCGGGCCTAAGACGGCACTAAAAATAACAAAAATTGGTTTAAAGATAAATGAAACAGTGTTGAATAAAAAGATAGTTACAGCAATTAGACAAAGGATAGTTAATGTGTAAAGTAAATTTTTCCCACCTAAAAAGCGGATCCACTTGGTACTTTCTTTATCCATAAGTTGCTCCTTTCGTTAAGCTTTATTTCTAAAATGACCAATAATTTCAATGACACCCATGAAAATCAGGATAAATCCAAAGACTTGCATCAAAACTAAGAGACTTTTGAAGGGGTTGAAAACTAAAACAGCTCCAGCGATTAAAACCAGAATACTGTAGATAAGCGCGCCTGTTTGACGAATATTTAAAGCAAAAGTCAATTGAACGAGGCCGTTTATAACAATGCTAATCCCTAATAAAAATGGCAGAATCGAAACAATCACCGGTGCAAAAAATAAAAAGGCTACTGCTAAGACGACAAAGATTAAACCTGTTACGAAACCAAGTCCCCAGCTACCCGTTTGTTTTTTTATTTTGTAGTCATCATAAATATTAATTAACCCTAAAAGCATCAAATAACCAGCAATTAAATAACCGACGAACTGGAAGAAAGCACCGGGATTAAAGACAATGGCACTTCCGATAACGATAAAGACGGCGTCGCGCAATAGGGTATGGCGCCGAAAATTTTCTCTAAAAGTTTGGAACATAAAAATCCTCCTCAATGTTATTGTTTCTTTTATTCTAGCGGAAAAAAGAAAAAAGTGCGAGTGGTAGCTCTAAAAAGTGTTGGAAACTGTGTCTTTAGAAAAAATAACATTAAAAATTAAAAAAGTCTTACAAATGAGCGAAAATTGGCATATAATGGAAAGTGAAATTTTATTTTAAGAAGGAGAGATTTGATGGATTTATTACCTTTATTAGGCGTATTGATCGTCATTGTCGGCTTCGCATTGAAATTTGATGCTATCTTGATTGTGATGGTTGCTTTAATAGTGACGGCTTTTACTGGCGGGCTTGGTTTGACATCAATGCTAGAAACACTAGGAACAACCTTTGTGAATAATCGAGGCATGGCTATCTTTATTATTATTATGTTAGCAACAGGAACGTTAGAAAGAAATGGCTTGAAAGAGTCAGCGGCTACGTTGATTAAACGATTCAAAAAGGTATCTGCTGGTGTGATTATTGACATTTATGGTGTCTTTCGGATTATTTTCGCCGCTTTTAACGTAAGTTTCGGTGGGGTAGCAGGTTTTGTGCGCCCGATTATTTTGCCAATGGCGTTAGGAACAATTGAATCAAAAAATTTACCAATGGTGCCAGAGTATGAAGAAGAACTAAAAGGGATGGCTTCAGCCATGGAAAATATCTGTTGGTTCTTTGGTCAAGTTCTGTTTGTTGGTGGGGCTGGGGCATTACTTGTTCAATCAACATTGAAAGATTTAGGCTATGAAGTGACATTAGGTAAACTGGCTTTAGTGGAAGTACCAGTCGCCTTAGTTGCCTTAATTTCGGCAAGTATTTACTTTACTTTAAAAGAAAAAAGATTACGTAAAAAATATTATGGACAGGAGGGACTGAAATGAGTTTTTTCACAGATCCAAGTATTGATTTGAGTGCAAAGTTATTGGAAGTCCTTTATATTTTTATGGGGATTATCTTGTTATACACAAGTTTTCGTAGTTTTCGTGATAAAACCAATCAACATGCGTATGGGACTAGTTTATTCTGGGGAATCTTAGGGATCTTAATCGGTTTTGGTCGGTTTATTCCACCAGTTGCCTGTGGCGTACTTATTTTTGTGATGACAATTCCGGCAATTCTTCAAAAAGTGACAAAAGGAGAAAGTCGCTTACCTTCGAAAGAATATATGGAAAAAATGTCTCAAAAATTAGGAATGAAGATTTTTATTCCCGCACTAAGTATCGGGGTTTTTGCAATTCTATTTGCCACATTGACTACTTTAGGAGCTTTAGTCGGTGTCGGTGTTGGTGTCTTTGTAGCGATTTTCATCATGATGTTCTTTTCTAAAAATAATACGCCGAAAGTATTTTTTGATGATGCGGCGGAAATGTTAGAAACAGTCGGTCCTCTTAGTACGTTGCCAATGCTATTAGCTTGTTTAGGGGCTGTTTTTACTAGCGCTGGTGTTGGTGAGATTATTTCAAAAGGAGTTAGTGCCGTAGTACCAGCAGGAAATGTCAATGTAGGGATTATTATTTATGCTGTGGGAATGGTTATTTTTACGGCTATCATGGGCAATGCCTTTGCAGCAATAACCGTGATGACAGTCGGAATTGGTGTGCCGTTTGTCTTTTCTTTAGGTGCAGATCCCGCATTAGTTGGGATGGTTGCCTTAACATGTGGTTTTTGTGGTACACTGTTAACACCGATGGCTGCGAACTTTAATATCGTACCTGTAGCCATGTTGGAAATGAAAGATAAGTACGGCGTCATTAAAAATCAATTGCCGATTGCACTTTTCATGTTAATTTTCCAAATTGTTTATATGATTCTATTCAAATAAGAAAGGATGATCGAAATGAAAGTTGTCGTTACTGGCTTTGATCCATTTGGAGGAGAAGCAATCAATCCTGCCTTTGAAGCAGTCAAAAAATTACCTGCTGAAATTGCAGGAGCTGAAATTATTAAAGTGGAGGTGCCAACTGTTTTTGGCACTAGTGGTGAAAAAGTGGCGGAAGCAATTGAAACCCATCAACCAGATATGGTGATTTGTGTTGGACAAGCAGGCGGCCGCCAAACAGTCACTGTTGAAAAAGTGGCGATTAATTTAGCGGAAGCGCGTATCCCGGATAATGCAGGACAACAACCAAGCGATGTGCCGTTGGTTGAAGATGGAGCAACAGCCTATTTTACAAATTTACCGATTAAAGCGATGGTAAAAAATTGTCATGACCATCAATTACCTGCAGCGATTTCTTATACAGCAGGAACTTTTGTATGTAATGATATTATGTATCACTTACTACACTTAATTAACACTAAATATCCAACTATTCGTGGCGGATTTATTCATGTTCCGTTCCTACCAGAACAAACAATTGATAAACCAACGTTTGCTTCTATGTCATTAGAAGCAATCACAGATTCTTTGTTCTATATGATTGAAGCAGCAGTAAAAACGCAAGAAGATATTCACCTACAAGGTGGCACAACCCATTAATTAACAGGCGCTTTCGTGAGAACGGAGGCGCTTTTCTATTTTTACAAAAAGAAAAAGTAATTTTTGTTGGCGTGTGAAAAAATTTTTTATACTATTTTCGTTGACAAGTCGGTTTCTTCTTGGTATATTGAGATTCATAAATTATTAGCCCAGTAGGAAATAGATGTTTTGTTCAGAAAGTCGATGGTTGCTGCGAATCGATCAAGTCTATTTGTGAATTACACTAATAAGTAGTAACAATTACATAATACATAAGCGAGAAGCAAGTAAGCTTCTAATTAAGGTGGTACCGCGGAGAGATTCGTCCTTATTCTTTAAGGATGAATCTCTCTTTTTATGTAGCTTTAGGAGGCGTTTTCAATGAGTTGTGGAGGGGTTATTCGTTATCATAAGATCCTTTAATGTCAGAGTATTCAGAAAAAAGATTAGAGGAGAGTAACGAAATGAAAGAAAAACAGAAAAAGAAGACCGTGAGTGTTCGAGAAGCAAGTATCGTGTTATTAATTATTGTGGCAGCTATTGCAACAGGAGTAATTGGCTTAAAGATATCGCCAAATATTACTATTTTGTTTGTGATTGCATTGATTTTAGGCTACGCAATGTTTCGTAAAGTACCATTTGATCAAATGCATAAAGGGATTGTTGATGGCTTGAAGCCAGGGATTATTCCAATTTTTATTTTTATTTTAGTGGGGGCATTGATTGCCGTTTGGATTCAAGCAGGAATTATTCCAACGATTATGGTTTTTGGTTTTAAAATGATTAGTGTTAAATGGTTTGTGCCGTCAGTTTTTATTGTCTGTGCGATTGTCGGCAGTGCAGTAGGTAGTGCTTTTACAGTGATGTCAACAATTGGAATTGCCTTTTTCGGTATTGGCAGTACCTTAGGATTAAACCCTGCTTTAGTTGTGGGGGCGATTGTTTCTGGTTCAGTCTTTGGTGATAAAATGTCGCCTTTATCAGAATCAACAAACTTAGCCGCAGCGATTGTTGAAGCGGATTTGTTTAAACATATAAAAAACTTGATGTGGTCGACTGTACCAGCATTTATCGTCTCTTTAATCTTGTTTATGATTTTAGGGCAAACGTACGCGAATACAAGTCTGACAGAAGTAGTTCAAGTTATTCAAGTATTGGAAGACCACTTTACCATTTCCATTTGGTCATTGTTACCATTAGCCTTAATGTTAATCTGTGCCTGGCGCAAAATTCCAGCGATTATCACGATTTTGTTAAACATTATTGTGGCAGTAATTATGATTATTATTCAAAATCCGAAAGTATCGTTGCAGGCATTAGGAAACACGTTGGAAAATGGGTTTGTTTCTCAAACGGGGAACGCACAAATTGATCAATTATTAAGTCGTGGCGGGATTATGAGTATGATGCCGACTGTGGCACTTATTATTCTAACGTTGTCTCTAGGTGGCTTATTAATGGAATTAGGATTGATTTCTGCGGTCATGGAAGTTGTTTCGCAGAAAATGAGCAGTACACCGAAATTGATTTTATCAACGTTATTAACAGGAATTGGCGTAAATATTTTTATTGGTGAACAATTCCTATCGGTTATTTTACCAGGGAATGCCTTTAAAGAAGTTTACAAAAAAGAAGGTTTGGATCCGACTGTTTTAGGCAGAACCTTGGAGGATGGTGGGACGGTTATTAACTACCTCATTCCTTGGGGGATTGCAGGTAGCTTCGTAGCGGGGACCTTTGGCGTACCAACGTTGACTTACTTACCATTTGTTTTCTTTAGCTTATTATCGCCTGTCTTCTCAATGGTCAGTGCATTTACTGGTTTAGGAATTAAGCGGTTATCAGCAGAACCTGTTACCGAAAAATAGATTGATTAAAATAGAACAGTTGATGGGGAATACTGTAGTTTCTCCCTGTCAATTGTTCTATTTTTCTTGTAAAAAAGGTTGCATTTTTAGAAAGAAACAGTTATAGTTGACTAGTCAATTGTTGACGAGTCATCTTTTTAAGGAGGAAACTATGTCGTTATCATTACGGGAAGTCAGCCAATTATTATGTCAGTTAAAGGTATTAGATCAAAAAATTACCAAAGTTTTTGAAGAGCAAGTTGGCTTGAGTTTGACTCGTTATGAGTTGCTGATGATTTTAAAAGAACGTCAGCCGTGTCTTCAAACAGAGATTCAAGAACACTTAAAAATCGATAGTGGTGCGGTCACTCGCCATTTGAAAATTTTAGAAGAGAAACAGTATGTGACACGACAGCGAAATCCAGAAAATAATCGGGAAGTGCTAGTGCATTTAACAGAAAAAGCACAACAAGAACTACAGCAATGTACAGCCAAGCAACAAATGGTAACAGAAATTATTCCCAGTACATTTACAAAGGACGACTGTCGCCAATTAAAAGAACTTTTGACAAAACTAGATCAAAGCATTACAACGAAAGAGGTATGATAGAATGACAACATATACAACGAATGATTTTTCAGAGATTGTTTTTGGCCGCAAATCGGTTCGGGTGTACGATGAAACCCATAAAATTTCTCATGAAGAAATGTTAACAATGATTCAAGAAGCGACCACCGCCCCTTCTTCTGTTAACATGCAGCCATGGCGTTTTGTCGTAGTGGAAAGTGAAGCAGGCAAAGAAAAATTAAAACCCTTAATTCGCTTTAATACGCGTCAAAATGAAACATCTTCTGCAATGCTCTTAATTTTTGGTGATCTAAACTGCCATGAGCGAGGAGAGGAAATTTACAATCAAGCCTATGCTAGTGGTAAAATGCCTAAGGAAGTGCGGGACCAACAATTAGCAGCCATTATTCCCCATTATGAAAGTTTAAGCAGAGAACAAATGAATGACATCGTAAAAATTGATGCGAGTTTAGCAGCTATGCAATTTATGTTAGTGGCCCGAGCTCACGGATATGAAACAAATCCAATCGGTGGTTTTGAAGCGGAAAAATTAGCCGAAACATTTGGTTTAGATCAAGAGCGCTATGTCCCAGTGATGATTTTATCTGTGGGTAAGGGCATGGAAACTGGTTATGAATCTGTTCGTTTAGCACCAGAAAAAATCACGACATTTGAATAGGCAATAAAAAATGACGGCGTACGCTTACATCAATCAACATTCTTAAAGAAAGTTGGCTAATGCAACAGCGATGCCGTCATTGTCGTTGGATAAAGTGACTTCCGTTGCGATGCTTTTAAGCTCGTCAACGGCGTTTTCCATAGCAATTCCCGTGCCGGCCCATTCCAACATAGTATAGTCGTTGTGACCATCACCAAAAGCAATTACTTCTTCAGCAGTTATGCCTAACTGTAGGGTTAGTTTTTCTAAAGAACGCGCTTTATCAATATTTTTAGCGGTAAATTCAAAATAGAAAGGAGCGGAAAAAGCAGCGGTGACGGTTTCTTTGAAAGGCGCGTAGATGGCCTCATGATATTTTTGTAAATAGGCGGGTTCACCAGCAATTAAAATTTTGTTCAAGGGAAAGTTTAGTCTGGCGGCTAAATCATGCCACTCACATAATTGAAAGTTGCCGCCCCGTGATTCATATTCAATAATATTAAAATCACCAGTCTCTAAATGTAAGGTGTTATGAAAAACATCATTGACATACATAAATGTTTCATCATTAATCATTGGAATTACGTCAAATTGTTTCAAATGTTCTAAAATTTGTTGACTCAATGACTTTGAAATTGTCTGGTTAAATAGTTGTTGCTGACTGCCATGATGGGTGACACAAGCGCCGTTATAGGAAAGTAAGTGTCCATTATAATGAGCCATCTCCAATTCATCTGCTAAGGGCCGCATACCGTTAGTCGGGCGGCCAGAAGCCAAAATCAGTGAGAGGCCTTGTTTTTGTGCAGCTACTAATGCTTGTCGCGTTTTTGGTGAAATCTTTTTTTCTGAAGTTAACAAGGTGCCATCAATATCCATTACAATTGCTTTGATTGCCATAATTGGCCTCCAATCCGAAGAGTTTCTTTCTTTTAGTATAAAAGTTTTTTCTATTAATGTAAACGGATTCTCTTGTGAGGTGTATAAAAGAATTATTTTACAAAAATCTATACTATTTTTTTGTGAAATTTCATATAATAGAAGTATTCTAATTATCTACATAGAGAGCGAGGGACAAGGAATATGAAGGAAAAAGAAATGCATTCGCTCTTTTTTAAACATAAGTTTGTGAAAGTAACTCCCTATTTACGTCGTTTTGGTCATCGTTTGAGTGGGATGATTATGCCAAATTTGAGTATTTTTATTGCGTGGAGCTTATTGTCTTTGGTGGCTGGCTATACGACCGGGAATCTACGGCTAGCTCTTTCTGAAGTCGAAACGATAATGATTCGAGTTGTTTTACCGATTTTAATTGGTTTTACAGGCGGAAAAATGTTCGAGGAACAACGTGGCGGCGTTGTTGCTGCTATTGCGACAGTGGGCGTGATTGTTTCCACAGATGTTCCACAGTTGTTTGGTGCTATGTTTATTGGCCCTTTAGCAGGATATACTTTCGCCAAAATTGAACAAATTCTCTTACCGAAAGTTAAAGAAGGCTATGAGATGCTGACTAAAAACTTTTTAGCAGGAATTGTGGGAGGACTGCTTTGCTGTTTTGGTATTCTGGTTGTAGCTCCTGCTGTTGAAAGTGCTAGTTTTTGGCTGTATCAATTTTCTTCTTGGTTAATTGAAGCCAATCTTTTACCATTGGTTCACGTTTTCTTAGAGCCCTTAAAAGTGTTATTTTTTAATAATGCGATTAACCATGGTTTATTAACGCCTCTAGGTTTAGAAGGCGCTAGTCAAACAGGTCAGTCCATTTTATTTCTATTGGAAACAAATCCTGGACCAGGCGTGGGCGTTTTGGTTGCTTTTCTGCTGTTTGGGCCTGTAGGACAACGAAAAACAGCAGGAGGTGCCACCATGATTCAACTGATTGGGGGCATTCATGAAATTTATTTTCCGTTTGTTTTAATGGATCCGCGCTTATTTTTAGCAGTAATTGCTGGAGGAATGAGTGGTACGCTTGTTTTTCAAATATTTAATGTGGGGCTAAATGCTCCAGCTTCGCCAGGTTCATTGGTTGCGATTTTAGCCAATGCCCCGACTGATGCGAGGCTGGCGGTTTTTAGCGGAATTTTTGTTAGCTTTCTGTGCTCTTTTGCAATAGCAAGCTTGTTATTAAAACGTCAACGAGGAATTGAACCAGTTTCAATGATAAAGATGAAGGAGAAGGAGGAAGACCAAGTGGAAACAGTCACACCTAACTATCAGCAAATTTTATTTGTTTGTGATGCAGGAATGGGCTCAAGTGCCATGGGGGCTAGTTTGCTAAGCCGACAATTAAAAGCTGTGGACTTGGAGATACCTGTGACTTACCAGTCCGTTCATCAGATGAAGTGGCAGCCTAAGACATTAGTGGTCATTCAAGCAGAATTGAAACAGTTAGCACAAAAGTACGTCCCAGAAAAGGATATGGTGAGTGTTCAAAATTTTTTAGAAATTAAATCCTATTACCCGCAAGTTTTAGCCAAACTGACTGCTTCTTCTCAAGAGCAATCTTCACTTGGTTCAGAGTCTACTGGAACGAACCCGACCAAACAAATACAGAAGCTTGTTTTTTTATATGCCGAGAATGTTCGAGGATCGCAAACAATGGGAATGGAATTATTGCGGCAACAAGCGGCGAAACAAGGAGTCGCGATTGAAGTATCTAAAGAACCACTGGAAACAGTCTTTTTTACCAAGGAGACAACCTACGTAGTGACTCGTGAACTGGCGCAAGCCTATCATTTAGATCTAACGCAACAAAATTTATACGTAGTTACTAGTTTTTTGAATAAGAAAGAGTATCAAGAATGGCTGGAAGGAGGAGCTGATAGATGTTTTTAACGACAAGAGAAACTGTTCTATTAACGGAATTAGTGAATAGTCCTACCCCCGTTTCAGTAAACCGCATGATGAATTTGTTAAAGGTTAGCCGCCGGACGGTATATCGTGAATTAGAAAATTTAGAAACCTCGCTAGCATCGATGGGCGCGACGTTGGAAAAAGTAGCTCGTGGGCGCTTTTCGATTCAAGCAGATGAAGCAGCGATGACGGAAATTCAGGCTGCTATTTTAGGAGAAGAGACACAGGAACTTTCTACTTTGGCGCGGCAACATGCGATTTTATTGACATTACTTCAAACAAAAGAGCCAGTCTCTATGCATTATTTTCTGGAAACGTATTGTATTAGTAATACGACTTTTTATGCCGATATTAAACAATTAGAAACACGGATTGCTCGGATTCCGTTGACGATTTCTCGGAATCAAGGCTATGAAGTGACTGGTTCTGAAAAATATCGCCGTCTTCTAATGGCGAATATTCTAAGTATGGAAATTAATGAGTACCAATTTTTTCATTTTACCGAATTAACAACAAACGACCATTTTTTCTTTCAGTTTATTCATGCAGAACATTTAGCATTTGCACAAAAAATTGTTCAGCCAGAAGTAGAAACTTTATTTCCAGCATTAAGTGATCGCAAATTACAACATTTGATTTTAATGTTAACAATTGCGATGGATCGGGTCACTGCAGGTTTTTATTTAGCTGATGAGACCTATACTGGGCAGATGAATAAGGCCTTTCTAAATTGTTCTAAACGACTTTTTTCAAAAGTCGCTGCTGAAACGAAACAACTATACGCTGTCAGTGAGATTGTTTTTTTTGCTAGCTTATTAAGTGATTTTTCTAATTCTTTTGATGAAGATTTTTTTGATGAACATTTTGACACTCAGCTAGCTTATGCAGTGAAACAACTGATTGAAGCAGTAAGTCAAGAAACGGAAGTTAATTTTTTCGAAGATACCAATTTGTATAAAATGTTGTTGACGCATTTATCAGGTGTTTTTTCGCGGGCGGTTTTACAAGAAGAAGATTTAACGAATCCCATTTTAGAACGGATCATGAACCAATATCAAGAAATAGCTGCGGCTTTACGCCAAGCGTTGCCGCAAATTTTTCCGCAAAAGAATCTATCAGAAGAGGAAATTGCCTACATGGTACTTCATTTTGCCAATTCTTTAGAACGGAGTCCCAAAATTATGGAAGTTGATATTGCAGGTTTTTCTCCTAGCGGTTTGGCTTCGACAAGTATGCTGGAAATGCGATTACGGCGCTACTTTCCTTTTATCAATCAGATTCATTTTTTTCGGATTGCGGATTTAGGCAAGGTAAATGTTGAGGAAAACTATGACTTAGTGATTTCCACTTCGTTATTACCAGGATACAATGGTAAATATAAATTGATCTCACCGTTACTTTTAGACGATGAAATCCGCCAATTGAAAGAAGAGTTTAAGCGGATCAGTCACGAAAAACGCTCGCTTAGGAAAGCGCCTGTGAAAAAAATAGGTGGCGAAGAAAGCTACGAAACGGTGGTCGCTTTCATGGAAGAAATTAGTAAACTATTAGAAACATTTTTCATAGCAGATTTAAATAATCAAGCGGATTTAGCAGAAACCGTTCAACAAGCTCTTGCGCAACTTTCCGCAGATTTAATCACCGATAGTGCAATCGTCTGTCAGCAATTGATGAAACGTTACGAGCAAGCGCCTATTGGGATTCCTCAGACGGAAATGGCCTTATTCCATACCTCAAGTACAGCAGTGACACAGCCTGTTTTTTGTATTTTTAATCTGGCCCAGCCACTTATGATTGAAGGTATGGATAAAAAGCCGATGCAGTTACAACGTATGTTACTCATGCTAGCGCCGATGCCGATTGATGAAACAATCGGGAAAATTTTAGGGAAAATCAGTGGTGCGATTATTATGAATGATTTAAATACAGAAATTTTTCATTCAGGAAATGAAGCCATTGTTTATCAGTTGCTTTCGTCATTATTAATTGAAGAAATGAAAGGCTAGGTGTTGAGAGATGTTTGAAATTACAGCGGAGCAAATAATGTTGAATCAATCGTATGCTAGTTGGGAGGAAGCACTTGCAGCTTCTGGTGAATTACTGCTAAAAAATCAGTTGGTCACGCCTGACTATGTCAAAGCAATGTATCAACGTCAACAAAAAGTCAGTGTGTATATCGGTAACTTTGTGGCATTGCCTCATGCGGAAGGACAAGATGAACAAGTTTTAAAAGAAGGGATTTGCTTTATTCAAGTGCCTGATGGGGTCAACTTTGGTACGGAAGCAGATCGAAAAATAGCTACTTTGTTATTTGTCGTTGCTCTAAAAAGTCAACGGCAACTAAGCATGCTTCAAGAATTAGCTTTTTTCTGTTCAGATCTCGAAAACATTCAGCGGCTCAGTGATTGTCGAACAATAGATGAAGCACAAAAAATTCTGGCTCAAGCCTAAAGCTACGTCTGAAAAAAATCAATTCATTCTGAAATGTTCAATAATTATTGAAATAATTTTATAATAAAAATTAAAATATTTTTATTTAAGAGATTAAACAAAAAAGATAAGAAGATTCCTTGACAAAAAATAGGCCCTATGATAAATTTAAGGTAACTTGTGACAAAGTCGTGCATGGATGCACTAAAAAGACACCCTATCAGTAGTAGGGTGTCTTTTTTTGCTGTTTAGACAGCAGCGGTTGAAAGCAACTTGTTTATTCCTCGTTCTGTTTTTCCAACCAAATGGTTACAAGTTTCAGGACAATCCCGACAAAAATAGGCACAAGAATTTTTGTGACAATCTCGTACATGTGATGCACCTCCTTTCGAGGCAAGTCGCCAATTTGAGTATAGCATAAAAAGTTGTTCATTTATTATTGAAATTATTAGAAATGGAATAAGCACGTGTTTTCTGGTTTTCGTAACTAGAGAACACGTGCTTTTTTCTTTCAACTTTTGGCACAATGGTTTGTGCCAAAGTACGACTTTTTCCAGATTCGGAAAGCGGATACAATTTAGTCAACAAGAAAAGTTACTTGAGAGAAGGGGAATAAACATGGAACAAGTACCAGAAAAAAATAAAGTATCAATTAAAGCAAAAGTCCAAAGACTTGGCAGTACCTTATCTAGCATGGTGATGCCCAATATCGGGGCGTTGATTGCGTGGGGCGTTTTGACAGCGCTATTTATCCCAGATGGATATCTGCCAAATAAAGCCTTTGCCACGATGGTTGGCCCAATGTTGACCTATTTAATTCCATTATTAATTGGCTACACTGGTGGGAAAGTAATTGCAGGTGATCGCGGTGCCGTAGTTGGCGCAATTGCGACAATGGGCGTGATTGTGGGAACCGATATTCCGATGATGCTAGGTGCCATGATTATGGGTCCACTTGGTGGCTTTACAATTAAGAAATTTGATCAGTATTTCCAACATCGGATTAAAGCTGGTTTTGAAATGTTAGTAAACAATTTTTCAGCTGGATTAATTGGTTTTGCGTTAGCTTTACTTGGTTTTTCAGCGATTGGCCCAATTGTCGATGCGCTGACTGCTGCAATGGCACGTGGTGTGGAAATCATTTTAAATGCTCATTTGATTCCATTAACGAGTATTTTTATTGAACCGGCAAAAGTGCTCTTTTTAAACAATGCGATTAATCATGGCATTTTAACACCCTTAGGGACAGAACAAGTCTTATCGGCTGGCAAATCAATTCTTTTCCTATTAGAAGCAAACCCTGGTCCTGGGTTAGGTGTCTTATTAGCATTTATGTTTTTTGGAAAAGGTGCGGCAAAATCTTCTGCGCCGGGAGCAATAATTATTCATTTCCTTGGTGGTATCCACGAAATTTACTTCCCATATGTAATGATGAAACCGTTATTATTCTTATCGGTTATTGCAGGTGGCGCGACAGGTAGTTTGGTTTTCCAAACGTTAGATGCTGGTTTACGTGCGCCCGCTTCCCCAGGCTCCATTATAGCTATTTTAGCAATGACACCAATGGGTTCTTACTTACCAGTTATTTTAGGTGTTTTGGCAGCAACTGCTGTTTCCTTTGCAGTATCCGCAGTCATTTTAAAAGCAGATGCGAAAGAAGAAAGTGATGAATTTGCCCAAAAAGTGAAAGAAACCCAAGCTGCTAAAGCAGCATCAAAAGGATTAACTGTCACAAATGGTAGTGCTTCATTGTCAGGAATTCAACAAATTATTTTTGCTTGTGATGCTGGGATGGGCTCTAGTGCAATGGGTGCGTCTATCTTACGGAAAAAGGTCCAAGAGGCTGGTTTAGTACAAACTGTGACGAATCGGGCTATTAATAATTTGACCGATGAGGGAAATACATTGATTGTCACACAAGCGGAATTGCAAGAACGGGCCAAACAGAAAGCACCTAATGCAACCTTTGTAGCAGTTGAAAATTTCTTGAACTCACCACGTTATGATGAAATTGTGGCTGAACTATCAGGTACCAAAGAAAAAAACGACGCACAACCAACAGCCTCCAAAGCAACACCTGCTTCTGAAATTGAGGGAGATTTAGCAAATGTCAATGAAATTCTTTTGGTTCACGATGACCGTGTCGGGTCAGCAACGATGGGAATGAAAGTCTTAGAAGAAATTTTAGATAAAGAGAAAATTTCAATGCCGATTCGAAAAATTAATATTAATGAATTAACTCAACAAACACAGGCTTTAATTGTCACAAAAGCTGAACTAACGGAACAAGCCCGTAAAAAAGCACCGAAAGCGACACACTTATCAGTAAAAAGTATGGTTAATCCCCAAAAATATGAAACAGTGGTTTCGCTCTTAAAAGAAAGTGCCTAGAGAGGAAGAAAACAATGGAAAATCTTACGAATATTTCAATTGAATTAAATCAACAGTTTAATACAAAAGAAGAAGCTATTCGCTTTTGCGGCGAAAAACTAGTCGAGGCAGGCTGTGTTGAGCCCGCTTATATCGAAGCAATGATTGAAAGAGACCAATTGCTATCTGTTTATATGGGGAATTTTATTGCCATTCCTCATGGAACAGAAGAAGCCAAAAAATTAGTGAAAAAATCAGGAATCTGTGTAGTGCAAGTCCCAGAGGGCGTTAATTTTGGCACCGAAGAAGATGAAAAAATTGCTACCGTATTATTTGGGATTGCCGGAGTCGGTGAAGAACATTTGCAATTAGTCCAACAAATTGCACTTTATTGTAGTGATATGGATAACGTAGTGCAACTTGCCGATGCATTAAGTAAAGAAGAAATAACAGAAAATTTAGCCATTGCTTAAAGGAGAGAATAAGAATGAACGCAGTACATTTTGGAGCAGGAAATATTGGACGCGGCTTTATCGGCGAAATTTTAGCTAAAAACGGGTTTCATATTACGTTTGTGGATGTTAATGAAACCATCATTCAAGCGTTAAAAGAACGTAAAAGTTATACAATTGAATTGGCCGATGCCTCACATCAACAAATTAACGTTGAAAATGTGACCGGATTAAATAACATGGCAGAACCAGAAAAAGTAGTAGAAGCAATTGCGGAAGCCGATTTAGTCACGACGGCGATTGGTCCCAATATTTTACCAAGAATTGCTGAATTAATTGCCCAAGGAATTGATGCACGTGCCGAAGCAAATTGTCAAAAGCCGCTGGATATTATCGCTTGTGAAAATATGATTGGTGGTTCAACCTTTTTAGCAGAAGAAGTGGCCAAATATTTGAAAAACCCAGCTTATGCTGAACAATGGATTGGTTTTCCTGATGCGGCGGTTGATCGGATTGTTCCATTACAAAAACATGAAGATCCACTTTTTGTTCAAGTTGAGCCTTTTTGTGAATGGGTCATTGATGATACCAACCGAAAAGCCAAAGAGATTCAGTTAGAAGGGGTTCATTACGTTGCTGATTTAGAGCCGTATATTGAACGAAAATTATTTAGTGTAAACACTGGCCATGCTACAGTTGCCTATACAGGGGCGTTGTTAGGCTATCAAACCATTGACGAAGCGATGCAGGACGCCTTAGTGGTAGCACAACTCAAATCAGTTTTGCAGGAAACTGGTAAACTTTTAGTGGCTAAATGGAATTTTGATGAACAAGAACATGCAGCCTATATTGAAAAAATTATTCAACGTTTCCAAAATAAATATATTTCAGATGCTATTACACGTGTAGCACGGACACCAATCAGAAAATTAGGTGCGCAAGAACGGTTTATTCGACCAATCCGTGAATTACAGGAACGCAATCTAGTGTCGCCGCATTTATTAGCAATGATTGGTATTGTCTTTAATTATCATGATCCAGAAGATGAACAAAGCCGTCAATTACAGGAAATGCTTGACCAAGAAAGTGTTGATACAGTGATCGCTGAAGTAACAGGCATTGAAGATCCAGAAACGGTTAAAAATATTAAACAAAACGTAGAACGCTATGCGCGACCACAAGTAGCATAATAACAAAATCCTTCTACCAAGATACTTCACATTTCTTAATTAAAGGGAAAAAAACAACCGCTCACTGATTAAAGTGAGGGTTTTTTTTTACATATTGACTAAGTGGTTTTTGATAAAGCTCTCCTTTGAAGGCACCTGTATTGAAGTATTCAGCTAATTGGTAACCAATGAATGGGCCAGTAGTGAGTCCTGATGAACCAAGTCCGCTAGCAACCACAAGGTGGGGCATTTCTGGCAAAGGACCAAAAAACGGAGCGAAATCAGATGTATAAGCACGTGTACCGACGCGGTAATGCATGGGTTGCTTAAAAAGCTGCTCTGCTTCTTTTAGAAATGGCGCAGTCCCAGAAGTTAGTTGTTGAAAAGCGCTAACAGTCTCTTCTAAATCCCAGGCTTGTTCATTTTCGTGGGTGGCACCTAATAAAATTTTTCCTTGATTAAAAGGAATTAAATCGGCTTCGCCATCTAACATAGCAACAGGCCATTGCTGACTGTTTGTAAAAGGGGTCTCGAAAACTAATAATTGTCCTTTTTGGGGACGAATGTCCACAGATAAATTTAAAGTAGCTAGTAATTCCTTTAAATGAGGACCAGGTGTTAAAGCGAGAAAATCAACGCTCTTTTTTTCTGAATTTGTGACAATTTCCCACCCTTGATTCAGTTGTCGAAAGTGCGCCCGTTGTGAGCAAAAAGTGACCCCTTTAGCTTCGGCGCGTTTCTGAAGATGGTTTAGATAAGCTGGTCCATCTAGGCGACCGCCGCCAGAAATAAAAAGTGAGGGAGTTTCCTTAAGTAGCGGTAAGAACTTCGCTGTTTGAACCGCTGACAACATCGTGATTTCTCCAATTTCGGGTGCAGTTTGCTTACGCTCTTCTGCCAAATGGGCTAAGTCTGCCAAAGCAGCTGCCGGACGCAAAATGACTGTCCCTGATTGACGATAAATATCCTCCGTCAGCTGAAAATCTTTGACTAGCTTTGGAAATAGGGCAGCGCCCTCTCGCGCTAATTGGTACCATTTCTTATTCCGACGTTTGGATAGCCAAGGGGAAATAATCCCAGCGCTCGCTTTAGTCGCTTGGCCGATCCCTTCATCATAAACGGTAATGTCAAATTTTTGTGGATCTAAATAATTAGCTAACGTCATTCCGATAATGCCGCCGCCAATAATGGCAATTTTTTTCATGCTTCTTCTCTCCTTCGAACAGTTGTATTGTAACACAAAAAAACCGCCTCTAGACAGAGACGATTGGGAGATAACTTGTTAACGGGTCCTTCTATGTGTGTAAATAGAATTGCCGCCTTCTAAAACGTGAACAATTTCTTGTGCCATTTCTGCCACAGGCACGGGATCATAGCCAATAAATAAGTTCTTTAAAAAGGGGATTTTCTTAAAAAAATAAATACATTTACTAAAAAGTATGGTGCCGGTACGTTCTTGACCTACGAGTAAACTAGGATAAAAAATCACTGCTTCGGCGACTTCTTGGTGGATTAGTTCCTCCGCTGCCAATTTGGCCTCCATATATTTTCTCAAAGGGAAAGGAACAGTATTGGCTGAAATAAATAAAAACTTAGCTGGCTTTTTTTGTTGTGCTAAAAAAGAGCTGATTTTTTTCACGGGCGTCAGAATTAGCCGTTGATAGGTTTTCTTTTTTCGTGGATTTTCAAATAAAATACCTACTGTATCAATGACCCAGTCAGCACGCTGGACTTGTTCTTGCCAATTCGTGTCACGAGTAACATCGGAGCATACCCACTGCACTTGGTGGCTCCAAGATGCGGAGAGCGTGGTAGGCTTTCCATGACGTGAAACACTGATGACTTGATGTTGGCGTTGGACTAAAATTTTCGCGATTTGTTGACCTAAAAAACCGCTACCGCCAAAAATAATGACTTTCATGGCAAGCCCTCACTTTCAATTGTTTCTTCTAGTGTACCTTAAATAAAAAAAGAAGCAAAAAATCTCGATTGCGCATAGTTTAGTTATAAATAACATAAAAATAACCTTTTTAGATTGTTGAAACACAAAGACCCAACAATGGTTATTTATTGTCGTGAAATAAATAAAAAAATGAACAAAAATGAAATAAATCAGACTAAAGGCCTAGAGAAATGCCCTTGTTTCTTGAATTCAAGCATGGTTAAATAGTTATAAGTGAACGACCGAGCAATTTAGTTTGTTGGGGAAAATAGACAGAATGAGGAGATGAAACGAAGAAAATGAAGAAGAAAACGATAATTATATTGGGGGCAGTTGCGGTAATTGCGGTTGGGGGCATCGTAACTGTGAATGCGTTAAATAAAAATGCACAACAAGTAGCTGTCAAGCAAGCGCCTAAAGATGACTGGGGAATTGACTATTTTGACGTTCCCGACTTGCAACAAATTTATATTAACGGTGTCATCCAACCGGAACAAATGGAAGCCTTTGCGCGTGATCAAAAAATAACAAAGGATCCAGAGATTAAGGTGAAAAACGGCGATGTCGTAGATGCAGGCACAGAATTATTTACTTATGAAGATGAGGCGGTAACAAAAGAAATTGAGGCACAACAAAATAGCTTAGCCAAATTAGAAACGAAGCGGGCGAATATCTATAATAAGTGGAATCGGGCCATTGATAAATTTAATAAAACTAAAGAAGAAGACCGCACGATGTCTGGTGATGATTTAAATGAACAATATCAAACAGAAGTCGATGCGGTAGATGAAGAGATTACCTTTACCAATGAAACCTTAGCGGATTTAGGAGCGAAGCAATATATTTCCACAAAGGCTAATTTCAAAGGTCGCGTATCAATTCCAGAAGTAAAAGATGCCAATTCACCGATTTTACGGTTAACTTCAGAAGATCTTTATTTAGCTGGAAAAGTGAATGAAAAGGACTTGACTAAAATTAGTGTTGGGCAAAAAGCTAAACTAACTTCTGTTTCCAACAATGTGGTTGTGGATGGCTCAATTTCTTACATCGATGATAATCCTCCTGAAGGCAACAGCGATGCCGCGAGTGGCAATCCAGAGGGCGGCACGACGATGTCTAGTTATAGCGTCAAAATTGCGTTGGCCAATTTAGACAAAGTCAAAAATGGTTACCATATGCAAGCAACCATTGATTTAGGCGATTTAGGGGCGATTGAGTTACCGAAAAAAGCGATTCAAAAAGAGGGTGAACAGGCCTACGTTTTAGTGAATGATTTTGGAACCATCATTCGTCGTGATGTCCAAGTCGGGCAAGAAAATGGCGACAAAATGGCGATTGAATCTGGCTTAGAATCAGCCGACCGAGTGGTTATTTCTTCAAAAAAACCAGTAAAAGTCGGTGATATTGTTGAATCAGATGCAGCGATTGCTTCTGATGAATCAGCAACCAACGAATCAATGACAGATGCGTCGAAATAGGAGGGCTTGATGGTGGAAGTAAACAATACAAATCAACCCCTCATTGAATTGCGGGACATTAACAAGTTCTATCCAGTAGGTAAGGAAAAACTACATGTTTTAAAAGAATTGAACTTGACCATCCATCAAGGAGAGTTCATTTTAATCATGGGGAAGTCCGGCAGCGGTAAGACAACACTGATGAACATTATCGGTTTCTTGGATCGCTTAACAGACGGAAGTTATCATTTCTCAGGAACAGATGTTTCAAAATTGTCTGAAAATAAAAAATCAGCCTTTCGCAATGAATATCTAGGGTTTATTTTTCAACAATTTTTCTTGATTAATTCCTTAAATGTTAGTCAAAATGTTCAATTGCCCTGTGTTTATGAAGGGAAAAAAAGCCGTGCTGAGAAAAAAGCGATTGCTGAAAAATACCTAAAAATTGTCGGTTTGGAAACAAAAGCCAAATCAAAAGTTACTGAACTTTCTGGAGGACAGCAACAAAGAGTAGCCATTGCTCGTTCCTTGGTGAATGATCCATTATTGATTATGGCTGATGAACCGACTGGGGCATTGGATAGTGAAACGGGTACAGAAATCATGGAATTATTGAAAGAATTGAATGAACAGGGCAAAACAATTGTCATGGTGACACATGATGAAGATATGAAAAAATATGCCTCACGAGTGATTCATATGAAAGATGGTCGCTTTTTGGAAGAAGAGGTGATTAGATGATTGCTAATTTATTTGTTAGTACTTTTTTAAGCTTAAAGGCGCATAAGTTGCGGGTATTTTTAACGATGGTCGGGATTATTATTGGGATTACATCAGTCGTAACGATTTCTGCGCTAGGTGAAGGGATGAAGCGTCAAGTTGTGAAGGCATCCAGTGCAGTGAACGCGGATGTTTTGAAGATTCATTATACAATGTCGGATGGTAGCAGTGACAATTTTATGTCCTATGAAGAACCAGATTATACGTTTAGCCGAGTGGACTTGAAAAAATTACAAGACATTCAAGGAATTGAAAGTATTTATCCTCAATATGGTGAATCAATGATGGGGGGCGGAGACAATTTGTTTGTACCAATGGATTATTTTGGGGCGCAAGCGAATTTATCCATTACGTCGACTAAAGGGCAGAATGATATTTTATATGGTCGTGATTTTCAACCGAGCGATGCAAATACAGATGCAATTGTCTTAAATCATGATATCTTTGAAGCGCAAATTCGGCTTGATGATCCTAGCCAACTCATTGGAAAAGCTGTTTCAATTGGTGGTTATATGTACAAGGTGATTGGTATTTTAGCACCAAAAGATTTAGATAGTTTGGGTATGAACGATGATTGGGCAACTGCTATGAGCAGTTTTGTTTCTCGAGAATCATACAATAAATTAGCGAAAACAAAAGCAATTAGCGGCATCAATATTAAGGTTCGTGAGGGAGCGGACCGAGAAGCAATTTTAGGACAGGCAATCACCATTTTAAGTGAAAATCATCCTGAAGTGAAAGGAACGTTTAAAGAAAATGATCAAGACCAACAACTCCAACAACAAATGGAAGAAATGGTCACGGGTATGACAATGTTTCTGATGGCAATTACTGCAATCTCCCTATTAGTCGGGGGAATTGGCGTCATGAACATCATGTATGTGTCTGTCACGGAACGGAAACGAGAAATCGGGATTCGTCGGGCCATTGGTGCTAAACCACGAGTCATTTTATTCCAATTTTTAATGGAAGCAGCGTTTATCACATTGATTGGTGGTTTGATTGGTGTCGGCTGCGGCTATTTATTGGCAACTGTGGTCGGTGGGTATATTTCGATTACGCCAATTATTACGCCGTCCATCTTTGCTATTTCAACATTGGTTTCGGTCTTCACAGGTATCTTTTTCGGGATTATTCCAGCAATTGGTGCCTCGAGGATGGATCCGATTAAAGCGATTTATAATTAAAAAGATATATTTTTGGTTTTTTCTAAACAGTTCAAATAATCTGAAATTAGATTGTTTGTTAAAAGATTGAATGATATGCTTTTGTTGTGCATGGTCACAATGGAAGCATATTGTTTTAATAGGAGGAGAGAAAATGAAAAAAACGGTTAGACTGTTGTTGGTTGGTTATGTAGAATGGACTGTAGAAGAAAGGTATCAAAGCTGTCTAGGGAATAATATAGTGAGTATAAGACAATTGTTTAAAAAAGTTCAGGCGCCAATTACATATAGAAATACAACGAAAATATGAAAAAAATAGTAGCAGGATTTCTTAGTTTGATTTGTATTGGAATAATGTTATTTGTTGTAAAAGACAAATTGATAGAAGAAAAAAAGCAATCTTTTGTTGTGCAAGAAGAAACAGATTTTTATGTATTATCAACCCAAGCGATTTATTCATTCATGTTTTCTGAAAATGACATCAAAAAACATAAGCGAAGTCGTGTGGATCTACCAGAGATTGTCCCAACAGGGTTTTCAAAAGGAAGATTACAATCCCATTATTTACTATTTTCAACAGGTGATCTTTTGAGCAGCACTAAGGATGAATTTATAGTGAGTGTTGATTTTTTTAAAGGAGAACTTTTGAAAAGGAAGACAGAAAAATATCCTTATACTGGTACTGGTTATAGCTCCAACTATTTTTATACTGTTCAAGCAGAGCGTTTATATTCTTTCGATACTGAAGGGAATCCAGTTAGTTCATACGTGTTTAATGAATCTACAACACCAGTTACGCAATTTTCAGGAACACAAAATAAGCTATATGTCGTCGCTAGTCAGGAAGCCAAAGAAAAACAACTTTATGAGAATACGTTGTTCATTTTTAAAGAAGGGGAAAATTTGACATTAACAGACGAAATATTTTTAGATACAAACCCAGAGTATGTTTATGGTTTTACTTCTTCTGTGATTGTAAATAATCAAATTTACTTGCCGATAACGGCTCATAGAAACCGAGTAAGTTATGAAAATGTGCCAGATAATCGAATTATGCAAATGGGTTTAGATGCTAAAAATCAACGTTTTATTCAATTGACAGAGAATTTTCCTAACCTAATTTACAAAAGTAGAACGTCCGAATATTTGATTATTGATCACGAGCCAAATGAATTAGGGAAAGTGGGGCTGTCAATTGTTAATCTTGCTACGGAAGAAAGTTATTTTTTAAATATTAATGGACAGTTAAAGACGGAAGAATTAGAAGAATCTATGATCTATAGTGTAAATACAACGAAAGATAATCAGTTGTTGGTTTTAGCTGGTCAGACGCTTCTCAGATATGATTTGGTGACAGGAAATTTGCTTTCGGAAACAAAAGTTCTTGAAAAAGAAGAACAAGGTATTTATATTTGGGTTAATCATTAAAAAAGAAGGACCGCCTGATAAGTTTCTCAGGCAGTCCTTCTTTTTATTTCATGTCACTAAGAATTTTCTGAATCAATTCTTGTTGAAACTCTTTGGTATATTGTTCGGTGAGTTTTGCTTGTTCTTCTTGGGACATTGATGGATTCGCCATCATAGCGGCCATCATTTTTTTGCCAACTGTTTCAGTCCCTTCTTTTTTGATATCAGCGGCATGTTGTTCCATATATTCGCCTAATTTTTTGGCTTGATCAGCACTTAAAACTAGCCAGTCACTAGCAACGTTGAAGGTGTTTTCTTGTTTTGCAAATTGGTTATCGTTGTCAGCAAGGCCAAATAGTGTTTTGGCCCAAGACTCTTGATAGGACCATTTCGTCGTTTTTTGGACTAATGTGGCTTTTTGAGCATCTTTTTGAACTGTGTTTGTGACGTTTTCCGTTCCTGTTTTTTGTAGTTTCTTTTTATCTGGCGTGTTATATAAATAAACTTTTTCGGAACCATCGCCCAACGGCTGGTACAATAACATGTTGGGGCCATCTTTGCTTGCGCTACTGCTTTTTAGTTCAAACGTTTTGTCCTGAGTAACTTCGGTCATACCAAAATGATCTTTATCGTTTAAAACGATAAGACTTAACGAAGCTAAGAAGCCTAAACCAAAAATAACCATACAGAATTTATGCCAGACTTTTCGGCCAAATACATTCGTATAGGCAAAGCCTAACACGCAAAGGATTAAAAGAAAAATAATCATTATTTCATTGCACCTACTTCCTTAACCGGCATCGCTTCTTTTTTATTTAAGAAGAAAGTAATCGCCAAGCCGAGAACGCCAAAGATTGTTGCCACGAAGAAGGCTGCGTGATAGCCGTTTAATGTTGCGTTTGTTGCTTGATCGCGATAAGCGAGTGGGGCTGTTTTTAATAAGTCTGATGCAGGTAAGCCGTCTTTGGTAACATTTGTTAAAACACTAATCAAAACAGCTGTTCCAATTGAGCTAGCTACTTGTCGGAAGGTGTTGTTTACAGCAGTTCCGTGACTTAATAAATTCATTGGTAAAGCATTCATGCCAGAAGTTGTCACAGGCATCATGACCATCGAAATACCAAACATCCGAATCGCATATAGGACAATGATATAAATAATAGGTGTTGCTTTTGTTAAGAAAGCAAACGGTAACGTTGCAGCTGTTAAAATAAACATCCCAGTAATCGCAAGACGACGGGCACCAATTTTATCAAAAATGCGACCAGTTACTGGCATCATAAGTCCCATGACTAACGCTCCTGGTAAAAGCATTAACCCTGAATGGAAGGCAGATTCGCCACGAATATTTTGGATATACAAAGGTAAAACCATTTCGGCACCAATCATTGCCATGTTGGTTACGCCAGATAAAATGGCTGCGACAGTAAAGACTTTTGATTTAAAAACGCGTAATTCTAAGAAAGGTTGTTCTAAATGCAATTGTCGATATGTAAAAAGACATAAAACAATCGCACCAACAATTAAGAATCCATAGACTTGTGGGCTACCCCAACCCTTATCACCAACGCTTGAGAAACCGTAAAGTAAGCTACCAAAGCCGAGAGTAGAAAGAATGACCGATAAGACATCGATACTTGGATTAGATAATTGGATGACATTTTTCATTAAAAATGAAGCTAAAATTAGGACTAAAACGACAATTGGAATGACCATCCCAAAAAGGTCACGCCATGTATAAGAATCAATAATCCAACCAGACAATGTTGGACCTAAAGCGGGTGCTAATCCGATAACAATTCCCGTTGTGCCCATGGCAGCGCCACGTTTTTCAGGCGGGAAAATTGAAAGCATAATTGTTTGTAAAAGAGGCATAGATACACCGACCCCTGCGGCTTGAACAAGACGTCCAGTCAATAACATGCCGAAGTCTTGCGCTACAAAACAGATGATGGTTCCGATTAAGAACGTTGACATCGCTGTTATGTATAATTTTTTTGAACTGAATTTGTTAATCAACCAAGCACTGATGGGAATCATAATGCCGTTCACAAGTAGGAATCCAGTGGTTAGCCACTGTACACTTGAAGCTGAGATATCAAATTCTTTCATTAATGTAGGTAAGGCCGTCGTTAAAAGCGTTTGGTTTAAAATCGTACAAAATGTTCCGATTAGTAAAACGCCGACTAGTAACGACCGGTTATAAGGTTTTCCGTGAATATCCACAGGTTGTTGTGAAGTCACATATATCGCTCCTTTTTCTGTAAGTTTCAAATTAAATTGCATTAACTACTTTACAACTAATTAGAATCTTTGTCAACTTACTTGACAAAGGTGTAAAAAAAACTACAATTAAGGAAAGGATAAGGGAAAGGAAGTTAAACTAATGTGGTCAAAAATGATTCAGCGTTTGTTAAATGAAGAAAATTTGTTGATAGGAATTAGTGAACTAAGTGAAATTGCTGAAGTTTCGCCACGTCAACTTCGTTATTGGGAAGAAAAAGGGTATATTTCTTCCATTGCGAAAGACGCAAACGGTCCACGGAAATATCGGTTACATACAGTCGTCAAAGTGCATTGGATCAAGCGTTTTTTAGATGAAGGATATACGTTACAAAGTGCGGTGGAAAAAGCAGAAGAGCAGCATCGTAATGTGGGGATGACGAAAAAAATCTTTAGTCAAATGTTTCATGGTATCTCAGAAGTTTGTCCCAATTACGTAGCGATTGATTTGGGCGATTTCGATGAAGAACAAAAATTATATGTCGTATTTAATGAAACCACAGAAGTCAGTGAGTATCTTTTAATTCCTAAGGATGCAGATGTTTCTGATGAGTTAAAGAAAAGAAAATAAGAATGAAATAGGACTGGGAGAAAGACCGGAAGTGAAAGTAAAACGTTACTGAATGAATCTTCGAGTTCTTTTTTTCTTGCAATTTCTTTATTTTTCTATATAATTTCTTATATGGAAAAGGAGGGTTTCGATGAAAGAAACAAAACCTTACGGAACAGTCTTGTTAAAAGCGGCTAAAATCATGGACTGTCTAAGTTTACAACCCGATCAAACCTTACAGGAAATTGCAAAGAATACCGAAATGACGGCATCAACGGCAATCAAAATTTTAGAAACCTTAACATTAATTGGCTATGTTCAAAAAGACACGAACAAAACGTACCGCTTAGGAACAAAATTGATTCGCTATGCGAATCAAAGTGTGGAGCAAATCGATTTAGCTGAAATTGCGGTACCTTATTTAGAAAACCTTCAAAATACGGTCGATGAAACCATTCATTTAGGGATTTTAAATAATAATGAAATTCTGTATATCAATAAATTAGAACCGAAAAATCAAACGATTCGCATGTCCTCGAAAGTGGGAATTACTCGACCTTTGTATAATTCGGCCATGGGTAAAGCCGTTTTAGCAGAATTTTCGGAAGAACAAGTGCAACAATATTTAGACACGCAGACATTAATTCCCTATACCGAAAATACGATTACCAATCCCTTGCGTTTGAAAAAAGAATTAAAACAAGTGCAACAAACGGGGGTTGCTTACGATGATGAAGAAATTGAACAAGATATTTTCTGTAGCGGAGTATCTTTAATGAAAGATGGCGAAATTGCGGGTGCTTTTAGTGTAAGCATGCCGAAATATCGTTTGACAGAGGAAAATAAAACGACGATTAATCAAGCCCTTTTGGCAACAAAAGCAGCGATTGAAGCGAAATTATAGTAGAAAAAGAAAGACAAACAAAAGTCGATTGGGATTTTTGTTTGTCTTTCTTTTTTTATTTTTGTAAAAACGTTTGCATTTTCTTTTTTTATCTGTATAATGAAGTTGTGAATTTCTTTATAATAAATATATATTTCTAAATAAGAAATGAGGGAGTCTGTTGAAGCGAGTATCAATTTTACAAAAATTAGAAAATGCTGGCGTAATTGCTGTGGTTCGCGGAAAGACAAAAGAGGAAGCACTAAAAGCTAGTCAAGCCATTGTAGCAGGCGGTATGCGGGGGATTGAGTTAACCTTTACTGTTCCTCAAGCAACAGAAGTGATTCAGGAATTAGTTGCGTTATACCAAGAGAATCCTGACGTAGTCATTGGTGCGGGGACAGTTTTGGATGCTACGACTGCTCGTTTAGCTATTGTAGCAGGGGCTGAATATATTGTGAGTCCAAGCTTCGATGAAGAAACCGCTAAAATTTGCAATTTATATCAAGTTCCCTATTTGCCAGGCTGTATGACCATCACAGAAATGAAAGAAGCACTGAAAAGCGGAGCAGATATTATTAAACTATTTCCGGGAAGTGTTTATGGACCGAGTGTTATTTCGGCATTTAAAGCGCCATTGCCTCAGTTAAATATTATGCCAACGGGTGGTGTCAGTTTGGAAAATATGGCCGAGTGGTTCGCTGCTGGTGTGACGGCCGTCGGTGTTGGCGGTAATCTGTTAGCGCCAGCAGCAACTGGGGATTTTGAAAAAGTTCGTGAGGTTGCCCAAGCCTATATGGAAAAATTCCAAGCAATCAAAGGGGTGTAGGCACATGGGGAAAGTCGTAACATTGGGAGAAATCATGTTGCGTTTGTCCACGCCTGTCGGAATACGCGTAGCACAAACAGAAAATTTCGCTGTACATTACGGCGGTGGTGAAGCGAATGTAGCGATTTCGTTAGCGAACTATGGCCACCAAGTGACTTTTGCTAGTAAAGTTCCCGATAATTCATTAGGAGAAGCCGCCAAAAAGCATTTAAGTCGTTATGGGGTTTCAACGGAATTTGTACGAACTGGCGGAACACGTCTAGGAACGTATTACTTGGAAACTGGTACAGGAGAACGAGCAGCCAGTGTTGTCTATGATCGCGCCTATTCAAGCTTTGCTCAAATCGAAGAAATGGAATGGGACTTACATGAGCTGTTTTCAGGAGTAGAGATCTTTCATATTTCAGGGATTACAGCGGCGTTATCAAAAAATTGGCAAAGTATGACGGTTGCGCTAGTTAAAGCAGCGAAGCAAGCAGGGTGCCAAGTAAGTTTTGACATTAATTATCGAGGGAAACTTTGGTCCCAGAAAGAAGCGAGCGTGGCATTGAAGGCCATTCTTCCATTTGTTGATATTTGTTCAGCTGGGGTATTAGATGCTCGTTATTTATTGGAGATTCCAGAACCAGAGGAAGAACTTGAAGACGCATTAACGTGGTACTACCGGAAAATGCAAGAACGTTATCCCAACATTCAAGTATTTTATTCAACCAAACGTCAAGTTCATTCAGCGACAGATAATGAATTAATCGGAACGCTATGGTACAAAGGTGCGTATTATACGTCCAAATGTCATCGATTACAACCGATTGTTGACCGTGTCGGTGCCGGTGATGCGTTTGCTGGTGGGGTTTTACATGGTTTATTAGCTGCCTATGATCCACAAACCTGTATTGATTTTGCGACAGCGGCTAGTGCGTTAAAACATACTGTCCATGGTGATTGTAATCAATTTAGTCAAAAAGAAGTCCTTGCTTTTTTGGCAACGGGCTCAGGAAAAATAAATAGATAGGAGATTTTAGTTATGCAAAATATGGAAACACGTTATACACATAGTCCGGCGGATATCCGTCACTATTCAACAGAACAATTGAGAGATGAATTTTTAGTAGAGAAAGTTTTTATTCCAGGTGCAATCAGCTTAACCTACACACATAATGATCGGATGATTTTTGGTGGTGTGACACCGACCACAGAAGAATTAGAAATTATTTTGGACAAAGAATTAGGGGTTGACTATTTCTTAGAACGCCGTGAACTAGGGGTTATTAATATTGGGGGACCAGGCTTTATTGAAATTGATGGCGCCAAAGAAACAATGAAAAAACAAGATGGCTATTATATTGGGAAAGAAACAAAACATGTTCGTTTTTCTTCAGAAAACCCTGATGATCCAGCGAAATTTTACATTAGTTGTGTCCCAGCACATCATAAATATCCCAACGTAAAAATTAGTATTGATGAAATTACCCCAATGGAAACGGGTGATCCATTAACATTGAACCAACGTAAAATTTACCAATACATTCATCCGAACGTTTGTGAAAGTTGCCAGTTACAAATGGGCTACACCATTTTAGAACCAGGTAGCGCTTGGAATACAATGCCTTGTCATACACATGAACGTCGTATGGAAGCGTATGTTTATTTTGATATGGAAGAAGATACGCGGATTTTCCACATGATGGGTAAACCAGACGAAACGAAACATTTAGTAATGAGTAATGAACAAGCAGCCATTTCACCAAGCTGGTCAATTCATTCTGGGGTTGGTACAAGTAATTATTCCTTTATTTGGGCCATGTGCGGAGAAAACATTACGTACACAGACATGGATATGGTTGCAATGGATCAATTAAAATAAACCAAAGAAAGAGGAGAAAACATGGAATTTAAAATGAATGATTTTCAATTAGATGGAAAAGTAGCGTTAATTACAGGTGCTGTTTATGGGATTGGCTTTGAGATTGCGAAATCCCTAGCTGAAGCAGGAGCAACAATTGTTTTTAATAACTTATCTCCTGAATCAGTTGAACAAGGTTTGGAAAATTATCGGGCCGCAGGGATTGAAGCACGTGGTTATGTGTGTGATGTCACTGATGAAGAGCAAGTTCAAGCGATGGTTGCTCAGATTAAAGAAGAAGTCGGCTCTATTGATATTTTAGTCAATAATGCGGGAATTATTAAACGAATTCCAATGGTGGAGATGTCAGCAGAAGAGTTCCGTCAAGTGATTGATGTTGACTTGAATGCGCCATTTATTATGGCAAAAGCGGTTATTCCAGATATGATTGAAAAGGGTCATGGCAAAATTATCAATATCTGTTCAATGATGAGTGAACTAGGTCGTGAAACAGTTAGTGCGTACGCGGCAGCAAAAGGCGGACTAAAAATGTTAACGAAAAATATTGCTTCTGAATATGGACAATATAATATTCAATGTAATGGGATTGGACCTGGCTACATTGAAACGCCACAGACGGCGCCATTAAGAGAACCAGGGCATCCATTTAACGAATTCATCTTGGGACGAACACCTGCTAATCGTTGGGGCACACCAGCAGACTTAGCTGGCCCAGCAGTTTTCTTAGCATCTAACGCTTCTGACTTTGTTAACGGACATATCTTATATGTCGATGGTGGAATTTTAGCTTATATTGGAAAACAACCATAAAAAATAAGTAAAGGAGCGAGACTAGCAATCTCGCTCCTTTTACTTATGGCTAGCCTTCTACTAAAAACTCACATAAAAGAAAGAAGCAATCGCCACAGCAAATGAAATAATAGCAAACACTAAGCTACTCCATAGTCCTAACAGAATAAATGGTGAGGTTCTTTTGCCGCCCTCTTTCTTTAAGTAGGAAAATGTCCGTCCAGTAACAATGAATTGCCAGATACTAATCAATAAAAAAATACCGCCAATTAAGTAACGCATGTCCTCGTCCTCCTTCTATTTAGTATACCACTTGATGAAAACGTTATCAAAACGCTGTATAAAAAAGTTGCCTTTCAAAAAAGAGAAAGGCAACTTTTTGACGGTTTAACGGACGTCACCCATTAAGTTTTGGATTGGTTTTTTCACAATGAATAAGAGAATCCCGGCAACGACAGCTACAAGTCCGACAATCCCAAAATATGCTGACTCTGTTCCAGGTGTATAGAAACGAGCAATTTGAGCGTTAATGGCTTGTGAAGCGGCATCTGCTAATAACCAAATAGCAACGGTTTGAGCTTCGAAAGCTTTCGGTGCTAATTTTGTAGTAATCGATAAGCCAACGGGAGATAAACACATTTCTCCGACAATCATAATGAAGAAACTAAAGAATAACCAAAGTGGACTCACCCGTCCTTCGGTACCATAAAGTAGACCTGGCAACATTAATAAGACGAAGGAAAGACCAGCAAAGACTAGCCCTAGTGAAAACTTCACAACGGTTGATGGTTGACGTTTACCTAGTTTTGTCCATAATGTAACAAAAATAGGGGTCAAAATAACTACGAATACAGGATTTAATGATTGGAACCAGCTAGCGGCAATCGGGAAGCCAAACAAACTCGTTTGCGTCCGTTCATTTGCAAATAGAGCAAGAATAGACGAACCTTGTTCTTCCAATGACCAGAAAACAATTGCTGCTAAGAATAATGGCAAGTAAGCCAGAACTTTTGGTTTTTCTTCAGCAGTGACATCTTTAGACGTTAACATTTTGCTGAAATAATAAACAGGTAACAGGATTCCTAACACGCTGATGGTATTAATAAAGAAATCAATTGTTAAATGTCCTGTGACATAGGCGCCACCAAAAATAAGTAAAGCAACGACAATTGCCAACATAAATGCTTTAGCAAATTTCTTTTGCTCTTCTTTAGACATTGGATTAGTTGGGGCTTGACCAATCCCAGCAAGAGATTTACGTCCTTGGAAATAATATTGTAGTAGCCCGAAGAACATCCCTACTGCGGCAACGGAAAAGCCTAAATGATAATTATATTCTTGTCCTAAAGTTCCGACAACAAGGGGAGCGATTAAGGCTCCGATATTAATCCCCATGTAAAAAATGGAGAAGCCTGCATCTCTACGTAAGTCAGTTTTTGAATAAAGATGGCCAACCATCCCTGAAACGTTTGGTTTTAACATCCCAGTCCCAAATACAATTAACATAATAGAAACGAATAAGGCGGGGACACCAAATGGGGTAGCTAGAACAATATGTCCAGCAATGATTAACAAACCACCAATAAAAACAGTTTTCCTTGAACCTAAAACACGGTCAGAGACCCAACCGCCAATGATACTGGACATGAAAACCATTGATCCATAAATGGACATGATGGCTAAGGCAGTTGCTTTGGGGAGACCTAAACCGCCATTGGCTACGGTATCGTAAATGTAATACATTAGAATAGCACGCATGCCGTAGTAACTGAAACGTTCCCACATTTCTGTGAAGAACAGTGTTGCTAGTCCTTTCGGTTGTCCCAGAAAGGATTTGTCTAATTTCTCAAGTTGTTCTTTGTCACTCATAGATAAAACTCCAATTCTTATAATATTCAGAATATTTGATAATAAAATGACTTAAATGTAGATTCATATATTTTATTACTCATAGATTGGAAAATAGAAAGAGAAAAAACTGATTACGTTTTTAAATAACAAGCGTTCGATTGATTGTTTGTTTTTTATTCGTGAATTACAATAAAAATGAATATTTATTCTGCTTTATTTTCAATACTTTGTTTTCATAGTTGCTTTAGCTGTTCCTTTTTTGAATAAGATTAAAATGAATAAATAACAAGCAAAATATAAGATTTTTTTGTTTAACTCTTTTTGTTTCAATAGGAAGTGCTTAGTGTTTTTTCAGAATCGAAAAATGAATACGATAAAAAATTTAACTATATAATAGAAGGAAAAATAAAAATAGTGAATGATAAAAAAATTCAAAGAAAACACCTGTTCTTTTTAGGCGTGAGTTTTTGAAAAAAACATTCTCATGTCTAGTATCTTTAACATTTTGTTACTTTTTGACTGAAACGAATGTAAAAAAACCGACATTTAATGGCTAATCAAGGGTTAGAAAACGGTTTCTCAAAAATAAAATCCTGTTTTTTTAACTTTTTTTCGCAAAATATAAACAGGATAATATCAAGCTTCCAGCAGCTTTTTATTACAAAATGTAACAAAATCGACATTCTAGTAATAAATTGTCACGAGATATTCACCTACGGCCGGCCATTCGATGATAAAGTATGTGAAGTCGTTTCGATAAAGCGAAGCAGACGTGGTTGTTGCCGAGAGCTAAGAGCAACAATCAAATATTTTTAATTACAAAGGAGAAACATACATGAAATCAATCAAAACGATTTTACTTGGAACAACTTTGGCCGCAGGTTTAGGATTATTCTTAGGAACAGACGCAAACGCAGAAAGCTTATATACAGTTAAAGCAGGAGATACTTTATCAACAATTTCTCATCAATTTGCAGGAGACAATAGCTTAATTCAAAAAATTGCTTCTGATAACAAATTGCCAAACCTTGATTTAATTTTTGAAGGAGAACAATTAGTTATTCGTTCAGAAAAAGAAGTTGCTAATACTCCAGCACCAGCTGTAGAAGTTGCACCAGTTCAACAAGTAGTTGAACAACCTGTTGCACAACCAGTACAACAAGAAGTACAACAACCTGTTGCTCAAGAAGTAGCGCAACCAGCAGCACCTGCCGCAAGCAGTGATGCAAAAGAGTGGATCGCACAACGTGAATCTAGTGGTTCTTACGATGCAACAAACGGTCAGTATATCGGTCGTTACCAATTATCTGCCTCTTATTTAAATGGTGACTATTCACCTGCCAACCAAGAACGCGTGGCAGATCAGTACGTAGCAGGTCGCTATGGTTCATGGGATGCAGCTAAATCATTCTGGTTAGCAAATGGTTGGTACTAAAATTAAATAAACGAAGTAATCTAATTACTTATTAAAAACCATAAACAAAAAAACAGTAACCTGTAAAGATTACTGTTTTTTTTGTCGATTTGTTAAGGTACAACGCCCCACGCTCGTCAATTGGTGGTCTGCGTTATATATTTTTGCTTCCCAAACTTGAAGGGTCTTTCCCGAGTGATCGGGTGTCGCAATCACGGTAAGGCTACCATCATGGACACTACGAAGATGATTTACTTGTAAGTCTATGCCGACAGCAAAAGTGTTTTCAGGAACGTTTTCGTTCGCACCTAAACTACAGGCAGTTTCAATTAAGACGCCGTTTAAGCCCCCGTGGACAAGGCCATAGGGTTGTTTATGCACGTCTTTTACCGCTAAAGTAAGCTGACATTTCTCAGCAGAAACCTGTTGAATCGTGATGCCTAAATACTCTAAAAGATGAATAGTAATCAGTCCTTTCTAATAAAAGAGAGAATAAAAGGTTTTTTATTTATTATACAGGAATGAAGAAAATTTGAAATAGCCATGTTTTTTCTTAAAATTCAAGCGACTTTTTCTCTAAAGTGCCGATTCTTGTGTATAATAGAAAAGATGAGATTAATGAAGGAGGTTTCCTAATGAGAAACTGGACAACAATTAAAGAATATGATGAAATTTTATTTGAGCAAGCAGGCAAAGTAGCAAAAATTACTATCAACCGCCCGCATGTTCACAACGCATTCACACCAAAAACAGTCATGGAAATGATTGATGCATTCAACATTAGTCGTGATAAAGAAGATGTCGGGGTTATTATTTTAACAGGCGCAGGTGACCAAGCATTCTGTTCTGGTGGCGATCAAAAAGTTCGAGGTAATGGTGGTTACGTTGGCGAAGACAACATTCCACGTTTAAATGTGTTAGATTTACAACGGTTAATCCGTGTCATTCCCAAACCAGTAATCGCAATGGTGAAAGGCTGGTCCATTGGCGGCGGCAATGTTTTACAATTAGTTTGTGATTTAACAATTGCGGCTGAAAATGCTAAGTTTGGGCAAACAGGACCAAATGTCGGTAGCTTTGATGGTGGATACGGCTCAGGTTACTTGGCGCGCGTTATCGGCCATAAAAAAGCGAAAGAAGTTTGGTTTATGTGTAAACAATATTCTGCCCATGAAGCTTTAGATATGGGCTGGATTAATACAGTTGTTCCATTGGATCAAGTAGAAGATGTGACAATGGAGTGGGCAGAAGAAATGTTAACCAAAAGCCCGATTGCTTTACGGATGATTAAAGCCTCTTTAAATGCCGATACAGATGGCTTGGCTGGTGTGCAACAATTAGCTGGTGATGCGACACTTCTTTACTATACAATGGCTGAAGCACAAGAAGGCCGAGATGCATTTAAAGAAAAACGGACACCAGATTTCGATCAATTCCCTAAATTCCCATAAACCAATGACTTGGTTAAATAAACAAGTACAAAAACGTCCCGATCATCCTGCTTTTTATTTTCAGGATGAATCTTGGACGTTTTTAGAAGTGCAACAAGAAGTCAGCCATTGGGTAGCCACATATCAACAGGTGCTTGCACCAGAAGAAAAACGTGTGGCTTTATTCAGTAAGAACAGCAAAGAGTTGTATTTTTCAATTCTAGCCTTATGGGAATTGGGGAAAGAGTTATTATTTTTAAATACGCATTTGACACTTGCTGAACTGACTTTTCAGTTAAAAGATGCGCAAGTTAAAACGATTATTGGTGCGCCTGAAACGCAGGCTTTGTTAGAAGAAATTTCTTTTGTCGACGTTCAGCCAATGATTAAAAAACAGCATAGTCTTTCACATCAGGAGTTTCAACAGCCAAGTGACTTAGAGTCGGTGGCTTCTATTATGTATACATCTGGAACTACAGGACAGCCTAAAGGGGTCTTGCAACGGTTTAAAAATCATTTGGCCAGTGCTAGAGGCACTCAAGAAAATATGGGGATTACTGCTGAAGATTGTTGGTTGTGTGCAGTCCCATTATTTCACATTAGCGGATTGTCGATTGTTGTTCGACAACTCGTCTTAGGTTGTAGTATTCGCCTTTACGATAAATTTGATGAACAGCAAGTGACACAAGATTTACAAGAAGGCCGTGGCACCGTCATTTCAGTGGTTGCGACAATGTTGCAACAATTATTGTTTGTCTATCCTGAAGCTGGCTACAGCGCCAGCTTTAAAGGAATGCTATTGGGCGGCGGACCGATTGCACCGGATAAATTAGCGCAGTGTGAGGAAAAAGGGATTCCAGTTATTCAATCTTATGGGATGACGGAAACGTGTTCGCAAGTTGTTGCCTTGAAATTTGAAGATGCGGCGCTGAAAATCGGCTCTGCTGGGCAACCGTTAAAAGATATGCAGATCAAAATTGTTGATGAACTAGGACAAGAACAGCCAGAAAAGAAAGTCGGGGAAATTTTACTTAAGGGACCAAACGTTGTTTCAGGTTACCTTAACCAGCGTCAACCTGAAAAATGGACAGCAGATGGTTGGTTTAAAACAGGCGACATGGGCTATTTAGATGCACAAGGTTACCTGTATTTGGTTAGTCGTTTAAGTGAACTCATTATCTCTGGTGGTGAAAATATTTACCCCACTGAGGTTGAACAGGTGTTACAGGCGATAACAGGAATTAAAGCAGCGGCAGTTGTAGGAGAACCAGATGCGCAATGGGGAGCCGTCCCAGTTGCATATGTGATTAGTGACCAAGAAATCACCTTAGCGCAAATTCAAGACCAGTGTTCACGAAAACTGGCAAAATATAAACGACCGAAACGCATTTATTTTTGTCATTCTTTCCCGCAAACAGCAAGTGGAAAGATTGCCAAACATCGTTTCATGACAGAAGAAAGAGAGGCGTTTTTAATCAGATGAAATTGCCTGATGAATTACGACAAGCCTATCAGAAGAATGCCCGTCAGTTCAGTTGGGTTTTTCCATTAGAAACAGAACAAACAGCCTTGGCAATTTTTGCCGCTGGTGAAAAGGCATACCAAGGAGAACGTTTTTTTTGGCAAACGCCGAAAAAAGATTTTGCTTTGGTTGGCTTCGGATATGAAACTATCTTAAAAGGCGCAGAAACAGAAACGCATCAATTGAACAACTTTTTAAAAAAAGAGGCGGCAACTCGTTTTCAAAATATGTCTATTTCTGGTACGGGGGCTCTTCTATTTGGCGGTTTGCCTTTTGATACAGAACAAACGCCTACTGAGGCCTGGGGAGAGTTAGGGGAAGGTTGGTTTTATCTACCAAGTATTCTATTTACTTTTTCAGGTACACGTATTTATGGAACGCTGAACTTTTCAGGTTCTAGTGAACAAGAAGTCGAGGAACGTTGGTCGACTTTGGTGGCTCAGTTTGATCGCTTGTTAGCTACCTGTGAGGAGTTGCCAGCTGTAGCGGAAATAAAAATTGACAAGGAAGAAGTTGCCGTGACTGAATGGCTACAAGCTGTCAACGAAACCGTAGCAGTCTTAAGAGAAGATGGCCCTTTAAAAAAAGTGGTTTTGGCTCGACAACTTGCTGTGAGCAGTCCTGAAAAAATTCGAAGTAACCAAGTGCTCGTTAATTTAATGGCACAACAACAAAATACGTATTTGTTTGCTTTAGAAGCCAAAGACACAAGCTTCATTGGTGCAACACCAGAACGACTTCTGTTGGGTACTAAAGAAACGTTTGCGACCGCTTGTATTGCAGGAACCATTAAAACGGGTCAAACACCAGAAGAAACGAAAGCTTTAGGAGCACAACTTTTACAAGACCGCAAAAATACCGGAGAACACCAAATTGTGGTGGAACGTTTAGCGAAAGAGTTGGCGAAGATGACGACTTCTGAAAACAGTATTCAAGCACCCATTATTTTGGAAAATCGAGATGTACAACATCTTTATGTGCCAATCTCGGGTCAACGTAAACCGGGAATTTCGTTCTTGGAAAGTGTGATGCAGTTACACCCAACGCCAGCTTTAGGCGGTGAGCCCAAAGAGTTGGCAGTCGAATGGATTCGACAATATGAGCCAGGGAGTCGTGGGTTATATGGTGCGCCAATCGGTTGGATTTCAGGGAATGATGATAGTGGCGAGTTCGCTGTGGCCTTGCGTTCAGGTGTCTTTGCTGGTCAACAAGGCGTTCTTTATGCAGGTTGTGGTATTGTTGCGGATTCCCAAGCAGAGCTAGAAAGAGAAGAAACGAAAATAAAATTTCAACCGATGTTACGAGGAATTGGAGGGCAGGTTTAATGAATCATCAAGAAACAATGACCGATTATTTAACGGCCTTTATTGAAGGCTTAAAAAATAGTGGGGTTGAACAAGCAGTCATTAGTCCAGGGTCCCGTTCCACACCACTGGCTTTATTACTTCATCGGGAAACCGCAATCCAAACTTTTGTCGATGTCGATGAACGTTCCGCTGCTTTTTTTGCTTTAGGATTAAGTAAAGCGAGTCAAAAACCAGTGGTCTTACTTTGTACCTCTGGAACAGCAGCTGCAAACTATTATCCAGCAATTTGCGAAGCCAATATTAGCCATGTGCCTTTAGTCGTTTTAACAACGGATCGGCCGCATGAGTTACGTCAAGTTGGTGCTCCTCAAGCCATGGACCAATTACGAATGTATCAAAATCACGTGAAATTATTTGTTGAAATGGCTTTGCCAGAAGCAACAGAAGAGATGTTGAATTACGCCTATTGGCAAGGCGCTAAAGGAGCAGCATTCGCGCAACAAACGCCTGCAGCACCTGTTCATTTGAATTTTCCTTTGCGGGAACCATTATTACCTGACTTAGAGAGAAAAACAAAGAGTTCTCAACAAACGGCTTTATTCGCTGGTCAATCAATCCTTTCTACAGAACAAGTGCAACAGTTAGCGGATCAATGGTACCAGAAAAACGGCGTCTTGGTTGTCGGTGGCAGTCATACAGAGGAGGAAGCGGCGTTATTTATTCAATTAGCCGAAGCTTTGAAATGGCCGTTACTAGCGGATCCTTTAGCAAACATTGTGACACATGGGCGAAATAGTGAAGTTGTTATTGAACACAGTGATCTGTTTCTAAATGTGGCGACCTTGCCACAAGAACCAGAAGTGGTAGTGCGTTTTGGTTCGCTGCCAATTTCTAAAAACATCATGTTATGGTTGAAACGCTTAGCAACGACAGAGACTACTTTTTATTTTGTGGACGAAAATGGGCAATGGCAAGAGCAATTGAAAAAATCACAAACAGTTATTCAGGCAAAGGAAACCACGTTTGTAGAACAACTGCTAACGGTTGTCAAATCAACAGAAGCGACTTGGTTAGCACAATGGCTCTTGCTAGAAAAAACGGTCTCTGAAGTTCTTCTAGAAACGCTGAACGCGACAGAATTAAATGAAACAACAGCCAGCTTAGCTGTTCACCAAACAATGAAAGAGAACGGTCAGTTATTTGTATCTAATAGTATGGCTATCCGCTACTTAGATCGATTTATGGATAGTCGCCCTTATCGGATGTTTGGAAATCGCGGCATCAACGGGATTGATGGGATTGTTTCAACTGCTTTAGGAATGAGTGCCGTAGCACCGACACAGCAAAACGTTCTACTGATTGGTGATTTAGCGCTATATCATGATATGAATGGTTTATTTTTGGCTAAACGTTATCAGTTGCCGTTAACAATTGTTTTATTAAATAACAATGGTGGCGGGATTTTCTCTTTTCTATCTCAACGAACTTTACGTGAGGACGATTTCGAGCCTTTATTTGGAACACCGCTTGATTTAGATTTTTCGTTAGTTGCTGAACTTTACGGTGCTTCGTATCAAGAAGTCAAAACAATCGCGGAGCTCAAGCAAATTTTACAAACAGCGGCTGAAGAACCACAATTTCAAGTGATCGAAGTCAAAGGAAATCGCCAAGAGAATGTTCATTTGTACGAATCAATTTTAGCTGAAATTGGTAGACGAGTAGAAAGACAGGGGATTTCATGGAACGGTTAATTCGGGGGATGCAGTACCATTATCAATGGTTAACACCTTTTGATGCAAAGCGAACGACAGTAGTCTGTTTACACGGTTTCACAGGAACGTTAGCCACGTTTGCAGCCGTTTTTCCCAGTCAAACACCTTATAACGTTTTAGGCATTGATTTACCTGGGCATGGCGCGACTGCTAGTTTGATAGCACCAGAGCGTTATACCATGAAACAGGTTTGCCATGATCTTGCTGAACTAACCGAATCGCTAAATTTGCCTTGCTTTTGTTTATTAGGCTATTCAATGGGCGCTCGAACAGCTTTAGGTTTTGCATTACATTATCCACAAAAGGTACAGCATCTTTTATTGGAAAGTGGATCACCAGGTTTAGCCACCGCCACAGAACGTCAGGCTCGTATCTGTCAAGATCATCGTTTGGCGGAACGTCTCTTAGAGGAACCGCTGGTGGATTTTATTGATTTCTGGCAAGAATTACCGTTATTTCAAACGCAAAAAGCCTTGTCTGTGGCACAGCAAATGGCCATTCGTCAGGAACGTTTGAGCCAATCGGCCTTTGGATTGGCTAGTAGTTTGTGGTATATGGGGACAGGAGCGCAAGAGAGTTACTGGGAACGTCTAGTAGAATTGCAGCCGATTCCTACCGATTTATTGGTAGGCGGCGAAGATCAAAAGTTTATTGGAATTGCGAAAAAAATGCAGGCACGTCAACCGTTGTTGAGGCTGACAATTTTTCCTGAAGCAGGACATTGTATCCATTTGGAACAACCAACGATTTTCTATGAAAAGGTGACAGTGTTATTGGAAGGAGCCATCTGAATGAACATTCAATCAATTGAAACCTATCAGGTTCGTTTGCCTTTAAAAACGCCGTTTGTCACGAGCTATGGTCGCCTGGAAGAAAAAGCGTTTGATTTATTTGTAATAACGGATGAGCAAGGAAATCAAGGGTTTGGCGAATTAGTGGCTTTTGAGCAACCTGATTATGTGCAAGAAACGTTGGTAACCGAACGCTTCATCATCCAACAGCATTTAATTCCGTTACTTTTAACAGAAGCGATTGAACAGCCGCAAGAGGTTTCAACAATTTTTGAAGAAGTTAAAGGGCATTGGATGGGAAAAGCTGCGTTAGAAACTGCCATCTGGGATTTATATGCCAAACGGCAACAGAAGAGTTTAACTGAATTTTTTGGACCAACGCGGAGGAAAATTCCTGTAGGGATTAGTTTAGGGATTCAAAAAGACTTACCTCAATTGCTTAAACAAGTTCAGTTAGCTGTAGAAAAAGGGTATCAACGAGTGAAGCTGAAAATTCGTCCCGGTTATGATGTGGAACCTGTTGCTTTGATTCGTCAGCATTTTCCTAACTTGCCTTTAATGGTCGATGCAAATTCAGCGTATACATTGGCAGATTTGCCTCAATTGCAACGTTTAGATCACTATCAATTAGCGATGATTGAACAGCCTTTTGCTGCAGATGATTTTTTAGATCACGCACAATTACAAAGAGAACTGAAAACAAGAATTTGTTTGGATGAAAATATTCGTAGTCTCAAAGACTGCCAAGTGGCGTTAGCATTGGGCAGTTGCCGTAGTATCAATTTGAAGATTCCTCGTGTAGGTGGGATTCACGAGGCGTTGAAGATTGCCACATTTTGCCAAGAAAATAATTTATTGGTTTGGTTAGGTGGCATGTTTGAGTCTGGTGTTGGACGCGCATTGAATTTGCAATTTGCGTCACAGCCTACCTTTTCCTTTCCAGGTGATATTTCAGCCACGGAACGCTATTTTTATGAAGATATCATCACGGAACCTTTTATTTTAGAGCAAGGGACAATGACCGTGCCTCAGGGACTTGGTATTGGTGTTACACTTTCCCAGACGAATTTGCTAAAATACAGTCAGTATCAAAAAATCATGTAATGATAACAAAATTGCGCCTATGACTATGCAGAGAAGCATAATATAGGCGCAATTTTTTATTTTTCTAATTGACTCGCTGCGGCTTCATCCAAGAGAACCGTTAAATTTGGATGAAGTTGAAGAATAGAAGCAGGATACGTTTCTGTGACAGGTCCTTGGAGTACTTGTTTGACCATCTGAGCTTTTTGTTCACCATTTACAATTAGGACAAGATGCTTAACTTTCATGATGCTGGCTGGCCCCATCGTAACAAAGGTCATGCCTGGCTGCATCATTTCAGGAACAAACCAAGGCTCTGAACCAGTGACGGTCACTTGATAGGTTTCGTTTTTAAAATGAGTGGTAGTGGGCATGTTCCCACAAAAATGACCATCTGCTCCTAAGCCAATTAACATCAAATCTAAGCCGCCTGCGTCAGCAATCCGTTGTTCTTGTTGTTGAAAGTTTTCAACAGTTAATGGATGGATGTTTTGCTCGGATATTTCTGCAGGTGTCAAATACAGCGTCCGCAAATCTGTCAGAGTAATGCCTTCCTTTTGATGAGGAACGGGGATTTCATCAAAGTTATAATAATGAACATTATCAAAGTCAGATGAATTTTTCACAATCGAGGCTAATTTTTGGTAAACAAGTGTTGGCGTTTTGCCAGCGGTAATTGATAAATTCACTCGTTTATCTTGGCTCATCGTGCTTAGAAGTAACATTTTTGCCCATTCGCTCATCGCGTCGAAATCTTGTTTAATTAAAATTTTCATACTTGCTCACTCCATTCTTTGAATAAGCTAAGTATAATTTGTGGGAACCATCCCATGTCAAGCTCTTCACAAAAAGGATTTAATTAACGGTAGGCAAAAGAAAGAGGAGCAGCCGTCAAAACGACGACTGCCCCTCTTTTTAAAACTTAAGATAACCTGCAACGAGTTAACTTTTAGCTTTCTGTTCCACTTGCTCCAACGCTGGTCTAAACGTTCTTTTGACCAACACTGTTTAACAAAGAATTTTATTTTATTGTTCTTTTAACCATTTTTCTAGTTGTAAACGTTGCACTTTCATAGTAGCTGTGTGAGGGATTTCATCAAAAGCCATAATGATAGGTTCGTTTAAATGTGGTAAATCGGCTACTTGTGTCCACCAAGCGTCCCAATCCATTTCTTCCCCAGGGACAACCGCTAAAATTGGCTGAGGTTCATTTTCTTTGCCACGGACAATAATCACTTCTTCTAAGAAATCTAATGCATCCAATAAATGATCTTCAATAGCTAAATTACTGTCGATGTTTTCAATTAGATCTACTTGGCGATCTTTCAAGAATAAGTGGCCGCGTTCATCTAACATTCCGTAATCGCCGCTGTCCCACCATTCGCCGTAGACATTTTCTGTAAAGCGGGCATCTTCTTTGTAATATGTTAAGGCCCGTCCTTTTGATAAGAATTGGATATGGCCGTCCGTCATCGCAGGTAAAACTTGTCCTTTTTCATCGGTAATTCGAGCTTGTGTTAAATCCTCTAAACCAACGCCCATGTCACGAGCATCTGAATCTTTTAGGGATTCTAAAGTATGCGCTCGTAAGATCATTGGCCCGCATTCACTTTGTCCATAAACTTGTAGGAAAATTGGTTCATTGGCAGCAGATGCTTTTAAGAAAGCCACCATTGTAGCGTTGTTAATTGCATCAAAAGTAGAATGATAATAATGGACACTAGCGAAAGCTTCAGGTTTTTCTTTGGCCAAACGAACCCATTGAACGAAGTTATTGGGGTGTGTTTCTACAGCGATTGGTTGATAGGTGCTGAACATTTCAGCGACTTTTTCGCTCGAAGCATTTGCTAAAGGCATCATAGGGAAGCCCATGGCCATTAAAGAAGACACGCCAATGTTAAAACGAGAATGAACTGGCGAAATATGAAAGCCAACTAATTTCTTTTCAGCAATTTTTGTGAAAATGGTTTTTTGCCATTTTGTACGCCAACCCATAGAGTGATTGGAATGACAGATAAGTTTAGGAATACCTGTTGTTCCAGAGGTGTGGGTCATGTAGGCAATTTCGTCTTTAGTCAGTTCGTCTTGAGGAACTTCCGTGGCATCAGCTTCTAAAAGAGAAGCAACCGAAAGTTTTTTATTGGCAGAGCTATTACGAACAGCTTGAACTTTTTCAGCAGTCACATCATCAAATAAAATATAAGGATCTTCTAAACGATCAACGAATACTTCAATTGTTTCAAAAGGTAAATGGTATGAAACCATTACAGGAACGGCTGCTAGATATGAGGCTGCAACAGCTAGTAAATACGTGTCGAATTTAGGACTTTTATAAATAATAATTTTGTCGCCTTTTTTTACACCTAAAGCGGCTAATTGATATGCCCGTTTCAAAATTTCTTGATGGCTTTCACCATAAGTTGTTTCTAAGCCAAGTGCAGGAAAAGCAGGCAAAGATTCATCAAAAATAATTGGAACAGTTGGTGTTTTTTCTGCGGCTTCTTGATAGTTTGTGTAGAGGTTTAATGGTTGATAATCAAGTAAGTGTGTCAAGGGAAAGTCTCCTTTGTAAAATAGTTTGTGTACAAATGTACAAGTTCACTTTATCCTATCATAGAATGGGTTCTTTTTCTACGTCAAAAATACAACGTTAAATGTTATTTTTTATTATTCACAAGCACAACGTTTGCTGTATCTGACAAAGTTTCCTACAATAATTATGTAAGTAACAAGTTCTCAGAAGTGTAAAACTTTACAAAGGAGAGGAATTTACATGAAAAAAATCTATGAAACAACTATCATTAATACGGGTGGACGTGCAGGAGAAGTTCACTCACCGGATAAATCATTTTCTTATGCGGTTGCTTCGCCAGGTGTTAAGAAAGAAAATACAACAAATCCAGAACAATTATTCGCAGCGGCTTACAGTGCTTGCTTTAATGGTGCATTAGAATTAGTGATGGATCAAGAAAAAGTCGAAGGTAAAAGTACAGTAACTGCACGTGTATCCTTATTCCAAGGAGAAGATGGGTTTAGCGTTGGTGCTGAATTAGAAGTTCATATTGATGGGGTAGATCAAGCTAAAGCAGAAGAACTTGTTAAAAAAGCCCACGAAATTTGCCCATATTCTAAAGCAACAAGAAATAATATAGATGTTAAATTAACAGTGATTTAATTAAAAAAGAAGCGCTTTGTCTATACGACAAAGCGCTTCTTTTTTAGATAACAGTCCACAAATTATACATATTTAACAAAATAACTAAAAAAACAACTAAACTATAAATTTGGGCGACCCGTTGTTGGGATAATTTTTTACTGAAAAGACCGCCGACATAACCACCGAATAAAGCGGCAGGAATAATAGCCCAAAGCATTGTCAAATCAAAAACCGCAAACCCTGTGGTCAAGCCGATATTGCCAAGTTTGGCGAGTTGGGAGAAAAAAATAGTAATGATGGAATAAACAGTTGCTGATTTGATATCCATTCCAAAAAAGAGAATAAGGCAAGCTACATTAATGGGACCGCCACCGATGCCTAAAAAGGTTGATAGAATCCCTAAGCCTAATCCGACAATCAGAAAAATGCTCAATCCGTTGAGGTGTAAGTGCCAGTTGGAAAATTGATTGTAGAGAAGAACCAAAACCAAGGTCAGCAACATGATGATATATTGGATTAGTTGTACTTTTTCTTCATTTGGCGCTAGTGCAATCGCCTGATTAAGAAGTAAATCACCCAACATACCGCCGACTAAGGAACCAAACGAAATACTCGCGGCTTTTTTCCATTCAATTTGGACACCATTTTGATACTGTTTATAAGTCGAAGAAATGGACATGACAAAAACAGCGACACTTGAATAGAACGCAATACTATTTAACGAATGGAACCCAAGAAAATCCAAAACAGGCTTAATAATGACGCCTCCACCCATCCCAGAGAGCGCCCCAACTGTATTGGATAGAAAAATAGTTATGAAATAAATCAGCAAAACCCGCACATAATCACTCCTAAACCGTTTTCTTTTAGTATAGCACAAAAATTATATAAGAAATGCAATTTCATTTAAAAATATTTTTAAAAAGAACTTGAAATGATATTTCTTTAATGGTATTCTACAAATACAAAAAAGAAAACGCATTCAAGGAGGATGAGAAAGCATGACAGTATCGATTGGTATTATTTTGATTTTATGTCTTTACACAGTTGTTGGTGTACTTGACCAAATTTCTATTCAGATTGGTCCATATACACCATTGTTTGCTGCAACGTTTACTGGCCTAGTCTTAGGAGATGTTCAAACAGGTTTGATGATTGGGGCAACGCTTCAATTGATGACATTAGGCGTAGCGACTTATGGAGGAGCAACAGTCCCAGACTTTCTTTCAGGGGCCATTATGGGAACGGCTTATGCAATCATTTCAGGGAAAGGGGCAGAGTATGGTATCGGAGTTGCGGTTCCGATTGGGTTATTATTGACACAACTAGATATTTTAGGCAGAATGGCTAATACGTTTTTCCAACACAAAGCAGATCGCTATGCGGAAGAAGGCAATTATAAAGGGGTCGAGCGTTGCAATGTTTTAGGAATTTTTCCTTGGACGATTTCTCGTGTCATCCCAGTTTTTATTGGCCTAGCTTTTGGTGAACAAGTTGTAAACGCTATCAATAATTGGATTCCTATTTGGGTGATGAATGGGCTAAAAGCAGCAGGCGCTATTTTACCAGCGATGGGGATTGCTATTTTAATGCGTTACTTACCAATTAAAACATACTGGCCCTATTTTATTATTGGGTTCGTGTTACTTGCTTATGGGGCCCAATTCTTCTCAGTTTTAGGTGTCGCACTGGTTGGCTTGGCTTTAGCAGCGATTTATGTGATGAATCATAACAAAGGCGGCGCAGCTACAACAAGTGGCACGGTTATTTACGAAGATGATGAGGAGGTTGAGATTGATGACTAACAAATTAACAAAAAAGGATATTAATAAAGTTTACGTCCGTAATCTTTTTGGCTATCAGTGGGGCTGGAACTATGAAAAAATGCAAGGACTTGGTTACGCTTGGGTGATGATGCCTGCATTAAAGCGACTATACAGTGAAGATCCAGTAGCTATGAAGAAAGCCTTGAAGACACATCTTGGCTTTATGAATACAACGCCAGCCATGTCGCATTTAATTGTCGGAGCTGATATGGCTTTGGAAGAAGAAGTTGGCATTGAAGATGAAACGGCCATTACTGGTTTGAAAACAGGTCTAATGGGTCCGTTTGCTGGTGTTGGTGATACCATTTTTATCGCGATTTATCGTGCGATTGTTTTTTCGATTGCAGCTTACATGGCGCAAGGGGGCCAGGTTGTTGGGTTAATGATCCCGTTAATTGCCGGAGCAGTGGTCCTATGGGTTCGCTATAAATTCACTTGGATTGGTTACCATCAAGGGAAAAAAATTGCGACAGAATTTGCGGATAAAATGAAATTGTTTACGCAAGGTGCAGCTATTTTAGGGTTAACGGTGGTCGGCGGTTTGATTCCTTCGGTAATTACTTACAAATTAGATTTAACTTATAAAATGGGAGATGTAACATTATCTGTTCAAGAAATGTTGGATAAAATTTTACCCGCATTAATTCCTTTAGGGATTGTTCTTTTATCCTATTGGTTACTAGGGAAAAAGAAAATGAATTCAACACGGTTAATCTTTGTTTTAATTTTAATTGGCATGGTTTTAGGCAATTTACAACCAATGTTGGCTTGGGTTGGCGGTTTATTTTAAAAAAATAGTATATAATAGGAGAGATTTATTATGACAATTGTACATGCAAGAGTAGATGAGCGTTTAATTCACGGACAAGTTGCAACCGTTTGGACGAATACGGTTGGAGCACAAAGAATCATGGTAGTAAATGATGCCGCTGTCAAAGATCAATTACAAATTGGTGCCTTAAAAATAGCTAAGCCTGCAGGAGTTAAATTATCCATTTTATCAAAACGTAAAGCGATTGAAAAAATTTTAGCAGGCAATTATGATGAAGAAAAAGTCTTTTTAATTACGAAAGACATTGCAGACATGGCGGCTTTAATTGATGGCGGTGTCCCATTACAGAGCTTCAATGTCGGCAATATTTCTCAAAAAGAAGGCAGTCGTGCAATTAAAAAATCTGTTGCATTAACCGATGAAGATATTCAAACCGTTCGTCGTTTAACAGATAATGGGGTGACTATTACCGCACAGATGATCCCTTCTGAACCAAACGAAGCAATTTTAACTTTCATAAAATAGAAATGGAGATGAGAAGATGGAGCCAATCCGTTCAATCAGACAAAAATATAAGGACTTTTCCAAAGTAAATAAGAGAATCGCAGACTATATACTGAAGGATCCGACCCGTCTTCTCTCATTAACAGCAAACGAAATTGCTAGCAATAGCGAAACTTCTCCAGCATCAGTTACCCGTTTTTCTAAACAATTAGGGTTTGACAGCTGGGAAGAGTTAAAACTATCCATTGCAGCGGTACAAGCTGCCAGTAACGGTAAAAAAGATATTGATCCAATTGTAGCGGCGGATGATTCGGTGGATACTATTTGTATGAAAGTAGAATCTTTATTAAATGCTACGATTGAGGATTTATTTTATACAGTGGATAAACAAGCCTTGGAACGAGCAATCGCGCATGTTAAAAAAGCGGAAAAAATTCATTTGGTTGGAATTGGTGCCTCTTCTTTAACGACTTATAATCTTTATCACAAGTTTAACCGCGCTGGTCGCCAAGCAATTTTTAATTATGATAGTCACATGATGTTGGAGTTTTTAAATTATGCAACGGCACAAGACATTTTGATCACGGTCTCCTATAGTGGTTTGACAAAAGAAGCCTTAATTGCCTGTGAAATTGCCAAAAATAGAGGCGCAACGGTTATTTTTATTACCAGTAACGATGGAGAAAACGTGCGATCATTGAGCGATGAAGTTCTTTTAGTACCAAATAATGAGCACCTTATTCGAGTTGGGGCCATTTCATCGATTGCTTCGTCAATGGCAATTGGCGATGTTCTGTATTTAGGTTCAATTCAAGATGATTTAGACACAGAAATTGAACGCAATATGATTGAAACGAGTCAACTTGTCAGCCGTCTAAAAGAGAAGTAGGGGTGTGCAAGAAAATGAACTTAGAAGGATTAACGACAGAAGCCAGAAATGAAGCGACTAAAAAGATTGACCAAGTGTCAACATTAGAGATGGTGACTTTAATAAATCAAGAAGACCAAAAGGTAGCACAAGCAATTGAAAAGGTGCTTCCGCAGATTGCTGCAGCAATTGATGCAGCGGCAGAACGATTTAAAAAAGGGGGCCGTTTAATCTATTGTGGTGCAGGAACGTCTGGACGTTTAGGTGCTTTGGATGCGATTGAATTAACGCCCACATATAGTGTGTCGCCAGAACGCGCATTTGGTATTTTAGCTGGTGGTGAAAAAGCAATGTATCAAGCAATTGAAGGCGCTGAAGACTCGAAAGAATTAGCTATCGAAGATTTAACGCAACATCAATTGACCGCCCGAGATGTCGTAATTGCGATTGCTGCTAGTGGTCGGACACCATATGCTGTTTCCGCAATTGAATACGGAAAAAAAGTGGGCGCTCTAACCATTTCAGTTACCTGTAATAATCAAAGTCCGATGAATCAATTGGCGGAAATTGGGATTGCGCCAATTGTAGGACCGGAAGTCATTACAGGGTCAACTAGAATGAAAGCGGGTTCAGCACAGAAAATGGTGTTAAATATGTTTTCAACAGGGATTATGGTTAAAGTAGGGAATATCTATCAAAATTTTATGGTCAACGTACAACCAACGAACGAAAAATTAATGCAACGTGCCACGAATATCATTAAAGAAGCAGCAGAAATCGAGGAATCGCAAGCCAAAGAATACTTGGAGGCAGCGCAGCTAGAAGTGGCACCAGCCATTGTAATGGCGAAAGCTCACGTTGATTTTCAAAAAGCCAAACAACTATTAGCAGAACATGACGGACGGATTTCAGAAGTTTTAGCATAGAAGTGGTGAACAATGAATCAAATCGCAATTCAAGAAACAATTCAGAGACTGATTAATCAGCAAGTCGTTCCGGGTGTCGCTTGGGGGACAATCACAGAAGATAGCTTATCAGAACAGTATACGGGCTTTTTAGGTAATACTGGTCCATTTGCAAGACAAAAGATTTCATCAGCTAGCCTGTATGATTTAGCGTCCTTAACGAAAGTTATTGGGACAACAAATCGAATGTTACAATTAATCGATACAAATCAGCTTGCTTTTTCAACCACTGTGGGGGAAATCCTGCCTGATTATCAAGGACTATCTTGTTCGATTGGGGAGCTTCTACTGCATCAGAGCGGACTGCCAGCTGATGTTGTCGATAAGAAAAATGTCACAAAAAAAAGCTTGCAAGAAATCATTTTAACGCATTCGTTATCTGAACGAGGGAAAACCACTTATTCTGATTTAGGGTATTACTTATTGGGAGAAATTATTCAAGTATTGGATCGCTGCTCATTAGAAGAGAGCTTTCAAACATACGTATTTCAACCAATGAACCTACAGCATACAAGTTTTACGGTCAGCGATTTTGCCCAGGCAGTGCCCACAGAAATTACAAAACAACGCGGCGTTATTCAGGGGGTAGTCCACGATTCGAAAGCCTATCAACTGAAAGCGCCAATTGGCAGTGCAGGTTTATTTGCAACTTTACCAGATTTACTCACTTTTGTTCAGTGTTTTATGAACAATCGCTACCCGTCTGGCAAACCATTATTTTCTGAAAAAATGTTCACTGCTCTCTGGTCTATGAATCAAGGGGGACGTACATTTGGTTGGGAAGTGAAAAAGACGCAAGTCGGGGCAGACTATTTGTATCATACTGGCTTTACTGGAACGGCGATTGGTATGAAAAAAGAGACCAAAGAAGCCCTAATTTTGTTGACGAATCGGATTCATCCCACTCGTGAAGAACGTGGTTTTCTGAAAGCACGAACAAAAATTTATCAGCAGTATTTTTAGGAGGATATGATGAAACCAAAATTAATTTTAATGAGCCATGGACGGATGGCAGAAGAAACCTTAGCTTCTACTCAAATGATTGTCGGGAAATTAGCAGATGCTGCGATTGTGTCAATGACCGCAGAAGATGGCTTGAGCGGCACGCAAGCAAAACTGGCAGCAATCTTAAAAGAAGCTGGCAATGTCCCGACGCTTGTATTAGCTGATTTAAAAGGAGGAACACCTTGTAATGTGGCTATGATGGCCATGGGCACTTATCCGCAATTGCGAGTAGTCGCCGGACTTAATTTAGCAATGGCAATTGAAGCAGCCGTGTCACCTGTGGAAAATGTGGATGAATTAGCTGCATATTTAACGCAAATTGGCCAATCTGCGGTGACCACGATTGACTTACCTGAATTAACAGATGAAGAAGAATTTGAAGAATAGAAAGAGGTCGGGACGGAACCGTTTAGCTCCGAGAAATAAGAAGGAATTTCCGAAAATTGCTTTTTAATTTTTGGAGAATTTCGGCTTATTTCCGAAGGAGTTGGTTCTGTTCCCGCCGTTTATCAGGTTTTGAGCCTGGAACAAAAATCCAAAGTGATTTTTGTCCCAGGCTCTTTTTTTAAGAACCAGGGATATTCCGTGGTTCGTTTTTGGTTGTGACAAAGAAAAAGAACAGACTTAGTAAAATAACTAGGATGCCATCGTTAAACATCGGATTTACGAAGTTTAAAATAGCACTTAAGATAACTGGCACGGTAGCACAATACGTAATAATTTTTAAACAATCAATCAAACGTAAAGAATAAAAACGTAATTTTGAATAGAGAGATGCACCGATAGCGGCAATCAGTAAGTCTAAAACTAAACCGATTAGAACAGGGTAAATAGCCACTAAAAAGACAATGAGTTTTGTCCACCAGGGGATCGCTGCCTCACTTAGCGCAGTCTTGATACTCTGAGCGTTAACGCCATCTAAGGTTCCTTTACTATAGGGGAAGATAAATTGGTCAGTGCCTAGAATTGATTCAGTTGCGCCTGAATTTGGTAAGGCGACTACAAATTCATCTTGTAAAAAAGCCAAACCAAACGCATTACCAATTAAATCCTTTTGGACATCAGCGGCTGTACGCTTTCCATCTGGATCAAACGTAAAAATAATCGAGTCGGTTTGATAAATAAAGCCAGATTCTTTGGCCTTTGTTTGCAACGTGCCATTTTCAATAGAAAAGTCAGGCAACTTTTCTGCAATTTTTTGGCCATCTTGTTGCACCTCTTGTAGCACAGAAAAGACTTGTTTGGTAATAGGTAGTGCTAAAATAGCACTTAAAAAAACAGCATAGAGAATTACTTTCCAAAACGCCATTTTTTTCGCATGCCGTAATTCTGAAACTGAAAAAAAGGCCTGCTTAAATAATTGCAATGTATTCATTTATTTACTCCTCACATCATTCTTCTACAGGTCATTCTAGCGAATTTATGAGGGAAACACAAGGTAATCTCCCTCTTTTGTAAAACTTTTCTTTTGGCAAGCAAACTATTTTGTAGAAAGCGGTTCACTCTGTTATCATAATAGTTGTATGAAAGACGTATGTTACATACTAAAAAATAGGGGGATTTAAAAAATGACTTACACATTACCAGAATTACCATATGCTTATGATGCATTAGAACCTTACATTGACGTGGAAACAATGCACTTACACCATGATAAACACCACAACACTTATGTGACTAACTTAAACGCAGCGATTGAAAAACATCCAGAATTAGGCGAAAAATCTGTAGAAGACCTAATTTCAGATATGAATGCTATTCCTGAAGATATCCGTACTGCCGTTCGTAACAATGGTGGCGGTCACGCAAACCATACATTCTTCTGGGAAATTATGGCACCAAATGCTGGTGGACAACCAACTGGCGCTATTAAAGAAGCAATCGATGAAACATTTGGTAGCTTTGATGAAATGAAAGCTGCTTTCAAAACAGCTGCAACTGGCCGCTTTGGTTCAGGTTGGGCTTGGTTAGTTGTGAATAACGGTAAATTAGAAATCACTTCAACACCAAACCAAGATTCACCATTAATGGATGGCCAAACACCTGTTTTAGGTCTTGACGTTTGGGAACATGCGTACTACTTAAAATATAAAAACGTTCGTCCAGATTACATTGAAGCATTCTGGAACGTTGTTAACTGGGATAAAGTAAACGAACTTTTTGCAGCAGCAAAATAAGTTTGCCAATTGTGAAGGAAAGAGTCAAATGACGGCTGTCATTTGACTCTTTCCTTTTACAAATCCAGGGTCGAAATAGTTGTTCGTTTATGGCATACTAAAGTAAGTAGGGAAAGATAACGGATACATAAAGAAGGAGCTAAAAAAATGAATGTTATGATGCAAAAAGTACACGGGTCAGAAAATGATTTCTTTTTATTGGATGAAACACAGTTTGAGCGTTCTTTAACCGCTGAGGAAATTGAGCAATTGCGCATCCAGTTATGTTCGCGGGAAACAGGATTATTGGCGGGAGCAGATGGGTTACTTTTGGTAGGAGAAGGGACTCACGGCACGTCCAATGCTAGAATGCGAGTGATTAACAGCGATGGTAGTGAAGCAAGCATGTGCGGGAACGGCTTGCGTACGGTTGCCCGTTATTTATCTGAAAAAAACCAAGAAAAATCATTTACAGTTGAAACAATGTTTGCAGATTTGAAAGTACGTCAAGCCCCCAATTTAGCTGAAGAAGTAGCGACTTACCAAGTGGAAATTTCACCAGTAAGTTTTGAAGCAGTCACTATCCCAATGCATTTAGGGGTCCAAACATTAATTGATGAAATCGTACCAGCCTTATCTAAAACCATTCGCTTTACAGCGGTAGCAGTGCCTAATCCGCACCTTGTAGCATTTGTGGATCACGAAACCTTAAATGGTCCAGAATTTGAACGAATCGCTACCTATGTAAATAATGAAAATCCATATTTTCCAGAAGGGATAAATGTGAGTTTTGTTGAAATTCTTGGCAAAAATCAACTATTTGTTCGAACGTATGAACGTGGTGTAGGTTTTACAAGTGCTTGTGGAACAGCCATGTGTGCAAGCAGTTTACTTTATACGTTATTGAAAGATGGTGTTTTTTATGAAGAAATAACCGTCAAAAATGCTGGAGGTATGGTGAAAACAGTCGTCCACGAAACGTCAGATGGCAGTTATTGGATGGAATTAATTGGGAATGCCACGATTACGCATTTGATTGAAGGATCACTGACTGATTTACTAAATGGTGCATTTGAGAAAATAACTATTACTGAAACGAATGAACAGAAACATTATCAAGAATTTCTGCAAACACTTTCTCAAAAATAACAATTGTTCCTTGATAAAGCGCTCTTTTATTTTACAATTGTGTTAAGTTCTTGTTCCAAAAAATAAAAAATATTGCTTGAATAAGCAAACTATGAGAAAATAAAGGGCATGAATTAAGAATTATTCTTAGATAAACGAGGAAGTGTCTTATGAAACTATGGAAAAAAGTAGTACTGGGCTTCTTGAGCGTCTTGCTAGTGGTAGTAGCTGGGGTATGTGCTTACGGGATTAAGATGTATTCAGATGCCAATTCAACAATTAATGGGATCTATCAATCAGTTAACCGTAAGTCCAATAAAGGAGCCACGGCCAATATTGATGCGCAAGAACCATTCTCTGTTCTTTTAATGGGGATTGACACAGGCGATTTAGGCCGAACAGAGCAAGGTCGTTCAGATACTACAATGGTTGTAACCATCAACCCGAAAGAAAACAAGTCCACAATGATCAGTTTGGATAGAGATATTCTAACCGATATTGTTGGAAATGACACACAAGACAAATTGAACCATGCCTATGCATTTGGTGGCGCCGAAATGGCGATTAATACAGTCCAAGAATTACTGGATATTCCCATCCATCACTATGTATCCATCAATATGAAAGGGTTAAAAGACCTGATTGATGCGGTAGGCGGTATTGAAGTAGATAATACGATTGGTGAATTTACGTTGGACGGTATTACTGTTCCAGCAGGTAAAATCAAGTTAGATGGCACGACAGGTTTGGCTTATGCGCGGATGCGTCACGAAGATCCTGAAGGAGATGTGGGTCGTCAACGCCGCCAACGAGAAGTTGTTGAGAAAATTGTGCGCAAAGTCATGAGTTTTGATGGTGTTTCAAAATATCGAAAAATTCTTGATGCTGTTGAAGCCAACGTAAAAACAGACTTAACTTGGGATGACATGATGGACATCCAATCAAAATATTTATCTGCCTTTAAAACAATTGACTCAGAACAATTACAAGGATACAGTGCAACCATTGATGATATTTATTATCAAGTCCTAGATCCAAATAGCTTATACAAAACACAAACAACGCTTAGAAAACAACTTGGTTTAAAAGAACATGCTTCTGAACGTGAAAAAGATTTAGCCTTTTATAATCAGTTTAGCTATGCTGTTACAGATACTGCACTGATTGGTGAATCTGGTGATTCAAGTGCTAATAGCTCTACTAGTTCGAGTAGCACAGCGGACACCACAGCCGGACAAACAGAATACAACGGCAATACGCAACAAGCAGCAGAAGGAGCCTACGATCCGAATACGTACGTTGACCCAAATGCGTACACAGATCCAAACGCTTATGCTGATCCAAATACGTATGTGGATCCCAACGCACCGCAATATTAATCTGTTAAACAAGCTCGAAAACTTCTATTTCTGATGGGAAATAGAAGTTTTTTTCTTTTATTCTAGAAATTTTTTTCAGAAGGTGTTATAATTGGACTATACCAAAATAAACCGTAAGGAGCGTGTCAAAATGCAAATTATCCGTGTAGCAAATGCAGAAGAAGGCGGCAAAAAAGCGTTTGAATTAATTAAAGAAGGTATGAACAATGGTGCGAAAGTTTTAGGCTTAGCAACAGGTAGTACACCAGAAACATTATATAAAGAAATGACAGCAAGTGATGTCGACTTTACAGAAATGACTTCTGTAAACTTAGATGAATATGTTGGTTTAGGTGGCGAAGATGAGCAAAGTTACCGTTATTTCATGAACAAACACTTATTCGACAAAAAACCATTTAAAGAAACATTTGTACCAAATGGTAAAGCAGAAGATTTAGATGCTGCTTCCGCAGAATATGAAAAAATTATCGATGCACATCCAGTAGATATCCAAATCTTAGGTATTGGTCAAAATGGACACATTGGTTTCAACGAACCAGGCACACCTCTAGATAGCTTAACACATGTCGTTGAGTTGACTGAATCAACAATCAACGCAAACAAACGTTATTTTGACAAAGTAGAAGATGTCCCAACACGTGCTGTTTCTATGGGGATTGGCTCAATCATGAAAGGTAAAAAAATGATTTTAATGGCTTATGGCGAAGCAAAAGCAGAGGCCATTAAAGGAATGATTGACGGACCAGTAACAACAGACATGCCAGCAAGTGCATTACAAAACCATCAAGATGTTGTTGTAATCATTGATGATGCAGCTGCAAGTAAATTATAATCGTTGATGAAAAAGAACTTGAAACATAAGGATTTCCTTATGTTTCCAGTTCTTTTTTTGTTATACTGGAAGTAATAGAAGAAGAGGTGAAAAGGATGTTACAGCTAACAATTCCAGAAATTATTTTACGGTTAGTCCTAGCGATGGTGATGGGTGGTGCAATTGGTTTTGAAAGACAATATAAGAATCGCCCAGCAGGGATGCGCACTCACATTTTAGTTTGTATGGGCGCGGCTATTATTGCGTTAATTCAGTCGCAAATTGCAATCAATGCATTGAAAGATGCGTTAGCTAATCCGGCTTTGACGGGGGTCATTCGTTCAGATCAAGCAAGGTTGATTGCACAAGTTGTAAGTGGAATCGGCTTTTTAGGTGCTGGAACCATCATTGTAACGAAACAAAGTGTCACCGGATTGACGACAGCAGCGTCACTATGGACCGTTGCTGGTTTAGGGATCGCGGTGGGCATGGGCTACTATACGATTGCCTTAACAAGTTTTATCGGTGTATTATTTGCCTTAACCATTGTCAAACGAATTATTCACGTACCAACAATCAAAAAATTAGAAATTCGCTATCAACATAAACAAGAAACCAAAGAATTTATTAATCAGTATTTTGAAGAAAAACATATTGAAATTTATGATGTGAATTTCAATGTTTCTTGGGTGGATGATACAAAAATCTATACGAATATCTATACTATTGATTTGCCTAAAGGCCTAACGTATGCCGATGTTATCGAAGATCTATCTGTTTCAAATAATGTAACAAAATTACGATTGATTAATGTGTAGAAACATCTATTTATAATTAATGACAACCGCTATAAGTTAAAATGCTTATGGCGGTTTTCTTCTAGGGCCTAGGACTGATTTTTTAAGTTTAATATTTCAAAAAGATTACAAAAGAGTTATGATTGTATTACGAGTTAGAAAGAAAGGTGATAAGTAAGATGAATAAAAAAAATAAATTTCTTAGTATTATTGTTGTTGTCGTTGTGATTATTGGTGCATTTGTGATGAAAGCTTATAATCAATTGATTACTTTAGATAATAAAGTCGAAGCAGAATGGTCACAAGTAGAGAATGTAATGCAAAGACGGGCTGATTTAATTCCGAATCTTGTCAGTAGTGTTCAAGGCAGTATGACTCAAGAAAAAGAAGTTTTAAAAGAAATAACGGAAGCACGTAAAGCATACGCAGGAGCAAAATCTTCTTCTGAAAAAGGGCAAGCAAATGAGCAAATTGAAAAAGGATTAGGTAATTTTGTTACAGTATTGAATGAAGATTACCCAAAGTTAGCTTCTTCTGAAAATGTCAAAACCTTAATGACTCAATTAGAAGGATCTGAAAATCGAATTTCTGTTGAACGCCGTAACTATATACAAGCTGTTGAAACATATAACCAACAGATTTCAAAATTCCCTGATAAAATAATTGCAAAACTTTTAGGATTTGAGAAGAAAACTAACTATGTTGCGACAGAGCAGGGAAAAGAAGTGCCACAAGTGGAATTTAAATAAAAAATTTGTAGAAAATTTGGGTTAAAAAGAAAGAAGTGAGGAAGGTTGGATAAAAAAGTCGAAAAAATTCAAGAAAAAGTTCGTTTGTTTTATAAAAAGCATCAGCGGAATACAGCGATTGTTGTGGTAATTAGTTTAAGTATGATTTTAATATTAGGAATGGCTGCTTGGTATGAAGGAAAGGGAATCTCCTATGAAGCAAAACAAACTGCACTGAGAGAGAAGCAACATGCCTTACAAAAAAAGAGAGACGATATTTTAGCAGGGAAAATGACTGAAGCGTCAACCCAGACAACAATAAATAACTTTTCTAAACAAGAAATAACTGGTGAAAATGAATTAGTGACAATTACTGGAACGAATGGGCAGTTGAACATTAATGATGCTAATATCTATGTTTCAGATAATGCAGGTATTGTCTCAAATCAACTTAAACAGAAAATGTTTCAATTGAATCAACAATTGTTGGAAAATGCGAATGGCGCACAATTTATGCTTATTACCGTTCCTGCGTTACCTAGTGGGGAATCTGTTGAATCTTACAGCAATAAGATTGCTAATCAATTAGGTGTAGGGGATCGTGAAAAAAATAATGGTGTGGTTTTTCTAATGGCAATTGAGGATCGCGAGTCTCGCTTGGAAGTTGGATATGGCTTAGAGAGTATTTTAACGGATAGCTATGCGGATGATATTATTAATAATGAAGAAGTAAAAGAGGCTTTTAGAGACGAGGATTATAATACAGGTCTCAATAAAATTATTGATCAAGTATCGGCTGCAATCAATTCAAAAACCGCACAAGTGGATAATGAATTAACAAATATACAAACAGAGTTAAACACTAACACAACGAAAAGAAATGTTCTTTTAATGGCAAGTATTGCTGGGATGCTCATTTGTGCTATTTATATTTTACAAATTTTAAGAACAAGAAAACTTGTTAAAAAAATGTATCAAGATTATTTGAATTGTTTACCAACAAAGGCTGTCCTAAATAACTCAGAACAGACAAAGAAAGTATTAAATAAGATGAAAAAGACTTCTTTTTATTGTTTATATCTTAATGGAGCAACGTTATTTGCCACAAAAGGGAAAATAAGACGTGCCACTAAGCGTGGTTCTTTACTAAGTATATATCCAAATGCAAAAAAACAATCTTTTGGGCGTTTATTAGTAGGAGATACTTTATATAGTTATGATGGTAGTGTTTTGACGTATGCTTATTTAAACTCACAATACAATCCGTCTAATCATAGTAGTTCTGGTAGCGGCAGTGGTGGTTCATTCGGTGGCGGCTCATTCGGCGGTGGCGGCGCCTCAGGAAGTTGGTAAAATAAAAAGCTAGAAACGTTGATCGTTTCTAGCTTTTTGCTATTTATCTAAACCGTAAAGATAGTCATCATCTTTCATGGCTTCAACTGTTCCTAGTAAATAGCCATTTCCTACTTGGGAGAAGAAGTCATGGTTGCTAGTTCCTGTCGAAATACCATTCATTACAATCGGGTTCACATCATTGGCTGTATCCGCAAATAAGGGATCCATACCTAAGTTCATTAAAGCTTTGTTGGCGTTGTAACGTAAAAAGGTTTTTACTTCTTCGGTCCAACCTAAGTCATCATATAATTCTTCTGTATAACGTTCTTCGTTTTCGTACAATTCGTAAAGTAAATTATACATCCAGTCTTTTAGTTTATCTTGCTCATCTTCTGGTAATTCATTAAATCCTAATTGGAATTTATAGCCAATATACGTGCCGTGCACTGATTCATCACGGATAATCAATTTAATAATTTCAGCGACGTTCGCTAGTTTATTGTTTCCTAAATAGTAAAGAGGAGTGTAAAACCCAGAATAGAATAAAAACGTTTCTAAAAATACACTAGCAATTTTTTTCTCTAACGGAGTACCGTTTTTATAAATTTCGTTAATCCGTTCTGCTTTATATTGCAGATGTTTGTTGGTATTTGTCCACTCAAAAATATCATCAATCTCTTTTTTTGTATTTAATGTACTGAAGATAGAAGAATAACTTTTGGCATGGACAGATTCCATGAATTGGATGTTATTTAAGACGGCTTCTTCATGGGGCGTCCGCACATCATTTCTCAGTTGATCCATGCCGCTTTCTGATTGAACAGTATCTAATAAAGTTAAACCGCCGAAAACGTAGCCGACAGTAGTTTTTTCTAAATCGGAAAGAGTCCGCCAATCATCTAAGTCATTGGATAACGGAATCCGTGTATCTAACCAAAATTGTTCGGTTAATTTTTCCCAAGTGGATTTATCAATGACGTCTTCAATGGCGTTCCAGTTAATTGCTTCATAATACGTTGCCATGGTTATTCCTCCTGTATGCTGGGACAGCAGTCTGTTTGACTAGTTGTCTCGTTTCTTCGCTTAAAACGTTCTACAGAGTCCAAATAGGAGCGTGCAGCCGTTCTTCTTTGTCCAGTATATCTGAAAATGTCCTGTTTAAAAAGAGAACATTCCTAAAAAATAAGACGCTCAAGCAGAACGCCTTATTTAAGTGCTTTTCATTAAATCACGCAAGACTCACATTGATTGCTGCCAATTTCTTCAGCATCATCTGTAAATGTACGAATATAGTAAATTGATTTAATCCCTTTGTTGAACGCATAATGACGTAAAATGTTTAAGTCACGGGTTGTTTGTTTTGGTGTTTCTTTCCATTCATACAAGCCTTCAGGGATTTCTGAACGCATAAACAAGGTTAAACTCATTCCTTGATCAACGTGTTGTTGCGCTGTTGCGTAGACATCAATCACTTTGCGCATATCCATGTCGTAAGCAGAAGTATAGTAAGGGATTGTATCATTAGCTAAATAAGGCGCTGGATAGTAAATCTTACCAATTTTCTTCTCTTGACGTTCTTCAATCATACGAGTAATTGGATGAATGCTGGCACTAGTATCATTAATATATGAAATTGAACCATTTGGCGCTACGGCTAAACGATTTTGATGATAAAGACCATCTTTTTTCACAGCATCGCGTAACGCAGCCCAATCTTCAGCCGTTGGAATCTGAATGTCTTTGAAAATTTCTTTCACTTTATCAAATTTTGGTGTAAAGTTGCCTTCAATATATTTATCGAAGTAAGCACCAGAAGCATAATCTGATTTTTCAAAATTATGGAAGACTTGGTTACGTTCTTTCGCAATTTGGTTACTTTCCATTAAAGTCCAGTAATTTAATAACATGAAATAAATGTCTGTAAAGTCTAATGATTCTTCAGAGCCGTATTCCATATGATTTTTAGCGAAGAAGGTGTGTAAGCCCATTGCGCCTAGTCCGATTGTATGGCTTAAACGATTTCCATTTTGGATAGTTGGCACGACATCAATTTCAGAAGCATCTGTTACAAAAGTTAACGCACGCGTCATAGCGCGGACAGATTTTCCAAAGTCAGGACTTTCCATTAAATTAACAATGTTAGTTGAACCTAAGTTACAACTAATATCTGTTCCTAAAACTTCATATTCTTGTTTCCCATTAATAACAGAAGGCGTTTGAACTTGAAGAATTTCAGAACATAAGTTACTCATGATAATCTTGCCATCAATCGGATTGTTTTTGTTAGCAGTATCAATATTGATGATATAAGGATAGCCAGATTCTTGTTGTAATTTAGAAATTTCATTTTCTAAGTCACGGGCTTTAATTTTACGTTTACGTATGTTTGGATTGGCCACTAGGTTATCATATTCTTTGGTAATATCTACATAGGAATAAGGCACACCATATTCACGTTCCACACTATAAGGACTAAATAAATACATATCTTCGTTGTTACGTGTTAATTCGTAAAATTTATCTGGAACAATAACACCAAGAGACAACGTTTTTACACGGATTTTTTCATCAGCGTTTTCTTTTTTAGCAGATAAGAACATTTCAATATCTGGATGGAAGACGTTTAGATAAACCACACCAGCACCTTGACGTTGACCTAGTTGGTTAGAGTAGCTAAAGCTATCTTCAAATAATTTCATAACAGGGACAACACCACTTGCTGCGCCATCATAACCTTTGATTGGTGCGCCCGCTTCACGTAAGTTGGAAAGAGTAATTCCTACGCCGCCGCCGATTCGTGATAATTGAAGGGCAGAATTAATTGAACGCCCAATGCTGTTCATATCATCTGTTACTTGAACTAAGAAACAAGAAACCAATTCACCTCGGCGTTTACGCCCAGCGTTTAAGAAAGAAGGTGTGGCTGGTTGATACCGTTGATGGATCATTTCATCCGCCAATGTTAAAGCCAACTCTTCATCGCCATCCGCAAAATACAAGGCATTAAAGGCAACCCGATCTTCATATGTTTCTAAATACTCTGTTCCGGCGTTGTTCTTTAAAGCGTATTGAGAATAAAATTTATAAGCCGCCATGAAAGACTTGAATTGGAAATGTTGTTCATCTAAGAAAGCATATAATTTTTCAATAAAGTCCATTGAATATTTTTCGATGAATTCAGTTTCAATAAAATCTTCTTTCATTAAAAAGTTGATTTTTTCTTCAGCAGAGCTGAATTTACGTGTATTCGGTTCTACATTTTCTTTAAAGAAGGCTGCGAGTGCTTCTTTATCTTTATTTAAAGGGATTTGACCATCAACAGGACGGTTAATCTCGTTATTCAGTTTGAAATAGCTGACATCTTTAATTTCTTTTAGACTCAATTTCTTCCACTACTTTCTTAAAGGTCTCCACGTCTTCGTCTGTTCCGCTAAACTCAAAGGAGTATAGAAGCGGAACGTGGTAATCGCGGGCAATATCTTTGGCGGTATAGACAAATAATTCAGCAAAATTACGGTTGCCCCCACCAGCTACACCAACTAACAGTTCTTGATTACTTTTATAATCAAGAAAGTCATTCACTACCTCTGTAATTTCTGCATCATAGGTAGGAATGACAAGAATAAAAGGCTCATTTATTTCAAAAAAAGGATTCGCTGGCTCAAGTTCATAAGCAGGCAAATCCAATTTTTTAATAAAGCGCCTTGTTTGACCGGTGACTGAAAAATAAACAAGTTTCATCTTAGCTAGCCAATTGTTTTAATTGGTCTGGACGGAAGCCAACAACGGTTGTTGCTTCAGATGTGATTACCGGTACGCTTTGGAACCCTTGTTCTTTTAACCAGTCGATAGCATCTGGTTGTGCGTCGATATTGATTTCTTCAAAAGCGATGTTATTTTCACTTAGGAAACGTTTCGCCATTTTACATTGGATACAGTTATTTTTTGAAAAGATTTTTACGTTCATTGAAAGTTCCTCCTCTTTTTTTCTACATAGACTAGTATAAATCTATGTAGAAAAAAGTCAACACTTTAACACTATATATTGTGGTGCGTTTTTCTCATAATACTAGTTTTTGTGTTTTTGAAAGAAAAATGAAAACACGTGAATCCTCGTTTTTGGGAGAAAAAACACATTGGTCAGTGTTTGACAAACAAAAAAATTAAAATTTTGAAAGAGAACATTTAGTGAAAAAACACTAAATATTGTGTTGACATTTGAGTTAGGCACAAGAAGAAAAAATAAGCGGATTTGTTATTGAATGAGTGGAATTTTACAGTAGCTAGTAACATAAAAAACAAGAACTGACTTTTTTTCAAAAATGGTAACCTGAAAAAAGTGTCTCTATATAGAAGGAAAATAGAAGAAAACATGAGATACATCCAGAAATTCATTGACTTTCCGTGTAAGCAAGCGTATTCTTTTAATTGAGAACGATTCTCATTTTCGTTTGAAACTTTTTCACATGGAGGAAAGTAAATGATTACGTTAGCGCAGGCAGAAGTTGGGAAAGTCTATACAGTCGAAAGCGTCAAAGCAGATGTTCAGACAAAGAAACATCTGAACAATTTAGGCGTCGTTGCAGGCCAAGCAGTTGTCCTTGTCAATTATCAAAATCAAAATGGTATTGTTTTATTACATAATAGTCGAATTGCGCTGACAGATACGATTTTACAAGCGATTCATGTGGAGGAGCGCTCGGCGAATGAGAAAGTTTGGGTCTCCTTGGATACCTTGAAAGTTGGAGAACGCGCTACAATAGTAGGGATCCACGGACAAGGAGCGGTGAAACGTCGGTTGATGGACATGGGCTTAACAAAAGGAACAGTAATTTTTATTCGCAAAGTAGCTCCTTTAGCTGATCCAATTGAAATCAATGTACGTGGCTACGAACTAACGTTACGAAAAAGTGAAGCGGAACTGATCTTGGTTGAGAAGGAGGAAAGCGAATGACTCAGCAAATTGCACTAGCTGGTAACCCTAATAGCGGTAAAACGACAACGTTCAATATGTTAACAGGAGCCAACCAATATGTTGGAAACTGGCCAGGGGTGACTGTGGAACGCAAAGAGGGGGTGGCAAAGAAAGATAAGACACTCATTATTCAAGATTTGCCAGGGATTTACTCTCTTTCTCCTTATACGCCTGAAGAAATTGTGGCACGAGATTATCTTTTGGAGGACCAACCTTCAGTGATTTTGAATATTCTCGATGTGACCAATTTGGAACGGAATCTTTATTTAACAACACAATTAATTGAAACCGGATTACCGGTTGTTTGTGCGTTAAACATGATGGATTTGTTGGAAAAAAACGGCCAAACATTGAATAGTGAAAAGTTAAGTTATGGCTTAGGCGTGCCTGTCGTTGAGATTAGTGCTTTGAAGAATCGTGGGTTGGATCATGCTTTAAAACAAAGTAAGCAGCGAGCGAATGCCATAGAGACAGAGGTTATTTATCCTTCTTATGATAATCGCTTAGAAGCAGCACTTGCTGAAATTGTTGATATTTTAGGGAATACTGTTCCTGAAACGCAACAGCGTTGGTATAGTTTAAAACTTTTTGAACGAGATGTTCGAACCAAAGAGCAATTATTATTGAGTTCTTTTCAAGAAAAAGAAATTGAAGAAGTCATACAAATTACCGAAAAAATCTTTCAAGATGAAAGTGAAGCCATTATCATTAATGAACGCTATGCCTTTATTGCTCGATTAATTGCTTTGTGTGCGACGAAAAAAACAGAAATGACATTTACTCACAGTGATAAGATTGACCGAGTGGTAACCAATCGGTGGTTGGCGTTGCCAATATTTGCGTTTGTGATGTGGTTGGTCTATTACTTGTCTATTCAAACGGTTGGTACAATGGGGACAGACTGGTTAAACGATGTCTTTTTCGGGGAATGGGTTCCTCAATTTGTGGGAAATTGGTTGGCGCAATGGCAAGTAGCGCCATGGATGCAAAGTTTAATTTTAGATGGGATCATTGCAGGTGTTGGGGCTGTGTTAGGATTTTTACCACAACTGGCCGTCCTGTTTTTATGTTTAGGTTTTTTAGAAGATTGTGGCTATATGGCACGGATTGCCTTTGTCATGGATCGCTTGTTTCGGAAATTCGGCCTATCTGGTAAGTCATTTATTCCGATGTTAATTGCGACAGGTTGTGGGGTCCCAGGCGTGATGGCTAGTCGAACGATTGAAAACGAACGCGATCGGCGAATGACTATTATGGTCACGACTTTTATGCCATGTTCGGCGAAGTTGCCAATTATCGCTCTGATTGCAGGTGCATTTTTTCCTAACCAAAGTTGGGTCTCGCCCTCTGCTTATTTCTTAGGGGTTGCTTCCATTGTGTTATCAGGAATTGCTTTAAAAAAGACCAAGCATTTTTCGGGAGATCCAGCACCATTTATTATGGAACTTCCCGCCTATCATTTGCCACAGCTTAGAAGTGTGGTTCGACATGCCTATGAACGATGTCGCTCATTTGTAAAAAAAGCAGGCACGATTATTTTTGTTTCCAGTATTCTCATTTGGTTCATGTCCCATTATTCTGTGACGTTTCAACCCGTTCCAGAAAGTCAAAGTATTCTAGCATTTCTAGGTAAAGGGTTGGCGGTGCTATTTATCCCATTAGGCTGGGGGAATTGGCAAGGGGCAGTTGCCACAATTACAGGATTGATAGCGAAAGAAAATATTATTGGCACCTTGGGCATTTTATTTGGCAATGTGAAAGATGTTTCTGAAAACGGGGTAGAAGTCTGGGGCGCACTGCAACACACCTTTACGCCAGTCGCGGCCTATTCGTTCTTAACTTTTAACTTATTATGTGCACCTTGTTTTGCTGCAATTGGCGCAATTCGTCGTGAAATGGGAGACCTCAAATGGACATTAGGAGCCATTGGTTATCAATGCGGTTTGGCTTATATGGTTAGTTTTGTGATTTATCAATTGGGCCATGTGTTAGTCGAAAAAGGCACACTAACTCTGGGGACTTTTTTAGCGATGGGTGTTGTTTTAGCTGGATTTTATTTCCTTATAAGAAAACCAAAGCCAGGCAAAGAAAGTGTCCAAGCAATCACTTCTTTAGAAAGAGGGTAATAACGGATGGCAACAATTATTTTATCCATTTTAATTTTTGGAACAGCAGGAATCATCACCTATCGACGAATCAAAAAAGGGGAAAGTTGTGAAGATTGTCAAACAGCTTGTCCTGTAAAAAAAGAACAATCTTCACAAGAATAACAACTGAAAAAAATTCCCTCTTGTATAAATAATAGCGGAGTGCTACAATATTGAGGTAGCTGAAAAGCCATTTTATACAACGGGGGCATAGCTCAGTTGGTTAGAGCATCTGACTCTTAATCAGAGGGTCTAGGGTTCGAATCCCTATGCCCCCATTGGGTGCCAAACCCACGAGAACGGTATTCTGTCGGCGTCTTAGGACGTTTCGAAGACGGAGTACGCGTTCTCTTTTTTTTACATAAAATGTCGTGTGTCGTGAGAGATACACTAGTTAAATCGCTTAAAGAATGCTACGCTTAGAAGAGCGAGAAAGTACGTTATATAAAAAAAGTTGAAAAATTTTTCAGGCTAAAAAAGCGAATTTAACAAAAAGCGCACTTTTTGGTTCCTATGAAACGAAAAAGTACGTACTATACAGCATGTACGGCACGGTATATGATGATATCAGAAAACGTTAAAGGAGCGAATCAAATGATTACATCACTAGCAGATACAGTAACATTAAACAACGGCACTAAAATTCCAGGAATGGGTCTCGGGGTATTCCAAATACCAGATGAAGAGACAGCAAAAGTGGTCGAAGAAGGGATTATCAATGGTTATCGTTTAATCGATACAGCGCAAATCTATGGCAATGAATCTGGCACAGGAGCGGGAATTAAAGCAGGCTTAGCGGCAACTGGTTTGAACCGTGAGGACTTATTTGTTACCTCGAAAGTTTGGAACGCGCATATTTCTTATGATGAAACAATTCAAGCTTTCAATGATAGTTTGGAACGTTTAGGTTTAGATTATTTAGATTTGTATTTAATTCATTGGCCAGGAAATAATTCTTACAAAGAATCATGGCAAGCTTTAGAAACTTTATATGCTGAAGGAAAAGTGAAAGCAATTGGTGTCAGCAACTTCCAAGTTCATCATTTAGAAGATTTACTTTCTTATGCAAAAGTTGTTCCGGTAATTAACCAAGTGGAACTACATCCAAAATTGGATCAAAAAGAAGTGCGTGATTTCTGTGAAAAACATGATATCAAAGTCCAAGCTTGGTCACCATTGATGCAAGGCCAATTATTATCTAATGAAACCATTTTGGCGATTGCTGAGAACCATAATAAATCAGCAGCCCAAGTGATTTTACGTTGGGATATTCAACAAGATATCTTATTAGCCGTGAAATCTGTCCACAAAGAACGGATGATTAGCAATGCAGCGGTCTTTGATTTTGAACTAAGTGCAGAAGAAATGGCACAAATTAACCAATTGAATGAATCGTTACGTGTGGGACCAGATCCAGACACGTTTGATTTCTAAAAATTAACTAGGAGGAGATACAATGAGTGAAGCAGTTAAAGGTTTTTCAGTAGTCAACCACGTGGGGATTACAGTCAGTAATTTGGATGAATCAGTGAAGTTTTATGAAGCATTAACAGGAACAAAAATCGCAAATCGTGATGAAATTGGTGGAAAACGGATGGCCCAAACACAAGGGTTAGATGATACATTAATCAAGTATGCCAATGTGCATCTAGAAAACATCAATATTGATTTATTAGAATATGTTAAACCAAAATCAGAAAAAGCTTCTTATTCCAACGAACAAATTAGTGCAATGCATATGTGTTTCGAAGTGGAAGATATTGATGCAGCTGTTGCACGTTTAAGAGCGATTGGCGTAGAACCTGATGGAGAGCCGATTACATTCCAAGAAGAAGATGGCTTGAAGAGCGGTTTTGGTACAGGGGTTACTTACTTTACCGATCCAGATGGTACAAATTTAGAATTGATTGCTCCTAAAGGTCCATTTACACGAAATTAAGTTAAAAGACTTTCAAACAAACATCAAAAAGACCCCCTCATTCTAGTATCACTAACTAGAATGGGGGCTCTTTTTATTTTTTTAGACAGAAGTCGCTAAAGAAAAGATATTCCAAATCCGTAATTGATGGTATACTAAAACGTAACAAATAAAGGAGGAAGACAATTGATTCTTAGCGTCTTAACAGTTATTTATTTTATTAATGCAATTATTGCGGGAATTACCATTTTGTTAAAACCTCGAGATGTAGCAGCAATTTGGGCATGGCTACTCGTACTGATTGCTCTACCCGTTTTTGGTTTTTTCTTATATTTATTCTTTGGTCGAGGGTTAACCGACAAAAAGAAATTTTATTTGCAACAAAGTGATTTGCGGGAATTAGAGAATTTTCAGAATTTCCAAGAAGAAAGTTTTGAACTTTATAGTCAAAAGATGCCGACGGAGGAGCAACAACAGTTTACAGACTTTTTTTCCTCGTTAAATAGGATGCCTCTGACTAAGAAAAATGATGTTGAAATTTTTACGGATGGTACGGAAAAATTCAATGCGTTGATGGCAGACATAAAAAAAGCTCAGCATTCCATTCATATTGAATATTATGCCTTTGTAACGGATCATATCGGCACCAAAATTTTGAACTTATTAGAAGAAAAGGCGGCTGAAGGGGTTGAAGTGCGGTTGCTTTACGATGCCTTTGGCTCAAAGGGCACCAAGGTTCATCATTTGAATGAATTGAAAAAAAACGGTGGTTTTGTCCAAACGTTTATTACTTCTCAAAAAGCACTTTTGAAGTTTCGTTTGAATTATCATGATCACCGGAAAATTGTTGTTATTGACGGAAAAGTAGGCTATATTGGCGGCTTTAATGTTGCCGATCAATATGCCGGAACGACTAAAAAGTTTGGCTATTGGCGGGATACACATTTACGGATTCAAGGGCCAGCAGCCTCATTACTGCAAATGCGTTTTTTAATGGATTGGAACGTCTCTTCCCCTGAGAAAAATCGTGTGGCGTATCAATTGGATTATTTCTTTAAACTTGAAGCATTGGTGCCAGAGGCAAATACATCCATTCAGATGATTGCCAGTGGTCCTAACAGTGACCGTGAACAAATTAAATTGGCCTTTATTAAATTGATTACTTCTGCCAAGAAAAGAGTCTGGATTCAAACGCCGTATTTAGTTCCTGATGACAGTGTCTTGGCTGCTTTAAAGGTTGCTGCGGCTTCAGGAGTAGATGTTAAAATTATGATTCCAGATAAGCCCGACCATCCGTTTATTTATCGAGCAACACAGTATTACGGCCGCTTATTGATGAAAGAAAATATTGAAATTTTAATTTATAACGGTGGTTTCTTACATGCGAAAACAATGATTATGGATGATGAAGTCTGCACAGTTGGTTCAGCCAATCAAGATATCCGAAGTTACAAATTAAACTTTGAAGCAAATGCTGTGTTATATGATAAAAAAATCATTGATCAATTAGAAGCAATTTTCTTAGAAGATCGAAAAAAATGTACAACAATGACTCCAGAAGTTGTTCGCGACATGTCAAAATGGTTGATTTTTAAACAACAAATTTCACGATTATTTTCACCAATTCTTTAAAACTGTTTTTCACAAAATGACGAACTTCTGATCCGAAGTTCGTCATTTTTCTTCGGGAATTTTATAAAAGTATAGAAAATCACAAAAAAAGTCAAAAAAATTTTAAAGAATATTTTTTTATTTCATTCGTTATTTTTTTATCTGTAGTTGCTGTTAAAACAAATAAATATTATTGTTAATTTGTTATTTTATTTTTGCGAAAAAGGGACATCTTTTGTAAAAGCAAAAAAAATTAAGCAAAGAGTGTTGACAAAAAAAACGAAAAGGAATATGCTACATGTACAAGTTAAATACAAAGCAATGACAGAAAAGCAGTAGAGAAATAACCACTGTTACAGAAAGCTAGTGGCGCTGGAAACTAGTACACGTTATTTATCGAATTACATTCTTGAGCTTCTGCCTACAGGGCACGGGTAACAGCGTTATTTGTTAAGAGGTATATAGTATTTTAAATAAACTAAACTATGTATAAATTTGGGTGGTACCACGAGAAATTCGTCCCTAAGTCGTTTCGACGGCTTAGGGATTTTTTGTATTCTTTTTTTGAATACGTGGCAGACCAAAGAAAATTTCGTGAACCCGTGTATACATAGAAATAAACACGGAATATCGTGTAAAAACAAGTGTGTTAATCGTTTGTTTCGTTAAATGAACGATTTCCTATAAAGAGATAATTATAAATATGGAGGGTGATAACATGAATATCATTGACGAGCTAGCATGGCGTGATGCAATCAATCAACAAACAAACGAAGAAGGACTAAGAGAACTTACAGAAAATACGAGCATTTCGCTATATTGCGGTGTCGATCCAACTGGAGATAGCATGCATATTGGACATTTAATTCCTTTTATGATGATGAAACGATTCCAATTAGCAGGTCATCACCCATACATTTTAATTGGTGGCGGAACTGGAACAATTGGTGACCCAAGTGGACGAACAACCGAACGTGTCTTACAAACGATGGAAGCTGTGCAACATAATGTGGACAGTCTTTCAAACCAAATGAAAAAATTATTTGGTAAAGATGCTGAGGTAACAATGGTGAACAACTACGATTGGTTATCAGAACTATCTTTATTAGATTTTTTAAGAGATTACGGGAAAAACTTTAATGTCAACACGATGTTGGCAAAAGACATTGTCGCTAGTCGTTTAGAAAGTGGCATTTCCTTTACAGAATTCACATACCAAATTCTTCAATCAATTGACTTTTACACATTGCATAAAAAACATAATATTCAATTGCAAATTGGTGGCGCTGATCAATGGGGCAATATCACTGCAGGATTAGATTTGATTCGTAAAAAAGAAGGACCAGAAGCCAAAGTATTCGGGTTAACCATTCCTTTAATGCTAAAAGCAGATGGTACAAAATTTGGGAAAACAGCGGGTGGCGCTATCTGGTTAGATCCTAAGAAAACCTCACCATTTGAATTCTACCAATTCTGGTTAAACCAAGATGATCGTGATGTCATCAAATACTTGAAATTCTTTACTTTCTTAGATAAAGAAGAAATCGATGCGTTAGCTGAAAAAGTTGAAAAAGAACCAGGTAAACGTGAAGCACAAAGACGCTTAGCTGAAGAAGTGACACGATTTGTTCACGATGATGCAGCTTTAGAAGAAGCGCAAAAAATTTCAGAAGCTCTTTTCTCAGGCAACATTAAAGACTTAACGATTGAGGAAATTGAGCAAGGGTTAGAACATGTGCCAACTGTTGAAATTACCAAAGATGCTAAAAACATCGTAGATTGGTTAGTTGACACAGAAATCGAACCATCAAAACGTCAAGCTCGCGAAGATGTGAGCGGAGGAGCTATAAGTATTAACGGTGACCGAGTTACCGATTTAGATTTTGCAGTCGATCCAACACAACATTTCGATGGAAAATTCGTTGTTGTACGGAAAGGGAAGAAAAATTACTTTTTAGCAAAAGTAATGGATTAGAAATTGATAATAATTTCACGAAGAGAAGACGTGTGATTATTTGATCAAAGTTAAAATTCTATTTCTCCTTACAGGTAGTGGTGAAACCGTTAATACACCTAATAAGAGTGGGATTGTACACACAATCCCACTCTTATTTTTTTATATAATGGTTCTGACAAGACACCTTGTGAAAAAATTATAAAATTAAAGAGCTATGATAACCATTGTTATTTTTCTTCTTTACACTTTAGCCGTTTGGGTGTAAGTTGTGAATGCAAAATCTAATTCATTAAAATTTGTAAGGAGGAATTTTCGTATGAAAAACGAAAAATTAGCAAAAGGCGAAATGAACCTTAATGCACTATTCATTGGGGACAAAGCCGAAAACGGACAATTATATAAAGACTTGTTGATCGACTTAGTAGATGAACATTTAGGATGGCGTCAAAACTACATGCCACAAGACATGCCAGTTATCTCTTCTCAAGAACGCACATCTGAAAGCTACGAAAAAACTGTCAACCATATGAAAGATGTATTGAATGAAATCTCTTCTCGCATGCGTACACATTCAGTTCCATGGCATACAGCAGGTAGATATTGGGGACATATGAACTCAGAAACATTAATGCCTTCTCTATTAGCTTATAACTTTGCAATGCTATGGAACGGGAACAACGTTGCCTATGAATCTTCTCCAGCAACTTCTCAAATGGAAGAAGAAGTAGGACATGAATTTGCTCACTTGATGAGCTACAAAAATGGTTGGGGACACATCGTTGCTGATGGTTCTTTAGCTAACTTAGAAGGCTTATGGTATGCCCGTAACATTAAATCATTACCATTTGCTATGAAAGAAGTAAAACCAGAATTAGTTGCTGGCAAATCAGATTGGGAACTATTGAACATGCCAACAAAAGAAATTATGGACTTATTAGAATCAGCTGAAGATGAAATTGATGAAATCAAAGCTCATTCAGCTCGTTCAGGTAAACATTTACAAGCAATCGGTAAATGGCTAGTCCCACAAACTAAACACTATTCTTGGTTAAAAGCTGCTGATATTATCGGTATCGGTTTAGATCAAGTTATCCCAGTACCAGTTGACCATAACTACCGTATGGATATCAACGAATTAGAAAAAATCGTTCGTGGCTTAGCAGAAGAACAAATTCCAGTGCTAGGTGTTGTCGGTGTAGTTGGTTCTACTGAAGAAGGTGCCGTTGACTCAATCGATAAAATTATTGCTTTACGCGATGAATTAATGAAAGACGGTATTTACTATTATGTACACGTTGATGCTGCTTATGGTGGTTATGGACGTGCCATCTTCTTAGACGAAGACAACAACTTCATCCCTTACGAAGATTTACAAGATGTTCACGAAGAATACGGTGTCTTCAAAGAGAAAAAAGAACACATTTCAAGAGAAGTGTATGATGCATATAAAGCAATCGAATTAGCAGAATCAGTAACAATTGACCCTCATAAAATGGGTTATATCCCTTATTCAGCTGGTGGTATCGTTATCCAAGATATCCGTATGCGCGACGTTATTTCTTACTTCGCAACTTACGTATTTGAAAAAGGTGCCGATATTCCTGCGTTACTAGGTGCTTATATCCTTGAAGGTTCAAAAGCTGGTGCAACAGCTGCTTCTGTATGGGCTGCACATCACGTTTTACCTTTAAACGTTGCAGGTTATGGTAAATTAATTGGTGCTTCAATTGAAGGATCACATCATTTCTATAACTTCTTGAATGATTTAACATTCAAAGTTGGCGACAAAGAAATCGAAGTCTACACATTAACTCATCCAGACTTCAACATGGTTGACTATGTGTTTAAAGAAAAAGGCAACGATGATTTAGTAGCAATGAACAAATTAAACCATGATGTATATGACTATGCATCATACGTTAAAGGAAATATTTACAACAACGAATTCATTACTTCACATACTGACTTTGCTATTCCAGATTATGGCAACAGCCCATTAAAATTTGTAAACAGCTTAGGATTTAGTGACGAAGAATGGAACCGTGCAGGTAAAGTAACTGTGTTACGTGCTGCTGTAATGACTCCATACATGAACGATAAAGAAGAATTTGATGTTTACGCTCCTAAGATTCAAGCTGCTTTACAAGAAAAATTAGAACAAATTTACGACGTAAAATAATTGAATCTTAAACGGAAAAAAGAAATGGTAACCGAACGAGGGAACGTTGGTCTGGTTGATTTATTCAATAGATAAATCAACCAGACGGCTAACCTCTTAACCAATTCTTTGTCTGGGTAAGAGGCAGTCGAATGGCTGTTTTACTCAGCGTATAACAGTCATTCATGCTCCTTATCCAAAATCTTATAAGGAGTGTACAAAATTGGATAAACAACAAGTTAAAAAAATTGAATTAGGTACTTTTATCGGTTTAACAATGGCATTGTGTGCAACTGTACGTAGTATCCCAACACTTGCTGCTGTTGGTTGGACATTAATTTCTTACACAATTTTCGCGGTCTTATTCTTTGCTGGTCCAATCGCATTGATATCTGGTGAATTATCTACGATGCTTCCTCAAGAAGGTGGCCCTCAACTTTGGGTTAAAACTGCCTTAGGTAGCAAATGGGGTTTTGTTGTCGCTTGGTTACTATGGGTGCAAATGTTCCCAGGAATGGTAATGGTTGCTTCTACATTAGGCCCTTTGCTAGGTAATACATTTGGTAATGTTCATTTAGGTGAAAATCATTGGTTCGTATTAGGATGTATCTTAGTGATTTACTGGATTATTACAATCTTGAACTTGAAATTTGACATGGCGAAAGTTGGCGGAAATATTGGTGTTTGGCTAGGTGTTTACATCCCAGTATTAGTTATGTTTGTTTTAGGTCTTCTTTCAATGATTAAAGTAGGCTTAACACCTGGCGGCTATTTAGGTGCCTTCTCTTGGTCAAAAGTTTTACCAAACTTAGAAAATATGGACACATTTAAATATCTAGCAGGGATTGCGTTTATCTTTGTTGGGATTGAAATGTCTTCTGTTTATATTCCTCGTTTGAAAGATGCAACAAAAAATTATACAAAAGGCGTTTTCATTTCATTAATTGGTTTAGTTTTATTAAACGTTATTAATGCAATGTTTGTTGCTAATATTGTTCCAAATGGCAAAATGGAATTGTCTAACATTACACAACCAATTTTGCTTTATTGTGACGTTTTAGGTTTACCAACAATTATTGGTAATATCTTTAGTTTCATGGTCTTCTTAGGCGTGTTATTACAATTATCTGCTTGGGTTACTGGACCATCAAAAACAATTATTCAAGTTGCTCGTGATGGCTTATTGCCACCAAAATTTGGTTTCCATCGCGAAAATAAATATGGCGTTTCTCGTAACGTTGTGTTAACACAATCTGTGGTTATCTCATTATTCGCATTACTTTATGGGGTAATGGATGATGTCAACGCTGTATTCTTAACTTTAACAAATGCAACAACAATTATTTATAGTATTGTGTATGTATTGATTGCGATTTCCCTAATTAAATTACGTAAATCTCAACCAGATACACTACGTCCTTACCGAATTGGTAAAAAAGGTAATGGCTTAGCTTATTTAGTGGCAGCAATGTTAATTTTTAGTGTTATCATTGTTATTTTCGCCACATTAGGTACAACAACCGTGACTGATGCAGTCTTAGTTGCATTAATCACTATTGTCATGTTTGTGATTCCGTTAATCATTAATCGCTTTAAAAAAGCAAGTTGGGCAACGGAAGTAAAAGAAGATTTAGGTGAATAAAAAGGCTAGCAATTATTTTGCTGAGTGCCTCTTCACCTGATGACTATAGTAAATTGTCGTTTGGAAACTGAAGCAAGTTCGATTATTGCTTCAGTTTTCGCTTTCCATAAAAGGAGGTTTTCATATGAAATCAACGAAACCCACTGTTTCGTTCGCTGAAAGTTTAGGCATTTTGATTGCCTTGTTAGCGATTCTCGGGTACTTAATTATTGGTCAAAAATTAACCCCTCACATACCGATTCTTTTTGTATTCATGTTGTTGTTGCTTTATGGCAAATGGAAAGGATTTTCTTGGGATGAGATCCACGAAGGCATTGTGGAAGGGATTAAACCAGGGATCATTCCGATTATTATTTTCTTGTTGATAGGTGTCTTAGTTGCTACTTGGATCTTGTCTGGGACGATTCCAACAATTATGGTCTATGGTTTTAAAATTATCTCAGTGAAGTTCTTCTTACCAACCGTTTTTGTGGTCTGTGCACTAGTTGGTGTGACGGTAGGGAGCTCCTTTACGACTGTTTCAACTATGGGGATTGCCTTTCTAGGTATTGGACATATTCTTGGATTTGACAATGCGATGACAGCTGGCGCAGTTGTTTCAGGTGCCTTTTTGGGGAACAACATTTCACCGTTATCTGATACAACAAATTTAGCTGCTGGAATTGGTGGCGTGAACCTTTTTGAACATATACTAAACATGATGTACACTGTTATTCCGGCGTTTATTATTTCGATTGTCGGCTATATCTTCTTGGGGCATCAATCTGGTTCGGCGGATTTACAATCGGTTGATGCAATGGTCCAAACGTTACATCAAGGATTCTGGATTTCACCGATTACATTGTTGCCAGTAGCGGTTTTATTCTTATTCGCTTGGAAAAAGGTACCAGCTATTCCAACGTTATTAGTCGGCTCTACAGTGGCGGTCATCTTAGCTTTTATAAATGATCATCACCTAAGTTTAGCGAAAGTTTCTACCATCTTAATGAGTGGTTATGTGGCAGATACAGGGGATCAAAGTATTGATACACTTTTATCTCGTGGTGGGATTGAAAGCATGTTAGGTTCTGCTGCGTTGATTATTTTGGCATTAGGTTTGGGCGGTTTGTTGATTAAGTTTAACATCGTGGCTACTTTAATTGATAAAATTAAAGGCTATGTGAATAATCCAGCCAAATTAATCGCTTTAACTGCTTTAAGTTCTGTGGGAATTAACTTACTAGTTGGCGAACAATATTTGTCAATTATTTTACCAGGGGAAACATTTAAATCCTCATTTACTCGTTTAGGTATTGATAAAAAATATTTAACTCGTACTTTGGCAGATGCTGGGGCGGCAGTCAACTCGTTAATTCCTTGGGGAGTTAGTGGTACCTTCATTATGGGAACGTTAAAAGTTGGTGCACTAGAATACTTACCATATGCCTTTTTCCCATTGCTTTGTCCCATTATCACCGTCATTTTGGGGATATTCTTAAAAAAACAACAAGGGGAAAACAAAAAAGCACCAGGGACTAACGTTGAATTGTGAGTTTTTTCAGATAATTAAACAATTGGTTACGATTGAACCTCAGTGTATCTACTGATTGGTTCAATCGTTTTTTTGTCACAGATTTTTTACAATTCTTCATATAATCTTTGAAGCTCCTTAAAGGCAATTTAATTATTCTAAGTTATGATACAAAGGATCAATCAAATAGGTGGATGAACGTGGTGTTAAACTCATAGAGACTAACAGTAGTTTATTCTTGCTCAATGTTGAGGTGTAGGTTCGAATCCTACCGTCCACTTTTGTTATTTAAACCAACTTAGAACGAAACACAAACAAGTGACGGATACACATGATTAAGGTACAATAAGGGTAGGGAAAACAAGGAGGAATTCTTATGAAAAAGATAGGGCTTATTTCTAGTGCTTTTCTTTTAACCCTTGCTTTAGCAGCATGTGGCGGCGGAAAAAGTACAGAAAATACGGATAGTCGTTCCAGTGCTGCGGAAAGTACCACAGTCGAGAGTACAAAAGCATCTGCTACAAAAGAATCAAGTAGCAAAGCAGCAACAAAATCTAGTGATGCGAAACCGTCAGGAACAACAACAGCTGATTCGAAAGCAACAGCTTCTTCTACGAAGGAAGCGGCAAATAATGGCTCAGCAGAGAAGCAATCACCAGCGAAAAATGCGAATCCAGATGACCAAGCCAACCAAGTGCTTAACCAGCTAGCAAACATGTTTCCTAGTCAAGGCTTACCGCAGGCAATTTTAACGAGTCAAACGAATAACTTTTTAACTGCAGCGACAACATCACAAGCGGATCAAAACAATTTCCGTGTTTTATATTATGCAGAAAAAGAAGCGATTCCAGTGAATGATGCACGTGTTAATCAGTTAACGCCAATTAGTTCTTTTGAGAAAAAAACATATGGCTCTGATGCCGAAGCAAAAAATGCAGTGAACCAAATCATTGATAATGGCGGTCAGCCAGTAGATTTAGGTTACAATATTACTGGGTATAAACAAGGGGCGGCAGGTTCTAGTTACTTATCTTGGCAAGAAGGCAATTGGAGTTTAGTCGTACGGGCCTCAAATATCAATGGTGAATCGCCTGATGATTTAGCGAAAAATGTTGTCAACATTTTGGAACAAGAAACATTACCAGCACCGAATACCGTTGGTCAAATCACACTGAACGTGGCAGGAACCACTGACTATAATCGAAACTCAGTAGTTTGGCAAGCCGGTACAGTCGTTTACTCTGTCCATCATTTTGACCCAATTCAAGCAGTGAAGATGGCAACATCAATGTAATTAATAAAAGAAAGCGTGCGACAATACCCATTGTCGCACGCTTTCTTTTATTATTTTTGTTCTGTATAACCTTGTGACTCCACCAATTCTTGGCTTTTCTTCATGCTAATTCCCTTAGAAGAATCTCCATCAATCTGGATACCATCCACTTTTTTGGCTTTATCATAATCAAGTTTTTCATAATTAATCGTCAATTTTTCGATGGCTTGTTTGTCCTCATAGGTCAGTTTGTAATCAAGCCCTTTGATGTCCTCATATTGTTTAGAAACGGGTTCCAACGCTGTTTTTGCCTCTTCTTTTGTAATCCCCAATTTGTCATAAGAAACAATGTTTTTAGCCGTTTGCGTTAAGACTTTATCTCCTTGGTACGTATAGGTTAAGGTGGAATCAATCCCATCTTGTGGCGAACCTACAAAGGTTTTTGTCTCTATTTTTGAACCGCAACTTGCAAGAAAGAATACCCCAATAAAAATTAAAAATACGCGTAAAAACTTTTTCATTTCTAGATAACCTCCTTTAGCTGTTTATTCTTGACTGTAACATAACATGGCAAATAATTACTGTTAAGTAGAAAGCTTGTGAGAAGTCCAGCAAATAAAAAACTTGCCTCTTCTCATAAAAATGAAGAGGCAAGTTTTTTATTTAGTAATATCACTTAAATCTGGTTGTGAGTGAGCCAACCGACTGGCTGCCGCAGCCGCAATTGCACCTACGATATCATCCAAGAATGTGTGGACATGTTCGCCATCATGCGCATTTAACTCTTTTAAAATGCCTGGTTTAACCTTGTCGATATACCCATAGTTCGTAAAACCGATAGATCCATAAACATTTACAATGGAGAGCGCCATAATTTCATCAATGCCATAAAGCCCTTCATCTTCCGTTAAAATTTCTTGTAACGGTGAGAGTAGCTTGTTTTCTTCTGCCAGAATATCCAGTTGGACACCTGTAATAATCGCGTTGTGTACTTCACGCTTTGTTAACACGGCATCAATACTTTCTAAACAAGTATCTAATGTTAAATTATCAATATAATCTTTTTGTAAAAATAACACAAGTTCAGCTAAATCATTCATTGTTACGCCACGTTCTTGCAATAAACGACGTGCGCTATTTTCTAACGTATCTCCTTGGATTACCATTTTTTGTCCTCCTAATTTCTGCTTTAGTTGAAGTTCTTCTTTCATGGTACCAAAAAGAACGATAAAGGGGAATTAGAATCTATTTTGGTAGAGAATAATTTAGTTGAAGTGTTATTTTTAGTTAAAAATTACTAAGCGTTCGGTTGTAACGATGCCATCACTTGTTTTAATTGTGTCACTGATTTTTGGAAGAGTTCTTTTTCAGCGGCATTCAGATTCAATTCAATAATGTCAGTCACACCTTGATTGCCAACGACTGCAGGAATCCCTGTAAATACATCTTGTTGCCCATATTGCCCATCTAAGTAAGCTGAGACAGGTAAAATAGCTTGTTCATTATTTAAAATGGCTTTAACAATGCGTGCAGTACTCATACCAATCCCATAATAGGTCGCTTGTTTGCGATCGATAATTTCATAAGCTGTATTTTTCACTTTATCAGAAATGATTGGTAAATCGTCACTAGTTAAGCGTTCTGTCGTATCCACAATTTCTAAAATAGGTTTGGTACCAATCATGGTATGAGACCAGACAGCCACTTCAGAATCCCCGTGTTCGCCAATAATATAGCCGTGAACATTGCGTGGATCAATCGCTAAACGTTGAGACAGTTCTTTGCGGAAACGAGTTGTGTCCAAAGTTGTACCAGTTCCAATTACTCTTGAAACAGGTAAACCAGAAGCTTGCCAAGCCACATAAGTCAGTACATCGACAGGATTTGAGGCAATCACTAAAATTCCATCAAAACCAGATTTCATGATATTGTTAACAATTGTTTTCATAATTTCTGCATTGATTGAAACCAAATCTAGACGACTTTGCCCAGGTTTTTGATTAGCACCAGCTGTAATCACGACGATATCGGCATCTTGGCAGTCTTGATAGTCGCCAGCCCAGACGTTTACATTTTCTTGGCCCCAAGACACACCATCTAATAAGTCAATTGCTTCGCCTTCAGATTTGGCTTTGTCAATATCAACTAAGATTAATTCATTCGCAATCCCTTGGTTGATCATGGAATAGGCAATACTTGTGCCAACAAAACCAGTACCAATAATTGCGACTTTTTTGTTAAATACTTTCATCGTTCATCTCTTCTTTCTGTAATATTTCTTTCTTAGTGAATTATATCACGAACTTTTTAGGTGTGGTTATACCAATCTGTAATAGTCTTTATTAACAATTTAAATAAGGGAAGCGTGCTTTTTTTGTTATGATAAGAGTAGGAAAATAGAGGAGATAAGGAGGCAAAATGACAACGACAACAGTGTATTATGCAAGCAATAATGAAAAACAGCCGAACCGTTTTCAACTAGTTATCGGTAGCTGTAGCTATGAACTTCCAAAAATAGAAATCTACGAAATCCTGGAATGTGTCGCTTCAGCATATGGCTATCAAAAAGAACCATTCATTGAAGAACAAACAGAATGTTTTGTTAAAGGCAACCGTTGTATACATGTTTCCCAACAAGCGACGACGTTGACTTTTGTTGTGAATGATCTGCGTTTAGTAATGGAAAAACAATGCCGGAATCACGAAGAAGTCTTTCAAGAAGTCAATCATATTTTATTGAATATTTTTGAGGAGACCCCTTGTGTTTTTCTCGAAAAGTAGGAAAGAAGGATTAAGATGAAACAGGTGAAAATAACAACTACCTCAGACTTGATTAATGGCGGCTGCAATGCCTGTCCGAATGTGAAGTGTACGAATTATCTTGTTCATGTAGAAGATGAAACAATTGCGTTAGAAACGCTAACCGTTGCAGATTTAGTAACTTTATTAGCACTCAAAGAAGGGTTTCGTCAAAAATTAGTTATGGAAATGTTCGAAGAATATACGATGTTTGAAAGGGAAACTCATCAAGTGGTATTTAAGGAAGAGGAAACGAGAATTCTTTTTCAATCAAAAAAACAGACCATTCGAAGCACTCTTTTGTCTAAAGAGCCACAACAAGTGTTCCAAGAAACCCAGCAAATTTTACACCAACTATTTGAGTTAGAACCTTTTGAATTTGAATTGGTAGAGGAAACTGATAAATAAAAAACAGGAAAACGATTTAGCGAAAGCTAAGTCGTTCTCCTGTTTTTTAGGTTTGTCGTTCACGAATTTTTTCAACGATTCGGTTATAAACTTCAGAGAAGGAAGTATTGGCATGGTGATCGGTCTGGACAATGAAAATTTTTCGAGAAGCAAAGGACTGATCAATTGGTTGCCAAGGGATCTCATCGGAAATAGATAATCGAGAAACAATTGATTGCCCAATGTTATTTTTTAGCAATTGTAATAGGACTTCGTTGTTGTTTAATTCGATAATTGGTAAGTTGATGCTGTGTTCGTTGAGATAAAGCTCATTGAAAAAACGTAAGCCAGAGTTCTTTTCTCTTAAGAGCCAAAATTTTGAAGCGGCATCTCCTGCTAGAACTAGTTGGTCTTCATAAACAATTTCTTTGTGTAGATTTTTGGTTTCAATGGGTTTTTCAATTAGTCCAATGTGGGCATGATTATTTTGAACCATATCCACGACTTCGTTTGAATTCATCAGTTGAATCGAAAAGTTGATGAGTGGAAAAGCGGTAACCAAACTCTCCATAATATCTGGCAGTAAATAAATAGCAACTGTATTTGAAGAGGCTATAATGCAGTCTTCTTTAAAATTCTCTTTTTCTGCAGCTTGCGCAAAAGAAGTAGTTAAGCTTTCAATAATCGAGAGCATTTTTGGATATAGAAAATCAGCTTCTTTGGTAGGAATAACCGATTGTTTTCCATTACGATAGAACAGCTTGATCGAAAAGTGTTGCTCTAATTTCTTGATTTGCAAAGAAACAGTTGGCTGAGAAATATACAATTGTTTGGCCGCCGCACTAAAATTTTTGGTTTCATACACAGCAATAAATGTTTTGATCCATTCGAACATAAAATCGCCTCTTTCTATTTACTATCTTAATAGTTGGTATTGCAAATATTTATTTTACAAATATAAATATTTCATTTAGTATAATAACATACTTTTGATTAATATCAATAATAATAAATAAAGACGGAGTGTGACTACATAATGGTAGAAAGTGCGAAAAAATTCTTGCGGAAAGTCCCGATTCCCATTTGCGGACTAATTTTAGGGATGGTTTCTTTGGGGAATTTACTTTATTCCTTGGGATATGCAACAATTGGGACCATTTATTGTGTACTTGGCAGTCTCTTAATGATTTTAGTTATTTTAAAAATTATTTTTACAATGAAACATGCATTAAGCACCTTAGATGATCCAATTATTGCTTCGGTATCACCAACATTTACAATGGCTTTAATGGTTATTTGTGTTTTCTTAGATCGGATATTTACCAATGCTGCTTGGATTAATGTGTTGTGGATTGGCGCAGTGATTTTACATTTTATTTTAATGATTTATTTTGTAGCGGTGCATATTTTTCCAACAAAAATCGAACTGGAACATATTTATCCAAGCTGGTTTATTACGTTTGTCGGCATTGGCGTTATTCCTAATACTTCTCAATTGTTTATCAATGAGTTGGGAAAAATTGTTTTTTGGGTAGCGTTGTTCTTTTATTTACTCTTGTTACCAATTTTAATCAAGAGAATTACGAAGTCGAAAGAAATGCCTGAATCGACCATTCCTTTATTGACGATTATGACAGCGCCAGGTTCGTTATGTTTAGCTGGCTATATTTCAATGGGTGGTCATTTGTATATGCCATTAGTTGTTTTCTTGCTAATTTTATCTCAATGTATTTATGGGATTGTAGTAGTGAATCTATATAAAATTATGCAAGTGACATTCTATCCAAGTTATGCTGCCTTTACATTCCCATTAGTGATTTCTGCGACAGCATTAGTCAAAGTTAAACCTTTATTTGCAGAAAAGGTAGGCCTAACGAGTCTGTTAAATATTTTGTCTACTTTTGAACTCTTATTAGCTGTGGCTATTGTAAGTTATGTGTTCATTCGATATTGCATTTTTTTATTCCAAAGAGAAAATAACACGAAAAAAGTGGAATTAAATTAAAAAAAAGAGAGGAAGCAAAGAGGTGAAGAAACTATTAATTACTGGAGGAGCTGGCTTTATTGGTTCTAATTTGGCTAATTTTTATAGTCAACAGTATCAAGTTTTTGTGATTGATGATTTGTCCATGGGGCGAGTGTCAAATTTGCAACAAACTGAGCAGTTGGTTTTTATTAAAGGAAGTGTGACGGATCAGCAATTATTGGACGAAGTACTTTCAAAGCATTCGTTTGAGTATATCTTTCATCTTGCGGCCGTGGCAAGCGTGGCAAGTTCTGTGGCACAGCCTCTAGAGACCCACGAGGTCAATTTTTTAAGTGTATTGAAAATATTGGAATCAATAAAAAAATATCAAAAAGAGCTCAAACGTTTTGTTTTTGCTTCGTCGGCAGCCGTTTACGGTGCAGAGCCAACGTTGCCTAAAAGAGAAACTTCGGTGATTTGCCCTTTGAGTCCCTATGCTATTGATAAGTTTGCTGCTGAACGTTATGTTCTCAATGAATACCATTTACATGGGGTACCTACAAGCGCAGTTCGCTTCTTTAACGTCTATGGTCCCAATCAAAATCCTGCTTCCCCCTATTCTGGTGTCCTGTCCATTTTGATGGATCGTTATATCCAATTAGAGCAAGGGCAAGCGAACCAATTTCAAATATTTGGAGATGGTCAGCAAACACGTGACTTTATCTACATTGAGGATGTCCTAACTGCATTAGATTTAGTAGCAACCAAAAGTGAAGCGTTGGGACATGTTTATAATGTGGGTACCGAAGTTGCCATTTCCCTTAATCAATTAATTGAAGAAATGAACCAATTAGTGGGACTTTCTTTGCCAGTTTCTTATCAAAAGGAACGAGATGGCGATATAAAATATTCTCTTTCAGATAGTTCTGCTTTGAAAGGCTTAGGTTTTTCACCCGTTTATTCAATTCAAGAAGGACTTCAAAAATATCTTAAGTTTACCCATAATACCCAAAATAGATAAAAAAAGACGAGACTTATTTGTTAAGTCTCGCCTTTTTTTGTGCAAATGTTTCGCCCCAATGGCAAAGTGAAGAGAGGGCATCATAAAGAGCATATCCTTCCGGAGTGAGCGTATATTCCACACGAGGGGGCAGTTCGTTAAAGGATTCTCGATGGACTAGGCCATCTTTTTCCATTTCTCTCAAGCGATCTGTCAGGACGCGCTGAGTGATTCCGTCGAGCGCACGCATCAATTCACCGTTGCGCTTGGTTCCTTGGAATAATTCATCCATTAATGATAATTTCCATTTGCCGTTAATGGTGGAAAGGGCTAAGTTGATACTGGTTTGTTTATCAGTTGTCATAGTTTCTCCTTGTGACACGTAATGGTTACTTTTTTCTTCCTAGGTGAATAAAAAGTGCGTACTTTTTTTCTCCATCATAGTGAGTAATAATAACTATGTCAAGTAAGGCAAGAGGAAGGAAGAAGAAATATGATGTATCAAGATGTTGTTCGCAGCCGCCGCTCAGTTCGGGATTTTATGCCAGATGTTGAGATTCCAAAAGAGGAATTAATGGCCATAATTGAGGAAGCGATGTTCGCGCCAAATAGTACCAATTTAAATTCATGGCGTTTTTTAATTGTCACAGAAAAAGAACAAAAAGAAGCCCTTTACGAAGTTTCGATGCAACAACCAGCAGTTAAAGGGGCAGCGGCGGTGATTATTTTATTAGGTGATTTGACTGCTTATACAGTGGCCAATGCAGATGAAATCAGTGCTAAAGCTGTCGCACAAGGAACGATGACGGAAGAAATTCGTCAAGGAATTAATGAAAATGTTTCTTGGTACTATGATGTTAGCGAAGAACAAAAAAGAGAGTGGCTAATGTTAGACCAAGGCTTAGTTGCAATGCAGCTGATGCTTTCTGCAAAAGATCGAGGCTATGATACAGTGGCGATGTCTGGGTTTGAAACGGAAGCTGTTCGCAAGTTATTTAATATTGAGGATCATTTAGTGAACGGACTGATTATTCCGATTGGTAAAGCTCAAACACCCGGCTTTGAAACAGTCCGACGAGATGTTTCAGAAGTAGTAACTTGGTTAGACTAAAAAGCTAAACAGTTCTGTAACTGCTGTTTATTAGATTTTGAGCGTGGAACAAACATCCAAAGTGATTGTTGTCCCACGTTCGTTTTTTTGTTGATCATCCGCTTTTGAGAATGGCCAGAGAAGACGTTTAGTGAACCAATTTTGAAAGAAAGTGATACACTAGAAGAAAAAGAAGTGGGGCGACCTTATGCGTTATGTCATAATGCAGTCACGAGATATTCGTGAAAATTTAGCAACGGAAGATTATCTATTAAACACTCTCTCTTTTGAAGAGCCCTTAGTGTTGTTTTATATTCAGGAACCCTGTGTTATTTTAGGCCGAAATCAAAATGCTTATGAAGAAATTGACTTAGCTTATGCTAGAGAGAAGGGAATCGTTATTACTCGCCGTTTATCGGGCGGTGGTGCTGTTTATGATGATCTCGGGAATGTCAGCTTTAGTTTTGTTGTTCAGGAAGGACATCAAGCTTTTGGGGATTTTAAAGCGTTCACTAAACCAATTATTGAAGCATTACATAAAATGGGCGCAACGGGGGCCGAGATTAGCGGTCGCAATGATTTATTAATTGATGGGAAAAAATTTTCTGGCAATGCCATGTATACAAAAAAGGGGAAGATGTATACTCATGGTACCTTGATGTATGATGTTGATTTGGCAGAAGTTCAACGTGTTTTAACTGTTTCTAAGAAAAAAATTGAATCAAAAGGGACAAAATCTGTTCGGGGACGCGTAACCAATTTACGGCCGTACTTAGACGAAAAATATCAACAATTAACCATTGAGGAATTTCGCAATCGTTTACTGATGGAGCTCTTTGATGTCGAATCTCTAACTGAAATTGCTGAGAAAGAATATGTCCTAACCAAAGCAGATCAACAGGAAATTAGGAAATTGGTCGCTGAAGTGTATGGCAATGAAGCTTGGATTTTTGGTGAAGCGCCTAAATTTACGATCAAAAAAGAAGAAAAGTTTAAAGGCGGCATCGTGGATGCACGTTTGACTGTTGAAAAAGGTAAAATAATTGAGTTAACGATTTATGGTGATTACTTTGCCAAAAAAGAAACAGCGGAAATCGTTGCGGCTTTATTAGGTGTGGACTATCAGTATTCATCAATTTGGCAAGCATTAGCAGCGTTTAACTTTGAAGACTACTTTGTAAATATCACCAAAGAAGAATTTGTTCATTTATTGGTGGATTAATAAACGTGCTGGGACAAAAGTTAAAGAATCTTTTGTCCCAGCACGTTTATTTAATGATGGTTGGCTCTTGCTAGAAAAATTTCCCATGAACGTCCCAATTGCCAGTATCTTTGGCTTTTTTCAATGTTTGCATGCGACGGAAGCCAACAGGATGATCGGATAAGAAGTTACTCAATTTAAGCCAGATGGTATCATCATGTAAATCAATACTGTGAAAGTATTCTTCTAAATCCACACGACTGCCCATGTATTTTCCTGAAAATAAATAAATCATGCTTAAAGCACCTTCTTCGGCGTAGTATAAACCTGCGCGATCAGCGGTATATTCTTGCGTTCTTGTAAAACTTTTATCTAACGCAACTGGTTTCAAAATAATGGATAACATTAGCCGCCATAAATTAGTGTGCCCACATTTATGGTGTCCTAGCTCGTGTGCCAAAATAAAGCGAATCAGCGAAAAATCGCCTGTATTGTACGCGATATCCAACAAATCACTGTGAATGACAACATAGCGTCTGTGTAAAGAGCATTTTGCCGCAAAAGCGTTTAAGACACCATTCCCGTTGATTAAATAAAGACGTGGCATCCTTAATTTTTTAGTGCCAAAGCCCATTTCTTTTGCCAAATCAATATACAAGGAATAAATTTCTGGTAACTGATTTTCTGTAATTTCCACTCCGTTAGAAGCAGTATCCATGTACATATAACGAATGGTAAAAAAAGCAATGACTGGCGCAATTGGTGCAATTAAGACAATTAATAACCAGTCAGGAATCGGCAAATCACTCAATATCAATAAAGCAACTAACCCCAATGCTAAAAACAATAAAACAAAACCAATGATAATCATTGGTACTTCAAAACGATAACGTAACTTAGCAACAGAAATTTCTTTCTTTTTTTCCTGCGGTTGACACATAAACATTCCTCCCCAAACATTTCCCAAACACTTTTTCAAATAAAATGACTTATCTGTTACTTCTAATATACCATTGGTTAATCGATAATGACAATGGTGGGAACTTGAATAAAGGTAATTATATCAAGTGATTAATGAAAGGGACTCGTTGTACGCGGGGAATTGGTCTATCTTGATTAAATAAAATTTTAATAATCTAACTGTTTTAGACGTAATAAAGTAGTTTCTGGAGTTAATTTTTTAATAACATACAAACGTAAAATCGCATGTTCAATTTTTTGTTCTTCTGGCGATAGCTCCGAATTTATATAGGATAACTTCTCGATTAAATAGGTTAAAAATGAGCCAGCACCTTGGCTGCCCACTAAAAAGCCCATTTCTTCCGTTTCGGTTAATTGTTGTTTTTTTAAGTGGTAAATTTCTTGTGCAAGTGCCCCCGAGATAATGATTTCATCTGTTTGCTTGTTCAAATTTGTTAGTAAGTCGCTTTTTGTTGCTACTGTAACAGTTTCCATTGCACTCATCCTTTGCTTTTATATGATACGTCTAGTATAACATGGTCTCACTTTTTTTATTTTTCCTCTTGCTCTGGTACGCGTTTCATAAGGTAAGCTAGGTGTATCAAAATATTGGAGGGCATGAAAATGAATGTTATAGTGGAGATAAGCGATAGACTTGGTATGGATTACTATTTTGTCTCGGTGACTACGACGGCCAAAAGTCTGCAGTTAAATAGTCCCAAAAAATACTATAAGATTTGGCATCAAGAAATTCCGTACCATCAGATAACGGAGTGGCACTTGACACAGCAGGAGGATATTCAGGAAATTTCTTTTGCTTGGCAGGAGACCTTTTATCGTTTTGTTGATTACGGGACAGGGATTGTGCCTTATTTAACTCAATTTTGTAAAGTAATGAGGTGAAAGTATGACAACAATTCGAGAAATTGCGCGCCTTTCAGGATCTTCAGTTACGACTGTTTCGCGTGTGATTAATCATCATCCGTATGTTTCTGAAGAAAAACGACTGAAAATCCAAGCAATTATCGATGAGTTGGGCTATAAGCCCAATATATTAGCGAGAAATCTTAGCTTTGGGAAAAGTAATACATTAGGTGTCATGGTTCCTTATACGAATCAACCTTATTTTGATGCTATTTTAAGTGGGATTATCCACCAAGCATTTCAGCAAGGGATGATGGTTAGTTTATTACCAACGGATTATGATAAAGAAGTTGAAAAAAGTTACTTGGAAAAAATGGCCACGGGTGCGTTTGATGGCATGATTGTTTTGTCAAAGGCAAATCCTTTAAGTGTGTTTGCTCCGTATAAAGAGCAAGTTGTTTTTTGTGAAAAAATAGAAGACCCTAGTTATGCTAGTATCTATATCGATCGTTTAACCGTTTATCGGCGGGTTTTCCAAGCGTTGAAACAACAAGGATGTAGTGAAGTGGCAATTACGATTAACCGTGCACCAGAAAAAAGTACAAGCGCACGCTATTTAGTTGACGCATATCAGGAAATTTATGGAGTGATTCCTGAAAATCGGTTATTTAAGGACTGTTTAACCTATGAAGATGGGTGTGAAGTAGGACGACACTGTGGGCAAGATCCAACGCTCCAGGCGGTTGTGACCAACGGTGATGAAATTGCCGCAGGGATTCAAGCCGTTATTGAAAGACCACTCTTTTTAGTGGGACAGGAGCAAACTTTATTAAGTGAAATTTTAAATTTTTCAACAATCTGTCATCCATTAATGGAATTAGGTGAAAAAGCCACACACTTATTTCAAGAAAAACGGCCGAAAACGATTCAATTGACTTCTACATTTATTAATCGACAACCAGATTTTTCTTTTTCTTAGAAAAAAGCTGGTTGTTTTTTCTTTGGTAGAATAAGGTTTTTCACTAAAAAATAAAAAAAACTTACAAAAAGTAAGACAAAAAGCTTTACTTACTTTTAGTAAGGTAGTATAGTAAGCATGTAAACAAAATTAAATGAATTTACTGAGGAAATTCGAAAGGATGAACATATTATGTCAAAATTTACTGAAATGATGAAAAACCGTCGTTCAATCTATGCTTTAGGAGAAAACTTACCAATTTCAAAAGAAGAAGTAACTGCTTTAGTAAAAGAAGTTGTTAGAGAAAGTCCAACAGCTTTTAACTCTCAAACACAACGCGTTGTGTTCTTATTCGGCGATGCTCACAAAAAATTATGGGCAATGACTGAAGACGCCTTAAAACCATTAACTCCAGCGGAAGCATTTCCAAACACACAAGCTAAATTACAAGGTTTTGCAGCTGGTGCGGGCACAATTTTATTCTTTGAAGATACAGATATCGTGAAAAACTTACAAGATAGCTTCCCATTATATGCGGATAACTTTCCTGTTTGGTCTGAACAAGCAACTGGTTTAACACAAGCGAACGTTTGGACTGCCTTAGCGCAAGAAAATATCGGCGCAAACTTACAACACTACAACCCAGTCATTGACGAAGCGGTTGCTGCAGAATGGTCAATTCCTGCAAACTGGAATTTACGTGCACAAATGGTCATTGGTTCCATTGAAGCGCCAGCTGGCGAAAAAGAATACATGGAAGATAGTGCTCGTTTTAAAGAATTCAACTAAATCATTGCTTTAGTAAAACGAAGAGGAAAGGAGTGAAAGCAAATGGTTCAAGCATTACCAAGTAATATTGGGATTCAACAAGTCACTTTGAAAGTGGCTGATTTAGATAAAATGGTAAACTTTTATACGAAAACAATTGGCTTAAAACTTTTAAAACAAGGAGAGGGACGTGCTTGGCTAGCGCCACAAGGCACCAACGATGCAATTCTTGTCTTAAAAGAACTAACAGCTGGGGAAGAAAATCAGGGTACCACTGGCTTGTACCATATTGCTTTCCTGCTACCAACCCGCAAAGATTTAGGCAATATGTTGCTGTGGCTTTTGCAAGAAAATGTGCAAATTGGCGCAGCAGATCATGGCTATAGTGAAGCCCTTTACTTAAGTGATCCAGAAAATAATGGCATCGAAATTTATTGGGATAAACCAGAAGAAGTCTGGGATATTCGTCCAAATGGTGAAATTATCGGTGTGACAGAAGAATTAGACGGTGATAGTTTAGCTGCAGAAGCTGACGGTCACTGGCTAGGAATTTCCGAAGGTTCTAAAATTGGGCACATTCATTTGAAAGTGGCCGATTTAGATACCACTGAAACGTTCTATAAAAATTTAGGGTTTGGCTTAAAGTCTAACTTTGGTCAACAAGCGAAGTTTTTTGCAGCGGGTCAGTACCATCATCATATTGGGACAAATACATGGAGCGGCAAACAGCTGCCAACGATTCAAGAAAATCAATTTGGCTTAGAAAATTACACCTTCCGTTTGCCAACTGCGGCAGATTTAGAGATAGTCCAAGCTAATGCGGAAGAAGCAAAGTTACATTTTATTGCCAAAGATCATTTACTTGCGTTAGAAGATCCTAGCGGGATGATTATTCAATTTACCTATTAAAACCACTCTCAAACTAGCCCTTCGTTAGAAAATGAAGGACTAGTTTTTTTTGTCTTTTTTTGCATTATTTTGCATTTGTTTGCAAAATAATGCAAAAGATGCTATCTTTACTTAGAAGAGGTGAGGAAGCATGTTGATTGAAGAACGTTTAGCCAAGATTCAAAAAATAGTGAATAAACAAAAAAGTATTTCCATGGAAGCGTTAGCGGAGCAAGTCTCCGTTTCAAAAGATACTATTCGGCGAGATTTAATTCGTTTAGAAAAGGAAGGACATTTAAAGAGAACGCACGGTGGCGCTATCTCAGTTCAGTCTGAAGCAACTATTTACGATTATGCTCAACGAATAATGAAGCATCCAGAGAAAAAACAAGCGATTGCCCAAAAAGTTTGGGCAAATATTCCCAAACAAGCGTCCATTTTTTTTGATTCATCAACCACGGTGGAAGCAGCTATTCGAGCGATGGAAAATAGTCCGATTCACGCGATCACGAACTCTCTCAGTCATGCGCTACTTCTAGCGCAAATGGATCAGACAAAAATTACAGTATTACCTGGGCAACTGCATAAACAACAACTCTTTTTGTTTGGGGCAGAAACAGTCGCTAAGGTTGGGGAATTTGCCCCCGACTATACATTATTAGGTGTGTTTGCGTTATCTGAACAAGGATTATTTATTCACACAGAAGAAGAAGGTCAAGTCAAACGGCGAATGATTCAACAAGGCAAACAAGTCATTGCCTTAGCAGACCAAACGAAATTAAACAAAACGGGTTTATTTAAAATTTGCGAATTAACAGAAATTGATTGTTTAGTGACAGATACACGACCTGATGAAAAATTCTGTGAGCAATTAGCGCAAGCAGGCGTAACGTTGATTGTCGCAGATGAATAATGGAGGATAATAATGAAGCGAAAAATTAATTATACACATATTGCTGAACCTACTGTTTTTGAGAATGTTTTTCCAACGTATTTGACGAATGAAACGATGATGGCGCGTAAGCAGAAAGTATTACAACGAATGGAAACAGAAAAATTCGATCAATTGGTCTTCTATGCAGACAAAGAGCATGGCAGTAATTTTGAATACTTAACTGGCTTTATTCCGAGGTTTGAAGAAGGACTCCTTGTGTTAAATAAGGATGGTGCGACGACACTTATTTTAGGCAATGAAAATTTAAAACTGTGCCAACATGCCCGCATCTCAGCCGATTTAATTCATTATCCAGCTTTTTCGCTACCTAATCAACCAATGGCTGGGGAACAAAAGTTGTCGCAGATTTTTGAAACGCTTCTCGATGAAACTGCTCAAAAAATAGGTATCGTTGGTTGGAAAATGTTTACGACACAACAGCAAGAACCCGCTACGATGTTTGATGTGCCACATTTTATTGTCGAAGCACTGAAAAAAGCGCTGCCGAAAGAAGCTCGTTTACTAAATGGGACCCACTTATTGATTGGAGCAAAGGGGGCCCGCACAACAAATAATGCCAACGAATTGGCGCACTATGAATATGGGGCGAATTTGGCTTCTCGCAGTATGTTAAAGGCCTTAAATGCAATTGAAGTAGGACAGCGTGAAACGGACATTGGGGCTTTGTTAAATGATGAAGGTCAAACGCCGACGGTAGTAACCATTGCGGCAACTGGTCAACGTTTTGAATATGCAAACATGTATCCGACTGCCAAAGAAATTCAGTTAGGTGATGCCTTATCATTAACTACAGGCTACAAAGGCGGCTTGTCTAGCCGAACAGGTTTTGTTATTGAAAACGAGCAGCAATTGCCAGAAGCGCAACGTGATTATTTAGAGCGCGTAGCAAAACCCTATTTTCAAGCTGTCGTTCACTGGCTTGAAACCATTCGAATCGGACTGTTAGGGCGAGAAATGTACCAAGCGATTGAAGAACAGTTACCAAAAGAAATCTATCACTGGCATTTGAATCCTGGGCATTTAGTTTCGGATGATGAATGGATGTCGTCGCCTATTTATCCAGATTCAGCCATTCGCTTGGAAAGTGGCATGCTCTTTCAAGTGGATATTATTCCTTCTGTACCTGGTTATACAGGGGTGAGTGCAGAAGAATGTGTGGCTTTGGCTGATGAAACATTGCAAAAAGAGATTCAGCAAACTTATCCAGACATGTGGCAACGGATTGCGACACGCAAAGCCTATTTAAAAGAGACATTGAAGATTGACTTACCAACGGAGGTTTTACCAATGTCTAATTTAGTTGGTTACTTACGGCCTTTTTATTTAGCTAAAGACAAAGCTTTGTGTGTAGAAAAACCAGCGCTTAAATGAATAGGCTCCTTTTTTTGAGTTTCTTTTGGGTCTTATTTATAATCAATATAGCGAAGGAAGAACACCAGAAGAGAGGCGTGATGGTAAATGCACTATCCTGAACATCTGAAAAAAGCAGTTTTAGCTAAAGCGAAAGACTTACCATTAGAAGGTTTTGTGGAAGGGCAAGGCCCGCAACAGCCAAAAGTGATGCTGATTGGGGAAGCCCCTGGAAAAGAAGAAATTAAAGAAAATGTGCCATTTATTGGTCGTTCAGGTCAATTGTTGATGGAACAATTACAACAAGTTGGCTTAAGTCGTGAAACGGTGTATATCACCAGTGCGGTTAGGAGTCGGCCTTTTTCTGTAAAAACGAAGCAGATTGCAAAAACGGGAGAAAGAGTAACCAAATTTCCTAATCGAACGCCCACCAAAGAAGAAATCAAAATTTTTGCGCCTTTGCTTGATTGGGAAATCGCTGTTTGCCAACCTGAACTAATTTTGACACTGGGGAATATTGGGTTGCAACGACTTTTAGGACCAAAGCCAACAATCACTGCAGTGCACGGAACGGTCATTCAGTCGCCCATTCAAACATTTGATGAGCAATCACAAAACTATCATTGGACGCAGAAAACCTATCAAATCATTCCACTCTTCCATCCAGCGGCTGTCTTTTATAATCATCGTTTAAAAGAAGTCGTGAAAGAAGATTGGCAAGTGGTTCAAAAACAACTGCAACTGCTTAAGAAAGTTTAAAATGAGAAAAATAGAAGGATGGTTGTTTTTTCGAAGAGAGAATGCTACCCTAGAAGTATCAATAAATAGACAGATTATTTAATCGCTGGGTTGAATAATTGAAGGATTCTGATTTTTGCGTAAGCCTTGAAGCAAAAAGAATGAGTCCTTTTTTTGTTAGAAGGAGATTTGGGTATGGAGCAAACACAGCAAAACCATTTTACTGCGTTGTTTTATAAAAATGTTCTGTTAGGAATTTTAAGTATGGCGGCGCAATCAATTTTTATTTTGGCGGACACATTTTTCATTGCAAATGGGATCGGCACCGAGGCGTTGGCGGGGCTTAACATTGTCTTACCACTCGTTAATATTATTAATGGATTAGGTTGGATGTTTGGGGTTGGCGGCGCTACGTTATTTTCGACCACGGTTGCGCAAAAAGAAATCAAAAAAGCTAATCAGTATTTTAGTTTAACGATTGGGTTAGTTTTCGTTATAGGGAGTCTCTTTACTTTAGTGAGCTTGATTTTTTCCGATCAAATTATTCGGGGACTTCAGGGGACCGGTGTCTTGTTTGGTTTGGCAAAGGAATATTATATGATTTACCTTTGCTGTTCATTATTATTTATTTTAAACAATTGCCTGATTACTTTTTTAAGAAATGACCATAATCCTCGTTTGGCAACGATTGCTTTTGTCAGTGGGGGAATTGTCAATATTATTTTGGATTATGTCTTTATTTATCAATTTGGGTGGGGCATGGCAGGTGCGGCAATTGCAACGGTGATGTCACCGTTAACAAGCTTAATCCTGATTACGTTGCATAAGTGGTCGCCGCAACGAGTTTTACGTTTTGAAAAGTTTAAAGTGAAATTTCAGGATGTTCGAGAAATTATGTCGATTGGTTTTTCTTCCTTTTTAAATGAATTTTCTTCGGCCTTTGTCATGTTTTTATTTAATATTGTTTTGTTAAACTTAGTTGGTCATGTGGCGATTTCAGCTTATGCGATTGTTGCCAACCTCAATATTATTGTGATTGCCATTTTTACAGGGATTGGGCAAGGGGCGCAACCATTACTCAGCCGATACTATGGTTTAGGGGAAACGAAGGTGTTGCGTAAATTTGTTAAACTTAGCTTTATTACGTACTTGGTTGCCGGCTTCCTGTTTTTTTTAATCAGTCAAGTGTTTACGGGACAAATTATTGAGGTCTTTAATAGCGAAGGGAACGACCAGTTGGCGCAAATTGCTAGGACAGCCATCCGCTTATATGCGATTTCCTTCTTGTTTACAGGATTGAATTTTATGGGGATTTATTACTTTGCGGCAGTTCGTAAACCGAAAATGGCGCTAATGATTTCCTCTTTGCGTGGGTTCTTTTTAATTGTGCCAGTTTTATTTATTTTGGTGAAATTATTAGGATTAACCGGTGTTTGGTTAGCCATGCCAGTAGTTGAATTTGTTACGTTTGGACTAATGCTTGTGGGCTACCTTGCGTATCGAAACTATTTGAAAAAAAGAGAAGCAGTAACCTGATGTTGGTTACTGCTTCTTTTTTGCTTAGTTTACATAGTTTTCAGTTAAAGTCATGAATTGTTCCACATCTTTTAGGACTTGATCAATGCCGGCTTGCCAGAAATCAGGTTTTGTTAAGTCAACATTTAAATGTTTTTTCGCTAATTCTTCGCTTGTCATCGAAGCAGTGTCTCTTAATAACGCAATGTATTGGTCTTCAAAAGAGCTGCCTTGTTGATTGGCATACGCATAGATACCCATGCTGAATAGATAGCCAAAAGTATATGGGAAATTATAGAAAGGCACATCATCAATAAAGAAGTGCAATTTGCTCGCCCAGAAATGAGGATGATAACTGCCAAGACTATCTTTGTAGCTTTCTTTTTGCGCCGCTAACATTAATTCAGTAATATCTTCTTCCGCTACTAAACCTTTTTGGCGCGCTTGATAAAAATTATTTTCAAAGATAAAACGTGCATGAATGTTCATAAACATGGCAATGGCATTTTGCATTTTTGTGTCTAAAAGGTTAATCTTTTCAACGTCTGATTTGGCCTCTTTTAAGGTGGCGTCAGCAACAATCAATTCTGCAAAGGTACTAGCCGTTTCTGCTACGTTCATGGCATACTCTCGATTCAATGAAGGTAAATCCCACATCACGCTACTATGGAAAGCGTGACCTAATTCATGGGCTAAAGTAGCTACTTCGTTGATTGAATTGCCAAAGGTCATGAAAATCCGCGACTCTTGTGTTTCAGGTAATTCTGTACAATAACCCCCAGGACGTTTGCCTGGACGATCTTCAGCTTCAATCCAACTTTTTTCAAAAGCCATTTGGGCAAAATCAGCCATTTTCGGACTGAATTTACGGAAATTTTCTAAAATAAAGGCAGCGGCTTGATCAAAGGAATACGTTTTTTCTTCTAAATCACCTAAAATAATTGGTGCATCTTGGTCTTGCCAATCCATTTTTTCTTTGCCGAATAATTGCGCTTTGCGCGTTAGAAAGTCGACGAATGGTTGTTTATTTTTTTGGATGGTTTCCCACATAACCGTTAATGTTTCTTGACTCATTCGATTATAGTTTAAGGGATTTTCTAAATAATCTGTAGTGCCATGCAATTTGTAATCAGATAAACGGAACCCATCTAAGTGATTTAGGGTGTCTGCTAAAATTGAAGCTTTGCCACTCCAAGCTTTCTCCCAGGCTGTAAACAAACGTTGACGAACCTCTTTGTCAGGATCTCCCATCATGCGGTTAAAGGCTTGGCCTGCAGATAGTTCTGTCACAGAGCCATCTTTTTCTTCAAAAGGAATCACAATGGAAGCAACAATCGTATCGTAATGTGTACTCCAAGCATTTAACCCATCTAGAGAAAGCGTATTGATGATATTTTCTTCTTGTTCGGAAAGCAGTTTTTTTCCATCACGGCGTAATTCATTTAAGCGAAAAGCCATTGTTTTGAACGGTTCTTCGGCTAACAGGGCTTGCCAATGTTCTGCTGAAATCTCGGTGATTTTTTTAGTAAAAATGGTTTCAGCTAATTGAATCGCTGGCAACAGATTGTATAAATCGCCTGATAAAATTTTGGCCTTGGTATCATTAGTATTAGCAGAAATTAAAGCAGTTAAAAAACTATTACATTGTGAAAAGCCATTTGAGATTTTCCCTTGTAACGTTAAGATTTCAGCAAATTGTTCTTTGCCTTGGGCACTTTCTGGTGTCCATTCTGTGATTAATTGATGGTACTCTTTTGTCTGTTCGGTTAATTGAGTCATTCGTTGGCTAAGTTCTTTGGACTCGCTCCCATTGGGGAAAATACTGTCTAAATCCCATGTAATAGAATAGGTCATATCCAATCCTTCTTTCATTTTTTTCTTTTCAGTATATCATAAGACCTAAGAGAAGTTGTTTCTTTTTCCCTCGAAACCGACTATAATAAAAAAGAATTTTCCGTGGCAGGCACGGGGCAACTTGAAACCAAGAAAAGAGGATTATATGAAAAATTATTTGAAAGATAGTAATTTATATTTAGTCATTGCGTTTGTTATTATGGCCATTTTATTTTTCAGTTCATCACAGACGTATGAACAGCAATCACAAGTTGGTCTTTTAGATAAACTTCTGAGCAGTCATCCTTTTGAAGAACAATTAAAAAACATTTCTTTTCAATATGCTGGCAGTGAAGTGAGCATTCAAGCTAGTGGTTATAGTAAATTTGTTGAATTTTTTATTCGTAAGGGAGCCCATTTTGGTACGTATTTTCTATTAGGTGGTAGTTGGTTCATTGGATTAGTGCCAAGAATCAAAGGTCTGTTTTTAACAGCTGTTGTTTCCTGGCTAGCTGCTACTGGCTATGCAGGTTTAGATGAATTTCATCAAATGATCACAGGCGGAAGGACCCCTCTTTTTCAAGATGTTATGTTGGATGCCATGGGTGCTTTGACAGCCATCGTCATTTGTTTGGTGGTTCATGGTTTGAAGAAAAATAAAAAAAGAAGACGCTAATTTAGAAGAGCTTCGTTTATTCGTCAGAAAGGTGGGTAAGCGAGGGTCTTTTTTTGGTAGCGCTTGTTCCTAACTGAAAAGAAGAGTAGAATAAAGGAGAATAGTAACGAAAAGTCAGGAGGAATCAAGGATGTCAGGACACAGCAAATGGAGCAACATTCAAGGGCGTAAAAATGCGCAAGATGCCAAACGTGGGAAAATTTTCCAAAAAGTTTCAAGGGAAATCTATATGGCGGCAAAAGCAGGTGGCCCTGACCCCGCAATGAATCCTGCTTTACGTTTAGCAGTCGATAAAGCTAAGTCAGCCAATATGCCCAATGATAATATTGCGCGCGCCATAAAAAAAGCCAGTAGTGCTGGTGAAGGGGAACATTATGACGAGGTAACTTATGAAGGATACGGGCCAGGTGGCGTGGCAGTTTTAGTTCATGCACTAACAGATAACCGCAACCGAACGGCCACCAATGTTCGCGTCGCGTTTACTCGAAATGGTGGCTCTTTAGGTGAAACGGGTTCGGTGAATTATATGTTTGATCGTAAAGGCTATATTGTCATTAAGAGAGAAGATCATGCAATTGAGGAAGACGACATGCTAGAAGTCGTTTTGGAAGCAGGCGGCGAGGATTTAGAAACATCACCAGAAGTATTTGAAATTTACACAGCACCAGAAGATTTTACAGCGGTTCGCGATGCTTTAGAACAAGCAGGTTATTCATTAGCACAAGCTGAATTAACAATGGTTCCGCAAACCTTACTAACCTTGAATGATGAACAAAAAGCGCAATTAGAGCGCTTGGTTGACAAGTTAGAAGACGATGATGATGTGTCAGAAGTATTTACCTCTGCAGAAAATCTATAAAATAAAGGGATGCTTGGCGTCCTTTTATTCATAAAATGAAAGCGGATACAGAATGGAGGGCATTTTGAAAAAGAGAATTTGTTTACAAGCAATCAGGGAAGAAGCGGAAGCCTATTATCGTAACGGTGATTTTTATTGCTCGGAAGCGATTGTGGCGACCATTCGGCAACACTTTGATGCGGAGATTCCCATTGAAGCTGTGGCCATGGCTTCTGGGTTTCCTGTAGGTGTTGGAGGAGCGAAGTGTATTTGTGGTGCTCTTTCAGGCGGGGTTATGTGTCTGGGCTACTTTTTTGGTCGGACAGAAGCCAAAGGAGAACAAGTAAATAAAACGATGGCTTTAGCCAACGAATTGCATCAAAGTTTTCGACAAAATCATCGAGTGGTTTGCTGCAGTATTTTGACAAGTAAAATGACGATGGGTTCACCTGAGCATATGGAACAATGCATTGGCTTTACTGGGGAAATCGCTGAAACAACCGCAAAAATTATTGCACGAGAACTTGCTTACGAATTAGTCTAGTAAAAAATGAGAGAGGAGCAACCAGATTCATTCACCTGAATCTGGTTGCTCCTCTCTCATTTAATGCATAATCAATTAACCAAGTACTTTTTCATAAGCTTCCACTTGAGATAAGACACGTTGGAGCTGTAATTCATTTTCAATATAGTTGATTGAATTACCTAAATCTTCTTGGCGGTTTGTTTCTAAACGATCGACTTCTTTTTTTGCTTCGTTCAATAAGTGTAGAACTTCTTCCTTAGATAACATGTACTCACCTCCTTGCGCAGTTCATCTACTATTAGTGTACTCCTTTTTTCCAAAAAAGGGCAATAATAGGATATTAAAAAACAAAAATAGCGGTTAGAACCGCTATTTTTGTTTACTCATGGCGTTGTTGTGCTAAAATCGCTTCGATTCGTTCTCTTTGATCTGCCAAAAAGTGAGGCAAATAAAGGGGGATTTCATCAAAGTTTGAACTTTGATTTTCGTAGGCTTCGGCATCTAACAGGCCTTTTTGTGTGGCTACTTCAAATAACAAGTGGTTCGGTTCTCTAAAATACAATGATTTGAAAAATTCGCGGTCTTTAATTCCTGAGTTTGTAAAATTCTTTTCCTCTAACAGACTATCAACTTGCGTTAATTCTTGCGTATCTTCCACCCCAAAGGCGACGTGATGAACGCCACCAATTCCTTCAATGGCAAGCGGATTGGTTCGGTCATCAATGATATGAACCTCTTGATAAAACTGTGAATGATGATTTTCCAGAACGGTTACTTCATGTGCAGTTTCAAAAAAAGGTACTGTTTCTTTTTCATGCCAATGTAAATAATCCACTAAAGGTTGTTTGGTAGCTGCGGCATATTGGACGCGTAATTGAATTGCATCAATGCCTAAAATTGCATGTTCTACTGGAATTTCAGCATGCTCAGCTGGAAAATAATCTTCCGCATTTTCAAATTCACGTAACGGAACAAGCGCCATTTGCGTATTATCGGGCGCTTCAAAACGCAAAATTGGGTGTTGGTTAAATGTTTCCACACCATAGTGGCAGATACCCGCTTGCTCAAGACGTTCTGCCCAAAAATCCAAAGAGGCGCGCGTTGGTACTTTTAAAATAGTTCGTTCAATCGTATTTGTCCCAAAGGATTGATCTTGGCCATCATTCAATTCAAAAAAAGTTAATTCGGTACCTGTTCGTTGCTCATTATCTGAGAAAAACAAGTGATACATGGTGTGGTCATCTTGGTTGATCGTTTTCATTAGTAATTTTAATCCCAGTGTATTATGATAGAAGTCAAATGTAGGCTTTATCAATCGATTTAAAATAGAGATGTGATGAATTTGTGCATACATAGTAAAATTCCTTTCTTGGAGGTTTATTAAATGAAACAATTTTTTCAAAAAGGGTCGAAACCTAATCAATTAGTTGTCGCTTTTCATGGTACTGGTGGCAATGAATATCAATTATTAACGACCATCGCAACCCTTTATCCAGAAGCGAGTATTCTAAGTTACTTAGGGACAGAAGGTGTAGGCGAACAGCGACGCTTTTTTGCGCCATTAGTCAATGGAGCATTACCTCGTGCTAACTTTGATGAGCGAGTGACGGCGTTTCTAGAAGAAGTTTGGCAACCGCAAAAGTTATACGATGAAGTTATTTTTATAGGGTACTCTAACGGTGCCAATTTTATTTTAGGCCTGTTAGAAAAGAACCCGACTATTGCTAACACTGTTATTTTACTGCATCCAAGCAATTTAGGCTATCAATATGTATCTGGTGAGTTTGCGACAAAAGTGATTGTCACAACAGGGGCTCAGGATGAGTTGAGTATTCCGGGACAAGTTCTTTCTTTAGCTAATCAATTAAAGAAACATTTTCCAGTCGACTTTTTGCTCGTTGATGGCGGTCATGGGTTATCGGAAGAAGAAGTAACGAAAATAAAAGAAGTTCTTTAAAAAACAAGCTGCAACCTTTGCTGATAAGTGGTTGCAGCTTGTTTTTTTATGTGTGTTTAAATAATTTAGTTCTTTTTATTAATGAAAGCTTCCGCAAGGGCAAAGTCTCCTGCGTAAGGTTCATCTATGCCGTTTACTTTTTGATAAAGGTCGGCGCCTTTACCAGCTAAGACAATCGCATCATCAGCCGTTGTGCTTAAAGACAATGCGTGAGCAATTGCTTCGCCACGATCTAAAACGGTGTAAACAGGCATTTCTTTGGTAATATGGGCTTGAATTTCTTGGCAAATTTTTGCTGGATCTTCACTGGCTGGGTCATCGGTTGTTAGGACTGCAACATCAGCCAATTCAGAAAGAACCCTACCAAAGTCTTTGCGGCGAGAAATCGCTTTGTCTCCCGTGCTACCAACAAGAACAATTAAGCGGCCGTCAGGATGTTCTTCACGGACAAAGGTTAAAAGATTCTTCAAACTGTCATAGTTATGAGCGTAATCAACATAGACGGTTGCACCGTTGGTATTCGTTAAAGATTCCATCCGGCCAGGGACGGTGGTTGCTGCGATCCCTTGTTGACACTCTTCTTTTGAAGCTCCCACAAGGACACTGGCAATCGCCGCACTTAACGCATTACCTTTGTTAAAATCACCACCTAAACGAAGGTGATAAGAGCCGGCCAATCCTAACGCATCTGCAGGACTTTCAACGATAAAACGTAAGGAATCCTCTGAAGAAACAGCGAATGAATAGTCTACTTCTGGAGCCGGCTGACTGCCATAGACAATGGCTGGGACTTTTTGCTGTTGTGCAGTTTCTTTAAGTAATGGAAAATAATCAGCTTCGTGATTCAACACAATGACTTTAGAATGTGTAATCAATTGACGTTTGCAATAAAAGTAATCGTCAAAGGTTGGATGTTCAATTGGACTGATATGGTCGGGGGTAATGTTTAAAAAAATGCCGACATCAAAAAACAGCTTGTAGACACGATTAGTTTTGTAGGCTTGGGAAGAAACTTCCATAATAAAATGAGTCATCCCGTTAGCAACAGCGGTTGCCATCATTCGATACAAGTCCAAAGATTCGGGTGTAGTCAATGCAGATTTAAAGAATGTTTTGCCATCTAATGTCGAATTCATGGTAGAAAGCAAGGCTGTTTTTTGTTGTGTAGCAACATCTAAAATATATTTGGTGAAATAAGCCGCTGTTGTTTTACCTTTGGTTCCAGTAAAGCCAATCAGTTTTAATTTATTTTGTGGATAATCATAAAAAGCCATGCTTAACACAGCCATTGCTTTTTTAATGTCAGTTACGATAATTCCTAGTTGCGCCGGAACCTCATAAGGCACCTCAGAAACATAGATTTCTAGGCCGTCTTTTACAGCATTTTCTAAATAGATTTCTTTAAAGTTTAATCCTTTACAAAAAAAGAGTGTTTCTGCTGTTACGTCTCTCGAATCGTAAGAAAGAGCCGTTACTTCTCGTTGACCTAACGTGTCGGAAAGAGTCAAGTGCCAGCCTTCTGGTGAAATAAATTCTTTTAATAAATCTTCTTTTTCTAAGCAATCGCGAATTGCGAATAATGAAATCGTCACTTTTTTTGCCTCCAAACGTTTCAACGAAATTTCAAAACTGATGTCATTATAGCATTATTTTTCTTTTAAAAAAACCATCTCGTTAGCGTGAGAAAATCCATGAGAAATGTTAAAATAGGATAATTCTTCGAGAAAGTCGTTGCATATCCCAAGATGAACAATTAAAATAAAGAAAGCATACTCAAAGAATATTGGAGGACAAAATGATCAATCAACCAAATTCAGTTGATCAACCAATCCTGACGAACCAAGAAAAAATGGTCAAAGGCTCAGCTTGGATGACAGCTAGTAATATTATCTCCCGCATGTTAGGGGCGATTTACATCATCCCCTGGTACGCTTGGATGGGCGAGCACGGAAACGAAGCGAACAGTTTGTTTTCAATGGGGTATACGATTTATGCCTTATTCCTAATGATCTCTACCGCCGGAATTCCAGGTGCGATTGCCAAGCAGACCTCGCATTATAATTCATTGAACGAATATAAAATTAGTCGACAGCTTTTTTATCGTGCCTTACAACTAATGGGTGGCTTAGGTGTGGTTTTTGCTATTGTGATGTATTTGGCATCTCCGGCATTAGCAGCTTTGTCTGGCGGAGGACCTGAATTAGTTCCAACAATGCGTTCATTAAGTTTAGCCGTTTTAGTTTTCCCAAGCATGAGTGTCATTCGCGGTTATTTCCAAGGAAATCAAGAAATGATGCCCTTTGCTTTATCACAAATTGTTGAACAAGTAGCACGAGTTTTTTACATGTTATTAACTGCTTTTATTATCATGAAAGTCTTTGAAGGTAATTACGTTACAGCGGTGACCCAAGCCACTTTTGCGGCATTTATTGGGATGCTCGCAAGTTTTGCGGTTTTAGGTTATTACATGTACAAACAAAAACCATTATTTGATTATTTAGAAGAACACAGCGCCAATGAACATGAAATTGCTCCAAAAGAGTTATTGATTGAAACTTTTAAAGAGGCGATTCCTTTTATCGTAGTTGGCTCAGGGGTGACGGTTTTTAAACTTGTCGATCAGTTTACTTTCTCAAACTTTATGCGTTTGTTTACGGATTATTCAGATACCCAATTACGAGAGCTTTTCGGTATTTTTAATGCTAATCCGGACAAATTAACCATGATTGTCGTGGCTTTAGCGACTTCGATTTCGGCTACTGGATTACCGTTAATTACAGAAGCGGTCACCTTAAAAAATCACCGTGAGTTAGCGCGTTTGATTAGTAATAATTTACAACTTTTTGTGTTTGTAATGTTGCCAGCAACGTTCGGTATGATTGTTTTAGCGCAACCACTATACACTGTTTTTTACATGCCAGATGCTTTAGGCACTTCTTTATTAGTGCAAGCTTGTTATGCTAGTTTATTCTTGGGCTTGTATATGTTAGTGTCAAATATGTTAATGGGGATGTATGAAAATCGTGACGCAATGCGTTATTTAGGAATTGGTTTAGCTGTGAAATTAATCGTGCAATTCCCCGCAATCCGTTTATTTGAAGTTTACGGTCCGTTATTAGCAACGATGATTGGCTTTACGGTTTCTTGCGTATTGATTCTAAGAAGAATTCGTCAAGTGACACGTTTTAATTACAAATTAACCTTACGGCGAACATTGTTAATGTTCTGTATTACAGTCATCATGATGATTATCGCTTTGATTTTCCGTCAGTTCCTGTATCTATTTTTAGATCCAACTAGACGTTTCCAAGCCTTCATTATCGTTGTAATTGTGGCTGCTGCAGGAGGCGCTTTTTATGGCTATTCGGTCTTGAAGATTCGCTTAGCTGATCGTTTATTAGGGAAAAATGCCGCAAAATTACGTGCAAAATTCAATATTAAATAATAGCTGATTGAACTCCTTTCAGCAGATTCTCTTAAGAGACAAGGCTTGAGACATCGATCGATTCGATTTATGTCCCAAGCTATTTTTTTAAAGGAAAGAGGAATGACGATGCGTTTAGATAAATTTTTAGCCGATGTTGGTATCGGTAGTCGTAAAGAAATCAAACAATTGTTAAAGAAAAAAGTCGTTACGGTGAATGGTGACGTCGTAAAAGAAGCCAAAACACAAGTAAATGAAGAAACAGATCAAATTGCCTTGATGGGAGAAATTCTTACGTATCAGAAATTCTTTTATTACATGTTGCATAAACCACAAGGTGTCATTTCTGCGACGGAAGATCAGCGAGATGAAACGGTAATTGACTTGTTAACTGATCAGGATTACCGTGCCGACTTGTTCCCAGTTGGTCGCTTGGATAAAGATACCGAAGGCTTGCTTCTATTAACAAATGATGGCCAGTTAGCGCATCAATTATTATCACCCAAAAAGCATGTGGATAAAGAATATTTAGCTGAAGTTGAGGGACTTGTGACAGCGGAAGATTGTCAACTGTTTGCGCAAGGATTTGCCTTGAAAGATGGAGAAATGGTTAAACCAAGTCGTTTAGTCATTGAGACGATCAATGAGGAAGAAGGGACTTCCGTAGTCCGTTTAGTGATTCAAGAGGGAAAATTCCATCAAGTCAAACGGATGTTAGCCACTGTAGGCAAACCTGTGACGTATTTAAAACGATTACGAATGGGCGAACTATGGTTGGATGAAACGTTAGAACTAGGGGAATATCGGCCCTTAACAGAAGCCGAATTGCAACAACTACAACCTAAACAATCATACCTCAATTAAAATAAACAAAAACCCAGCCCTTTCTGCGGAAAAGATAAAAATTTTCTCGAAAAATAGTGTCGGGTTTCTTTCTTTTTCTGCATAAAATGGTATGATTGACTATGTAGAACTTTATGAATAGGAGTGACAACAAATGACAATTGATTGGACAAAAGAAGTCGAAGTACGTAAAGACGACTTATTAGAAGATTTACAAAACTTATTACGGATCAACAGTGAACGTGATGATGCACAAGCAACACCTGAAGCGCCCTTTGGACCTGGACCAGTTGCTGGCTTAAAACACATGTTAGCGTATGGTGAACGTGATGGCTTTACGGTGAAAAATGTCGACAATTACGCTGGACACATTGAATATGGTGAAGGCGACGAAACGTTAGGGATTTTTGGTCATATGGACGTTGTTCCTGCTGGTGATGGTTGGGAAACAGATCCTTATGAACCAGTCATTAAAGATGGCAAAATTTATGCACGTGGCGCAAGCGATGATAAAGGCCCAAGTATGGCTGCTTATTACGCAATGAAAATTATCAAAGAATTAGGCTTACCCGTGTCTAAAAAAATTCGTTTCGTAGTAGGAAGTGATGAAGAAAGCGGCTGGGGCGATATGGATTACTATTTCCAACATGAAGAAGCACCAGACTTCGGTTTCTCACCAGATGCTGAGTTCCCAATTATTAATGGGGAAAAAGGAAATGTGACTATTCGTTTAACTTTCCGAGGCGGTAACGGCGCTGATTATAAATTAGAAAGCTTCAAATCTGGCTTACGTGAAAACATGGTTCCGGGAACAGCAGATGCTGTTGTAACGGCTGCTTCAGCAGATGAAGCGGCTTCACTAGCTGCTAGCTTTGAAACATTCATCAAACAAGAAGCAAAAATTTCAGGTAACGCAGAACTTTCAGATAAAACAGTGACTTTCCATGTAGTTGGTAAAGGGGCTCACGGGGCTAGCCCACAATCTGGAATTAACGCAGCGACTTTCTTGGCAACTTTCTTAAATGATTACAGCTTTGCAGAAGGCGCATACAGCTTTATTAATACCATTGCTGAATTTATCCATGAAGATTTTTATGGTGAAAAATTAGGCGTGGCTTTTGAAGACGAAAAAATGGGTAAATTGACAATGAACGCTGGGATTGTTAACTTTGATCCAGAAAATCCTGAAAATAGCTTAGTAACATTAAACTTCCGCTATCCAAAAGGAACTTCAGCAGAAGAATTACAAGCAAAAGTTCAAGCAACAGTCGGTGAAACGGTCACTGCAACACAAGGAGATCGCAACCAAGAACCGCATTATGTACCAGTTGATGATCCATTGGTGGCAACGTTACTACAAGTTTACGAAGACCATACAGGCGAAAAAGGTCAAGAACAAATCATTGGTGGCGGTACTTATGGCCGCTTATTAAAACGTGGTGTTGCCTATGGCGCAATGTTCCCTGGCTACACAGACACAATGCACCAAGCCAACGAATTTATGGAATTAGATGACTTATTCCGAGCAGCTGCTATTTATGCAGATGCGATTTATCGTTTAGCGAAGTAAAGTAAAAAAGCCCCCTTATACATGAACGTGATAAGGGGGGCTTTTTAAAAAATTGGTGTTAACGTTTTAGTTTCAGTTGAAAAAGCTTTGCTCAGAATTGAATCTGCAATTGCTTTTCCTAACAATGGTGGTACAGAGTTACCCACTTGCATTCCAACAGTAGTTATATCTCCTATGAAATGGTAATTATCAGGAAAACTTTGAATTCTAGCTGCTTCACGAGGGGTAATAGTTCTGTCATCCACTGGGTGCGTAATACGTCCAACACTAGGAGTATTCAATCGAGTTGTTAGTGTATAACTAGGCTCATTTTTCATCATTCGTCCATAAGCACCACTATGAACAGATTTTGTTCGCATATTTTCAGGTAAATCTTTCATGGTTTGTCCTGGTTTTATTAATTTTAAAATTTCAATTGTTTTTTTCTTATGGATTGATGCTGTATGGTTATAAAATAAATCATCTTTTGTGTTACGCATTAATAATTGGTAAGAATTTTGCGGAGCTTTTGTATAGGTGCATGGTTCAATACCTTCTCCAGATTTTAAAGAAGGTAAGTCTGAGATGGCATCCCACACAGTCACATAGTTCTCCTCGTTGTTTGTTTCATCTGGAAATAATGTTTCAGAATCAATTCCTAAATTATTTCCAATAAAAATAGCTCGTTTTCTCTTTTGAGGTACACCAAATTTTTCAGCAGACAATACTTTGGATTTAACATCATATCCTAGTGCGCCAAAACGTTCTTCAACTTCTCGTTTAACACGGCCGTTGTCATAATTGAGCATTCCTGGAACATTTTCAATGATAAAAATTTTAGGTTTCAAGTAAGTAACCATTCTCAAAAATTCTAGGAATAAGAGATTTCTTTCGTCTTCAAAGAATGGCTTGTCTTTTCTTATACGTCTTCCAGCCATTGAAAATCCTTGACATGGTGGTCCACCAAATATTAAATCAACAGATTTTCCTATAGTAGAAAACGCATCTTCAATTGTTGCTTTTTCTGCGTACTCTTTGGTTGAAGCGTCATGTGAATTTGCAGCAACCTGACGAATATCAGTATTGTACATTTTTGTGCTTTGGTGATTATATTGGTATGTTTTTGCGATTTTCTCATCAAATTCAACGGCGGCTACAACATTGATGCCTGTTTCTTTGAGTCCTAATGAAAATCCACCTGCGCCAGCAAATAGATCTAAGGCATTTACTTCTTCAATTGCCACTGGTATCTATCTCCAATCTTATTTTCACTTTCGAGTTCAACGTATTCATATTTTGTTTGAAGAATTTTTTCAATATCAAGAGCGTAACCATTTTCATCTAAATAAGTTTCTGAATGAACAATAATAGGAATTAATTTTTCATAAAGTTTAGATGGAGTGATTCCCTTATTCTCATCTATAATAGCTGCGATTGTATTTTCCACAAATTCAAGAGCTTTATCTGGTTCAACAACAGAAGATAAAGTAGGCTTAACATCGGTATCTTTGTATAAGGTGTAAACAAAGTCACCCGTTAATGTATTCATTTTGTTTATTCCCTGAGTTCCTGAGCTTACTGCTTGTTCTTGAAGCGTTATATTTTTAAGAACAAATCCAGAATGTTTAACGGCATCCATCACACCTTTCCAAACATTTAAGTCTCTATTGTGGAAAGTAAAAGATAAGTAATGTTTATTTTTTAAAACCCTATACATTTCTTTAAAGGTTGTAAGCATACGCTCACTATAGTCCGTATAGTTTTTCCCGCGATAAGAATCAACGATAATTTCATTATCATAGTCAACCGTATTATCTAACCATCCATTCCAAAATTGACTAAGAGCCAAATAGGCAATACTTTCTCCATAAGGTGGATCAGTAAAAATATAATCAATGGATTCATTATCTATAAATGCCATATGGTTTGAATCTTCATTAAATAAATAAATTAATGAATTGTTGACTAAAGTTAATTCAGTTTTACCTTTAGCAATTGCTCTTACTCTAAGGTTGAAACAGTGAAATATATTTCTTTCCGTATGAATTTTTGGTGTCCAAAATTTACTTATCACCCAACCAGATTTATAAGTTGCTTTTTCCAAATCACCTGGTAGCATATTAGATACATTAGCAAGCATACTCGTAAATGTAAACATAAGTAGGTTTCTCATTTCGACATTATCAACTTCACGAATTCGGTTACGTAGCTTAGAGAGAATAATTAGAGCTCTATCAGTAAATAACTCATCCAAACGTTCTTTTCCTGATCTTTTTACATATTGAAGAACTTTATCCGTGGGATATGAAATAGAACCATCGTTATCATATTCAGCTTTCAGAGAAGCAATTTCTTCGATTTTATCTATGTCTTGTTGATCGGCATCTTTGGTAAATATTCCATCAGTTGCACATTTACCTTTAAGTCTAGCTAAAACTCCGTTATCCCATACAGCAATTTCAATATGAGCAACATCACCACATGTAGGACAGGTAGTTTCATAAAGTCCATTCCAATCGCTAGCTATGTCAGTGATAACAATGTTGGCTAGTGATTTGTACTCTTTGATATCTACACTAGAAACTGTGTTTTCAGCAATAAATTTGGACATGGGATTTATATCAACCCCGATACCAATGCGTTCATTTTTAATTGCTTCAATAGGTACAATTCCAGAACCCATGAACGGGTCTAATACAGTATCACCTATATTTGTATAGTACTTGATATAGTCGGAAACTACATTGTGAGGTTTTCGTCCCCAATACTTATGCATCAAATAATGAGCCGGATGTGATTTAGCTCTAATACTTTTCATACCGATTTTGCTATCATCTTCCAGTTCAAAAAAACTTGGTTGCGGGTATATAGGTTCTTCTTTTTTTTCTTCAACTAAATACATTTCTTCTTTAAACTTTAAAACAGTATCTTTGTTGAATTTTCTATATTTAGTAGTGGCTACTGTAACACAAGGAAGCTTTCCAGAATCGGCAAGTCTACGAACCGTAGACTCAGAAACTCCAAGTATTTTAGAGGTTTCTTTAGTTCCTATAAGAGACTGAATATCAATTTGTACAGTTGTCAAGTCTATCAAACCTTTCAAAATGAGTTAGTAACATTGTAACAGAAATATATTAATTATACAACTAAAATCGAACATACGCTTCGGTTAAATTATGATGGGATTGTGTTAAAATAGACATAACTATAAAAATTATGAGGTGTTAAGATGGTGCTATTTGATCGAACTTTGATAGATATTGAGTCGTTTATGCAGGAGCAAGGATTCTATTATTCTAAAGAACAGATTTTTGATTTCTATGTTTCACTTAAAACGAAACCATTTTTAATTTTATCTGGAATTAGCGGTTCAGGTAAGTCAAAAATTGCTGAATTATTTGCAGAATATATGGGAAAAGCATATGGGATTGAGGACAATTACGAATTAGTTGCAGTAAAGCCTAATTGGACTGACAGCCGAGGGATGTTCGGATATCATAATGTATTGAATGACACTTACTCAATCACAGGTGTAGTGAAACTATTTATCCGTGCTTTACAAAATCCTGAGAAACCATATTTTCTTGTGTTAGATGAAATGAACCTTGCTAAGGTTGAACATTATTTTTCGGATTTTCTTAGTGTGTTGGAAAGTAGAAGATATGCTGAGGGTACATTTTCAGATAAGGTTATATCTAATTTTGGACAAACGATGACGTTATCACAAGCAATTATTTTGGCGGCTTTAGAAAAAGGAAATAATCAATTTGAATCCCTTGATTATTTTAGAGATAATCCAATCGTTCAATGGTGGCAAACTAATCGTTCTCAAACGGAAGATAAAAAAGCTCAATTTAGAACAGAATTAAATCAAGGAAGACCAACAGATAAATTTTTAAATTCTAACTTGAAATTAGACGGTAAACGTTTGGCTGGGAGAGCTTTTTTCGCTCAAAGAGAAGGAAATTCGTATAAATTGAAAGAACCTTCTGAGATGGATGCAAAAACTTTAGAGCAATTTGAAGAAGTAAGACAGATGTACGATTTTATTGCGAAAAATTCAATTAAGCAGCAAAAAATTACTTTGCATAACTCTAACTTATTTTTGAAAACGGAACCAAATCAAAAAGAATTCAGAAATGATTTGGGAATTAATTTGTATGATGAAGATGATGGTTATTATGTTCCATCTGAAATCCAAATTCCTTTAAATGTTTTTGTTGTAGGGACTGTTAATGTAGATGAAACAACTTATATGTTCAGTCCAAAAGTTTTAGATAGAAGTAATGTGATTGAATTTAACGATATAGATTTGTATCATGCGTTTGGATATGGGGAAAGAACTGACAATAATTCAGTGAATTTAGGAATTGAAAATAACGATTTTAATATGGAAATTACATTGGCAACGTCTGAAGATACTAAAAAATTCATTGAAAAATATTCGGAGAATTTTCATATTCTCGTTGAAATTAATGACGTATTAAAAGGAAAAAATCGTCATTTTGGATATCGAGTTTTTAATGAAATTAGTTCATTTGTTTTAAATTATTGTCCATTAGATTCTAATAAAAATGAAGTTTTTATAGCGCTAGATTTGCAAGTGTTGCAAAAAGTGCTACCGAAAATTAACGGTTCAGAAGATGAAGTAGGTAATTTATTGAATGAGATAAAAGAAATATGCGACAATAACTTTATGCCAAGAACTTCAAAAAAAATTAAAAAAATGTTGAACTCATTGGCAAATAATGGATATACAACATTTATTGAGTAGGTGAATATTGTGGAACGATTTAAGGCTTTTCGATTTCAATCGTTTATCTTGTTTACAGATGAAACTACAGATAATGAACTTAAGGAAATTATGAATGGTTCGAAAAATCATTTAAATTCTGATTCAAAAGGCTTTCGTCAAGAAGATGAGAACTTCTATTTGGATGAGTGGGTTCAATATTATGTTATTGGAGTTGGCGGCTCAGAACTGTCTAATGATGATTACTTTTATTCTGGTCAGTACAATAGAAGTAACTCAGGAATTTTGTGCTTTAATAATTTTATTGGAACTGCTAGATTTAGAGAACAAGTTTTTAATGTTGAATCTCCCAAGATTAAAACTGCTGATTTTAATGAAATGATTTCAAATGTTGACGCTAAGATAAAAGAAATAGTTTCTTTAGTTTTTAGAAGTAATAGTGTGGCCAAAGGTATATATTCCAAGACTGGTTTTAGAGAACATGATTATTACGTATATTTAAGAATATATCAGTTGATGAAGGATAATAAAATTATTCCTTTCAGTGAATATATTAGAAAACATCCCAATTTTAGATTCGTGCGAAATATTGAAACAAAGTCAATAAATCTAATAACAGATGTTAGTCCGGAAAGTATTGAGGATGTCATATCTGTAAAAAATGTTTTTTCTAAAATTAGTGATACTGAAAAGACTGTTTTTGGGAAAGTTATGCCATTTGAAATGAATGAGTATCAAGCTATTAGTAGTATTGATACTGGAGAAAATCAATTTGTTAAGTTCTTTTTGAATTATTCAATCCGTTTACTAAACCATTTTCGAAATTCGTTGTTGAACAGTTTAACAAAGGGTGAGGGAGTTGTTGATGTTTGTTTAGTCGAAGAAGTGAGCAAGATGCAAGAACGTTTGATTTCAGAGCTATCTCATCCATTCTATAGTCGAATTTCTAAGATGAACACCATGAATGGTTCAAGCACAGTTTTAACCAGAAAATTCGGATATAAAGAATTATTTAAGTCGTACTTATCATTAAAGCAAGAACCGCTTAGTGTTTTTGATTCGGACTCATTGATTGAATTGTTCCAAAATAAATCTGTTGATAAGTTATACGAGTATATTTGTCTTTTTCGATTAATAGACATTATTTCGGAAATTTATGAAAAAAAGGCTGTATATGAAGGTGAATTAGACATTAAAGAAACTACTATCTTTTCTGTTGGAATTTACGAAGGTGATGATGGTGTTGAATTTGTTTTTGATGAAACAGAACAATATCCGAAAACGACTTTAATGTTCCAGCATTCTTTTTCTAAGTCTAATAGTGAATATTTATCAGTATCAGTTGATTTTAGACCAGATTTTACCCTAATGCTTGAAGATGGAAAGAATAAGCACTACTATCATTTCGATTCAAAGTTTAGAATCGGAAACAATGATGGTAGTAAAAATGATGATATTGCTAAAATGCATGGCTATAGAGATGCTATAGTTTGTACAGTAGGTGCCTATGTTTTATATCCAGGTGACAAGAAAATAGTTTATGGAAGACCTAAGTCCTATTACTACGAAGGTGTGGGTGCGTTTCCCTTGAATTTTGATAGAGAACATGATTCGGACTTAGAAAAAATGCTCCGCTCAGTTCTTAAAAATTTTAAGAAGAATAGCTAAGAACATTTTTCTCAAGTGATGAGCCAGCTTTCAAAGTCTTGCTCGTCTTATGTTACTATTATCATTCGATAATTCAAAGTTCGTTCATTAATATACTCAATCGTAATATTTTTTTGCGCATCATCGAAGGACAAGAAGTTTGCGTCAAGTATTTCTTTTTCAAACATAAGATCATCTACTCGTTCAATCGAATAAATTAATTGTTGTGCTGAGTACGCTTGTTAATTTGGTTATATCTCATTCTTACTCAATGATTGCTTAATCTTTGGACGATTATTTCGAGGAATTTAAATTAAAATTTTCTCATTTGTATTATCTGCCTTTTTTGTATCGTCCATATTATCCGTATGGGTTAATTATAATCCACTGTTATTAAAAAATGAAGCTTTTGTTATAAAAACATAAAATTATTAGTCTTTTTAAGTAAAAAAAGTGATATTATAAAATGGAGAGAGCAAGATGGTTCTTCAAGAATATCTGAAAGCGAAGAAAGTCAAGCAATTATACGTTGTGGTCGACCAAATCATCCTATGAAGTGTTTTGTAAAATCAATTTACAACAGGCGTATTATAAAGGTTGTAGTACAACTGCTGGACAGGTGTAACTAGAAACACTTGATGAGAGATTTGGGACTGTTGAAAAATTTCACGTTGCTTTATTATCTGAAATCTTAAGAAAAACAAGCCTTTGTTCCGGAAGATAAAACTATTTTTTTTAATTGTTCAGTTAGTTTTGGAAGAACTTGAAAGGTAATTTTTTGATGCGGTAACCATTATGGGCTGGGAGCTATAAGCTATCTACTAGGTCTGAGAGGAAGTAGAAATTGAAATTTATGTTAGCGGATTGATAAGTGCATAGATGCAGAGATTATTTTTTTTGAAGTTCAGTTAATCAGTATGTTCTGTTCTTAGGGGTGCATTTCATGTTGAAAAAATTGAATAGAATACACAATCAAACTGACAAAGGCTTTATACTTGAAAGGAAAATTATATGGCAGAGAGTATTAAGAAGGCGTATAGTTTAGAAAAATTTTGTTTTCAGGAAATCCCGAAAGTTGTATAATATACGTTAATGGCGCTCAAAAAGCAATGAAAATTTACCACAACTTCAACGAAAGAGTAAGCAGACTTTAAAATTATAGTGATGAAGAATCACTTATGCCCTAAGAGTAATGATCATATGTGAGTATTGCTTTAAATTACCTACTTGATCGTAACCGTAAAGATCTGTAATTTCAGTGGTAACCTTCAAGAAAATTTCGAAATTATGTGCTATGCGGAATGCTTAAAGGAAGTAGGTGCATAGATTTAATGATTGAAAACAATACAGTAGAAAAACAAAAGCTCTATACTTTCTGATGTTGGTATTTTTACCAACATCTTTTTTGTTTCACAAAAAAGACACCTCGAAATCCTGTAGAATTAAAGTCGCCGAACCCATTCTAAGGAGGAATCAAGATGTCCTCTACTGAGCTTACCAAAGAAACCCTAAATATTCTAGACCTAAATGTTACTTTTGAAGAAAATTGTTTGCGAAAAGAAAAAATAAATGGACAAATTTGTAAAGTTTATACAGGAATCTGGAATTGAGAAAACAACGATTTAAATGTCATGCCTGTCAACGAACCTTTGTTGCGGATACAAGCATAGCAGGAAAGAACTGTTTCATTAGTCAACCTGGCAAATGGCCATTACTACAAGGTTGAAAGAAAATACTTCCATGACAGGCATCGCTCGCCAAAAAAATGTTTCTGTTTCTTCTTTTTTATTTAACTTTTAACCATTGTTTTGGCAACACATATGCAATTGGATTAAAAAGATAATCCGCTCCCCGTTTCACCACAGGCATATTCGTAATAGCTAAAATGAAGAGGGTTAAGAAGAAAAGTGCCAGGATTCGGAAAGTAAACCATTCTTTAAATAGTGTGTCTAATTGCAAACCACTTTCCAACAGAATAATTAAGGGCATATGCAAGAGATAAGGGTAGAGGGTATCTTTTCCGAGGGCGCTTAAAGGTAACTTTCGTTTCGGCAATAATGCAAACCAAGAAAGAGACACCAATGCTGCAGCAACGTAAAAGAACAGCTGAATGAAACTACTGTATTCAAAGGCCGGACTAATTTCAGCGTAGGAAGCCCAACCAGTTAAGAAGCCCCAAAATTTCGTTGCCAATGACCATTGACTATTTACAAATAAAAAGGAGCTTAAAATTACGCCTATCGCTGCCCATTTGACTTTGCGATGATCTAAAAAGGTTTGTAGCTTTTGAATATCCATTAAGTAGCCACAATAAAAGAAAGGGAAGAAGCCCAGAGTCCGTCCTAAAGACAAGAAACCTTCCACAGGTAAATAGCCTGAGGCGCAGCCGATAACAATGATGATTGGCAACATGATTTTCGGCTGAACGCGCTGAAGAAAGATGGTAATTAAGTAGAAACTTGCTAAGGAAAGTAAGTACCAAGGAACGCCTGTTTCGTTCAGTAAATCAAAATTCATTTTATTTGCAAAGGCGAAATTAGCAAGCGTAATCAACAACTTCGCTAAGAGATAAAGCCAAACAAAGGAAAGTAAGCGTAGATATTTTCGTTGTTTAATGGCATGTTTACTAAAGAGTCCAGAGACAAAAATAAAGGCTGGCATATGGAATGAATAGATCCAAAAGTTGATCGTTTCCATGAGTCGTGAAGGAGCAGCTTCACGATCTAAAATATGCCCAAAAATCACTAAGAAAATTAAAAAAAGTTTCACGTTGTCCCATTTATAAATTCGCTTGTCGTTTTCCATAACGATCACTCCTTTTAGTAGAAAACAGTTCACTTTTGTTTAAGGCAGAAGAGGACAATTTTTCCATTCATTGAGTAGATAATTGTAGATACGAACCGGCAGCCGTTAAATGAGCCCCCACATACTTGCGCTTAAAACAAAAAATTAGGCAGGATGTTAGTCTTAAATTATACTGAAAGAGTGACGATCCTCCAAAGATTTTGTTTATTAAGAAGTGAAAGATGCGGTGAAAATAAATGATAAAATTTCAAAATGTTTCAAAAGTATATCAAGAAAATGCCGTTTTGTCCGATGTGAATTTAACAATTCAACAAGGCGAATTTTTTGTATTAGTAGGGCCGAGTGGTAGTGGAAAAACGACGACTTTGAAAATGATTAATCGGCTCATTGAGCCAACGACAGGTGAAGTGGCTCTCAATGAACAAGCGGTAACCAACTACCCTTTACGTGAATTACGACTAAAAATTGGCTATGTTCTTCAGCAAATTGCCTTATTTCCTAACTTAACCGTGGCGGAAAATATTGAGTTGATTCCTGAAATGAAAAAATGGCCCAAAGAGCAACGCAGAGAGCGAACCATTGAACTATTGAAAAAAGTTCAGCTGGATCCTGAGGAATATCTGCATCGTAAGCCAGCAGCGCTTTCAGGAGGCGAACAACAACGTATCGGGATTTTACGCGCCATTGCAGCCGAACCAGAAGTGATTTTAATGGATGAACCTTTTAGCGCGCTAGATCCGATTTCAAGACATCATCTTCAACGTTTGGTGAAAGAACTTCATCAGGAATTAGCGAGTACCATTGTTTTTGTGACCCATGATATGAATGAAGCTTTATTGTTAGGGGAGCGCATCTGTATTATGGACGCTGGCAAAATTATTCAAGTCGATACGCCAGAAGCCATTCAAAAACATCCGAAAAATAATTTTGTCGGTCAATTTTTCAAACAATCTTCGCCAGAACTAGCGAACTATTGTGGCGCTGACTTGACTGCATTTTTAGAAGCCGCAGATGAGACGATTGAGCCAGTGCCGACTGTTTTCATGGAAACCAATTTAAAAGAGATTGTCCAACTCATTAATGCGCAAGAGAAAGCAAATTTAGTAGAAAAACAACAAGTTTTAGGGTGTATCACCTCAAAAACGATTACTCGTTTTATGGAACAGCTGTTGGAAAGCGAGGGACAGTAGATGCAAGCACTGATTGAAACTTTTTTCGCTCGAAAAGAAGAATATCTGCAAGCGTTAATCGAGCATATGCAATTGTCCTTTATCTCGTTATTATTCGCTGCGTTGATTGCAATTCCTTTAGCCATTTATTTAACGAGTCATCGTAAGTTAGCGGAAAGTCTGTTACAAGTGACTGGGATTTTCCAAACCATCCCTTCTTTAGCCTTGCTAGGCTTACTGATTCCGTTAATTGGTATTGGTCGACCACCGGCAATTGTTGCGCTAGTGATTTATGCCTTATTCCCAATTTTACAAAACACCTATACTGGTTTGACGGAAATTGATCCTTCGTTAGAAGAAGCCGCAGAAGCATTTGGGATGAGTAAAAAAGAAAAACTGTTTAAGTTTGAGTTGCAAATGGCGTTACCATTTATTATTTCTGGGATTCGAACGGCTACCGTTTTAATTATTGGTACGGCCACGTTGGCGGCGTTAATTGGAGCAGGTGGTTTAGGGACCTTCATTTTATTAGGAATTGATCGAAATAATTTATCGTTGATTTTTATTGGAGCTCTTTCATCAGCTGCACTAGCAGTCTTATTTAATTATGGAATTCATTGGTTGGAAAAAGCGAATGGACGGCGACTAATCATTGGCGGTACTATTTTAGGCCTTTTGTTAGGTGGTTCATTTTTCTGGAATCAACAAACTTCTTCAAAGGAAAAACAGCTGACAATTGCTGGCAAATTAGGAGCGGAACCAGATATTATTATTAATATGTATAAAGCCTTAATTGAAGAAAATAGCGACATTCAGGTGACGTTAAAGCCAAACTTTGGCAAGACTACTTTTTTATATAATGCCTTGAAATCAGATGAAATCGATCTTTATCCGGAATTTACAGGAACAGTAATCGAAACCTTTTTAAAAAATCCTCCTCAGCTAGACAATCAACCTCAAGTAGTCTATGAAGCGGCACGCGCTGGCTTGAAAAAACAAGAAAACCTTACTTTGTTGAAACCGATGCGCTATGAAAATACGTATGCCGTCGCAGTTAAGCGCTCATTTGCAAAAGCGCATCAATTAAAAACGATTAGTGATTTACAGAAAATCAGCAATCAGTTGAAAGCAGGTTTTACGTTAGAATTTATTGATCGGCAAGATGGTTATAAGGGATTACAAGAAAAATATCATTTAAATCTGAATGTCCAATCGATGGAACCGGCGTTACGCTATCAAGCGATTAATAATGGTGAGGTAAATGTGATTGATGCCTATTCAACGGATAGTGAATTGAGACAATACGATTTAGTAACGTTAGAAGATGATCAAGCGCTATTTCCGCCTTATCAAGGAGCACCACTTATTAAAACAGCAACGTTGGAAAAATATCCAGAATTAGCAGAAATATTGAATAAATTGGCAGGAAAAATTAGCGAAGAAGAAATGAGTGAAATGAATTATCAAGTCAATGTGGAGGGGCAAGACCCTAGCATAGTGGCGAAAGACTATTTAAAAGAAAAGAATCTTCTTAAATAAGTATTTTTTACTGAAAAAGACTGGTATATAAACATTTATCCAGTCTTTTTCAGATAAATAAAGAGTTTAATGTGAAAAGTACCTGTATTTTTGCTCATTTTTGGATATAATAAAAGAAATGAATGGAGAGGAGTGGTCTATATGAAAAAAGCAGAACGTCAACGTTTGATTAAACAATTAATTATGCAACAAGAAATTGAAACACAAGATGAATTAATCACTCGTTTGGAAGAACTTGGCGTCCGAGCCACTCAAGCGACTGTTTCAAGAGATATCCGTGAAATGAGTATTGTTAAAACACATGGTGCAGATGGTCGTGTCAAATATGCAATTTTTTCTCAAGCACAAGGCACAAGCAGTGAAGAGAAATTACGAGAATCAGTAAAAGATTCAGTTGTTCGAATGGAGCGAGTACAATTTATTGTCATCTTGCATACAGAGATGGGAAATGCCGATGTGGTGAGTAACTTTTTAGATGAAGTAGCTTATCCAGAAGTGGCGGGTACAGTGGCTGGTGCGGATACGATTATTGTGATTACACGTTCAGAAGAGGATGCGGAACACTTTATCGAACGCATCGAAAATATGATTTTTTAAAATTGAAAGCATCAATAGAAGGGAGTTTTTTTCTTGGTAGAATTGAAAGCGCTACAAAATGGTTCGGATATTCGGGGAATTGCTTTGGATACGGAAGAGCAAACTGCAACATTAACCGCAACAGCAGTAGCCGAGATTGCGGTGGGCGTGGTTCGTTGGTTACAGGACAAAAAACAGCTGCCACGAAAGGCACAACAGCGCCTGACAATTGCAATCGGACATGATAGTCGTCTAACGGCGGAGCCGATTAAGCAAGCATTAGTAGATACGTTTCTTTCATTAGGTATTCAGGTGATTGACGTTGGTTTAGCTACGACGCCTGCTATGTTTATGGCTACTCAATTTCCAACGCTTCAATGTGATGCAGCGATTATGATCACAGCTAGCCATTTGCCTTATTACTTTAATGGTTTGAAGTTCTTCACAGCAGAAGGTGGAGCAGAGAAAGAAGATATTCGGTATATTTTATCTCATACTGATCCGCTGACGGCCAATGAAAATGGCACACTGATGAAGCAAGAGTTACTGCCAATTTATGCGGAGCATTTGGTGGCAAAAATCCGCCAAGGAATTCATTCGCCAGAAGAGAAACCTTTACAGGGCTTTCGAATTATCGTTGATGCGGGTAATGGGGCTGGGGGCTTCTTTGCAGAGCAGGTTCTTCAAGTTTTGGGCGCTGATACGACGGGATCACAGTTTTTAGAACCAGATGGGCATTTTCCTAATCATGTACCTAATCCAGATAATTCTGAAGCAATGAAAAGTATTCAAACGGCTGTTTTAGCTAATCAAGCAGATTTGGGCATTATTTTTGATACAGATGTAGATCGTTCGGCCGTGGTGGACCAATCAGGTGAGGTACTAAACCGAAATAATTTAATTGCTGTTTTAGCGGCAATTGTTTTAAAAGAAGCGCCTGGTAGTTATATTGTGACAAATTCGCCAACCTCAAGTCATTTAAAAACATTTATTGAAGAAAAAGGCGGCCAACAGATTCGTTATATTTCTGGTTACCGAAATGTCATTAATAAAATGATTGAATTGAATCATGGGGGCTTTCAGACGCCGTTAGCCATTGAAACCAGTGGTCATGCAGCGTTTCAAGAAAACTACAATCTGGATGATGGTGCATATGTCGTGGCAAAAATTTTAATGTTGTTACCAGAATTGAAACAAAACAATCAAACGTTAGGTGATCTGATTGCTACGTTGAAGCAACCGGCAGAAACCAACGAATTTCGCTTCAAAATTACTGCGGAGGATGTTACTTGTTATGGGCAACAAGTCTTGCGAGACTTTGAATTGTTTGTAGAAAATCAAGCAGACTTTGCTGTGGACCGTGAAAACCAAGAAGGTGTTCGGGGAAACGTGTCTGGTCAATATGGCAGTGGGTGGTTTTTACTACGCTTAAGTCTGCATGAACCGTTGCTTGTTCTTCAGGTAGAGAATGACCAAAGCGATAAAAATGCGTGTGTCATCGAAAAAATTGCCACTTTTTTACAAAAATACGAGGAAATAGATAGTCAGCAAATAGAAAAATAATCTAGGAAATTAAAGGTGTTCTTATGGAAAATGTTTTAAAAGGAAAACACGTTGGCTTTTCTCATTTTAGAGAAGAATATATCGAACATATTGCAAAACAGCAATGGGATAATGAATTGCTTCGGCATTTGAGCTGGGATGCTTTACATCCGTGGGGGCTTGAAGAATGGAAAGATTTCACAATTAATAAAGGAGAAGATGATCGATTTCTATTTGCTATTTTAGAAAATACGACAGAGGAATTTATTGGTTGGGTTTCGTTGTCTGATGTACAGTTGAAAAATAGAGGGGCCAATTTAGGGATTGCTATTTTACAAAAAGAGCAACGTGGTCAAGGATATGGCTTTGAGGCGGTGTCTTTAATTTGTAAATTTGCTTTTTATGAATTGGGCTTGCACAAAATCAGATTAGCTGTCAATAGTAACAATCAAAAAGCGATTCATGTTTATGAAAAAGTAGGCTTCAAAAAAGAAGGAATTGATAGAGAAGCGTTATTTCAAGATGGCCAATGGTTGGATATCTACAATTACGGAATTTTACAAAAAGAGTAGCTACAAATGATTAAGGCTGAGAGTTAGCTCAGGAACTGTTTAACACCAAGACACTAAGCAAACGCAGATATGCCGTTCTCAGCAGTGAATGTGCGGTAAAATAAAAAAGCAGAAGAAATCGGCGGTTACCGTTCGATTTCTTCTGTTTTTTTACCATAGGCCAGGCGCTGCAGTCACAACGATTTGTTTTTTTGTAAACGGATGGAGTAAATGAAGTTTTGAAGCATGGAGCATTAAACGAGCTGCCTGCGATTTTGGGTTGTATAACGGATCACCAATAATTGGATGCCCTTCGCTAGCTAAATGGACCCGAATTTGGTGCGTCCGACCTGTTTCTAAAACACAGGTAACTGCGGTTTGATTATTAGAAAGAGCTTTGACCACTTGGACATGTGTAATCGCTGAATCCCCTTTTTGAGGATCAATCCGTCGTTTCCGGCGATCATGCCGATCACGACCAATCGGCTGATTGATTGTCTGTTCTTTTTGGTTAAAGTGACCAGCCGCAATCGCTTGATATTGACGGTAAATTTGTTTTGTTTCTAATAAACGCCCTAAAATAGGTAAGACAAAAGGATTTTTAGCAAAGACAATCGCACCACTGGTTTCTTTATCTAATCGATGAACGACATAAGGGACCTGATTTTTCTCGGCTAAATAGGCAGCAACATGATTTAACAAGGTGTCTGTTTCCTGTGGCTGATTTGGATGGGTTTTAATGCCATAAGGTTTATTTACAATCATTAAATGTTCGTCTTCATATAAAACCTTCACACGCGTTGCTTCCCCCAAATGAATAGTGGGACGCACATAATCGGTTTCTTCAAACGTTAAGGTGACACAATCGCCAGCTTGGACTGGAAAATGAAAAGCAGCTGTTTCTCCGTTGATTTTGACATTTTTTCGCGTGCGTAAAAAATGGCGCACTTTTCGAGGGACTAGCCACTCATTTTCTAATAGTTCTTTTACAGTCATTGTTGAAAAATTTTCAGGTAATCTCATTGAATATTCCACCAAATCCCACCTTTCACTGATTCGCTATTTAGTGTAACAAAGCTACTCAAAAGGTCAAGTCAGAACGGAAAAAAAGCTGAAATTTGTTAGAAAGGCAGTTCCTTGAGAGATTCTTAAACAAATTTACATAAAAAACGAAGAAAAGCATGATAGAATAGAGGCTAAATAAAGACTCGTTTCTAAGCGTAAGCAATTATTTACCTCTAGTGAAGGCCATATTTCCTTTGCTACAGCGAAAAGACCATTGAAATTGTTTTTCAAGAATTTTTCATGCTTTAGACCTAGGTCGTACCCACAAGAATATGGTAGACTTAGCCAAGAAACGTAAATAGAGGGAGTACTATGGACAATCTTAAACAATTTTTTAGTAAAGTCGGTGTCGGATTACGTCATTTTTGGACGTGGATAAAGCCTTATTTAATACAATTCCATCAAGCCAGAAAGCGGATTTGGAAAAAGTATCAAATCAATAAAATTTTCTTGTTAATTGGTTTGGTAGTCGCTTTAGGTGCCAGTATTTATTTATTTTACTTAGCCAAGTCCGCAAACGTTGAGACCCTAAAATCGGGGCTAAGTGAATCAACACGCGTTTATGACGAATCAGGAGAGGAAGTCGGAAAATTATTCGGGCAAAAAGGGACTTTTGTGGAACTGGATAATATTTCTCCTTATATTCAAGATGCGGTTATTTCAACTGAAGATCGCGCGTTTTATCAACATAAAGGGTATTCCATCAAAGGGATTGCCCGTGCGGTTGTTGGAAAATTGACCTTCGGGAAAATCGGTGGCGGTGGTGGCGGAAGTACAATTACGCAGCAATTAGCCAAAAATGCTTACTTAACGCAAGAGCAAACGTTAGATAGGAAAGCCAGAGAATTATTCTTAGCGATTGAAATCGAAAAGAAATATTCGAAAAAAGATATCTTAGCAATGTATTTAAATAATTCTTATTTTGGTAATGGTGTCTGGGGCGTGCAAGATGCAGCTCGTAAATATTTTGGCGTGGATGCATCCCAAGTGACAGTGGGGGAAGCCGCAACGCTAGCAGGTATGTTAAAAGGGCCAGGAATCTATAATCCAATTGATTACATTGACAATGCCACAGCGCGACGGAATACCGTTTTACAACTAATGGTTGACAATAAAAAACTATCTCAAGAAGAAGCCAATCAAGAAGCGAGTGTTAACTTAGCGAGTCTATTAAATGACACCTATGTTGGCGACGAAAATAGTTACAAATATCCATATTATTTTGATGCGGTAATTGATGAAGCGGTCAATCGTTATAAATTTAAAGAAGAAGATATTTTAAATAAAGGCTACAAGATTTACACTTCTTTAAATCAGGGGTATCAAGATGCGATGGATGCAACTTATAAAAATGATGCACTATTTCCACCCAATGCAGAAGATGGTGCCATGGTTCAGAGTGGTTCTGTAGCCATTGATCCGAAAACCGGCGGCGTGCAAGCACTGGTGGGCGGTCGAGGGGAACACGTTTATCGAGGCTTTAACTTTGCAACGCAAACAAAACGTTCACCAGGCTCGTCCTTAAAACCAATTTCTGTCTATACACCAGCTTTAGAGGCTGGCTATAAACCAGACTCTGTTTTAGAAGATAAACCACAAGATTACTATCCAGCGCAAAACTATAGCCGCACGTACAGTGGAGAAGTTCCTATGTACCAAGCCTTAGGAGAAAGCTTAAATTTACCAGCGGTATGGTTATTACATCAAATTGGTTTAGATAAAGGCTATGAAAAAACAGAGAAATTTGGCATTCCATTATCAGAAAAAGATCGATATTATGGTTTAGCACTTGGGGGATTACAAACGGGTGTTTCGCCACTAACCATGGCGGGAGCTTATAGTGCCTTTGCCAATGAAGGCTATAAAACTGAAACGCATTTAATTACAAAAATCGTCGACTCAACTGGCGCAATTGTAGTTGATAATACGAAAGTCAAGAAAGAGCAAGTCATTACCAAAGATGTTGCAGATGGGATTACAAGTATGCTACTAGGGGTCTTTAGTTCTGGGAGCGGGGTCAACGCACAACCAGCAGGCTACGTAATGGCTGGTAAAACAGGTACGACAGAAACCAACTTCGATAGTAGTAAAACGAACGATCAGTGGGTGATTGGTTATACACCAGAAGTTGTCATTGCTACTTGGTTAGGCTTCCAAGAAACCAGTAAAACCCATTATCTGGAAGGTAGTAGCGCCACATATGCCTCTCAGGTGTTCAACAGTCAAGCCAGTGGCATCTTGCCACAAGTCAAACAAGCACAATTTCCTGTCGCGGATGCGTATGCCACAGGTGGGAAAGTTGTTGATAGCAACGATAGTTTAACCGGTGGTGCCAATTCTAATTGGCGGGATAACTTAAAAGACTTTGGAAACTCTGTTCAAGATGGCGCTAGCAATTTCGGAGATACATTGAATGAAGTTGGGGGACAAATTAAAGACGGCGCGAAAAAAGTCAAAGACAAGATTGAAGGAATTTTCGGAGGCTTATTAGGAAATTAGTTGGGAAAACCTAAGAGAAATGGTACAATAAAGATGAAACTATTGAGAAAAGAGGGATTCCATTGAGTAACATTTATGATACAGCCAATCAGATTGAACGTGAACTACGTGAGTTAGACGAATTTAAAGCATTACAAGCAGCGTATGAAGAAGTAAAAGCAGACGAAGCAGCTTACACATTGTTTAAAGAATTCCAAGGATTCCAGCAAGGACTACAAGAAAAACAAATGCGCGGCGAAGAATTCACAGATGAAGATGCTGAAAAAGCACAAAGCATTGCAACGAAAGTGCAAGAAACAGCAGTTATCAACGAATTAATGCAAAAAGAACAAGCGTTTAGCTTAGTTGTCAATGATTTAAACCGAATTATCATGACTCCTGTGCGTGATATGTATAACGATTAATTTACGTAATTGAACTCTGACAAGTTGTCTATAAGACAATTTGTCAGAGTTTTTCTTTTACTGAAAATAAAAAAACGAACAAATTTTCGTATGTTTTTACTGACCAAGCTGGCAGAAAATGATATGATAAAGGGAGGAGAAAAGGAGGGGAAACGATGAAACTATTGCATACAGCTGATTTACACATGGATCGGTCTTTTGAAGGGTTAACTGGGATCCCGACAGCCTTAGCGAAGCGCTTAAGAGAAGCTAATCAACAATTGTTAATGAATATCGTAACAGTTGCCATTCGAGAAGCGGTGGACTTGGTTATTTTTGCAGGAGATACGTTTCATCAAAGTCAGACCTCTATTTCAATGCAAGCCCAATTGATGGCCGCATTAGAACAGTTGAAACAAGCAGAAATCCCTGTGATTCTAACATTTGGGAATCATGATTACTATAAAAAAGACCGCTATTGGTTTTCTTTTCCGGACAATGTCTTTTTATTTGAAAAAGAAATGGTTGAGACACTGTATTTTGAAACGAAAGCGGGCGAACAAGTGGCTGTTTCAGGGTTTAGTTATGAGCATCCCTGGATTGATGAAAATAAAGCACTAGAATTTCCTATCAAACAAGCAGAATCTGATATTCATATTGGGATTTATCATGGAGACACCAGTCGGAAAGCGCAACAAAATTATGCTCCGTTTACATGGAAGGATTTAAAAGCCACTGGCTATAATTATTGGGCATTGGGCCACATTCATCAGCCGCAAATTGTTAGTGAACAACCGCTAATTGTTTATCCTGGAACACCTCAAGGGCACACGAAAAAAGAACAGTCTTTACAAGGGGTTGCAGTGGTCACACTTTCCCAAAATCAAGCGACTGTTCAATTTGAAAAAGTCGCAGAAATAGATTGGACGAATGAAGAAATATCTCTGGCGCAATGCCGTGACACCCAAAGCGTTTTGTCTTATCTTGAAACCAGTTTGCTGACGAAGTGGCATGCGCATCAGCAACAGCAATTGATGGCGTTGACACTGAAAGAAACGCAACATTTGGATGTGACCGTGGTGCAAGCCATTGTCAATGGTGAACTATTAAGCTACTTACAGCAGCAGCTTTTACAAAAAACGCAAGGTGATTTTTTTGTTTATCGCCTACTATTGCAAGCAGAGGAACCAACAAAAGAACCGATCTATTTAGCCGCTAGTCCTAACTTGTTAACGGCATTAGAAAAAACATACTTAGATCCAGTTATTTTTGAAGATACCACCAAGGAATTGTTACGTTATCCAGAATTTGCTGGAATTTTTTCAATGGATGAGCAGTGGCGATTAGAGAGCTTGCGCCTAGCACATGAGCAAATTAATGAAGACTTTACTATTCAGGAGGACCCACTATGAAATTACTTGCAGTAGAGATTGTGGGCTTTGGAAAATGGCAACAACAGAAAATTACATTTGAATCTGGTAATCAATTGCTGTACGGCGCAAATGAAGTTGGCAAGTCCACATTGTATCAATTCATTCAAGCAATGCTGTTTGGTTTTCCCACAAAGGGCAAAAGAAAACGCGATTACGCACCAAAAAATGGTGGTTCGTATGGTGGTCGTTTGTGGTTGGCACATCCTGTGTTTGGAGAAGTTCAAGTCGAGCGTTTTAAAGAAAAAAATAAAGGGCAAGCAATCATTTATTATCAACAACAAATGGGGGATGAAAAAACCTTACAGCAAATGTTACATCCGCTAACGAAAAAGTTATTTCAAGAGGTTTTTACTTTCCAACAAGAACAATTAATTACGAGTGACAAGTTAACAGAAGAGGAACTGCAAACATCCTTGTTAGCCATTGGTGTTTCTGGTAGTCAACAACTTTTGACTTACCGAAATGTGTACTTTAAAGAAGCACAAAAAATCTTTAAAGGTAAAGGACAGCAGCCATTACTCAATCAGAAGTTGGCGGCTTATCAAGAACTAAAAGAGCAAATTCAAGAGAAAGAAGCGCAGCAACAAACTTTTCAACAATTAGAAGAAACGATTCGCGAAACAGAACAACAGCGAGTGACACTGCAACAGCAATTAAAAGAAACGCAACAGGACTTGTTACAGGTTGCGGAACAGCAACGTCACTTTCCCTTGTACGAAGAATGGCAGTCGCTGCCTGAAGAAACAGAGAACGTTGTTTTAGTAAAAGAAGACCAAGTGCAATTAGAAGAAACCTTTCAAGAATATATGTACCTAGACAAAGAACGACAACGTTTGACCAAAGAGTTATCTCTTCAGTCAGAAGCGCTCGATGTTCCAGAAGGCTATGCTTTTTACCTAGAACAAGAATCATTAATTCAACAATTGTTGAATCAACGCTATGATATGCAACAATTGATGACGGAATCGGAATGGATGTCTCAAACCTTTGATCAAAATCGTCAAGAAATGGTCCTTTTAGAGAACGAATGGTTATGGTCGCCTGAACGACCACCACAGCTTTTTTATGACAACGAAACCGTTCAAAAGTGGCGTCAACAACAAGTTGCGTATACGCAAGCTCTTCAAAAAGGACAAGAACAGAAAGCATTCTTGGCTTCTCAAATTGAAAATCTGGAAGACCAGTTAACGGATTTTGAAAAAGCGCATGCCGCATTTTTTGGTGAAGCGACGCGTGCCCAAAAAGCGCAGAAAACAAGTCAACCACTTTGGTTATTGCTAGGAAGTATCCTTGCATTACTCGGTTTCTTTTTGCCAAGCCCTTTAAAATGGGGCCTAGTTCTCGTGGGAGTTAGTTTTATCGCGAAAGAAGTGCTTAGCTACGCCACTAGAAAAGAAGCTTCCTCTGATGAAGTGAAAGAAGAATGGCAGACGAAACTTTCGCAACTAGATTATTTAAATGAACAGTTCCAACAGGCGCTGAATCAAGAACGTGAGGCACAACTGCAAGTGGAACAACTTGAACAAGCAGTAGCGGAGCAAGCCCAAGTCCATCAATTAGGAAAAATGCAACAAATTGATACTTTAATGAATCAGCGGGAATTGATTACGCGCTATTTATTGCTTGTTCAAACAAATGAAGAACTCATGAGTCAATTGAAGGAAAATCAACAAAAACGCCAAGTATTTGAAGAACAAATCTTCCCATTGATGACGCATTTACCCTTGCAAGGAAAGAGCCTTTCCGAAAAGTTACACTTTTTAGAAGGGTTTGCTGAAGAAATGGAGAAAGTTCGCTTTGCTCAAGAGTATCAAGCAGATGGCTATCTCAAACAGCAGTTACGAGAGTTGAAAACTAAACAGCAAGAAGCATCAACACGAATTCAGCCTTTACTAATTCGTTATCGGATTCTATCAATCGCTGATGTTCCAATGAGGATTCAACAGCTGACCACTCAACAAGCTCAAGTTGGTCGTGGGCAAGAATTAGCGACACAATTAGGCAATCTGTTTCCAGAAGCGATAACAGAAGCAACGTTAAAAGCCCGTTCTTTACAACTGGCGCAGCAACAAGCACTGGAAGAAAGTCAGTTAAATAAAATACAAGAACAGTATCAAGCGCTGATTTATGAAAAACAACAATTAATGACAGATGGTACCTTAGATGAGTTGTATCAACGCCAAGCAATTTTAAAAGCGGAAATCAAAGAATTAGCTCAACGTTGGTCTGGGTATCAACTGGCGGGGCAACTGTTAATGGACCTATTAACAGAGCTTTCGGAACAACAATTGCCCAGCTTATTACAGTATGCATCAAGCTACTTTGCACTTTTAACAAGCCAGCGTTATCAATCAATCAAAGTAGCCGAAGGTCAACTAGTTGCGGTGACGAAAGAACAAGAAATGTTTTATTTACATGAATTATCAACTGGCACTAAAGATCAATTGATGATGGCTGTTCGTTTTGCCTTTTTAGCAGTCCAAGGCGAGCAACTGATTTGTCCAATTATCATTGATGATGGCTGGTTACACTATGATCATCAAAGAAAAGCCCAATTAGCTGAATTATTTACTAAGTTTGGTCAAAAACAGCAAGTCATTTGTTTTTCTTCTGACCAAGAAATGGTAAGCTATTATCAGGACTTACAACAAAGAGTAATTGCGTTAGAAGGAGGAAGCGTCAAGTGAAAAAATTACGTGAATTAACAGTAGAAGAACTTTTTGAATCATTTGTTCTAATTAAAAATGCCGATGTACGTGTAGCTAAAAATGGGAAAAAGTTTATTGCCTTTACCTTTCAAGACACATCTGGCACGATTGACGGAAAATATTGGGACGCCTCTGAGGATGAAATTACACGATTTACTGCGGGAAACGTTGTTTTACTGAATGGGAAACGAGAAGTTTATCAAAATAAACCCCAAGTAAAAATTTTACACATGCGTTTAGCGACAGCAGAGGAACCAAGCCAGCCAAGTTTATATATGGAACGAGCGCCTTTGAAAAAAGAAGAGATGGTTGAGGAAATCAATCAAGTGATTTTTGAAATTACCAATGCTCATTGGAATCGTATTGTGCGCTATCTCATGACGAAATACCAACAAGAATTTTATGAATTTCCTGCAGCTAAACGGAACCATCATGCTTTTGCGAATGGCTTAGCTTACCACACTGTCTCAATGTTGCGCCTAGGCAAAGCAATTGCTAAGGAATATCCTGAAATTAACACGTCACTATTATACGCGGGGATTATTTTACATGACTTAGGAAAAGTTTTAGAATTATCTGGTGCTATTACGACAGAATATACGGTGGCAGGGAACTTAATTGGTCATTTAGTTTTGGTGGATGAGGAAATTACCAAGGCGTGTTTGGCTTTGAAAATTGATGATCGAGAAGAAGACGTTGTCGTTCTTCGGCACATGGTCTTAGCCCACCATGGATTGTTGGAATATGGCTCACCTGTGCGACCAAGAATTATGGAAGCGGAAATCTTACATCAAATTGATACCATGGATGCGTCCATTCAAATGATGCTAGGGGCCATTCGTCAAACACAACCTGGGGAGTATACGGAACGAATCTTTGGTTTAGATAACCGCAGTTTCTATGTTCCAAAAGATAAATAAAAAAAGGGAGTGGTCAATCGACCACTCTCTTTTTTATGCTTATTTAGAAGAAGATTCTGTTGTTTTGCTTGAAGAATCTGTTGCTTTTTCAGAGTCGCTTGTTTTGGTATCACTTGTTTTAGAATCACTTGATTTTGATTCTTTTTTCTCTGAAGAAGCGCTTGAAGATTCAGTTTGCATGTAGCCTGCTAAAGCGTTCTTGAAGGCATCATCTTTAATTTTCACATTGGCCGCTTTTAATTCGTCACTAATAACTTTTGCTTGGAATGTTTGATCGGCTAATTTTGTCTCTTCAGCAATTTTCTTGATCTCTTTTTCATAAGGTTTCATGTCATTGCCTTTTGCTTTGTTTTTCGTCATTTTCACTACATAGTAAGTTGTTTGGTACGTTTGTGCGTTTGTTGCAGCAATTGGTTCTGATACTTCGCCGTCTTTTAGTTTGAAGGCAGCTTCTTTAACTTCGGTAGGAACAGTTGTTGATTGTGAATCAAATTTAATTTTACCGCCGTCTTTTTTCGTTGTAGCATCGGTTGATTTGTCTTTGGCAATTTTTGCGAAATCGCCGCCGTCAGTGATTTCTTTCTTGACAGCTTTGGCATCATCTTCTGAAGCAACTTGGATAATTTGTGCTTCTACTTCTGGATGGAAGCTTGCCCAAGCTGTTTTTAAGTCTTCATCTGTAATTTTCAAATGATCTTTCAAACCTACTTGCATTGCTTCAGCTTGTTTTAATTGTTTCTTGAATGATTTTTCAGTTAAACCAGCTTGTGTTAGTGCATCAGAGAATTTTCCGCCTTGCGCTTCCACTTGTTTTTTAGCGTCATCAAATTTCTTTTGAATGGCTTTGTCAGTTACTTTGTCGCCATATTTTTCTTCAAAGACTTTATAAATAACCATTTGGCTAAACGCTTGTTGGCTAGTGCTTTGTTCTTTAATTTGGTTATAAAAATCATCAACAGTAATTGTTGAACCTTTCATTGTTGCGATATCTTTTGAACCGCTTGAACACGCTGCTAAACTAAAAACGGCCATTGCGCCCGCTGCAGCTAAGATTAGTTTTTTCTTCATTCTCTTATGCACTCCTGTTTTTTTTAGTTTTATTTCTGTTATAACTATACCATACCTCATTTTGAAAAAGAAAGAGTCTCAGGCATAGTTTCAAACAAAATTCGTATTTACGTCACACTTTTTATTTTTTTAATAACAAAAGAAATAATTAACATCAAAGACTTTACTTTTGCTTGTTGGTTTGTGTGTCAGGTAATTCAGCTGTAATTTTGGCAATTTGTTCTTTAATTTGAGCAATCCGAGGTTCCGCTTGGAATTTGAAATCAGTGATTTCTTGTTGCAGGTCTTTTGAAAATTCAGTTGCCAGTGGAACGTTTTCTTCGACAACTCCCAAGTTTCGTTGCACCTGATCCCAGTCATTCGTGACTTGATTTTTCAGTGAACGATAGTCCTCTAGCTCATTGATTAAATGCTGACGTGTTTCTTTCCCGCTTCTTGGAGCAGCCAACAAACCGCCAATGGTACCGGCAGCTGCGCCAAAAAAGAGGCCTTTAATAAATTTTTTCATTTAGTTCACCTGCTTTGCAATGGTCTCAGCAATTTCTTGCATCGCTTCGGCGGAATAGTCCTCTTGATGGTTGCCAAAATGAATAGAGAAATCATCTTCTTTTGAATAACGGGGAATCAAATGAACGTGGGAATGGAAAACGGATTGATAAGCCACTTCCTTATTGTTATTTAAAATGTTTAATCCTTCCATTTCTGGAAAAGCTTTTTCTAATGCTCGTGCTACTTTAGGAATACGAGCAAAGACGTCACTTGCTAAAAGGTCATTATATTCAAAAATATCAGCAACGTGTTGTTTTGGAATCATTAAGGTATGTCCTTTGGTCACTTGTGTGATGTCTAAAAACGCGTAGACTTTCTCGTCTTCATAGACTTTATAACTTGGGATTTCGCCGTTGATAATTTTACAAAAAATACAATCATTCATGAAAAATTCCTCTTTTCTCTAGGTTCTTTCCTTTACTTTACCACAAGTTGATTTCTCTGTGGATGAAAAAGTACGTGAGTTCGCTAAAAAGTTCGTTTCATTTCGTGTATAATAAGAGAAAGAAAAAAATCCATTTAATTAAGGGAGTAATTTTTGAATTCTTGGTTCGCTTAGGGTTTAATAATGGTAGAGAGAAAAGGTTGGAGGCAAAAGAAATGAGCTTAACAATTGAACATTTAACAGGAGGTTACGGCCATATTCCTGTCTTAAAAGATATTAATTTTGACGTCAAGTCTGGTGAAATGGTTGGTTTAATCGGCTTGAATGGTGCGGGGAAAAGTACCACCATCAAAAATATTATTGGGTTACTTACGCCGCAAAAAGGCAAAATTATGATTGACGGGGAAACATTGCAACAAGCCCCTGAAGAATATCGTAAAAAAATCGGGTATATTCCGGAAACACCTTCTTTATATGAAGAATTAACATTGAAAGAGCATATCGAAGTAACGGCCTTGGCTTATGATATTCCATTAGAAGAAGCGTTCAAACGAGCAGAACCATTACTAAAAACGTTCCGTTTAGACAATAAATTGGAATGGTTTCCTGCTAATTTTTCAAAAGGCATGAAACAAAAAGTCATGGTACTTTGTGCATTCTTAATTGAACCGAGTTTATATATTATTGATGAACCTTTTCTAGGCTTAGATCCTTTAGCAATTCATGCTTTATTAGAATTAATGGATACGATGCGTAAGCAAGGGGCAGCGATTTTAATGTCCACGCATATTTTAGCAACAGCTGAAAAATATTGTGATCGCTTTGTGGTGCTACACGAAGGAAAATTACGGGCAAACGGTACAATGGCTGAATTACGTGCAGAATTTAATTTACCAGAGTCTTCTTTAGATGATATTTATCTTGCCTTGACGAAGGAAGAAAAGGTGGGGTAACATGGGCGAATTTTTTAGTCAACGTTTGTCACGGCATTTCAAAAAAATGTCCAAGTACTTGCGCTATATTTTAAATGATCATTTTGTTTTAGTCTGTATGTTTTTATTAGGCGGATTAGGTCTGTACTATTCCCAGTTGTTAAAAGAATTACCTCGTGATTTTGTTTGGGGCAGACCGTTAATTCTGTTGGGCTGGCTGCTACTCATTCAAGTTGGTAAGTTGGCTACTTTGACAGAAGAGCCAGACAAGGTTTTTTTATTACCAAAAGAAAAACAATTCGCTGCTTATCTGAAACGAGCGCTGCGCTACTCTTTACTTTTACCGATTGTGGTCAGCTTTCTAGGAAGTGGCCTATTGATGCCGTTGATTGTAGTTACAACGGGTTGGTCGTTTCAAACCTTCTTTTTATTTTTGGTCATGCTAGTTTGTATGATTTATACACATCTTAGTTTACAAAGCTATGGGCTCTATCATCTTTCGTCAACCACTTACCGTAGTTGGTGGTTCGTTTGGTTGATCAGTAGTCTCTTGATTATGACGGGAGCCATTTACTGGACGCCTTGGGTTGGTGTGGTTGGTGGCATCATTCTGGCCGTTGGTTTATCGAGTATTTGGCAAAATAAGATGAAACAGAGTTTCTTGGATTGGGAAAAAATGATCCAAAAAGAACAAAACAGAATGCATAGAATTTATAAATTCATTCAGCTGTTTACAGATATTCCTGAAGTGAGTAGTACAGTAAAACGTCGTAAATACTTAGATCCTCTCCTCGGAGTAGTCAAAAAAACATCTGAGAACACGTATGCTTACTTATTCATTCGGAGCTTTTTACGAGGTAGCGAATATAGCGGCTTATTGTTTCGTTTGATTTTGGTTGGTGGTGTGCTACTTTTCTTTTTACAAGAATTCTGGATTGCGTTGGTAGTTGCTTTATTGTTTGTCTATTTAATCGGGTTCCAGTTGATTCCCATGTACACGCAATTTGATTATATGGTGATGACACAGCTATATCCAATTTCAATGGAAAAAAAACAAGCAGCAATTCGCCGGTTAATTAGCGGCGCATTATCTGTTGCGGCCATTATTTTTGGTGGGATTGTCTGCCTTCGTTTAGGCAGCTTGCAAAATAGCTTGATCATTCTGGGTGCCTTAATTGTAGAAGTTGTGATTTTCACTAAAATGTATGTTCCAATGCGCTTGAATAAGTTATAAAGATGAGAAAACCCAGCAAAATTTACAAAAGAACCACATAGAAGCTTGACGAAGCAAGGTTTGGCGACTAAAATGGTAATTGCTGTAAAAATTGCAATAAAATTGTGTTGAGATAGGAGATAATTTCCATGGAATTTCAGTTGGATAAAGACTGGCGTCTGCAGCCGATAAAGGGCGCAACTGGTCAAACATACATGGGAATAAAAGAAACAGAGAAAGTGTTCATTAAACGAAACACTTCTCCACTTCTTGCAGCATTGTCTAAAGAAGGGTTAGCCCCGAAGATGATTTGGACAAAGCGGACAGCGAATGGCGACGTACTAACAGCCCAAGAATGGCTGGAAGGACGTTTATTACATGCGGACGAAATTGGCAAACGCAATGACGTGATTGACGTGTTATACCAATTGCATCATTCCAATTTGCTGAAAGACATGTTGAAAAAAATTGGTGGCGAAGTTTGTACCCCGCTAACAATGTTGAAAGAGTATAAGCGTCAACTACCTAAAGAATTAAAACGAAACAGTTATTTAAAAGAAGTAATCACTTATTTATATAATCATTTACCAGAATATCCAGAGACTAGTTATGTAGCTGTCCACGGCGATGTGAATCATCGGAATTGGTTAGTCTCGAATAATTATCTCTATTTAGTAGATTGGGATTCTGTGATGGTCGCGGACCCAGCGGTAGATTTAGGAATGATTTTGAGTCATTATGTCCCTCGTTCCGGCTGGAATCAATGGTTACTATCTTATGGTTTAATCCCGAATGAAAGTACAGTTCAACGAATTTATTGGTATGGTTTATTTAGCTTTTTACAAGAGATTGTTCGTCATCACCAAGAGGGCGAAAGAAGAGCAATGACTGCAGAAATTTTACAATTAAAACGAATGTTTAGTAGTTAAACTAATTCATTTAACATCCACACAGGCTGGCGAATTTCACCAGTCTGTTTTTAAAAGAAAGGAATTTTAAATATGCGTGTAAGAAATAGACCCGGAGCAGCAGAATATATGGCAAAATATCCACAATATGTGGTAGAAGGTCCTGAAAAATGGCAAGGAAAATGGCAAGAACGTTTTGGCAATAATCATCCCATCCACATTGAAATTGGTTCAGGTAAAGGTCGTTTTATTTATGAAATGGCTAAAGCACATCCTGAAATTAATTATATTGGTATCGATATGCAATTAAGTATTTTATCGATTGCATTAGATAAGCTAGTGGCCGAGCCGTTACCTAATCTACAGTTATTGCGAGTAGACGGCGAAGCATTAACAGAATATTTTGCTGAAAATGAAGTAGATTTAATCTATTTAAATTTTTCAGATCCTTGGCCAAAGAAAAAACATGAAAAACGTCGTTTAACGTATAAAAACTTTTTAGCGACAGATGAAATTATCTTAAAACCAAATGGAGAAATTCATTTTAAAACGGATAATCAAGGGCTCTTCGAATACTCATTAAGTAGCTTTTCTAAATATGGCATGATTATTGAACGTGTATGGCTAGATTTGCATAATAGCGAGTTTGAAGGCAACATTATGACAGAATACGAAGAAAAATTTTCTAGTCGTGGTCAACGAATTTATCGAGTAGAAGCACGTTTTGTTGCAAAATAAAAACAAGCATTCCTTTATTTTAAGTGAAGGAATGCTTGTTTTTTATTATTTAAGAAAGCTTAAGTTGTCGTTCTTAAAGCATAGGCATCCAATAAAATTCTTGCCAGAATGGATAATGGTAACCGTGAACGCACTTCATAATCGGGGAAAAAGGAGCCTTCTGATTTGAAGCCTACGAACGGAATTTCAATGTATTTCATTAAACTAGAGTGTTTGCTTGCAGTTAAAAGGATAGTCCCAATTTCTGAGTCGTAACAGTTTTTACCAGCGACAACTAATTCTTGGGTTTCTCCATTTAAGGAAACAAAAAGAGCCACATCTTTTTTTGATAACTTTTTACTAATATTTTTAATAATTTCTGGGTCCGTATGCAGTTCACAGTATTTGCCAGCCAATTGAAACTTAACCATCATTTCCTGAGCAATTAATTCTGAAAAACCTCTAGCAAAGATAATAATCCGTCGAGAAGCTTTGATTTTTTGGATCGCATCTTCGATATTACCAATTTCAATCATGTTAATCGTGCGAGTTACTTCTTCTTCATTCTTTAAAATGGCCGTCCGAATTCCTCGGTCTACTTTTTCTAATGCTGAAAAATTTATATTTTGGTTTTCTTTATCTTTCAAGTGATGCTTGAAGGATGTGAAACCTTCATAGCCTTTCTTTTTCATGGTTCTTACAATCGTCGCAGTTGATACGTTGGCTCGTTCGCTTAATTTTACAATGGAATAATCAGGGATTTCTAAAATATGTGTTTCGATAAAATGCCAGAGATATTGCTCTGACTCACTCAATTTTTGTTCCATAATGGCTAGCCCTTCTTTCTTTCACTAAAAAAACATTTATAAGCCTATTTTTAATGAAAAAAAATAAAAAAGCTAGAGAAATTATGAAATTGTAAATGTTTTCTATATTTTTGCGAAAGAATGAAAACCTTTACATGGTATTTTGAGACATAATAAAGAGGAGAAAGGAGGAACTACAGTGACTATTTATACATGTACATTAAATTTAGCCATTGATTTATTTATCGAAACAGAAGAGCTAGTTCCTTTTGTCGTGAATCGCACGAAGGAAGATGATATTCAAGCAAACGGGAAAGGAGTCAATGTTTCCCTAATTTTAAAGATGTTAGGGATTGATAATACCGCTTTGGGAGTCAAAGCTGGTTTCACTGGGAACTATGTCGAGGATTATTTAAAAGAAAAAGAGATAACCACTGATTTTATCGAAGTCGCTGGCACAACGAGAATCAATGTGTTTACAAAAGTTACCCAAGATCAAAAGGAATACAAATTAGTCAATAAAGGACCAAAATTATCTGAAGAACATGTACAACGTTTTTTGAAAAAAATTTCAGAGTTACGTAAAGGGGATTATTTGTGCGTATCAGGAAGTTTACCACAAGGGGTTTCGCCAAGTATTTTGATTGAAATTAGCCGAATTTGTTTTGAAAAGCAGGTGTTCTTAATCTTAGACAGTAGTTATGAAGAAATTTTAGATTGTTTGCCTTATCAACCATTTTTATTGAAACCAAATGAAGAAGAACTTCAAGAGTGGTTTCATACAGAAGTGCAGACTAAGGACGATTACATTTTTTACGGACAAGAATTACTGAAGCGGGGAGCCAAAAATATTTTACTTTCTTTAGGTAGTGAAGGGGCTTTATTTATAAATAATGAAAAGGTTCTTTCAGGTAATTCACCAACTGGAATGGTTGTGAATACAGCTTGTTCAGGGGATGCAATGTTAGGTACCTTTTTAGCTGGCTGGCATCAAGGACTTTCATTGGAAAAAAATTTAAAAAGAAGTATTGCAGCAGGTAGTTCAACAGCATTTCGCAAAGGATTGACAGATTTTTCAGATGTTCAGGAGTTAGAGCAACAAATAAAGATTCAAGAGGAGGAATAAACAGATGGCTACGTATCAATTAATAGCTGCTACAGGTTGTCCGACGGGAATAGCGCACACGTATATGGCACAGGAGGCATTGGAACAAGCTGCGAAACGTAAAGGTATTACGATTAAGGTTGAAACACATGGTCAGATTGGTATAGAAAACGAGTTAACACCTGCAGAAATCCAAGGAGCGGAGGCAGTCATTATTGCCGCCGACAAAGACGTTCAAGCAGAACGTTTTGCTGGGAAACGAATCATTGATGTCCCTGTCAGTGTGGGAATTAAAGAAGCAGATCGCTTAATTGAAGAAGCGCTCGCAGGAAAAGGATCGATTGCGGCCGAAAACCAAGCAGTGGACGAACTTGAACAGGAGACACAAATTTCTTCAGGAAATGTTGGACATAGTATTTATAAAAACTTAATGAATGGCGTTTCTCACATGTTGCCGTTTGTAGTAGCAGGCGGCGTTTTAATTGCTCTTTCTTTTGCTATTTGGGGTATTTATTCATTTGATCCAGAAAGTAGTCAGTATAATGCTACCGCTGCTATGTTAAAAAGTATTGGTGATGCCTCAATGGGCATGATGGTGCCAATCTTATCTGCGTATATCGCAGAGGGGATTGCCAAACGACCTGGTTTGGTTGTGGGCTTTGTCGGTGGTTTGATTGCTAACACTGGTGGTACTGGCTTTTTAGGAGGGATATTATCTGGTTTCCTTGCTGGGTATTTCATTCTTTTATTACAAAGAGTATTTAAAGGTTTGCCTAAATCATTAGATGGTTTAAAAGCAATTTTCCTTTATCCAGTCATTGGCGTTGCAGTTATTGGTATCACTATGTCTTTACTAGCAGATCCGATGAAAGCTGTTAACGAAGGAATGATGAGCTTTTTAGCTAGTTTCCAAAACTCCAGTCCGTTGGTTTTAGGAATAATTGTGGGTTGTATGTGTGCCTTTGATATGGGAGGTCCAGTTAATAAAGCGGCCTATGTTACTGGGACGGCACTCTTAGCTCAAGGAAATACTTCTTTTATGGCAGGAGTTTCTGCTGCCTGCATAGCGCCACCTTTAATTACAGGCTTTGCTACATTATTCTTTGGAAAATACTTTGACACAAATGAACGCAATGCGGGGCTAGTGAACTTTATTTTAGGCTCCACACATATTACAGAAGGCGCTATTCCGTTTGCGGCAAAAGACCCCTTGAAGGTTTTACCAATTATGATGCTCGGATCTTCAATTGCGGCAGTCCTAACGTATATGTTTGGGGTACAAGTGCCAGCACCTCATGGAGGATTTCTTGTTTTACCAGTTGTTACTCACGCTGTTCAATGGGTTCTCGCAATTTTAGCTGGTTCATTGGTAGGCGGTTTATTGCTAGGTTTTGTACAAAAAAGTAGAATCGCCAAACAAGAGCAATCGTTATCAAAAAAATGAAATAACAGGAATTAGGAGTGGATGGAATGGCTTTTATTAAAGAAAATCATATTTTTTTAAATCAACAGTTACAAACGCAAGAGGATGTTTTTCACTTTTTAGCAAAAAAATCAACAGAATTGGAAGTTGCTCAGGACGCACAGGAAGTTTTCGATAAACTGAACGAGCGAGAACAAGAAGGAACAACGGGGATGATGAATGGATTTGCGATACCTCATGCAAAAGCAGCAACGATTCAACAAGCGGCCATTATCATCGTTACCTTGGACCAAGGTGTTGAGTGGCAGAGCCTTGACAACCAATTAACGGAGTTTGTGATTGCGCTGTTTATTCCAGATGCCGAAGCTGGCACGACACATTTGAAATTACTCTCTTCCGTTGCGCGCCTCCTATTAAGAGAAGAAGTTACTTCTGGACTGAAACAAGCAAGTTCGCCAGCTGAAATTGCTACGTTACTAAATAATCAATTAGGAGAGGGAACAGAATGAAAAAAATTAGTGAACAAAAACGTAAACATTTAGAAAATCTGGTAGATGATCAAGGGATTATTGGAGCACTAGCCATTGATCAACGTGGGGCCTTAAAACGCATGATGGGAAAATACAAAGAGGTGACTGCGCAAGAAATCAGTGACTTTAAAGTATTAGTATCTCGTTGCTTAACACCAGAGACTTCAGCAATTTTGTTGGATCCAGAATATGGCCTAGCTGCTGCTGAAAATCGAGCACAGACTTCAGGTTTGTTACTTGCGTATGAAAAAACGGGCTACGATGCTTCGACACCAGGACGGTTCCCCGATAGTCTTGATGTTTGGTCGGTTAAGCGTTTAAAAGAAGCGGGCGCAGACGCGTGTAAATTTTTACTTTACTACGATGTTGACGAAAGTGAAGCAATCAATGAACGAAAGAAAGCTTATATAGAACGGATTGGTTCAGAGTGTTTAGCCGAAGAAATTCCATTCTTTTTAGAAATTGTCTCTTATGATGCAAACAATTCGGATAGTGCTTCAAAAGAATACGCTAAAGTAAAACCGCACAAAGTAATTGAAGCGATGAAAGAATTTTCAAAGGATCGCTATAATGTTGATGTTTTAAAAGTAGAAGTCCCTGTGAACATGAATTTTGTAGAAGGTTTTGGCACTGAAAGTCTTTATAGCCAAGATGAAGCACAGGCCTTTTTCAACATGCAAAGTGAAGCAACACAACTTCCATTTATTTTCTTGAGTGCAGGGGTTAGTGCTACGATGTTTCAGGAAACATTGAAATTTGCAAAAAAAGCAGGTTCCTCGTTTAATGGAGTCTTATGTGGTCGCGCAACTTGGGCAGACGGCGTGCTTCCATTTGTTCAACAAGGTTCTGAAGCAGCCGTTGCGTGGCTTGAAACAACTGGTAAAACAAATGTTGAAGAATTGAATCAGGTTTTAAGAGAGAGCGCAGTATCAGTCTTTGAAAAAATCCAGTAATTAAGCTGAAAATATATACTGAATTTAAACTATTTGGTCATCTGAATTAAATTTTTTCAGAAATCGTCTTCTTTAAGTGAACTCAATGTACGCAAACTCAAAAGATATGATATAATTATTTTGATATCGATGTATGAACACCCAAAAAGTAACAGTGCTTTACTTTATTTGGGGAAAGTTGGGGTATTATGGGAATTCCTAAAGAAGGCGAGTTTGTAACCATTCAGAGTTATAAACATGACGGACATTTACATCGAACGTGGCGTGATACGATGGTACTAAAAACGAGCGAGTATTCTTTAATTGGTGTGAACGATCACACGTTAGTAACGGAATCCGACGGACGTCGGTGGGTGACTCGTGAACCAGCCATTGTTTATTTTCACAAGAAATATTGGTTCAATATAATAGCAATGATTAGAGAAAAGGGGGTTTCGTATTACTGCAATCTGGCTTCGCCATATGTTTTAGATGACGAAGCGTTGAAGTATATTGATTATGATTTAGATATCAAGGTTTTTCCAGATGGTGAAAAACGTTTACTAGACGTTGATGAATATGAATTTCATAGCAAACTAATGGATTATCCAGAAGATATTGACTTCATTTTAAAAGAAAATGTCAAGACTTTAGTGGATTGGATTAATAACGAAAAAGGCCCCTTCTCGCCCGAATATGTAGATATCTGGTATCAACGTTATCAACAGCTATCAAAAAAATAGCCGATGTAAACAGTCCACAAAAGGAGCTTGGAGCATTAGCCAAAATGGCTAATGCTCCAAGCTCTAAATTTTCCGATTTAATTGGTGTTATAGTTCTTTATTCATTTCGTAGTGTTCAATGCCAGCATCCATAAAAGGTGCGCCTGTTTTTTGATAACCTAAACGCTCATAGAAGCCTACAGCGGTGACTTGTGCTCCTAGAGTAATCTTGTGGTAGCCTTGTTCTTTGGCAAAATTTTCCGCCGCTTCCATAATCACTCGTCCATAGTCGGCGCCACGGTAAGCTTTTTCAACGGCCATTCGTTGTAATTTCATAACGCCATTTTCTAGTGGAAGCAAGCGACAAGTTGCGACAGCTACATGGTTCGTGTACAAAACAAAGTGAATACAACGTGCTTCATATTCATCGATTTCCATCTCTTCTGGTACCCCTTGTTCCGCTACGAATACGCGTTGACGAAGCTGGACAGCATCTAAATAAAGATCACTCATGGTATCTTTTGTTTGAGCTACATGCATAGAAAAACCCCCAAGTTCAGAATCTGTTTCTATTTTATTATACCACGAAAAAGTTCTAGCAATGAAGTATTCTCAATGACTGAGGGGGGAAGGTGTGATAAAATAAAACAGCAACAATTGAATAAAAATAAAGGAGGAGCCGCTGTGATTAATCGATTTAAAGAATCGAAATTATTTTTCTGGTCAGTTGAATTACTTGTCGTGGCCATGCTATTATTTATTGCTTCGAAAATTAATTTCTTATTTGCACCGATTGGGACATTCTTTTCAACGTTGTTTGCCCCAGTCTTAGTAGCAGGCTTTTTGTATTATTTACTAAATCCTGTGGTCAATCTACTAATGAAGACGAAAATGAAACGAATTTATGCCGTCTTACTGGTATTTTTATTACTAATCATCGCATTAGTTCTGATCTTATTAACAATTATCCCTAAGTTGGCAGATCAGCTAGCTAGTTTAGCATCAAGTATGCCGGATTTCTTTAAACAAGTGGAGACCTGGATTTATGAGATTGCGGAGTTACCTATTTTTAAACAAATTGATTTAACAAGCTATATTGAAAAAATGGATATTTCTTATGCAAATATTATCCAACAATTTTTAAGTAGTTTATCAAGTAGCTTAGGTTCAATCGTATCAACGGTGGCGTCAACCACCATTGTTTTGGTCACTGCGCCATTTATTTTATTTTATATGTTAAAAGATGGAGATAAGCTAGTACCAGCGATTCAACGCTTTTTACCTGAGAAAAGAAAAGATGATATTGTGGATCTTTTAGGACAATTGAACCAAACCTTATCCAGTTATATTAGTGGACAAGCGATTGAATGTTTATTTGTCGGTACATTTACGATTATTGGGTATTCATTGCTTGGCGTTCGTTATGCCTTTTTATTTGGTGTCATTGCCGGCTTTACGAATTTGATTCCCTATCTAGGACCTTATCTAGGATTAGCGCCTGCTGTCTTAGTGACCATCTTTAATGAACCCGTCAAAGCAGCCTTATGTTGTTTAGTGGTGCTAGTGGTTCAACAATTGGACGGAAATATTATTTATCCAAACGTTATCGGAAAATCTCTAAAAATCCATCCATTAACGATTATTTTAATTTTATTGGTAGCAGGAAATTTAGCAGGTTTGCTAGGTATTTTCCTCGGTGTCCCATTTTACGCAATCTGCCGGACCATTATCTACTATGTTATTGATATGGTCAAAGCGGGTCGTAGTGAAAAAGTTACCAATGCCGTTCTTTTAGGGAATGAAACAAATACGAAAGAAAATAACGGTTAATGATTGAATCCGCTAATCTTTCGTGCTATGATTTTATGGATTAGGATAGAAAATAACCTGTCATAATACTGATTGTGTCTGTTTCTAAGCCTAACCATAAAAAGAGGAAGAACGTTAAAAGAGTACGAAAGTACAGCCTCGGAATTATCAACAATTAAGGAGAGAGAGAACATTATGAATAATGCTGACCCTGAGAGTCAGTCGCTAATTGCGCAACTTCTATTATTAGTCGTGTTGACGTTTATCAATGCCTTTTTGGCAGCGGCGGAAATTGCAGTCGTATCTGTTAACAAGAATCGTGTGGAACAAAAAGCGGAAGACGGCGACGCAAAAGCTCAAAAATTGCTTAAGGTATTGCAAGACCCCAATAACTTTTTATCCACAATCCAAGTAGGGATTACTTTGGTTAATATCCTATCTGGTGCTTCATTAGCAGAGACTTTATCTAGTCGTTTGGCCCCTGTATTAGGTGGCGGCGCCGCAGCTAAGAGTCTTGCCAGTATAATTATCTTAGCGTTGTTAACGTACGTTTCTATTGTATTTGGTGAATTATACCCTAAACGAATTGCTATGAATAAATCAGAAGAAGTCGCTCAATTGACTTCTGGTGCAGTCCGCTTTTTAGGAGTTATCGCGCGTCCCTTCGTTTGGTTGCTATCGGCTTCGACCGATTTATTATCCAAAATCACACCAATGACTTTCGATGATGCCGATTCGAAGATGACACGAGATGAAATGCGCTACATGCTTGAAACAGAAGGTGTTTTGGAAAACGAAGAACTAGAAATGTTACAAGGTGTCTTTTCATTAGATACAAAAGTGGCACGAGAAGTAATGGTTCCTCGGACAGACGCATTCATGGTTGATATCCAAGATGATGTCCAAGAAAACATCAATTTAATTTTAGGAGAAAATTATTCTCGGATTCCTGTTTATAGTGAAGACAAAGATAAAATTGTTGGTATTTTACATACCAAAACGTTACTAAAAGCTGCACGTAATTTAGGCTTTGAAAACATTGAATTAGGCGCGATTATCCAAGAACCATTATTTGTCCCAGAAACCATTTTTATTGATGATTTACTTTATGAGTTAAAACGAACACAAAACCAAATGGCGATTTTACTAGATGAATATGGCGGTGTTGTCGGTTTAGCAACACTGGAAGATTTACTAGAAGAAATCGTTGGTGAAATTGACGATGAAACAGATGAAGTAGAAAATTTATATACACAAGTGGCTGACAATGAATATTTGGTTCAAGGACGCATGTTAATTGACGAATTTAATGAAGTATTTGAAACAGATTTACACATGAGCGATGTTGATACAATGGCAGGTTACTTAATTACAGCATTAGGAACCATTCCTGATGAAGGGGAAAAACCTTCTTTTGAAGTGGGCAATATTAAGTTAACTGCTGAAGAAATGGAAGGCACACGTTTGCTAGTCTTACGCGTTCATTTCTACGATGAAGAAACTGTCGATGAAGAACCAGAAGAAAATCGTCGTTTTTTCCGTAAAGAAATGGAAGATGACGAACCAAGACGTTAAAAATAACCTGTGACATCAGTCGTTTTGACTAATGTCGCAGGTTTTCCTTTTAAAAAACAGCCAACAGCAGCTCTTTATTCTCAAGACTTGACATGATATACTAGCAAAGGTTAATCAAAAATTATGCTGAAGAAAATAAATAAATAAACATCACAAGTGATAAGGAGATTTTTATGACGATCAATCAAAAAGAAGCAGTCGATAGTCGCCGTACGTTTGCGATTATTTCCCATCCGGATGCTGGGAAAACAACGATTACTGAACAATTATTATTATTTGGGGGCGCCATCCGCCAAGCTGGAACCGTCAAAGGGAAAAAAACAGGGAACTTTGCCAAATCTGACTGGATGGAAATTGAAAAACAACGGGGAATTTCGGTAACGAGTTCTGTGATGCAATTTGACTATCAAGACAAACGGATTAATATCTTGGACACCCCAGGGCATGAGGATTTCTCAGAGGATACGTATCGGACCTTAATGGCCGTGGATAGTGCTGTGATGGTTATTGATAGTGCCAAAGGGATTGAAGCACAAACGAAAAAACTTTTCCAAGTTGTTAAAAAACGTGGTATTCCAATTTTTACTTTTATTAACAAATTGGACCGTGACGGACGGGAACCATTGGAACTTTTAGAAGAATTGGAAGAACTATTGGATATTGAATCTTATCCAATGAACTGGCCAATTGGTATGGGAAAAGGCCTAGAAGGTCTATACGATATTTATAATGAACGTGTGGAATTATATCGTCCAGAAAATAATGGCGGGGAGCGTTTTATTCCTTTAAAAGATGGCGATATCCCAAGCGATTTACCATTGCACAATAACAGCGTTTATCAACAAGTGTTGGAAGATGTTGAGTTATTGGTAGAAGCAGGCGATGAATTTAGCGAGGAAAAAATCGCTCGTGGTGATCAAACGCCAGTCTTCTTCGGTTCTGCTTTGACAAACTTTGGGGTTCAAACATTTTTAGAAACCTTCTTACAATTTGCGCCTGCGCCACATGCGCATAAAACAGAAGAGGGTGGCGAAGTAAGTCCTTATGAAAAAGAATTTTCAGGCTTTGTCTTTAAAATTCAAGCGAATATGAACCCAGCCCATCGTGATCGAATCGCCTTTGTTCGAATTTGTTCAGGTGTTTTTGAGAGAGGCATGGACGTGACTTTAGGTAGAACAGGCAAAAAAGTCAAATTAAGTAACGTGACGCAATTTATGGCGGATGCCCGTGAAAACGTCACAGAAGCTGTTGCAGGCGATATTATCGGTGTGTACGACACAGGAAATTACCAAATTGGCGATACTTTGTATGAAGGGAAAATGAATGTTCAATACGAAGAGTTGCCGTCATTTACCCCTGAATTATTCATGAAAGTGACTGCCAAAAACGTAATGAAACAAAAATCTTTCCATAAAGGAATTTACCAACTGGTTCAAGAAGGAGCCATTCAATTATACAAAACATATTTAACGGAAGAATATATCATTGGCGCCGTAGGTCAATTGCAGTTTGAAGTTTTCCAATACCGAATGTCTAATGAATACAATGCTGAAGTGGTAATGACGCCAATGGGTTCTAAAATTGCCCGCTGGATTAATCCAGAAGATTTAGATGAACGCATGAGCTCTAGCCGAAACATTTTGGCACGGGACCGTTTCGATCAACCATTGTTCTTATTTGAAAACCAATTTGCGGAACGCTGGTTTGCGGATAAATATCCAGATGTTGAACTGAAAAGTTTGATGTAAAATTAATTTGTAATCAATCAGTAGCTGAATCTTTAGAAGATTGAAGCTCGCATCTTCAGCAAAAATCTATTAAGATGCGTTGGTTTGCAAGAAGTCCTTTTTTATCAAAATTTGATAAGAAGGGACTTTTTTCTATGAACTGGGAGGATATTATTTTAGAATTTTGTATGGACATTACAGTGAGAGGTTTTTCAAAAATAACAATCAAAAATTATAAATCAAAATTGAGAAACACAGCAAATTTTTTCAAATCAATAAATGTTGAACCGTCGCAGATTGAAAAGAAACATATAAAAAGCTGGATAATAGATATGCAAGAAAAAGAAATGCAAGCATCGACAATCAATGTCAGTGTTAGCAGATTAAAGAAGTTATTTGACTATATGTTAATTGAAAAATATATTGACTATAATCCGTTTGTTGATATTGAAAGATTAAAAGAACAAAGAAAAGTAATCTATCCTTTGAATGATTATGAAATTAAACAAATGCTTATAGTTGCTAAAAAACATCCTTACAAACATATAGCACAAAGAAATGTTGTGATATTGATGTTGATGATTGAATGTGGGTTGAGGATTAGCGAAGTTTGCGAGATACAAGATGAAGATATTATGAATAATCAAATCATTATTAGAAAATCAAAAAATAATAAGGATAGAGCCGTTGCTGTCAGTCCAATTCTCAAAAAAGAAATAATAAAATATCAACGAATTAAGAAAAGAAAATATGGGCTGTTAGAAGGAAATACTTTTATTGTCAGTAATCTAGGTAAAAAATTGAATGAAAAAAGTATTTGGCAGATTATGCAAGAAATAAAGAAACAAATTGATATAAGAGATTGTGTTCGTTTTTCGGGGCATACGCTAAGACATACTTATGCAAGTATGCAATTACGGAACGGATTAGATATTTATACGTTAAGTCTAAATATGGGGCATAGTTCAATTGAAATGACTCAAAGATATGTTCAGACGTTAAGTAGCGAAGATTTTATAGAGAAGTCTATTAAAACGAGTACTTTGATGAATTTGAGGTGATTAAGTTATTTAACGTTTCTTTAAAGTACAAAATTATTTAATAAACCCAGTTAGGATTTCCTAACGGGGTTTAATGAATTTTAAACCTTTGTGTCTATAATATTAGAGTTAGTGATTATAAATTTTTGAACGAGATTTGTACTCTGCGGATTTAAGATAATTTTCATTCATTTTAGTTTGTGCTATAGGGGTGAAACATTCTCCATAACTTTCTAAAATAGGTAAGTAGTCAGATGTAGCCGCACATATAATTCTATTTAAATCATTGCTTTTTAATTCCCCCATTTTAAGTCTGACTTCTTTAATAGCTAACTTATTAAATCCTTTTTCAAAGAATAAGAAATTAGTTGTTCCAGTTACCATAGACTTATACGCTATACAATCTGGTTTTGCATGATTTATTTTGGTTATCAAGATATTATCTTCACTAGATAATGGAATATTATTGTCGCATTTTTCTAAAATATCCTCAAAACCGAATCGTATTCCATCAATAATAATTAGAGGTTCTTCATTTTCTAATGTTGGAAAAGTGCTTGTCAAATCATCATAAGCCCAGAATGTAACTATATTTTTACTAGAACCATGTTTTAAAATTTCTTTACGGGAAGTATCTGGTGTGTCCGACCAATAAGATAATTTTTGATTTGGAAATAATTGAGAATATCTATTTGATGAGTTACTATCTCTTAGATTGCCATGAAACAGCTCGCTGGCAGTTTTTTCATAAAAATTTTGATTGAATTCAACGCATCTAAAGAAATCGAATTCTTTAGTTATCAGTATAGGCAGTGTGCTATGTTTCAAAACTTTAGATAGATGAGAGTGATTGGAATATAATTTGCTCAATGGTCTATTACTCCTTAAACTTAATATTTTATAAATACTTATGCTATAACAATAATATAACAAATGTTTAGAAGAGAGAATATGAATTGATAATTATAGTTTAGAATTTTTAATTTCTGTAAACTGTAAGTATTATAAGTTATGATATTTCATATGATTTTTAATAGTCAATAAGATTTGAGAAGTATTAATCTATAATTTGACCATCAGAATTCATTTTTTCAATTTCAACTATTTGTTGTTCATAGAATGGCGAGGTAGCTATTTTAATCTTTTTATCTGTTGAAATCGTTAAAGAAGAAATATAATGAGGAGTTACTGCCACTTTAGCAGATGTTTCTGACAACGTAATTAATAATGATTGATTGTCGCCAAAAGTAGTATATTCAGAAACAATAGCAACTAATCCATCTTGATTTGTTAGTATCGACAAATACTTAGGAGCTTCGATAATCCATCCAAATTGCATCTTGTGAGTATTCATTATATGTTCCAACTCTCTATTTGTTTTTTTGTTAGTATAATAGTAACTTAAAAAAAGAAAAAGTGCGAGATAAGAAAATCTTTATAGTTTATTTCTAGAAACACTGATAAAAATGGCTGTAAAAAATTGATATATCAGTATTTATTTTTTAGTGCCGGCAAGAGATATCTTTCTTACTTAATAGCACTATCTAGGTTCAGTAAAATAGCTAAAATTTACGCTCTAGATATATTTATATAACGAAATAGTGATAATTCATTGTTGCTTTAGTTGAATTATTTGTTTTTTTGAAATCAACTAGAACTATCTTCATATTTAGAATATATAGGTAAAGTTATATTTTTATTTTGTTTAGATATGTAGTGTTAAAATAACGTAGTATGGAATTTAAATAGCCTGTGTTATTGTTTAGGAGTTTTAAAAAATTAATACTTAATATTTTAGAAACGCTTAGAATGTAATTCAGGCAGCATACAATCGATTCTGGAGATTTTGAATATATTTTTAGAAGAGAGGAAGTGTGGTCGGGCTTCTGTGAATATTAATTTAAGTTAATAGTAAGAAAAGTATGGATTATACGAGTTTTTTATATCTATTTTAAGTTGATTTTTCTTATAAGTTTGAGATAATATTGTATGATTGGAAAATTTAGAAGAACGGAATATAAAATAGAGTAATTTTATTTGTTATTTGATTATGGAACCGTATTCTCTAAAATATTGTTCTTTATTATTGTGATAATTCAAAAAATACACTCAAAGATAAAAAAATAAGTCAACTATGCAAGGAGATATGATATGGTGGAAAGAGGATTTCAACCGTTAATTACTATCAAAGAAGCTATTGAAAATATAGACAAAAATATTTATCTATTACCTGCTATCCAAAGAAAATTTGTATGGAGCCCAGAGCAGATAGAATCATTGTTTGATAGTATCATGAGAAAGTATCCTATAAATTCGTTAATGTTATGGCAAATTACTTCAGATGAAATAAAAAATAATTATAGATTTTATTCTTTTTTGAGAAAATATAAACAACGTTTTGGAGAAATGAATGAATATTATAATTCTATGGGACGAACAGACAATTTTTTTGCAGTAATTGATGGACAACAGAGGTTGAACAGCTTATATATTGGACTAAAAGGAAGCTATGCAGTTAAATTAAATCACAAACGATGGGTGGACAATGAAGACAATTTTCCTCCAATGAAGTTATACTTAAATATAAAAAATACCTATAAGCAAGAAACAAAAATTGATAAAGAATATGAATTCAAATTTTTACGTAGAGATAAAGTAGAGAAAGAAAATAAATTAGGTGAAAAATATTGGTTTGAAGTAGGAAGTATTTTAGGTTTGTCAGATGAAAAAAATCGATGTTCTTATTTAGAAAAAGTGGGTTTAGAAAATAATGAATACTCCAAAGATATATTAAATCTGTTATATGAGACTATCAATGAAGAAAAAGTTTTAAATTATTACTTGGAAGATGAACAAAATCTTGATAAGGTATTAGATATTTTTATTCGAACTAATGATGGCGGGACGAAACTTACTTTTTCAGATTTGTTGATGTCTTTTTTAACAGTTCATTGGTCTGATGCGAGGGAAAATTTTGAGGAATTAATTAGAGAAGTTAACCAGTTCGGTGATTTTTCTATCACAATAGACTTCATTTTGAAAAATATGTTAGTTTTATATGCAGATGACATAAAGAGTAGAGTGAAAAATTTTAATGAAGATGTAATTAATAAAATTAAAACTAATTGGGAAAGGATTCGTAAATCAATTCTTAATGCTTTTGAGATGTTCTATAGATTGGGTTTTGAAAACAGAACGTTTCCTGCTAAAAATGCTGCTATACCAATTGTTTATTATATCTATGAAAACAAACTTGAGGATGAAGTTATAAAAAATAGATTCTTAGATTCCAACACGCAAAACGCCAATTCTCAACTCATGAAAAAATGGTTATTATTAGTGTTTTTGAAACGTATTTTTGGTGGGCAATCAGATAGTATCCTTCGAGAAATTCGTAAAATAATTGATGACTCTTCCTCTGGTGTCTTTCCTTTAAAAGAAATAATCAATAGTGCTAAAAGCAATCCTACAAAAAATTATTCTTTTGATGATGCAATAATTGAAGGCTTATTTGAAGTACAATGTGGTTCTGATGACGCATTTTTTGTATTGTCTTTATTCTATCCAGATTTAGATTATTTCAATCAAAATTTCGATATTGACCATATTCACCCAAAATCAAAATTTCAAAATAAAACATTTATGGAAAACCATTTTAGTAAAGAAGAAATTGAGAGGATTGGTAATAATTGGAATAAAATTGGAAATTTACAATTATTAAATAAGGAAAAAAATATTTTGAAGAAAGATAAGAGTTTGTCAGAATGGATGGAAATCAATCACTTGAATAACTCATTTTTATTTATTGATGAAGATATCAAATTAGATATAGAAAATTTTGAATTGTTTTATGAAAATAGAGTTGCCAAGATGAAACAAGATTTAAAGGAGCTTGTTAAATAATACCTTAGTGGCTTGTAATTCAACTTATTATCAGGTAGGTGTTATTATGAAAGATTTCGAAATTGGTTTACCTAAAGACGCATCGTTATTGGTAAATGTTACCGATAAAAATTTATACAATTATGATTTTACATCTTATTCATTATTGCCATTGCAAAGAATAGCTTCAAAATCGATAGCGGTAAAAATTAAAAACAGTTTATTTTCAAATATTTCAGAAATGAGTTTGATTGAAAATTTGTCTAATCAGAAAGAAACAGAATACGTAGCTAGGATACCTGATTTTGCAAAGGAAAAGATAGATTCTGGAGAATGGTCATTTGGCGTAAGAAAAAAAACAGGTGAAACATATGCTGTCATTAAGGATAATTTAAGTGGGGAAAATAAAAGTTTTGTTACTCTTGATAAGAAAATTGTAAAAGAGTTAGGTGTTCTACCAGAGTTATCAGCAATCCAAGGTCAGTTAACATCAATTTCAGAGCAAATTGAGGGATTAAATCAAATTATACAAAGGGTAGAGAAAGGTCAGTATAATGATAGATATGCGGGATTTTTTTCATCTAGACAATTAGTTGTTGAAGGATTAGCTTCAGAGAATGAATCGAACAAAAGAGAGCTATTGATTAGTTCTATCAAAATTGCTAATGAAACAATTAGCAAGCTAATGCTTTCTATTCACGAAGATGCAGCTCTTTTAATTGATTCAAAAACAAAATCAAAAGATGCACGTAGAATTGATAATTTATTGCAAACATCTTTAGGATATTTAAATTCTGCAGTCCAACTAAACCTAATAGCGTATACAGCTTTGGGAGAAAAACAATCTTTATTTGCAACACTGACAAACTATCACTCGTTTGTTAAACAAGTGTTAATGAAAGAAAACGAAAGCGGAAGAACTATTGCGTGGTTATTAGATAATGCTCACGTGGGTGATGATGGAAGAATTCAGGAATTAACTAATGATTTGTCTACAAAAATTGAAGTGCTCATAGCAACTTATAATAATGAAAGGACAGACGTGACTGAAAATGAAAGAATCGAAAATTAAGACTTGTAAGTATCCAAATTGCAACAAAGAAGTTCCATCAGATAAATCTTTATTTTGTATGGAACATAGTCGTAGCTTAAAGGAAAAAAGAAATTTAGTTGGAACTGCTTTAGGTAGCGTAGCTATTCTAGGAGTGACTACTTTGGCAAACAGTATTATCAAGAAAAAGATATAGTTGGAATGTTTAATCATGTTATAGTCAATAAAGCTAGTCTACTTAGACCGGCTTTTTTTACTGTCCAATATTTGCGATAAAACTGTTATAATTAGATATAATACTTGTTGAAGGAGAAAAACAATGACATTTGATGAACTTATTCAAAGAGACAAGGGAACTCTCTTTGACAAAATTGCTCAAATTTATTTCAAAAATGAACCAACATACAAAACTTATTTTCAGATGTTTGGTTATTAAATGAAGTTCCAGAGGAATATGTAATCCCCAAAAAAGATACAGGGGTTGATTTAGTAGCAAGAAATGAAGCAACAGGGGAATTGACTGCTATTCAAGCTAAATTTTATGATAATAAAATATACAAAAGACATATTGATTCATTTTTAGCTGAACTTGGAAAATCCTATGGAGATAATTGGCTAATGTTTAAATGGTTACAATAAAAGCCTAAGAAAGGCTTTTTATTGTACTGAAATAACAATTGTGAATTATATAACATATTTATTATTAAAATTGAGGTGTGACAATGAGTTATATTGAAAAAATGATAATCCAAGGCTTTAAAAAATTTAAAGATTTTGAAATTGTGTTTAATAAAGATATGAATGTTTTGGTCGGTGAGAATGAAGCAGGAAAAAGTACAATTTTAGAAGCGATAGATTTAGCCTTAAACCAAAAAATATACGGGTTGATAGATGGAAATAATGAACAATTATTTAATGCAGATAATATTAAACAATTCAAGAATAAACCTGAATTTTCTCAGCTACCTGAAATTTTAATAGAAGTATATTTAAATATGGATTCAGAGATTCCAATAAGTAAACAACACTTTATGGGATTGGATTATACGAATGGGAAAGTATTGAAGGAAGAAAAAACAGGTATAAAATTTTGGTATCATTTTGATAATGATTTTGAACAAGAATTTTCTAAACTAAATTTTTCTGAAAACCCCAACATACCTATAGAATTCTATAAATTTGAATGGCTTACATTTCAAGGTGGGGGCTATAAAAGGCTTAAAAACCCAATAAAATCTCTTTTTATTGATAATTCATCTGTGAAGAATGATTTGTATGGCTCTTATGCCAAACAAGTTTTTGAAAATAAGATACCAAATGATATCCGAAGAAAATTGTCTATGAAGCTAAAAACACATATTTCTGATTTCGAAGCTTCAGAAGCAGAATCACTAAAAATAGGCGAGCAATCTATCTCTATTGACGAGAAGAAATCTGGTATTACTAAGATAATTGATATCCGAGAAAACAATATATCTATACAAAATATGGGGAAAGGCAGAGAGAATTTTATTAAGACTGAAGTTGCATTGCAAATAGATTCAAGTCTTATTTTAGTTGAAGAACCAGAAAATCATTTGAGTCATTCAATGACAAAAAAATTAATTGAAAAAATAAAAGTAGAGTCGGATAATTCCCAAATAATTATTACTACCCATAATCCTTTAATAACGTCTAGATTAAATATTCAAAAGACTATATGGATAACTCCAAATGCAAAAGCAGTAAAATTGAATGATGTAGATGAAACGGTAGCTAAATTCTTTGAAAAATCAGATAATGCTAGTTTACTTGAGTTCATATTATCTCAAAAAGTAATTTTAGTAGAAGGGGTAACAGAATATATTTACGTTCCTAACTTTTATCAGAATATTTGCGGTAGGAATATAGATGAATCTGGTGTGCATATAATATCGATGTCAGGAATTACTTATAAAAACTATATTGAAATTGCTAAAAAAATTAAAAAACCACTTTTAGTTATTACGGATAATGATGGAAATTTTAATAGAATAGAAACCATCAATGAATTGAATAGAGATTTAAAAAAAGATGGACACGATATATTAATAAAATGTGATAAGAAAATAGAAAATTCAACTTTTGAAAGAGTTTTATTTAACGAAAACATTGAACTATTAGCTGACTATAAAAAGAAGTCACGTGTATCTACTATTTACAAAGAAGAAGATGTAGAAAGCAAAGCACTGGCATATATGTTGAAAAATAAAGCAGATTCTGCTATTGAGATAACAACAAATTCTGAATATATTGATAACTTAAAAGTTCCAATATATATAAGAGAGGGATTAGAATGGCTAAATCAGGTAAAATAATCCTTGCAAGAGCAGGTTCGGGGAAAACGTATCATATTGCAAATGTGTTTGATGAGAAAAAATCAGTTTTGTTTATTACTTTTACCAATCAAAACGTGACGAATATAAAAAAAGAAATTATGCAGAGATTTAATAATGTTATTCCCAACAATATTGAAGTAATCACATATAGTAGTTTCTTATATTCATGGATTATTAGACCATTAGAGGCGGTTTTACCATTTGAAAATCTCAAAAGTAGAGGTGTAGACATTCTTAAAGAACCAATTCCTCGCAGTTATCCGCCAAGAAAAGGATACATTACTGATGATAAGATTGGACACTATTTGAATTTAGCTAATAATAGATACTATGCTAGTCGAATGTCGAAATTGATAATAAAAAATAAAAAGATACTAAATCCTTTAATTGAAGAAAGATTATCATTGCTTGTTGATACAATTTATATTGATGAGTTTCAAGATTTTAAAGGGGAAGATTTTGATTTATTAATGCTATTGATGAAATCAAAAAAAGTTTATACAGTTGGTGTAGGTGATTTTTATCAGCATTCTGTTGCTATGACACCTTCTAAAAGTGATAAACCTTATAAAAAACAAAAAGCATTTCTTTCTGAAGAAGAGTTTTATTCATCATTACCAAAATCTTTAGAAATTGATAGAGAAACGCTAAAGTACAGTAGAAGAGTACCAAGTAAAATTTGTTCAGTAATTGAAAAGAAGTTAGCCATAGATATACTGTCTTGTAGTAAACAAAAAGGAAGTTTTAAATATGTTCATGACGTTAACGAATTAGAACAACTTTTAGTTGATGAAAAATGTGTGAAATTAGTTTATCGGAATTCTAAAAAATTTCCTTATCAACCTGCTATTAATTGGAGTTATTGCAAAGGAGATACTTATTCAAAAGTTTTAGTAATTTTAACAGAATCGTATGCAAAGTTTAGTGACGAGAAATATAAAGTTCCTACAAATACCAGTCAGGCTGAAGTAAATAAATTATATGTAGCTTTAACCAGAAGTAATAATGAACTTTATGTATGCACTAAAAATTGTTTTGATTTATTTAGTAAACAGGGAGAAAACAGATGAACATCAACAAATCATTAGTAAACTTTCTAACAGATGGAGTAGTTACTTGTAAATAACTAGCTGATTTCTATGATATGTGTCATGAAGACAAAGATTTTTTATACGTAGTAGACGAATTCTTAATAAGTATTCTAAATAGGACAGTATTAAATAACAAAATTTTATCCATAGTTGTTAGTCATTCATCAGGTGTAGAAAAATTTCGTATCAAATTTACTGAGTGAATGTGATGAATAAATTATAGAAAATCAGGTATGAACATTGCGTTGGTTTGTAGCAAAAATGAATTGCTTTCTAAAATTATTTATTGTATGATGAAGCTTGATAAAAAGGGACTTTCACTTATTTGAAAACCAATTTGCGGAACGCTGGTTTGCGGATAAATATCCAGATGTTGAACTGAAAAGTTTGATGTAAAATTAATTTGTAATCAATCAGTAGCTGAATCTTTAGAAGATTGAAGCTCGGCGCAGTCATTCTCAAGATGATTGCGCTGAGCTTTTTCTTGTTATAAGGTATTAAAGCAGGCGTGATTGTTTTTTTTGAGATAGAATACTTACTATAACGAACCTATCAAGGAGTGGACAAGAACATGAATTTTTATGGCATCGAGTATTTAAAAAGCCAATCTAATTTAAATGATTACTTAAAGTATTTTTTTATTTTTGCTTTGTTAATCGGGCTAGTCATTGTGTTTAGTTTTTATGTGCGACATCAAATTCAAACGAAATATCGTGAATTAAGTATTATTATTTTTTTATCATTATTATTTGTTTTAGGGGTTCAATATTCCAATTATCAACTGAACCAAAATCAGCATTCACAATCTTCACAAATGGTACATTTTGTCGAACAAGTGGCACAGGAAAAAAAGGTTTCTCCAGAAAAAGTTTATGTCAATGGTACACAATTGGCTGACGGAACCATAGTTAAAATTGACGAAGTCTTTTATAAAATGAGTTTAAGTACGGATCAGCAGTCTTATACGTTACAAGAAACGTATTTATTAACACCAACGATTGAAATCATAAAGTAAAGTGAGGGAAAATTAATGCAGTTTTATAGTCCAATTATTATTAAATTTGCTTTAGGTATTATTTGTTTAATTGTCCAAATTAATTTGATGGGAAAAGGGAATTTGGCGCCCACATCGGCTATGGACCAAGTGCAAAACTATGTATTGGGGGGCATTATTGGTGGTGTTATTTATAATGATTCAATTACGGTGCTCCAATTTGTATTAGTGTTAATTTTGTGGACATTATTAGTCTTAATTTTAAAATTTGCAAAAGAACACAATCGCTATGTGAAGCAAATTGTGGATGGTAAACCCATTACTTTAATCAAGGATGGACAGGTTGTGGTGAAGGAATGTTTGAAAAATGGTATTTCTGCAAATGATCTAATGTTTAAATTACGAGCAAATGGTATTTATGAAGTCCAGCTTGTTAAACGGGCGGTTTTAGAACAAAATGGTCAATTAACAATCGTCGAATATGGCGATGAAAGTATTCGTTATCCGATTATTGTGGACGGTCAAGCCAACATGGATGTCCTAGAGTTAATCAAAAAAGATGAGCACTGGCTATTAACGCAAATCCAAGAACAAGGATTTCAAAGATTACAGGAAATCTATTTAGGTGAGTATTTATCTGGACAGTTAAGTTTATCGCCGTATGAAGAAAAAACGATTGCTTAGCTATACTTTTCATTCTACTTATATTAAAATTAAATGGTAATTCAATGAGTTTTAAAAGGAGGAAAAATGAAAACTAAAAAGATAGTTGTCGGGTTATTTTGTTCAATGATTGTTTTAATGGGGTGCCAACCAGATCAACGAACTGAAAAAATGAAAGAAAGTACTGAAGCAGAAGCAGTCCAAGTAACGAGTGGTGCCTCGGCAGCCACTAATGCCACTTCTGTAAAGCGGGAGGAGCAGACAAACACGAATGATCAACCGAAGGAGAGTGCTGCCAAAGTGAGTTATGAGCGTAATGGACATACCTTTGAAGTTGATGCTGTTTCTGGCGCTACAGTAGAAGCTAATAATGGACAATCAGGAATTAGTCCAGAAGAAAAAGCCCAGAAGATGTATTGGTCAGGTCGTCCAGAAATCGGGGAAGTTCAAGGGGATTATTATCATCATGAAGTCGTGTTTGATGGCGGCTATACGGCTTTAATTGATGTCGTTGTTAAGGATCAACAAATTCAGTTAGTGGAATTTGATGAACGTGGACCTAAAAACTATTATTCTGAAGAATGGGCAGGAGTGACAAAACGTTTATCCGGCTATGCAAATTTTCAAGCGAACAACGCCCGAACCGATCAATCGTTAGTGACCGTTGTTAATACGATGACTTTTTTAGAAAATCAAATGGTTACCGAAAATCGTCTAGATGGCGCCTTCCAGACAGCCAAAGGGCAATCCAATAGCGCTAATAATGGCTATCTTCCTGCTGCTAGGGCTTTAGCCAAGGAAATCAAAGAACCTTCAAAAGAATATTATACAAGTCTAACAGAAGATTTTGGGGAGGGGCTTTCTGGACGTTTAACTGTTATTACGTTAAAAGATTCAGGGAAAATAACCGATCTTCGTTATGATGAATATTTTGCAGATACAGAAGAAGAGATTAAAGACGCAAAACTGAAGGCTTATTCTCGCCAATCAAAATATTTTTCTAAAGATTATGCTCAAAAATCAGGGGAAAATTTCAAAAAAGAAGTGGATGACTTAAGAAAAAAAGCAATCGAGGAAAATAAATTAGTCAGTCCGACAAATGAGGAAGCCTGGTCGGAAAATTATCAAAGTCTTGTAAAAAAAATAACGTCACAATAAATTAAAAAAACTGCCAAAGTGGGGAAACTTCGGCAGTTTTTTTTAGTTTTCCATGAGGGAAACTTTTAATGGAACAGACACTTCGGTCACATGGTTTAACTCAATGATAGAAATTTCATCTGGGTCATAAGCCTCTTTAGGTAATCGTTTTAACAGTTTTGCTAAAATTTCTTTTACTTCTGTCGGACGAATGCGACGATTTTTATTCATAATCAGAACTTCCACATGGTGAGCTGCTTCTGAATAGACAGCGGTCGTGTTTCCTGCTGAGTAGACTTTTACAAAGTAAGCATCCGTGTTTTCCAATTGTTTATTTACTAATTGTTTGTAGCTATTGGTCACATTCACTAATTTCATTTTATCACCTCATTATAGTTGTGTGCTGCAAAAGAGCGTTTCCAATTATGTACAGGAGTTCCAGATTGAATTTTTTCTATGAGGAACAAGTATACGAATATCTTTCTTCTATTATAGTTTTTTTTGATGAAAATAAAAAGTGAAAAGCATAAAAAAATCCGCACGCATTGTTATTAATGCGTGTGGATTTTTGATTATTCTGCTTGGTCAGATGTTGAAGTTTCTGTTTTAGTCACTTCTTGTGCGCCAGTTACGATAATTTTACCTTCGTTATCTAACGCTGCGACTAATTGATGATTTTCAGGATGATCTAGATAGTATTCAGCAATGCCGTCTTCAATTTGTTCTTGAATTGTTCGACGTAAAGGACGAGCGCCCATTGCAGGATCATAACCTAAATCAACGAGTTTTTCTTTGACTTCTGTTGGAACCTCAATGTGTAATTTTTGTTTAGCTAATAAGCCATTTACTTCTTCTAACATCAAGCTGACAATGTTCATCAGGTTTTCTTTGCTTAATGCTTTGAATTCGATAATACCATCGAAACGGTTAAGGAATTCGGGGGTGAAGAAGTTGTTCAATTGACCTAAAACGGATTTAGTCACACCTTCACGGGCAGCACCGAAGCCAACGTTGGCTTCCACAGCTCCTGTTCCAGCATTACTTGTCATGATAATGATGGTGTCTTTAAAGCTGACTGTACGACCTTGTGCATCTGTTAAACGACCATCGTCGAGAATTTGTAAAAACATGTGTAAAACATCAGGATGCGCTTTTTCAATTTCATCCAATAAAATTAAACTATAAGGATTACGACGGACTTTTTCTGTGAGTTGTCCAGCTTCGTCATAACCAACATAGCCTGGAGGAGAACCAATCAGTTTAGAAACACTGTGTTTTTCCATATACTCACTCATATCAAAACGAACCATCGAATCTTCTGAACCGAATAGCTCAAAAGCTAATTGTTTTGCTAATTCTGTTTTACCAACGCCTGTTGGCCCAACAAATAAGAAGGAACCAATTGGGCGGTTTTGTTTGCCTAGGCCTACACGATTGCGACGAATCGCTTTAGCTACTTTATCGACGGCATCATCTTGTCCGACAACATGAGCTTTTAAGTCAACAGCTAAATTTTTCAATTGGGTTTGTTCTTTTTCTTTTAAGTCACCGACAGGAATGCCAGTTTTTTGTTCCACAATGGCTTCAATATCTTTTTCAGTGATGACGGGTGTTTCTTCATCGCTGATTTGTTTTTCTTTCATTGCTTGTAATTTATTGATTTGATCACGATAGTAAGCCGCTTTTTCAAAATCTTCTTCTGCGGAAGCTTGTTGTTTTTGTTGTTCCGCTTCTGCTAATTTTTTATCAATTGTTTTTGGATCGACGAGTTGAATAGTTAGATTCATTTTTGAACCAGATTCATCTAACAAGTCAATCGCTTTATCTGGTAAAAAGCGATCTTGAATGTAACGGTTGGATAAGTTTGCTGCTGCGTTAATCGCTTCATCTGTATATTTAACATGATGATAATCTTCATAACGTTTTTGCAAACCATGTAAAATCGTTATGGTTTCGGCAACGGTTGGCTCATCTACTTGGACTGGTTGCATCCGACGTTCTAAGGCAGCGTCTTTTTCAATAATACGGTACTCATTTAAAGTTGTGGCACCGACTAATTGTAATTCACCACGTGCTAAGGCTGGTTTTAAAATATTGCCAGCATCCATATTGCCATCACCAGCAGCACCAGCACCCACAATTTCATGGACTTCATCAATAAATAAAATGACATTTTCAGCTTCAGTGATTTCTTCAATCAATTTTTGCATCCGTTCTTCAAATTGTCCGCGAATACCAGTTCCTTGAACAAGTGAAACCACATCTAAACGAATGACTTCTTTGTCCAATAATTTTTGTGGCACATCGCCATCGACAATTTTTTGGGCTAAACCTTCGACAACGGCTGTTTTACCAACACCTGGTTCACCGATTAAAACGGGGTTGTTTTTTGTACGGCGATTTAAGATTTCAATGACACGCTTAATTTCTTGGTCACGTCCTACCACAGGATCGATATCTCCTTGGCGTGCCGCTTCGGTGATGTTAATCCCATACTCGCCTAGTAAACCTTGACCAGCGCCAGCGCCTCCGCGAGGGGGTTGACCTCCATTACCACCATCACCAAATTGAGTGGGTGGTGTTTGTTGTTCATAAGGATTACCTTGTTGCATTTGGCGAGAAAGAGAACGATATAAATCGTCTAAACTCCCAAAGCCAAAAGGGTCTTGTCCCATATTTTGAGGGGAATTATTTGCTTGATTTTTTAATTTTTGATAGCAGCTTTGGCAATAGTCTAGTTGTTTTCTTTGACCATTCACATTTGCATATAAATGAATTGTTGCTTCATTTTGTTGACAATTTTGACAAATCATTGAATGAAACACATCCTTTCAAAATAACTGAGGCCAGAAAAATAGTTGTTTGCTCTATTATTTCTAGTAAACAGACCATTTTTCCTCAAACCAGCCAAGTACTAGATAGCAGGAATAAATTCTGTCTATAAAACCACTTGACCATTTTTGACCTTTGAGGTTATTATAGCATTTTTTGTAAGAGAATCAAGTAAAAGACCTTGTTTAAAAAAAGGCAAAGATTCGATTTTTTTACAGACAATTGCGCCATTTTCAAGTAAACTATAAGAGTTGATATTTAAGAGAAAGAGTGGTGAAATCAATGGCTGAAAATCCTTTTGTAGAAAAAATTGCTTCATTAAAAGCTGGAGAAATCTCTGAATTAATCGTGGAGCAAAATGAATTTTTCCAATTTCGTGATGCTTGGATTTCTTTGCCTGACCGCGCGGAAATTGTTGGAGAAGCGGGGTTAAATGGACGAATCATTTATCGTTACCAAAAAGAGGAAGAATAGTCAGTGCAAAACATCACGAAATTTAAGCAAAAAGTGTTGTGTAAGATAGAAAAAAATGGTAATCTTAGAAACTGAAAGGGTCTTTTTTCGAGTAGACGTTTGATTTTAGCGTATCAAGAAAGGAAAACCCTAACATAAAAATTTTTTATTTACGAAGGAGACCGATTTATATGGAAAAGAAAGAATTTCACATTGTAGCAGAAACAGGAATTCACGCACGTCCAGCTACTTTATTAGTACAAACTGCAAGCAAATTTAACTCAGATATTAACTTAGAATACAAAGGTAAATCTGTTAACTTAAAATCAATCATGGGCGTTATGTCTTTAGGCGTTGGTCAAGGTTCTGACGTAACAATCACTGTTGATGGTGCTGACGAAGCTGAAGGAATGGCAGCAATCGTTGAAACATTACAAAAAGAAGGATTGGCTGAATAATGTCTGAGATGCTAAAAGGGATTGCCGCAAGTGATGGCGTTGCTGTTGCTAAAGCTTACCTGCTAGTTCAACCTGACTTGTCTTTCAACAAAACTTCCGTAGAAGATACTGATGCAGAAGCAACTCGCTTAGACGATGCTTTAGCAAAATCTACTGAAGAGTTGCAAGCAATTCGCGACAAAGCAGCTCAAAGCCTTGGTGAAGCAGAAGCGCAAGTTTTCGATGCTCATTTAATGGTTTTATCTGACCCAGAAATGGTTGGTCAAATCAAACAAAATATCCAAGACAACAAAGTCAATGCAGAAGCTGCCTTGAAAGAAGTTACGGATATGTATATTGGTATGTTTGAAGCAATGGACGATAATGCTTACATGCAGGAGCGTGCAGCAGATATTCGTGACGTTGCCAAACGTATCTTAGCACATTTATTAGGTGTGACTCTTCCAAATCCTTCAATGATTAACGAAGAAGTAATCGTGGTTGCCCATGACTTAACACCTAGTGATACTGCACAATTAGACCGTACGTATGTTAAAGCCTTTGTTACAGACATCGGCGGACGTACTTCTCACTCAGCAATCATGGCTCGTTCGTTAGAAATCCCTGCAATCGTTGGTACAAAAGAAATTACTGACAAAGTAAAAGCAGGCGATATTTTAGCAGTGAACGGAATCATTGGGGATGTTATTATTGACCCAACAGATGCTGAAAAATCTGAATTTGAAGCAGAAGCAAAAGCTTATGCAGATCAAAAAGCAGAATGGGATAAACTAAAAAATGCAGAAACAGTGACAGCTGACGGCAAACATGTTGAGTTAGCTGCAAACATTGGTACACCAAAAGATTTAGAAGGCGTACACAAAAACGGCGGCGAAGCTGTTGGTTTATATCGTACAGAATTCTTATACATGGATTCATCTGACTTTCCAACTGAAGAGGACCAATACCAAGCGTATAAAGCAGTTCTTGAAGGAATGGAAGGAAAACCAGTTGTGGTTCGTACAATGGATATTGGTGGGGACAAAGAGCTTCCTTACCTAACATTACCACACGAAATGAACCCATTCTTAGGTTACCGTGCATTACGTATTAGCTTATCAGAACTAGGTGACGGCATGTTCCGTACACAAATGCGTGCATTATTACGTGCGTCTGTTCATGGTAACTTACGTATCATGTTCCCAATGGTTGCTACTTTGAAAGAATTTAGAGCAGCGAAAGCAATCTTTGAAGACGAAAAACAAAAATTAGTCAACGAAGGTGTTGAAGTTTCAAACGATATCCAAGTAGGTATTATGATTGAAATTCCAGCAGCTGCCGTATTAGCTGATAAATTTGCCAAAGAAGTAGACTTCTTTAGTGTTGGAACCAACGACTTAATCCAATACACAATGGCTGCAGACCGTATGAACGAACGCGTTTCTTACTTATACCAACCATACAACCCATCAATCTTACGTTTAATTAAAAATGTAATTGATGCAGCACACGCTGAAGGTAAATGGGCTGGTATGTGTGGTGAAATGGCGGGCGATCAAACAGCTGTTCCATTACTATTGGGTATGGGCTTAGATGAGTTCTCAATGAGTGCTACATCTATCCTTAAAACACGTAGCTTGATGAAACGTCTAGACACAACTAAAATGGCTGAACTTGCTGACCGCGCATTAAAAGAATGCGACACGATGGAAGAAGTCGTTGCATTAGTTGAAGAATATACAAAATAATTAAGTGATTATGAAAGCACATCGACAATTGTCGATGTGCTTTTTTATTGTTGCGCTTCACGTATTTTTTTCTTGAAATAATAAATCGTGCTTCCCAAAATGAATAGAAAAACTAGCGTGATGCTACTCACCAGTTTCCAAGGGAAATTGGTGTGTTTTTCAGGTGGGAGGTTGACGGCGGTAGCATTGTATTTTTTAGCTTCTTTTTCTTGGATGACTAAGTGTTTTTCCCACGAATAGTCTTGATAGCCATCGTTTACTTTGATTTTTACAGTATAATTTCCAGGAACAAAAGGTTGTTCCTTTAAGTCAATCCGATAATTAAAATTTGTATTAGGGGCCATTGTTAACGACTCTTGGTGATTTTCGTAGCGAGGTTTAGCTTCTTTTTCATAATATAAAGAGGCATCGACTTGTAATTTTTTAATCATAGCCGCTTGTTTGTTTTGGAGATTCATTAATACGCGGTTACGACCGTTAGCTTGATCGGTTTTTACTTCATTTAAAGATAATTCTGGCTGAACAGGTTCATCTGTTTCACTAAGTAAGACGCCGACTACATAAGAAAAACGATTATTGATGGCCACACCGTTTTCTGAGTGATCAGGTTGTTCATCTGACTTTTGTTCAAAGTAGAGTCCTCCTAAAACATAACCATTAAATGGTTTTTCCGGTAAAGTAAGCTGACATTCAACAGTCTTGGTTGAGTGTTTAGGTAGGTGGATTTCTTTTGGTAATTGCGCAATCTCATTAAAAGTAAAAGGTGCAGATGGATCTTTTTTTGTTTCAGCATGAGAATAATCTGCCAAGCCATTATCATTAGTAATCGCTGCATTGGCTGAAGCTAGCACGGTAATGTCGTTGGCTGTTTGATTCGTTAGTTCGATTTGTAGCTTTTGTGTTTGGTTTGGAGCGACACGTAGATCAAAATAACTTGTCTCTTTGGTTCGTTGATTGTCGGGTAAAATGGCTTTTACAGAAAAAGTCATTTCGCTTGCTTCTACAGAATAAGAGCCAATAAAAAATAAAAAAATGATGACGCTAATAGCATGGAGCCATTTAAAAAGCTGCTGATTCATAGTGTGCACTCCTTTTTGACAATTTTTTATAAGAAGGTATTGCATGAAGTTGTTTCATGCAATACCTTGTTTGTTTTCTTTTAAAGTGGTGTATCATCCAAAATCCAAGTAAGCGTTGTTTTATATTGTTTAGCTGCAACTTTTTTCGTTGTCGCAGGAACAGTTAATTGAATGCCTTGAGCAGCGGTCGCTCCGTTACCAAAAGCTAATGTCCAAGTGCCCATTCCTGTTGAAAGAGCGGCAGTCGCCACAGGAGAAGTAGCGGCACCAGTTGGATCCAAGGTTACTGGGACCGTTAATGGCGCCAAAGAAAGTAACTGTGTTGAATTGGGTGTTGCTGCTAAAAAGGTCAAGGACGCATTATCCAAAACAGCGGGTGTTGAATCACTTGTAGCAAATTGCGCACTCTGTTTAACTGATAATTTCCAGCCAAGATTTAGACCACGTTTGTCAGTTACTTGAACATAGTTTGGCACGCTAATTAAATCGCCAGTACTATTTTGCACTTGATCCAGTTGTGCCGAATAGATCGCTGTTCCGGCTTGAATTTGTTTTGATCCAAAATGGATATTTGAAACATAGTCAATACTAAGGGGTCCGGCTGTACCAGGTTGATGAGGATCAGCAGGATTAGGTGTCACAGGCTGAGAAGGGTTCGTCGGGTTGACAGGTGGCGTGACAGTATTATCAAGAGCAAACGTAATATCAGCGTTGGATTGAATAGAAGCGACTTGAGCTGCTTCAACTTTTGGACTATTTAAAAGCATAAGAGGCGTAGCAACGAACAAAATGCTTGAAATGCGCACGATCTTTTTCATTTTTTATTCCTTCTTTCTTGTTTATTTTTAACTTTTAAAAAAGCTAAATCCTAATTAGAGGGGTGTATCAGAAAGAATCCATTGTAATTCGGCAGTGTAAGATTCTTTGACCGTTAAATTAAGGTCAGGAGCAACGCTTAAAAAAAGTCCATTTTGTTGGTTCCAAGGAATTTCTACATTGTTATCGTCCGTTGCGGTGTATTGATAAACTTCGGTTGCTAAAGAGGAGAGAGGAAAATCACTGCCATTTTTTCGATAAATGAAAGCTTGCTGGATCGTTTTATTTGTAGAAGTTGAATGCATGGGCTGACTCTCTCTTACCAACAAATGCCATGGTGTTTTTGCAACTCGACCATCGGCAATGAGGAAAGGAGCGCTGATGGTCGATGGTGAGTATATGGTTCGTTTGCTGGGAAAAGGTAAATTTTTAAAGGAAACTGTAGTTGGCATCTGCACAAAACGGAGGGTACCGTTTTTGATAGGTAAAGACTGTTCCTTAGTGATTGGCGTAATTGGCGTTCCGCCACCATCATTGCCAGTAACCGTGCTAGAAAATAAAAGAAATTGGTTTATCCATTCTTCTGTAACCGTTGCTGTATATTCTAAGGTGAATTGTGTATTGGCTTCTGTAAAATTATCTGCTGGCAGCGAATTATGATAACTCCAATACGGCAAACCAGTGGAACTATCAGTTAAAAGTTGAAGCCCAGCTATTGGCGTACTTAAACCTGCTGCTGATTGTTTTGTTAATGTAGCAGCTGAAAGTTGGGACAGTCCTTTAGGCACCGTTGCTCGTAATTGCTGATTCATCCACATTGCTGGTTGATTGGTTAAACGTGTGGTTAACGTAAAACGAATGATTTGACCACTTACGACAGAGTTTGCAGCTTCCCAGAGCCCTTGTGCATTTTTCCGCTCAATGATTTGCGTGACCGTTAGTTGAGGCACAGGATAAGCAACTGTTTGAGAAACAGTAGAACTGGTTAGCAAAGGCAGGCCAGTGCGATTGCTGAGACCTTGGATCCATAAGTTGACCGTTTCTCCTCCTTGGAAAGTGGGTAAATTAGCAAATTGAAAATGGCCATTGGAATCTAAGGGCGTTGTGGAAATAGAACCACCATTTATTTGTACTTTAACTTGATAGGTTCCGTTAGATGCTTGAGAAGCTTTACCTGAAAGTTGAGTTGAGCCGGCATTGGCGACTACGTTTGTGACTGGTTGGATTGACCAATTGACACTTTGGTCAGCTGAGGGGCTGCTTTGAATATAGTCGGTTGACGTTTTGGAACGAGCAAAGACAATTGTAGAGAGCGTGTCGCCATATTCTAATGGTGAAGCTAACGATGTCGAGAAATTTCCAGATGCATCAACAGAAATTCCCTTCACCACTATGGGGGTAGTGGTTCCATCATGGTGGTTCAAGGCTAATTGAACAGAGTAGCTATAGTTTGGGTCTTGTACTTGTTGAATGGTCCCTGTTACAGTAGTGTCCAGATGATTTGATTGAGTTAGTTTGGCTGGTGTGACTTGAGGAACGGGATAATTCCCTAAATTAAGTTGAGCTTTGCTAATTACGCCTGTTTTTGTATTATTCCCAATAATAATATTAATTGCGCCTAATCCAGTGCCAACATCTGTAAAGGTTCCTCGAATCGGATAGTCTTTGCCGTTAAGAGCAGGAGGGATTGAAATTCCTCGTTTATAAAGTGCGCCGACATCAAACGAAATGGCGGCAGACCATTTGGTTCCGGGAAGTAACACCAAGGTGCTACTTGGAAAAGTCAGATAAACAGAATGATAAGTGTTACTATAAGAGAGACTGACGCCGTTAGTTGAACTGTGAATATCTTGAGTGGCTGTTCCTGGATAACTGACAGTCCCTGTTAAAAGAGTCAGAAAATCTTGTTGCTTTAGAGTGTCGTTATCTAACTGGCTTGAAATTTCTGTAGGAAGTTGAATAGCAATAATCGGTCGATCATTAATTGCTAAGCCGATAAGTGTCACACTGTATTCATACGAAAGTGTGATAATATCTTGGTTATACGTTCCCGTGCTTAAGGTACTTTTTAAGGTGCTATTACCAACAGAAACACTAGCTGGCGTAGGTGCCATAGGTTCATCGTTTTCAGAGGAAGCATGGGTTTGCTCGGTTTCTTGTTCCACGATATCGGTTGCTTGAGTTGTTTGTTGTTCTGTTGAAACTGAAGTAAATGTTTCACTAAAAGTAGAGGCGTGAGTTGTAGGGTTCAGTGTTTCAGAATGAGCTATCAAAGGTTGAGTCAGCGATAAAAAAAGCCATGATATGATGCAAGAAAAGATTCCCCAGACGAACTTATTCAAAACCATCCTCTCCTTTTTTATATTATATGTATAATGGCGAAAATATATACTGAGTAAATATTGAGTACATACATTCTATAATGGGCCATTCATAAAGTAAAGCGATTACATCCGATGGTGAACAAGATATTTTAATCACAATCTTTTAGTGTTTTAAGAAGGAAATTTCTCGAAATTCTATGCTTTTTTAATCCGAAAAAATTAAAAAACTGATAGTTTGCTAAAAATCGAGTCTTTCTTTCACTTCTTAGCACTTAAAATATTTACATTTTCCTAGGGATAGTGTACTATTTAAAGGTATGCATAAATAAAGTTTGATGTATAAAATTAAATGTTATTCGGAGGGAAACAAATGTCTGCGAAATGGGAAAAAAAAGGCACTAATGATGGTGTATTAACTTTTTCAATCGAACAAGCAGTAATCGAAAAAGGATTAACGCAAGCGTTCAATAAAGTGAAAAAAAACTTAAACGTACCTGGTTTCCGTAAAGGAAAAGTATCACGTACTGTTTTTAACCGTATGTATGGAGAAGAAGCGTTATACGAAGATGCGTTAAACGCTGTTTTACCAGAAGCATATGAAGCGGCTGTTTTAGAAGCAGGAATTGAACCAGTAGCACAACCAAAAATTGATGTTGAAAGCATGAATAAAGGGGAAGACTGGGTTATCACTGCTGAAGTAACTGTAAAACCTGAAGTAAAATTAGGTGAATACAAAAACTTAACAGTGTCTAAACAAGACCGTGAAGTAACAGATGAAGATGTGGAAGCACGTTTGAAACGCGAACAAGAATCTCAAGCTGAATTAGTAATCAAAGAAGATGCCGCTGCTGAAAACGGCGACACTGTAGTTATCGACTTTGAAGGCTTCTTAGGCGACGAAGCATTTGAAGGCGGCAAAGGCGAAAATTACTCATTAGAATTAGGTTCTAATTCATTTATTCCAGGCTTTGAAGACCAATTAGTTGGCAAAAAAGCTGGCGAAGAAGTAGAAGTAAACGTTACTTTCCCTGAAGATTACCAAGCAGAAGATTTAGCTGGTAAAGAAGCAGTCTTCAAAGTAACTGTTCATGAAGTAAAAGCAAAAGAATTACCAGAATTGGATGATGAATTTGCAAAAGACGTTGACGATTCAGTAGAATCATTAGACGAATTAAAAGAAAAATTCCGTAAAGAATTGACAGAAGCAAAAGAAGCAGCAGCTGAAGAAGCAAAAGACGAAGAAGCAATTCGTTTAGCTGTTGAAAATGCTGAAATCGTTGAATTACCACACGTAATGGTTCACGACGAAGTTCACCGTTCAATGGATGAATTCTTAAACAACATGCAACGCCAAGGAATTTCTCCTGAAATGTACTACCAATTAACTGGTTCTACAGAAGAAGATTTACACAAACAATTTGAAGGTGAAGCAGAAACACGTACAAAAACAAACTTAGTGATTGAAGCAGTTGCCAAAGCTGAAAACATCGAAGTAACACAAGAAGACATCGATGCTGAAGTGAAAGATTTAGCAGAACAATACAACATGCCTGAAGCGCAAGTACGTAAAGTATTAAACAACGACATGTTAGAACACGATATTCGTATGAAACGTGCTGTTGAAACAATTACTGAAACAGCTGTTGAAAAATAAACATTTTTAATAAGCTCTTCATTCGATAGAGTTTTCTAAAACTGTAGATGGAAGGTGTCTTTCATCTACAGTTTTTTTCATATAAAATAACTTTTGAAAGGGTGTGTCAAAATGGATAAAAATTATTCGAAAATTAAATATGGATTAGTGGTGTTTGGCATCTTATGCTTGACGTACAATCTCTGGGAATTTTTTACGGCCAAGTATTCAACAAAACAAGGTGTGACGTTTGTTATCGAATGTTTACTTGGAATTGGTCTAATCTTTTTACCGGATCTTGTCAATAAATTTTTAAAAATTATTATGCCACCGACTATCGTTTATTTTTACTGGTTTTTCTTATTTATTTCAGTATTCCTAGGAACCTCGTTGCATATGATCTCAATCATTTCGTTCTGGGATAAAATTTTACACTTTGTTAGTCCGATGCTGTTAACTGCTGTTGGTTATGGTATTGCTGGTTTCCTATTGAAGAAAACGAAGTACGCCGATGTTTCCCCGTGGTTATTTTTATTATTTGGTTTTGCATTTGCAGGGCTTTGTGGCGTCTTCTGGGAATTTTGGGAATTTATCTGCGATTCATTAGGGAACATGAATTTACAACGTTATAATATGTCCAACGGCCAACCGTTTATTGGGCGTGCTGCTTTAATGGATACGATGGGGGACTTATTTACCAATACCCTTGGGGCCTTTGTGATGGGCGTGTATACGTATATCAGAAGCAAAGGAAATCCTGAGTATTTAGAAAATTATGCGATAAAGAGAAAATAATAAAAAAGCGATTCAACCATGGTTGAATCGCTTTTTTGCTGTTTTTTAAGCAGGTACTTCGACAGGTTTTTTCAAAAGTCCGTAGACAATTCCTGAAATAATCGCCCCAATTAAGATGAACAATAGATATAGTAATGGATTACTTAATAGGAAGACGACGAAGATTCCTCCATGTGGTGCCAATAATTTGATACCAAACGCACCAACCAACGCACCAGTAAAGGCAGAACCTACCACGAAACTTGGAATCACACGTAATGGGTCAGCTGCTGCAAAAGGAATTGCCCCTTCAGTGACAAAAGAAAGTCCCATTATAATATTGGTTAAGCCGGCATCTTGTTGATCTTTTGTAAATTTATTTTTAAATAAACGAGTTGCTACGAAAATTGCTAATGGAGGAACCATTCCGCCAGCCATTACAGAAGCCATGACCACGCTGCCACCTTCTGCAACAGTACTTGCTAGCGTAGCTGTACCGAAAACATAAGCAGCTTTGTTAACTGGTCCACCTAAGTCGATGGCCATCATACCAGCTAATAAGGCACCAAGTAAAGCTGCATTTGTGCCATCTAAGCCAAGTAGGAAATGATTTAACGCATCATTAATTGCTTTCATCGGGATGTTAATGACTAACATTAATAAGCCTGTAATAATCAAACCAAAAACTGGATAGAATAAAATGGTTTTAATTCCATCTAATGATTTTGGCAAGCCTTTGAAAACTTTACGTAAAAGAACCACTACATAACCAGCTAAGAAACCACCGATTAGGGCCCCAAGGAACCCAGCTCCTCCAGCGTTTGCTAACGCACCAGCGGCGAAACCAGCAACTAAGCCTGGACGATCCCCGATACTAGAAGCAATAAAACCAGCTAAGACAGGTAACATAAAGCCAAATGCTGCGCCACCAATTTGGTTAAACCAGCTAGCTACGTCATTGTAATTCCCTAAGTTGGCTAATTGATCTTGAGGAACTCCGATAAATTGATCAATCATAAAGGAAAGAGCAATGGCAATTCCGCCACCAATAACGAAAGGTAACATATGAGAAACACCATTCATTAAATCTTTATAGATACGAGAACCGATTGAACCTTCCGCTGAATCCTCTTGGTCGCTTGCAGCCGAGTCACTGCCATGGAAAGTAGGAGCTTCACCACTAATGGCTAAGTTAATTAGTTCTTCGGTTTTACGAATTCCATCACTGACGGGACGATTGACTAATTTTTTACCATCAAAACGATTCATTTCTACTTTTTTATCGGCTGCGACAATCACGCCATCAGCACGAGCAATATCTTCAGCAGTTAAACGATTTTTAATTCCTTCTGAACCGTTTGTTTCTACTTTAATGTCTACGCCCATTTCTTTTGCTTTTTTCTTCAGTGCATCTTCAGCCATGTAAGTGTGAGCAATTCCTGTAGGACAAGCAGTCACAGCAATAATATATTTACGATTGCTTTCTGGTGCTGGCGTTGTTTGTTCTTGTTCTGCTTTTTCTTCCGCTTCTTTTTGATCTTCTGCTGCTTGGAAAAGAGCTTGTACTGCTTCTGGAGTTTCCGCTTCTTTCAATTTGCCAACAAAGTCTGGATCGATAAGTAATCGAGAAAGGGCCGCAAGCGCTTGGAGATGTGTATCATTAGCGCCTTCTGGAGCAGCAATCATGAAGAATAGATAAGTAGGTTGTCCATCTAGTGCTTCATAATCAACACCTTTTTTACTTTTAGCGAAAAGAACTGTCGGTTCTTTTACGGCACTATTTTTTGCGTGAGGCATAGCGATGCCGTCGCCTAAACCAGTCGATGTTTGTGCTTCGCGTTTTAAAATTCCTTCTTTGTAAGTGTCAATGTCAGAGATGCGGCCACCATCGTATAATTTTTGGACCATTTCATCAATCGCGCCTTTTTTATCAGTAGCTTGTAAATCCATAATCATGACATCTTTTATTAATAAATCATTAATGTTCACTCTATTTTCCTCCCTTAGTGGATTTATTCTGAAATTTTTTCAATTGTTACTTCGTGAATAAGTTCTTGGATAAAATCTTCTGAGGCTAAATCATCAGAAAATGCGGTCGCGCTACCGCAAGCGACACCCCATTTGAAAGCCTCTAAAGGATCTTGTGTTTTTGAAAAGTTGCCAATAAAACCAGCAATCATTGAGTCGCCAGCGCCGACAGAATTTTTCAGTGGACGTTTTAAAACGTTGGAACGATAAACACCTTCTGTTGTGAAAAGTAATGCACCATCACCAGCCATTGAGATAATTACGTGTTGCGCTCCTTCTTCTAGTAACCGATGTCCATAAGGTAAAATGTCTTCAACACTTGTAAAGGTTGTATGATATAATTCTGCCAACTCATGATTGTTTGGCTTGACCAATAAAGGTTTTTGTGGCAAAGCGTTCATTAAATCTTCACCTGTCGTATCAATAACAAATTCTGCGCCTTTTTCCTTCACAATTTGGATTAACTCTTCGTAAAATCCTTTGCGTAGAGAAGCAGGTGTACTTCCTGAAAGAACAACAATATCACCAGCCTGAACACGACTAACTGCTTGTTTTAGTTCTTGAATTTCTTCGTTTGTTAGGGCAGGTCCTAAGCCGTTAATTTCTGTTTCAGTATCTGATTTCAATTTAATGTTGATTCGTGTATCAGCAGACACGGGAGTGAAATTCGTTTGGATTTCTTCTTTTTTCAACCAATCGGCAATGAATGAGCCTGTAAAACCACCTAAAAAACCTAAGGCAGTGGATTCTGTCTCCATACGTTTTAAAATACGTGAAACGTTGATTCCTTTGCCGCCAGGTAATTTAAAATCATTCGTCATCCGATTTAAATCACCAATTTGTAGATGATCGACATGAACGATAAAGTCGATAGAAGGGTTTAAAGTCACTGTGTAAATCATTTGTTTGCCTCCATTAAAATAGTTTTTTGCTGGAATCCTTGAAGCGATTCAGCAGGGCAGTAGTCAGTTAGTAAAGTAACTGACTCTAATTCTTCCACTTTGGTAAACGTTACTTCATTAAATTTTGTATGATCCAGTAAAACATAGGCTGTTTCTGCTTGATGAATAGCCAAGGCTTTTAGCGCCGCTTCTTCGGGATCAGGCGTTGTTAAACCAAACTCTAAATGTGCGCCGTTAGTTCCTAAAAAAGCTTTGTTAAAACGAAAATGTTGTAGCTGTTCCATACTAGTGGCACCAATGATTGCTTTAGTGGAGAGCTTCAAAGTACCACCAAGCATAATAGTGGGAATTTCCATATCGCTAAGTTTTGCAGCGTGATGCACGGAATTCGTCACTACATGGATTTGTTTCCCAACTAAAAAAGGGATCATTTCTAACGTGGTTGAACCAGCATCTAAATAGATCATATCGCCATCTTGTACACAACTAGCGGCTAAAGAAGCAATCTTTTGCTTTTCGTGCGTGTTTTTGATTGATTTTTCCGTCATGTTTTGTTCAAAGCCTAAATTAAGAATACGCTTAGCTCCGCCGTGAATGCGTTCTAACAAATTGGCGTCTTCTAATTCTTGTAAATCGCGGCGGATTGTGGATTCTGAAGCATTGAATAAGCTAGCAAGTTCTTGTGATTTGACGACTGATTTTTGATCTAACAATTGTAAAATTTTTTGATGTCGTTCTTCCGTAAGCATTTTCATCCCTCATTTCATGGATATAATAGCACAAATGAAAACGCTAATCAATCTAAAACGGTCAAAAACATTCAAAAAAATTAAAAAACAGTCATAAGAAAAAAAGAAAGCTGCTGAACCTGAGTTCAGCAGCTTTCTTTAATTCACTAAATCATTCGGTAAAGTTTTTTGATAAATCTCTTTTTTGACTTGGTAAGCGAGTTTTTCATCGGTCAAAATAATGAGCACATCGCCAACATGCATAACAGTATCACCATGTGTTAAAATTTCCGATTCGCCACGGCGAATGGAAGTGAGCAACATTTGTTTAGGCCAGACAAAATCACGTACCATCGTATCATCTAAGGAACTTTCTGCAGTGATAGGTAATTCAATAATCGTTTTGTGGCCACGAATATTACTTACTTTAGAAGGAACCAAACGTTCTAATAAGCTTTCATAAATTGGCTTGCCGCCAAGACTATCGATGGTAATATAACTAACTAAAGCAACAACCCCTAAAGACATTAAATGAGAAAAATTGCCGACCATTTCTGTTACTAAAATAATCGCTGTTAACGGTGCTTTACCAATCGCAGTAAAATAACCAGCCATGGCAAAAATTAAAAAGTTTTTCACAAAAATTGGATCCATCCCTACGTATTGGACAAGTAGACTACCATACAATGTTCCGATAATGGCACCTAAAGTTAGAATAGGCAAGAAAATACCACCAGGGAGATTCGAACCGTAAGAAACCATTGAAAAAACAAAACGTAAAACCAGTAAGCCGACTAAAGCCCAAATCGTGGCCGGTTGATTGCCTAAAGCTAAAACAATTTGATTCCCACCGCCAAGTAAATGTGGAAAGAAATAACCAATCGGTAAAATCAAAATAAAAGGAATAAAACCATAATAATTAGAAGAAAGGCCTTTGATTTTTCCATATACTTTTGGTAAGGACAACAATGTTTTTTGATATATCCAACCTAATAATCCTAGTAAAACGCCCAGCAGTACTAATGTCCAATAGTACTCTAAAGGCAAAGATTTAACGGGACCAATATAAAGAACTGGCTGCAATCCGAAGAAATGCAAAGAAACAAAGTTAGCGGAAATGGCCGCAGAAAAAGAGGTTAACCAAACTAAAGGTGAAAAGGAATGGTGAACCTCTTCTAGAACAAATAAAAGTCCTGCGATTGGTGCATTAAAAGCGGCGGCTAAACCAGCACTGGCACCACTACTGATTAAAATTTTTTCTTCAGACTTGGTGCTTTGTCGCCATTGACTATAGCCTTGTCCAACCACTGCACCTAGTTGAATTGAAGGGCCTTCACGTCCCAAAAATAGCCCAGGACTAATCGCTAAGATCCCACCGATAAATTTTTTCCAAAGCACTGGAAACCAATGAATTTCTAATTGACCTTGAAGTTGTCCTTCCACTTGGGGGATGCCACTGCCTTTAATTGCTGGTTCGCTCTTAATCAGTCGTCCTAATAAATAAGCAAGCACGAGAGAAAATAAGAACCAAGGAATCATCCAAAAGGGTTTTTCGTGAAACGTTTGATACAGATGCACGACTTGTTCGCCAATTTTTTCAATGCCTAAGCGAAATAAGCTGACAACAAAGCCGACCAGGATTCCGACGACGATGCCTTTAAGGATAAAGCCGATTCGGGTACCATCTAATTGTTTAATTTCATGTACATCATTATTCATTTCATTTTTAGCCTCCATCACTACTTACTAATGTACTGCGGTTTGACTTGATTTACAAGAAAATTTCATATAAAAAGAAAAAGATTTTTTGTTCTTTTCTAAAGAACTTCAAAGGGATTTTTGGTATACTGTATAAGATTGAAAAAAGAGAGAGGACGTTTAATATGATACAAAAACATGCCTTGGTTCAGGGAATGAATCCTCGACAAGAAGAAGCCGTTTTGCATACAGAAGGACCACTGTTAGTCATGGCTGGTGCTGGTAGTGGAAAAACGCGGGTTTTAACACACCGAATTGCCTATCTAATTGAGGAAAAAGAAGTAAATCCATGGAATATTTTGGCGATTACGTTTACCAATAAAGCTGCTAAAGAAATGAAAGAGCGTGTAAATAAATTACTGGAAACGGGTGGCGAAGATGTATGGGTCTCCACTTTTCACTCCATGTGTGTAAGAATTTTACGTCGTGATGTGGATCAGATTGGTTACAACCGTAATTTTACAATTATTGACCCATCGGAACAAAAAACATTAATGAAACGCATCTTAAACGACTTAAATATTGATTCAAAAAAATATGATCCTCGCTCAATTTTAGGTACGATTAGCAATGCCAAAAATGAATTACAAACGCCTGAAAAAGTTGCTGAAATGCAAGGTTCCTTATATGAAGAAATTGTCGCAAAATGCTATGAAGCCTATCAAAAAGAATTACGCAAAAACCAATGTATGGATTTTGATGATTTGATTATGAATACGATTCGTTTATTCAATGAACAACCAGATACGTTAGCTTTCTACCAAAATAAATTTCACTATATTCATGTGGATGAATACCAAGATACCAATCATGCACAATATACCTTAGTCAATTTATTGGCTGCACGTTTCAAAAATCTGTGTGTCGTAGGTGATGCCGACCAAAGTATCTATGGTTGGCGCGGGGCGGATATGCAAAATATCTTGGATTTTGAAAAAGATTATCCAGATGCCAGTGTAATTTTGCTAGAACAAAATTATCGATCCACCAAAAACATTTTGGCGGCTGCGAATGATGTCATCAAAAATAACCGTAACCGCCGCGAGAAAGAACTGTGGACAGAAAATATAGACGGTGAAAAAATTGTCTATTATCGCGGGGACACAGAACGGGATGAAACACAATTTATTGTGAGCCAAATCCAAAAAGAAATGCGGGAAAATGACCGAATTTATGGTGATTTTGCGGTATTATATCGGACCAATGCTCAATCCCGTGTAGTGGAAGAAATGCTCTTGAAATCTAATATTCCGTATACCATGGTGGGCGGACATAAATTCTACGACCGTAAAGAAATTAAAGATATTTTGGCTTATTTAAGTTTGATTGCCAATCCAGATGATTCGATTAGTTTTGAACGAATTGTCAATGAACCAAAACGAGGAATCGGTAAAAGTTCAATTGAAAAATTACGACTATTTGCGGATACGCATGGTTGGGCTTTGCTGGAAGCTGCCCAAAATGTTGATTTGGCAAATATTTCAGGAAAAGCGGGTAAAGAGCTTGGTAATTTTGGCATGATGATTCAAGACTTAACGAAAACAGTGCCCTATTTAACGATTACAGAATTGGTGAAAGAAACTTTACAACGTAGTGGTTATCGGGAAGCTTTGATGGCGCAAAATAATTTAGAGTCTCAAGCTCGCTTAGAAAACTTGGACGAATTTTTATCTGTGACACAAGAATTTGATAAACGTTTTGAAGCGCAAAACAACGACGATCCAAATGGCGAAGAAACAAAATTGGCGGATTTTTTAACAGATTTAGCCTTGGTTTCTGATTTAGATAATTTAGAAGAGAGCTCTTCACAAGTAACCTTAATGACGTTGCATGCGGCCAAAGGGCTGGAATTTCCAGTGGTCTTTTTAATGGGCTTAGAAGAAGGGGTTTTCCCATTATCACGTGCCATGCTAGAAGAAAGTGAACTGGAAGAAGAACGGCGCTTGGCTTATGTTGGTATCACACGAGCGGAAGAAGCCTTGTTCTTAACGAATGCTTATTCGAGAACATTATATGGTCGCACGCAATATAATCGACCAAGTCGCTTTTTAGAAGAAATTGAGGCGGAGCGTTTAGTGAAACAAGGGGCGGCGGCCAATTTACAGAAAGCTCCAGCGCGCACCTTTGATCCTAAAGTATTTAAGCCCAGCGCAAGTAAACCAGCTTATACACAGCCAGCTACAAAATCAGTTAGCAACAAAGTGGCAAGTGGTGGCGAAAAAGTTTCTTGGCAAGCAGGTGATAAGGTCCAACATAAAGCATGGGGCGTTGGTACAGTCGTTCGTGTAGGCGGTTCGGCCAAAGACTTAGAGTTGGACATTGCTTTCCCAGAAAAAGGCATTAAACGGTTGTTAGCGGCATTTGCACCTATTGAAAAAATTTAACATGCAAAATAGGTCAGCGATTTAATGAGAAATCATCATTAGATAAATTCTTTTTATTTTCTATCTTAGTGTAAATGTGTTAAAAAGACGATAAGAGCATTACACTTATGAGGAGGAGTTCTACGATGGAACAACAACCATTAACATTAACGGCGGCGACAACTCGTGCGCAAGAATTAAGAAAACAACTCAATCAATATTCCCATGAATATTATGTCAAAGATCAACCATCCGTAGAAGATTATGTTTACGATCGTTTGTATAAAGAGTTAGTCGATATTGAAACGGAGTTTCCTGATTTAATCACGCCAGATTCGCCGACACAACGTGTAGGTGGCAAAGTTTTATCTGGTTTTGAAAAAGCTCCGCATGACATTCCAATGTATAGTTTAAATGATGGGTTTAGCAAGGAAGACATTTTTGCTTTCGATGAACGTGTTCGTAAGGCGATTGGTAAACCCGTTGCCTACTGTTGCGAGTTAAAAATTGATGGGTTAGCAATTTCATTACGTTATGAAAACGGGGTGTTTGTACGCGGAGCAACACGAGGCGATGGAACGGTTGGTGAAAACATTACAGAGAACTTACGAACGGTTCGCTCTGTACCGATGCGTTTAACGGAGCCCATTTCAGTGGAAGTTCGTGGCGAGTGCTACATGCCTAAACAATCCTTTGTCGCATTGAATGAAGAACGTGAAGAAAATGGCCAAGATATTTTTGCCAATCCTCGGAATGCAGCGGCGGGAAGCTTGCGCCAATTAGATACAAAAATTGTGGCGAAACGGAACTTAAGTACGTTTTTATACACAGTTGCTGACTTTGGACCAATGAAAGCGAAGACGCAGTTTGAGGCATTAGAAGAGCTTTCTGAAATTGGTTTTAGAACCAATCCTGAACGTCAATTATGTCAGTCAATCGATGAAGTTTGGGCCTACATTGAAGAATACCATGAAAAGCGGAGCACTTTGCCATACGAAATCGATGGAATTGTGATTAAAGTGAACGAATTTGCGTTGCAAGATGAATTAGGTTTCACTGTCAAAGCACCTCGCTGGGCGATTGCCTACAAATTTCCACCAGAAGAAGCAGAGACAGTAGTGGAAGATATTGAATGGACAATTGGGCGCACGGGAGTGGTCACTCCTACTGCGGTCATGGCTCCTGTACGAGTCGCGGGAACCACGGTTAGTCGGGCAAGTTTGCATAATGCAGATTTTATTCAAATGAAAGATATCCGTTTAAATGATCATGTTATTATTTACAAAGCCGGCGATATTATCCCAGAAGTAGCGCAAGTCCTAGTTGAAAAACGTGCAGCCGATAGTCAGCCTTATGAAATGCCGACACATTGTCCAATTTGTCATAGTGAGTTGGTGCATTTAGATGAGGAAGTGGCGTTACGTTGTATTAATCCAAAATGCCCTGCGCAAATTAAAGAAGGGCTGAATCACTTTGTCTCACGAAACGCAATGAACATTGATGGCTTGGGGCCAAGAGTGTTAGCACAAATGTATGACAAAGGATTAGTGAAAGATGTAGCGGATCTGTATTTCTTAACAGAAGAACAATTAATGACTTTGGATAAAATCAAAGAAAAATCAGCAAACAACATTTATACTGCCATTCAAGGGAGTAAAGAAAACTCTGTAGAGCGTTTGATTTTTGGCTTAGGGATTCGCCATGTGGGTGCGAAAGCGGCGAAAATTTTAGCGGAGCATTTTGGTGATTTATCAACCTTAAGTCGAGCAACTGCGGAAGAAATTGTGGCTTTGGATTCAATTGGTGAAACAATCGCCGACAGCGTTGTGACGTATTTTGAAAATGAGGAAGTTCATGAATTAATGGCTGAACTGGAAAAAGCCCAAGTGAACTTGACATATAAAGGTCTCCGGACAGAGCAATTAGCAGAAGTGGAGTCACCTTTCAAAGACAAAACAGTTGTTTTAACAGGAAAATTAACGCAGTACACTCGCGAAGAAGCCAAAGAAAAAATTGAAAATCTTGGTGGAAAAGTTACAGGGAGTGTTTCGAAAAAAACTGATATTGTGGTTGCTGGCGAAGATGCAGGCAGTAAATTAACCAAAGCTGAAAGCTTAGGCGTGACCGTTTGGAATGAACAAGAAATGGTCGATGCGTTAGATGCAAGTCATTTTTAAGAAGACAAATTAACGTTGTCAGATTTTATGTAGTAATTTGATGGTATACTTATTTTAGTCATAAAAGTTATATGAACGAGGACTTTCTGAGTTGAGAAAGGAGGTTGATGCTTATGCGCAATTCTTCTTACTTTAACGAAAGGAGCAATATTTTTGTCCGTTGAAGCAGCGCTAGGACTGATGATTGGTTTTGCAACACTTGTTGTAAAACCAATCATCAGTCCTAGCGCTTGTCTCAGACAACAAAAATAACCGTTCATAAGCTTTGAGGAGCTGAACGGTTAAAGCAACAAAAAATATTTAACTCAGTAAGCCGCTAGTTCTTATAACTAGTAGTGGCTACTAGAGAGGTATGTTCCTGCATATCTCTCTTTTCATTTTCATAATAACATATTTCCGTCATTTTTGCGAGCGACAAATTATCAATGAAATTCAAGGTTTCATCTAAAATATCCGACCATTTTATGGTAGAATGGGAACAGAGTGAATAGCTGAGACAAGCTGTTTAAAGAAATACAATCCAATTGATTAATCTGAAAATGAAAATTTCAGTAAATGATAGAAAGAAGGGTATCTATGGCAATTACAGAAGAACAAGTCAAACATGTCGCTAAATTATCAAAATTATCTTTCTCCGAAGAAGAATTAGCGGACTTTACCAATCAACTAGATAAAATTATTGATATGGTGGAATTACTAGAAGAAGTAGATACAACCGGGGTTCCTTTTACTTCAAATGTGAATGAATCAATCAATGTTATGCGTGAAGACGTAGCGACACCAGGAATGGACCGTAAAGAATTAATGCGGAATGTTCCAGAATCAGAGAATGGTTACATTAAAGTGCCTGCAATTATGGATAACGGGGAGGCAGGAGCCTAATGGAAAAATTATACGACAAATCGTTAACGGAATTACATGATTTATTGGTTTCAAAAGAAATTACAGCAGTTGATTTAACAAAAGAAACTTTAAATCGTATCCAAGATACAGAAGAAAAAATGGATTCTTTTATCACAGTAAGTGAAGAAAAAGCGCTGGAATTAGCAAAAGCCATCGACTTAAAAGGCATCACTGAAAGTAATCCTTTAGCAGGAATTCCAATTGGGATTAAAGACAACATTGTCACAAAAGATATTTTAACAACAGCTGGATCAAAAATGTTATACAATTTTGATCCAATTTATGATGCGACTGTGATGGATAAAGTCTATCAAGCAGATATGATTCCAGTTGGAAAATTAAACATGGATGAGTTTGCTATGGGTGGAAGTACGGAAACATCTTACTTCAAGAAAACTAAAAATGCTTGGGATCAAACGAAAGTCCCTGGTGGTTCTTCAGGTGGTTCAGCTTCAGCTGTTGCAGCCGGTCAAGTACCAGTTTCTCTAGGAACTGATACAGGTGGTAGTATCCGTCAACCAGCAGCTTTTAACGGTATTGTGGGCTTAAAACCAACGTATGGACGTGTGTCTCGTTTTGGTTTGATTGCTTTTGCTTCAAGTTTAGACCAAATTGGTCCATTGACACGAAATGTTAAAGACAATGCCTTAGCTTTAAATGCAATTAGTGGTTATGACGAAAAAGACGGCACTTCTGCAGGCGTTTCTGTTCCTGATTTTACGTCAGATTTAACTGGCGACATCAAAGGCATGAAAATTGCTTTACCAAAAGAATACTTAGGTGAAGGGGTACAATCGGATGTTCGCGAAGCGATATTAAAAGCTGCAGAAACGTTTAAAGCTTTAGGCGCAACAGTAGAAGAAGTTAGCTTGCCACATTCTAAATATGGGATTGCCGCTTATTATATTATTGCCTCTTCAGAAGCAAGTTCAAACTTACAACGCTTTGATGGCATTCGTTATGGTTACCGTTCCGAAAATGTCCAAAATCTAGAAGACGTCTATGTTAATTCGCGTTCTGAAGGCTTTGGTACTGAAGTCAAACGTCGGATTATGTTAGGAACCTTCTCTTTAAGTGCTGGTTATTATGATGCGCACTTCAAAAAAGCAGGACAAGTCCGCACATTAATCAAACAAGACTTTGATAACGTCTTTGCGGATTATGACTTAATTATTGGTCCTTCCACACCAACGGTTGCTTTTGGTTTGGGTGAAAATATCAATGATCCAATCACGATGTATATGTATGATATTTTAACAGTTCCTGTCAACTTAGCTGGGTTACCAGGTATGTCAATTCCAGCAGGATTCTCAGAAGGCTTGCCAGTTGGTTTACAAATTATCGGGAAACATTTTGACGAACATACAATGTACAAAGCAGCGTACGCCTTTGAACAAGCGACAGATTTCCATACGAAAAAACCAGTCATTTTAGGGGGGAACGATTAATGAACTTTGAAACTGTCATTGGATTAGAAGTCCACGTAGAATTAAAAACCAACTCTAAAATTTTCTCCTCTGCGCCAGCGCATTTCGGAGCAGAACCAAATAGCAACACAAATGTAGTTGACTGGAGTTACCCAGGTGTTTTACCTGTGATGAATAAAGGTGCTTTAGAATTTGGGATGAAAGCAGCTCTTGCTTTGAACTGTGAAATTTCAAAAGAAACTCATTTTGATCGTAAAAACTATTTCTACCCAGATAATCCTAAAGCGTATCAAATTTCTCAATTTGATCAACCAATCGGACATGATGGTTGGATTGAAATTGAAGTCGAAGGCAAAAAGAAAAAAATTCGCATTGAACGGGTGCATTTAGAAGAAGATGCTGGGAAAAATATTCACGGCACAGATGGCTATTCTTATGTAGACTTGAATCGTCAAGGCACGCCTTTAATTGAAATCGTTTCTGAAGCAGACATGCGTTCACCAGAGGAAGCTTATGCTTATTTAGAAGCGTTGCGTTCAATTATCCAATTTACAGAAGTTTCTGATGTGAAAATGGAAGAAGGTTCTATGCGTTGTGATGCCAATATTTCTTTACGTCCGTATGGTCAAGAAGAATTTGGTACTAAAGCGGAATTAAAGAACTTGAACTCTATGAACTTTGTAAAAAAAGGTTTAGCTTATGAAGAAAAACGCCAAGCCAAAGTCCTATTATCTGGTGGCGAAATTCAACAAGAAACACGCCGCTTTGATGAAGCAACTAGTACAACGTTGCTTATGCGTGTTAAAGAAGGCTCAAGTGACTACCGTTACTTCCCAGAGCCAGATGTTCCTCGTTTTTCAATTGATGATGAATGGATTGAAAAAGTTCGCGCTAGTTTGCCAGAAATGCCAGCCTCACGTCGTGCCCGTTATATCAGTGAATTAGGTTTACCTGAATACGACGCAATGGTCTTGACTTTAACGAAAGAAATGTCAGATTTCTTTGAAGCAACTTTAGCAAACGGTGCAGATGCGAAACAAGCATCAAACTGGTTAATGGGCGAAGTTTCTGCTTACTTAAACAGTGAAAAAGTTGAATTAGCCGATACTAAACTGACACCAGAAAATCTAGCGGGTATGATTACTTTGATTAACGATGGCACAATCAGCTCGAAAATTGCGAAGAAAGTGTTCAAAGAGTTAATTGAAAATGGTGGAGACGCTAAAGAAGTTGTCGAAGCAAAAGGCCTTGTTCAATTATCTGATCCAGCGCAATTATTACCAATGATTAACGAAGTATTAGACAACAACCAACAATCAATTGATGACTTTAAAAACGGCAAAGACCGTGCAGTTGGTTTCCTTGTTGGACAAATTATGAAAGCAACTCGTGGACAAGCAAACCCAGGTGTGGTTAACAAGTTATTGCAAGAAGAGCTTTCAAAACGATAAGAAAGTAGCAGGCAAACCATGAAAAAAGCTAGAGTGATTTATAATCCAACGTCAGGAAAAGAGTTAATCAAAAAGAACTTAGCCGATATTTTATCTATTTTAGAAGAATGTGGTTATGAAGCCAGTGCATTTGCGACCACACCAGAAGAAAATTCAGCACGCAATGAAGCACATCGTGCTGCGCGGGCAGGATTTGATTTACTAGTAGCTGCAGGTGGAGATGGGACCATTAATGAAGTCGTGAATGGGATTGCTCCGTTGAAGCGGCGCCCTAAAATGGCTATTATTCCTGCTGGAACGACGAATGACTATGCACGGGCATTGAAGATTCCTCGTGATAATATCGTTAAGGCAGCAGAAGTGATTAAAAAAAATCAGACTGTCAAAATGGATATTGGCCAAGCCGGCAAAAATTACTTTATCAATATTGCGGCGGGTGGTCATTTAACGGAACTGACTTATGAAGTTCCATCAGAGTTGAAAAGTATTTTTGGTTACTTAGCGTACTTAGCTAAAGGAGCCGAAATGTTGCCGCGAGTGAAGCCGATTAAAATGCGCATGACATATGATGAAGGTGTATACGAAGGCAACGCATCAATGTTTTTCCTAGGTCTGACTAACTCGGTGGGTGGTTTCGAGCAAATCGTACCAGACGCTAAATTAGATGATGGTAAGTTTTCATTAATCATTGTAAAAACAGCCAATATTTTTGAGATTCTTCATTTAGTTGCGTTAATGTTAAATGGTGGAAAGCATGTTGAAGATCATCGACTAATCTATACAAAGACCAGCTATTTACATGCAGAAACGTTAGAAAAGAACAATAAAATGATGATTAATTTAGATGGTGAATATGGAGGCGATGCTCCAATGACCTTTAAAAATATGCATCAACACATTGAAATTTTTGCAAATGGTGATGCACTGCCGTCCAATGCAATTATGGGTTCTGTCTTAACTGGTAGCGATGAGATTGTCGTAGAATCAGAAGACGAAGAGGAAGAAGCATATAACGAAGCCAGCAAAGAATTTGTCAAAGAAGTTGAACGACTAACAGACGAAGATATTGATGGCGATGGAAAGATTGCCGAAAAAGAAAAGCACTAGGTAGTCCGTGAATAGCTAATGAAAGATTTAGTTGATAAGATCTTTCATTGGCTATTTTTTGACTAAGGGAAAGGATCTCATTCTTTTATTTACCCAAAAAGCTCAAACGGAATTGCTAAATCGCCATGAAAATTCGTTGTTGCTTTTCTTAGGTATTTTCATTAGAATGAGTGAAGTGTATAAAAAGAAGGAGCGACTTATGAAAAATTATCCAGTAAAGAAAAATGACGTCATTGAAGTAGAAATCATTGACTTGACGCATGAAGGTTTAGGCGTGGCAAAAGTGGACCATTATCCATTGTTTATTGAAAATGCCTTACCAGGTGAAAAACTTGAAATCAAAGTCTTAAAAACAGGCAAAAGTTTTGGTTATGGGAAAGTATTGACTGTCCTAAAAAGCAGTGAACAGCGTGTGCCCGTGAAAGATGAAAACTTTACAAAAGTCGGAATCAGTCCGTTGCAACATTTAGCGTACGGCGCCCAACTATCATTTAAAACGCAACAAGTCGAAAATGTTATGCAACGTGTTGCTAAATTACCAGAAGTCCCTGTTTTACCAACAATTGGGATGAATGATCCGTGGCATTACCGGAACAAAGCACAAATTCCCGTGCGTAAAATTGACAACCAATTACAAACAGGTTTTTTCCGGAAAAATAGCCATGATTTAATTCCAATGGAACATTTTTATATTCAAGACCCAGAAATTGATGCAGCAATTGTTAAAATCCGTGACATTATGCGTAAATATAGCGTAAAACCTTATAACGAATCTGATAATACAGGGAACTTACGCCATATTGTCGTTCGTCGTGGCTACCATACTGGGGAGATGATGGTTGTTCTAATTACGAGAACACCGAAATTATTCCCAATTAGTAAAATTGTGCCAGATATTTTGGAAGCTATTCCGGAAGTAGTCAGCATTGTACAAAATGTAAATCCAAAACGAACCAATGTCATTTTTGGCGACGAAACCATCTTATTACATGGGTCTGAAAAAATTACAGATACTATTTTTGATTTGAAATTTGAAATTTCCGCGCGTTCATTTTATCAAGTAAATCCACAACAAACAGAAGTGATGTATCAAAAAGTTAAAGAGTATGCGGCTTTAACAGGCAATGAAATTGTGGTGGATGCCTATTGCGGGATTGGAACGATTGGCTTAACTTTAGCCCAAGATGCAAAGCAAGTTTACGGTATTGAAGTAATTGAAGAAGCGGTCAAAGATGCAGAAAATAATGCTAAATTAAACAACATTGAGAATGCCACTTTCACGGCTGGTTTAGCGGAAGAATTATTGCCAAAATTAGTTGAAAATGGCTTGCAACCAGATGTTGTGGTGGTGGATCCACCACGGAAAGGGTTAGACGGTCAATTAGTAAATACATTAATTGAAACGCAACCTGAACGAATTGTTTATGTCAGCTGTAATCCAGCCACACTCGCTCGCGACATTGCATTATTAACAGAAGGTGGCTATGAAGCAAAAGAAATTCAACCAGTGGATAATTTCCCACAAACGACCCACATTGAATCTGTCACGTTATTAACAAAGGCGGTGGATTAAATGAATGAAAAAGAAAAAATGTTAGAATTAATTAAAAAGAAACAAGGTGGTGGCCGTTCTAAAAAAATGGAAACTCCCAAAAATGATCGTAAAAACATGCGCAAAGGGCCTAAAATTTTTAATAAATAAGCGGTTATCAGTAAAAAGTTGTCGCCCATTAATGAAATGGGCGACAACTTATTTGTTAAAGCATTCCTAGCCAAACAAATAAGTTGTTATTTTGCTAGTAAATCTGTTATTTTAGACAAAAGACAAGGAGGGCTATTCAGTGGAATATGTAACAACATTAGAAGAATTAGAAGAAAAAATTACAGACAATCGTCTACAAGCCGTCTTTTTGACAGCAAAAAATTGTAGTGTTTGTACAGTTGATAAATCGATTGTCGAAAAAATTGCAACAAAATATGAATTTCCTACATACATTGCAGAAGCTGATAAAAGTCCAGAAATAATTGGACAATTAAATGCTTTTTCTGCACCGACCATTATCTTATACTATGAAGGAAAAGAAATTCATCGCCAAGCTAAAATTATTAACTTTCAAGAAATTGAAAAGAGAGTTCGACAAGTACAAGAAAATAGATAATCAAAAAGGAAGCCACCGATCACGGAGACTTCCTTTTTATTATCTCGCTAAATGTTCAGTTTGTTGTTGAGAAAAAAGTTGATAACTGACAAAAACTTCTGCTCTTTTGTTTACTTCTAATTTAACGAAAATATTGTGGATATGTGTTTTTACTGTCCCGATTGATAGGAATAGTTCGTTGGCTATATCTTGATTTGTTTTGCACTCTAAAAGTAACGAAAGCACTTCTCGTTCTCGCTGCGTTAATTGATAGGCATCACAAAAAGGCGCCAAAAGTACGGGTTCATCTGATTGATTTTCTTCCAATTTAGCAGCGTCTTTTTCAAGAACCGACAGAGGAAAATCACGATTACAGAAGTAGATAATGGCGATGGAGAGAATGATTGTATAAATATCTTCAGAAACGTTTCGGTTGTTAATTTTAAAGACAATATCAGAATATTGGTCAATGTTAAAAATAACGAAGGTATCTTCCAAAAGAATCGCCACACCGAAACCAATGCTTAGCCAACCAATAAAACGAAGATATTTTTTCGCAAGGGCTGATAAAGGATCTATTCGTAATTGATAGAGCGCATAGCATCCAAGGTAAATTAAAAATAGCTGATTGGGTAAATAGTACAACCAAACTTTTAAGGCGGAATTTTGTGAAAATGGAATAGCTAGCATCCATAAACCAATTAAAAATAACCAGACAAATTGATAATTTTTAAAAGGACGACCACTAATAGTATTGATAATAGCCAGATAGGCAAAATTACAACAAATAAAAATGATGGTCTTTAAAAAAGGTGCGGTCATAAAGGTCTGATTATATTCGGTTGCAAACGAATTAATGAACTCAGTCATATAAACAATCACATTGTCACAAATAAAAATAACCATTAAAAAGAGAAGCAATAAAAAAATCGGTTGTTTATTTTTCAAGTAAAGATTTAAGGTAAAGGTTGAAGTAAACGAATATAAAATAATCAACAAGATGTTATAAATAAAAACAAATGTCACGATTGGAAACCCCTTTCATCTTTTATTTTAAGTGAATGATTTTTCAAAATAATTATACCATTTTCAAATCTATGATTGGTCAGAAATTAGAGAGAAATCCGCCTAAACTTTTATAAACCCCTGGTGTACCAACGGTTTATAACCATAAATAAACTTTTTTTAATGAAAAATCACGCCAAAAAAGAAAGCGTTTTCTAACTTTTGGTGGATAGTAAACTCTTCGCTAAACTTGGTAAAGTCAATGTGTAAACAAAAACAACTTTTAGGAGGAACACATCATGAAAAGAGATTACGTTACAACAGAAACATATACGAAAGAGGAAATGCACTATTTAGTCGATTTATCATTAAAAATTAAAGAAGCGATTAAAAATGGGTATTATCCGCAACTGTTAAAAAACAAATCTTTAGGAATGATTTTCCAACAATCTTCAACTCGAACACGAGTATCTTTTGAAACTGCAATGGAACAATTAGGTGGACATGGCGAATATTTAGCACCTGGTCAAATTCAATTAGGGGGACATGAAACGATTGAAGATACCAGCCGTGTATTGTCACGTTTAGTAGATATTTTGATGGCTCGTGTGGAACGTCACCATAGTATTGTTGATTTAGCTAATTGTGCTACCATCCCAGTCATTAACGGTATGTCTGATTACAATCATCCAACCCAAGAATTAGGTGATTTGTGTACCATGGTTGAGCATTTACCAGAAGGCAAAAAATTAGAAGATTGTAAAGTTGTCTTTGTCGGAGATGCGACACAAGTTTGTTTTTCTTTAGGATTAATCACAACAAAAATGGGCATGAATTTTGTTCACTTCGGTCCAGAAGGCTTCCAATTAAATGAAGAGCATCAAGCGAAATTAGCAAAAAATTGTGAAGTTTCAGGCGGTAGCTTTTTGGTCACAGATGATGCAAGTTCTGTTGAAGGCGCTGATTTCTTGTACACGGATGTTTGGTATGGCTTGTACGAAGCGGAATTATCTGAAGAAGAACGTATGAAGGTTTTCTATCCAAAATATCAAGTGAATCAAGAAATGATGGATCGGGCAGGTGCCAATTGTAAATTCATGCACTGTTTACCAGCAACACGTGGGGAAGAAGTAACTGATGAAGTGATTGACGGTAAAAATTCTATTTGTTTCGATGAAGCAGAAAACCGTTTAACATCTATTCGTGGCTTATTAGTATATCTTATGAATGATTATGAAGCAAAAAATCCTTATGATTTAATCAAGCAAGCAGAAGCGAAAAAAGAACTAGAAGTTTTCTTAGACACTCAAAGCATTTAACGGCCAACTGTCCACTGATTGAAAAAATGAATCAGTGGACAGTTTATAAAGAGAGGAAGAGTCTTCATGGAGGGGAAAAAGAAATTTAGTTTAACGAGTGCCATTTTATCAGTCATCTGTGTGGTTTTCGTTGCTGAAGCAGCGGCGCCTGTTGCTGCAATTGGTAATTCTCAGTTTTTTTGGTGGATTTTCTTATTAATTGCATTCCTATTGCCATATGGGTTAATTTCATCAGAATTAGGAACAACTTATATTGGTGAAGGGGGCATCTATGATTGGGTGACCAAAGCATATGGTCATCGTTGGGGTGCCAGAGTTTCTTGGTATTATTGGATTAATTATCCATTGTGGCTAGCTTCATTAGCCGTTATGACGCCAGAACTATTAACGACAATTACAGGTATTAAGTTTTCAACACCGATGATGATTATTGTTGAATTAATTTTTACTTGGATTGTGGTTTGGATTAGTTTTTATCCAGTCAGCGACAGTATCTGGATTCTAAATGGAGCTGCCGTAATCAAGATGGTTTTAGCAGTCTTAATTGGTGGGCTAGGATTGTATGTAGCCTTGACGAAAGGTGTTGCCAATGAATTTACCTTGAAATCAATGCTACCAACGTTTGACTTAAGGAGTTTATCTTTTATTTCTGTAATCATTTTTAATTTGTTAGGGTTTGAAGTCATCTGTACGTTTGCAGATGATATGGAAAATCCTAAGAAGCAAATTCCACAAGCTATTGTAGCAGCGGGGTTAGTCATTGCGGCCATTTATATTTTTTCAGCCTTTGGAATTGGGGTAGCGATTCCCACCGATCAAATTAGTACCGGCAGTGGTATGATGGATAGCTTTAAACTATTGACAGGCTCGACAGAAGGTTGGTTCATTATGTTAATGGCTTTCCTATTCCTTCTTACGTTGTTCGGAAACATGATTTCTTGGTCATTAGGAGTCAATAATACAGCTTGTTATGCTGCTGAAAATGGTGACATGCCTAAATTTTTTGAAAAACGTAGTAAGAAAAATGACATGCCAATTGGGGCTGCTTTGATGAATGGCATTGTGGCATCGGTGGTCATTGTATTAGCACCAATTTTACCTAATCAAGATTTATTCTGGGCCTTTTTCTCCTTGAATGTCGTCCTATTCTTGTTATCGTATATCCCAGTTTTCCCAGCTTTTTATAAGCTTAGAAAAATTGATCCCGATACACCACGTCCGTTTAAAGTTAACGGAAAACCAGGATTTTTAAAAGTTTTAGTGGTTTTGCCAATGATTATGATTATTATTTCACTGATTTTCACAGCAGTGCCTTTAGATTTTAGTCCCGCAGCATTAAATGAAAAATTACCAATCACAATTGGGGCAATCATTTTTATTCTGTTTGGTGAAGTAATTATTTACGTGAAAAAAATTAAGAAGGGAACGAAAGAAAATGGCTAAACGAATTGTAGGAAGTACCCCTAAACAAGATGGCTTTAGAATGCCAGGAGAATTTGAACCACAAGAGAAAGTTTGGATGATTTGGCCAGAAAGACCGGATAATTGGCGCGATGGTGGTAAACCTGTCCAAGAAGCTTTTACTAATGTGGCCAAAGCAATTAGTCAATTTACACCGATGAATGTGGTGGTTTCTCAACAACAATTTCAAAATTGCCGTCGCCAATTGCCGCCAGAAATTACGGTTTACGAAATGTCAAACAATGATGCGTGGGTCCGTGATTGTGGACCATCATTTGTCATTAACGACCATGGAGAAATCCGTGGTGTGGATTGGACATTCAATGCTTGGGGGGGATTAGTAGATGGATTATATTTCCCTTGGGACCAAGACGATTTGGTTGCACAAAAAATTTGTGAAATTGAGCATGTAGATTCTTATCGTACAGATGATTTTGTTTTAGAAGGCGGTTCATTCCACGTAGATGGACAAGGAACAGTCTTGACTACAGAAATGTGCTTATTAAGTGAAGGTCGAAATCCACAACTTTCAAAAGAAGCAATCGAACAAAAATTATGCGACTATTTAAATGTTGAAAAAGTTCTTTGGCTAGGTGATGGAATTGACCCAGAAGAAACCAATGGTCACGTGGATGATGTAGCTTGTTTTATTGCACCTGGTGAAGTGGCTTGTATTTACACCGAAGATCAAAATAGCCCATTTTATGAAGCGGCACAAGATGCATATCAACGTTTGCTTAAAATGACTGATGCTAAAGGACGCCAATTAAAAGTCCACAAATTATGCTGTCCTGTCAAAAATGTAACCATTAAAGGCTCCTTCAAAATTGATTTCGTGGAAGGAACCATGCCACGAGAAGATGGCGATATTTGTATCGCATCCTATATGAACTTTTTAATTACAAATGATGGCGTGATTGTGCCACAGTATGGTGATGAAAATGATCGTTTGGCTTTAGAGCAAGTTCAAACGATGTTCCCAGATAAAAAAATTGTCGGCGTTAATACGGTAGAAGTTGTTTATGGGGGCGGCAATATTCACTGTATCACACAACAAGAACCAAAGCGCTAGGAGGGAAACAGATGTCAAAAATAGTGATTGCATTAGGTGGAAATGCGTTAGGAAATTCTTCGAAAGAACAATTGGCAAAAGCACAAACCGCTGCAAAATCCATTGTTGATTTAATTGAACAAGGCCATCAAGTGGTGATTGCTCATGGCAACGGGCCACAAGTTGGCAAAATTCGCTTAGCTTTTGAGGAAACGAGTCAATCTCCAGAAGATGTCGTGCCGTTTCCTGAATGCACAGCAATGAGCCAAGGCTATATTGGCTATCATTTACAACAAGCAATTGATGAAGAACTAGTAGCCAGAAATTTAGGGGAACAACCAGTTGTTACGTTAATTACACAAGTCGTGGTGGAACCAAAAGACCCAGCGTTTACAAAACCAACAAAACCAATTGGTGGTTATTATGACGAAGAAACAGCCAAACAGTTGATGGCGGAAACTGGGAACGTCTATCAAGAAGATGCGGGTCGAGGCTGGCGACGGGTAGTTCCTTCACCAAAACCAGTTGATATTTACGAAAAAGTTAGCTTGCGAACACTTGTTGATGCAGGACAGATCGTAATTGCTTGTGGTGGTGGCGGGGTTCCTATTGCCTATGATGGTCCAGTCTATCATGGTGTAGATGCAGTCATTGATAAAGACTTTGCGGCAGCAAAAATGGCTGAACTCATTGAAGCAGATGTTTTTGTGGTATTAACTGCAGTAGAACATGTTTTTGTTAACTTTGGTCAAGCAAATCAACAAGCTTTGACCGATGTTACGGTTACGGCAATGCAACAATATATAGAAGAAGATCAATTTGCGCCAGGTAGTATGTTACCCAAGGTGGAAGCGGCCATCAGTTTTGCAGAAAGTAAACCAAACCGCCAGGCGATTATCGGGCTTTTAGAATTAGCTTCGGAAGCAATCAAAGGAGAAAGTGGTACACGAATTACACAATAAATTCTCAATATTTAACTTTCACAAAAGATTAAAACAAACGCATTTAGCGGACTATCTTAATCGTTAGAGAGTAGGACATCGGTCGTTTTGACGGATGTCCTACTCTCTATTTTGTCTTTTTAACGAACAAAACTGTTAGTTGTCATGCAAAAATAAACATAGTAAGATAATCTTTAAATGGTATAGGAGGATAAAAATGTCTAAATTTTTAAAAGTAATCGGAATAATTGCTGTTTTGTTAGTCATAATAGGCGCTGCAGCGTATTGGTTTATACTCAAAAAGTTCACTCCTGAGGCAGAAACCCCAGCAATGTACAATCAAGAGAGAATCGTTAAAACGATTGAAGACCAATTAAAAGAAACAGATGTACAAAAAGCTCGGACCAAAGCACCGTTGATTATTGAAAAAAATATCACTGAATTACAGCAAGCGATTGCCAACGGAATATTGACCTATGAAGAACTTACGGCGTTTTATTTGGACCGTATTTTACAGTTCGATCAAATAGATAATGGCATGAACAGCATCTCTGAAATCAATCCGCAAGCAATTAAGGAAGCCAAGGCATTTGACCAGCAAGCCTCTCAAACACCGAAAAAGCCTTTGTATGGTATTCCTGTGACTTTGAAAGAAAATATAAATACGACCAACATGATTTCGAGTGCAGGAGCTTATGCCTTACGCACGTTCAAGCCTAAGGAAGATGCGGAAGTAGTTAAGAAGTTAACAGAGGCGCAAGCTTTGATTTTAGGAAAAGTAAACTTATCTGAACTAGCGAATTATATGTCAATGAAAGCACCAAGTGGCTATAGTTCCAAACATGGACAAACACTTAATCCTTATGGGCCACTCAAAATAACACCTTCAGGTTCAAGTTCTGGGAGTGCGGCTAGTGTGACGATGAATATCGGCGCCTTCTCTTTAGGCACTGAGACGATGGGATCGATTGTTTCCCCCGCTTCTCATCAATCAGTGGTTGGTTTTAAACCGACCCACAGTTCAGTAAGTGGTGAAGGTGTTTTGCCATTGGCACCGTCATTAGATACAGTTGGCCCGATTGCCCGAAGTGTCGTTGATGCTGCGCAAGGCTATAATGCGTTTAAGAAAGACACGGTTCCGAGCATTGATTCAACGAAATTTACTAAAAATAACTTACAAGGTCAACGCATTGGTTTGCTAGAAATGCCGAGTGCTGAAGAAGAATTTGCGACTGCTAAAAAGGCCCTCCAAAAAGCTGGAGCAGAAGTGATTCCGGTAACACCAGACATGGAAGGGATTGATGGCGGGAAAGTTATTTCCAATGAATTTAAGTTTGCATTGGAAGAATTTGCGAAACGTTATGACTTACCATTTAAAACACTGGAGGAACTAATTGCGTATAATCAACAAGATAAAAAGGTTCGTGCCAAGTATGGGCAAGATTTATTAGAAGCAGATGTTAAAAAGAAACAACCAGATAAAGAAGTCATTCAAGCAACCATTAAAAAAGCACAGCAAACGTTTGATGCGTTGCTAAAAAAACAACAATTAGACGGATATGCTTTTATTGATTCTGAAGGTACGGGTTTAAGTGCTGTGGCAGGATATCCTGAATTGACTGTTCCTTTGGCAGCGAACAGCGAAGGACAACCTTATGGGCTGACTTTTACACAAACTGCCAATAAAGAGCAAACGTTATTTGAGCAAGCTTACAGCTTTGAACAAAGTACCAAAGGACGGATAGTGCTTTCAGACAACGAGCTATTGGCAAACAGTAAAAAAATAAGTAGAGATGAGCAGTAAAGGAAACTAGGGATGGCGAAACATCCGTATCAAACCTAATAAAGATAATCGACCTACAAATGAAAGGAATTGTTTGTAGGTCGATTATTTAGGTTAGTCGTTTTTTTTGCTTTTTTTAGGCGAATGTTTTCATGTAATAAGTTAATAAGTGGCCAGATTCGAGAAATAAGGCCATCAATTTTTAAGCATTTCAATAAAAAGAGTGAACGATGACTGTATTTGAAGCATAAATATGTGCGGTTGCTTCCGCTTTCGCAACATTAATTTGGAGCGCTACCGTCGTAAAGGGTTCTGCCGCAGGAATCATTAGATGGAAACAAATCCATGACTACATAGAAGATTAAAACAAGATGAAGAAAATATTGTGGCAATAAAGGATATCAGAAAGCTTACAAAATAACTATATGTAGTATCTTTTTATTTTTTTAATCAATATATAGTATTAAAATCTTCTTTTTATTCCGAAATCTGATTGACTTGTTTTTTAAAACGGAGTACTCTTATTGAGACGTCAACAGATAAAAGTTTGGTTTTAGGAAGGTCGGAAATTTGTCGTGAATAAGAATTTTTTGGTGAATGATTTTAAAGGTTGGGAAACGAGAAGTTACTTGTTTTTAGCTTTGATGGTGGGGGTACAGTTGATTGCATTTGCTATCAATCCATCGAATTGGATTACGTTAGTAGGTGGTTTAGCCGGCATCATTTGTGTGAATTTAATTGCCCAAGGAAAAGTCAGCAATTACATTTTTGGGTTAATCAGTGCAGTGATTATTGGCTATTTTGGGTTAGTGACACGGGTATATGCGGAAGTTCTTTTACAAAGCTTCTATATTATTATGGACATTACAGGGCTTTATGCTTGGCTTCGGGCTAGCGAGGATGGCTCGGGTCAAGTAACCGAAGTAAAAGTTTTAAAAGGTATTCAGTGGTTGTATGCCTTTTTCACGTGGTTGCTCATTGGCGTAGCGGCATATATTTTGTTAGGTTTTGTAAATGATGCGCAACAAACATTAGATGCAATCACGTTCAGTGTTTCAGCGACAGGGATGTTATTGATGATTAAACGTTATCAATCGCAATTCGTGTTTTGGCTACTAGGAAATATTTTTTCAATTTTGTTATGGTTCCGAGCAGGGACGCACGCTGGTGGTGATTATGCGATATTTGTTATGTATTGTATGTATACTTTTAACTCAATTTTTGGTATGTTTAATTGGTTGAAGATAAAAAATAAAATGGAAAAAAATAGGTAGGGAGTTCGATGGCAGTGATTGTTTTAGCAGGTACGATTGGCGCTGGTAAATCTAGTTTAACAGCTTTAATTGCAAACCGTTTAGGTTCAGAAGCCTTTTACGAATCAGTTGATGATAATGAGGTATTACCTTTATTTTATGCGGAACCGGAAAAGTACGCATTTTTATTACAAATTTATTTTTTAAATAAACGTTTTGATAGTATTAAACAAGCATTAACGCATGAAAATAATGTATTGGATCGCTCGATTTATGAAGATTCATTACTTTTTCATTTAAATGCAGATTTAGGTCGTGCCAACGAAACAGAGGTCAAAGTGTACGATGACTTATTACAAAATATGCTCCAAGAATTGCCTTATGCTGCGCATAAAAAAAGACCTGATTTGTTAGTTCACATTCGTATTTCATTTCCCAAAATGTTAGAACGCATCAAAAAACGTGGCCGTCCTTATGAACAAATTGAGACAGATCCAACGTTGTATGATTACTATCAAATGTTGAACGAGCGTTATGATCAATGGTACGAAGACTATGATGAAAGTCCTAAAATTCAAATTGATGGCGATAAATATGATTTTGTCGAAGATCCTGAAGCGTGTCAATATGTCTTGGCGTTAATTGAGAAGAAAATTGAAGAATTAGAAAGATAAATAAAAAGAAGCAAGTCCGGACTTGCTTCTTTTTGACTTAAAATGTGGATAGATAGGCTAAAGTTGCTACTAAATAAAGGAGTGTAGTGCTAAATTATAGAATCGGATTTTAACCTTCCCCTAAGTTAAAATCGGATAATCTATCCATCGACAGTTTAAGTTTGTATAAAATAGCGGTAGCTATTATCAACGAAGTCATTCATCGGTTGACCTGACTTCTCTAGAAGTATACCATCGAAAATAACCAACAGTTGTTCAAAATTTGGACTTAGTAAGTGTAAATTTTGATTGAAAGTTTCTGTAAATCAATCATTTATTCAAAAAATAATGCTCGAAAGAAGGAAGATAAATGGGCCAAATTTGGTTTGAACGCATTCTACGTTGGCGCAAAAAAGCGCAACGATTTTTACAAGGACGTTATGCCCGGTTCGATGAATTGAATCGAACGCTGTTGCTAACAAGTGTTGTGCTGGCGCTCATCAATATTTTTACTGGCTATCTTTGGGTTCGGTTATTGATTTTAATCACAGGCGCCTACGTGTATTATCGCTTTTTTTCAAAACATATTCACCCGCGATTGAATGAAAATCAACGGTTTATTCTTCGAAAACAACACCTAATGCAAAAAGTTCATGCTTTTCGCAAGCGACACATGACTCAGAAAGGATATCGTTATTTTAAATGTCCAAAATGTCAGCAGTCATTACGTGCGCCGAAAGGACGAGGAACAATCAAAGTCACTTGTTCAAAATGCCGAAATCAATTTATCAAAAAAGTCTGACCTTCTGTGTTTTTTGGTCTAGGCAACTTTCGGACTTGTGGTATACTTGAGAAAAGAAACCATTGGATATTCTAAAAGGGGAATATCTTGTTAAAAAAGGAGAGAAAAAACAATGGAAATTAAACGCCAACAAGAAATTGTTGAAGCGTATCACTATGATATGCGAGTACCTGATTCAGAAGTAGAGACAGATTTACGTGTCAGTTTTTCACCAATTGAAGTAGAAGAAGAAAATTATCCAGAAAATAGCTCAGCACTTGTTGCTCGCTTAGAATTTCGAATTGTCTTTGACGAATTTGTTTTATCAGGGGCGATTAGCCAAATTAATCACATTATTGATCGTAAAATTGAAAAACAAGAAGATATTTCGCAAGAAGAAGTCGATGAACTTGTACGTCCTTTATTTAGCATCGTCGAACGTTTATCTTATGAAGTAACTGAAATTGCTCTGGATCGTCCAGGTGTCCAATTGAATTTTCAACAATCAGAAGAAGCTTAAACTTTAAAAACAGCGTTTGTAACGGATTTCGTTACAAACGCTGTTTTTATTCCTGTGAAGGTTTAGCAACCAAAGCCTTTTTAAACTGTTCATAATTTTTTGTAGCGATATCCATATAAGCAATCGGCTGTCCAACTTTGGTGATTTTTTCGGGAAGATAGGGAGCGAGCATTTCATTGTACAAAATGAACGCAGCTTCTGGTACTTCCTCTGAAAGAACATCATAACTGATAAAGTCAATTTCATAGGTTGGTTGAAAAAAGGCTTTGATGTTTTGCTGCTCTTTATTTGAAAAGAGCCAAGGACCCGCATTTACAGGGCTTCCCACAAATAACGTTGCTCCATCACGGTTGACAGAAAGGATCCAACAAATTTTTTGCATACGCTTACACCTCCTAGAACTAAGTATACCACGTCAGCTTAAAAGAAAGAGGACAAAAAACAAATTATTTTTACAGTGACTAGTAAAACAACGCTTGGTGATAGTTTTAAACTATCGCAACGGTTATTTTCTATCAAAAAGTAAGCAAATTATCCCACTATTTGCTATAAAATAAGGTACAATAGAACTATCACTGGAAACAGTTTGCTGTTTTCAGGGTATTTACTGGAGAGTGAGTACCGGGAACCTTTACTTCCTTTGATGTACTTGTCATTAAAAACATAGGGAGGAACTAAAATGACAACATTCATCACTGTATTAGTGATCCTTGCATTTATTGCTGTGTTATTCGGTTTCTACCAAATGCAAAAGAAACATTTAAAATTCTCAACACGTGTCTTTTCAGCATTGGGCGTGGGGATTGTTTTAGGTGCAATTATTCAATTTGCTTTTGGTACAGACAGTAAAATTACTACGCAATCAATGGAATGGATCGGGATTGTAGGTAATGGTTATGTAGCGTTTCTACAAATGCTCGTAATTCCGTTAGTATTTGTATCTATTGTAGGTGCATTTACAAAAATGAAAGAATCCAATAAATTAGGAAAAATTAGCTTTAATGTGTTAGCCACCTTACTAGGAACAACAGCAGTAGCTGCCTTGGTGGGGATTGGAACAACCTTAGCGTTTGGCCTTCAAGGGGCAAAATTCACGCAAGGTGCTGCAGAAACGTCAAGAATTGCCGAGTTAGCGACGCGTCAAGATGCGATTCAAGATTTGACGATTCCACAACAAATCGTTTCATTTATTCCTAAAAATGTCTTTGCTGACTTTGCGGGAACACGACCAATGAGTACCATTGGGGTGGTAATCTTTGCTGCGTTTGTTGGTGTCGCTTATTTAGGCGTTCGTCGTAAAGCGCCAAAAGAAGCTGAATTTTTTGCAAATTTAATTGATAGTTTATATAAAATTACCATGCGAATTGTTACCTTAGTTTTACGCTTGACCCCTTATGGCGTGTTAGCGTTAATGATTAATGTTGTAGCAACAAGTGATTTTGTTGCGATTATTAACTTAGGTAAATTTGTGTTGGCATCGTATGTGGCCTTAATCATTGTTTTTGCCATTCACATGCTGATTTTAATTACTTTAAAAGTCAATCCAGTTACGTATCTAAAAAAAGTTTTTCCAGTCTTGAGCTTTGCTTTTACTTCTCGTTCAAGTGCAGGAGCTTTACCATTAAATATTGAAACACAAACCAAAGCATTAGGTGTCGATGATGCCACAGCAAACTTTGCTGGTAGTTTCGGTTTATCTATTGGACAAAATGGTTGTGCCGGCGTTTATCCAGCTATGTTAGCAACCATCGTTGCACCAACTGTTGGAATTGATGTCTTTAGTTTACAATTTATTTTAATGTTAGTAGCAGTTGTCACAATCAGTTCATTTGGCGTAGCCGGTGTCGGCGGCGGAGCAACTTTTGCTTCTCTAATCGTTTTAGGCGCAATGAACTTGCCAGTTGCAATTGTTGGTTTAGTAATTTCGGTTGAACCACTTATTGACATGGCGCGGACAGCTGTTAACGTTAACGATAGTATGGTTGCAGGTGTGTTAACAAGTGCTCGTATTCATGAATTAGATCGTGATGTCTTAAATGATCGCGACGTTGTCTTAGATGCAAATATCTAAATCAATAAAACGAAAAGTGTTTGAGCAATGTCTTGCTCAAACACTTTTATTTTGATTTTAAGCGAAAGTGCAGTAATTATTTAAAAGAACGTATATAATAAGTTGTTAACTAAATTCAAAAGGACGTGAAGGAATGTTTTCAAACCAAGTAAAGATTATGTTATATGTGAATAATGTTGAGGAATCTAGTCAATTTTGGCAAACGTTTGGCTTTGTTGAAAAGGAAAGAGAGGAAGTTGACGGCACATTGGTGGTAGAAATTGCACCAAGTGAATCAGCAGAAGCGATTATTGTTTTATATGATTTGGCCTTTATTCAAAAACATTCACCAGAAGTGGCGGGGAATACCCCTTCTTTAATGTTTGCTAGCGGTGATATCATTGGTCTCTATAAAAAAATGCAAGAGGCTGGGGTTACTGTCGGTGAAATGGTTCAATTGCCAACAGGCTTAGTTTTTAATTTTGCAGATAACGATGATAATTACTTTGCTGTGATGGGGCAAGAAAGTAAATAAAAAACAGCTTGGCACCAGAATCTAGATTGATTCTGGTGCCAAGCTGTTTTTTATAAAAGTTGAAAGTTTTATAAATTTTACTAAAAACTGTAATTTTCATGAAAATATAGCGTATGATAATGCTGTTAATAGAATAGGCGGAGGTAAGCGGTATGCGTAAACGACATGCAAAGAAAAGACATGGAGGAGTGAATTGGCTTTTTATAGTATGTTTGTTGGTGGTGATTGGTGGTAGTGGTTATTTAATAAAAACGTTCTTTTTCACTAGAGATTCACAAGTTAGTCAAGAATCGAAAGTGGTCTTGGAAGAAGATCGCCGAAGTGATAATTATGCGAATTTAACGAAAGAAATAGTTGCACCAGATAGTGGCGAACTTGATCAAAAAATTCAAGAAACAAATTATATTGGTTCGGCTTTGATCATTAAAGATGATCAGGTTTTAGTAAATAAAGGATATGGCTTTGCCAATTTTGAAAAGCAACAAGCCAATACGCCAAACACAAGGTTTCAGATTGGCTCAATTCAAAAATCTTTTACCACAACCTTGATCTTAAAAGCGATTGAAGAAGGTAAACTTACATTAGATACAAAACTCGCTACGTTTTATCCGCAAGTACAAGGTGCTGAGGATATTACGATTAGCGATATGTTGAATATGACAAGCGGTTTAAAGTTATCAGCAATGCCTAATAATATCGTTACCGATGAAGAAATTATTCAATTTGTTAAACAAAATACCATTCAAGTCAATAAAGGAAAATACAATTATTCCCCAGTAAATTTTGTCCTTTTAGCAGGAATGTTAGAGAAAATGTATCAACGTACCTATCAAGAATTATTTAATAATTTTTATCACAAAACGGCTGGTTTAAAGAATTTTGGCTTCTATGAAACCTTATTGGAACAGCCCAATAATTCAACAAGTTATAAATGGACAGAAGATAATTCATATAACCAAGTGCTCTCAATTCCTGCAGCTAGTTTTGCCCATGAATTTGGGACTGGGAATGTGGATATGACGACAGGTGATTTGTATTGGTACTTACATCAATTAATGAGTGGACATTTAGTTTCCACCGCACTTTTGCAAAAATTATGGACGTCTTCTCAGCAAAGCTCTTATCATGGCGGCATCTATGTTCATGATAATTATTTACGTTTACACGGAGTTGAAGCGGGTCAACAAGCCCTAGCTTTATTTTCAAAAGATATGAAAACTGGGATCATATTGCTAACTAATTGTGTAAATCCAGCGAAATACAAAGAATTAATTGGTTCGTTGTTCCATGATGTAACCAATTTAACTGTTAAATTTTAAAGCAGAAGTAACAACGATCACTCCCAAAGCCTTTTTAGGTTTCTTCTGAGAGACTTTATATTAAAATAAAGGGAAGAACGATCAAAGGGAGTGACGAAGATGAAACAATCAAAAAATAAACAAGTTGTTATTGGTGAACCAACGAAAAAAAACATTTATCTTCAAGATATAGAACAGGAAACGCAAGCTTTTATTCTCCAAAACAATCCACAATTGACAGCTGAATCGATGATTACATTGGCGGAGTTACTTAATTATCGTTTGGATTACATGAAACAATTGGTCGCAAATGATTCTGAAAAAATCCAACAACTGAATGAATTAGTGGTTCAACACATCAAAGAAGATAAGCTGATTTCCAATAATATGAATGAAAAGATGGAAAAGAAATTAACCTTTGGCCAACGAGCAGCGGATACCATTGCTAAATTTGGCGGTAGCTGGGTGTTTATTGGCTTCTTTTGCTTCGTGTTGATTGCTTGGATCGTGATTAACTCTACCACTTTATTGGGACAACCATTTGACAAATATCCTTATATTTTGTTGAATCTTGCCTTATCTTGTTTAGCAGCTATCCAAGCACCGATTATTATGATGAGTCAAAACAGACAAGAAGCCCGTGATAGAGAACAAGCGAATAATGATTATAAAATTAACTTAAAAGCAGAGGTAGAAATTAATTTATTACATGAGAAAATGGATTATATTATCAATAATCAACTAGAAAATTTGGTAAAAATCCAAAATATTCAAATTGAACTTTTAGGTGAGTTGCAAGAACAACTCGCCGCGACTTCTGAAAAGGAGTAGTATATAGAAGAGGTCGGGACAGAACCGTTTAGCTCCGAGAAATAAGAAGAAATTTCCGAAAATTGCTCTTTAATTTTTGGAGACCAAGTAGGTATTGTTCATCATCGAATCACTACGTTCTTCGTGATTCTCAACAATTTCGGCTTATTTCCGAAGGACCTTCACCAAGTAGGTACGATGATTTCATCTGTTCATGCTTCACAGTGAAACATCGCAACTCTTAGAGCTGGAGCTCTTTTGAAGGCTGTACTGTGACGAGACGCATGTCGAGAAAACACCTTAGAAGTTGTTGAGATCGGAGCAACGCGTAGTGTTGGTTCTGTTCCCGCCGTTTATCAGGCTTTTTTTATTGTGTGTAAATACACAAGCAAAATAATCGCTTTCCCTTTTTTATTCACCGTATAATGGGATAGAATGACTTTATACAAAAGGGGAAAACAAGATGAAATACCAAGTATTACTTTATTACAAATATACAACAATTGAAGATCCAGAAGCTTTTGCGAAAGAGCATCTAGCCTTTTGCAAATCATTAAACTTAAAAGGCCGTATTTTAGTAGCGACAGAAGGGATTAACGGAACGTTATCTGGTACTGTCGAAGAAACAGAAAAGTATATGGAAGCAATGCAAGCAGATGAGCGCTTTAAGGATACATTCTTTAAAATTGATCCAGCAGAAGAAATGGCGTTCCGCAAAATGTTTGTTCGCCCACGTTCTGAATTAGTGGCGTTGAACTTAGAAGAAGACGTTGATCCATTAGAAACGACGGGGAAATATTTGGAACCTGCAGAATTTAAAGAAGCCTTATTAGACGAAGACACTGTTGTAATCGATGCTCGTAACGATTATGAATATGATTTAGGTCATTTCCGTGGTGCCGTGCGCCCAGATATCCGTAGCTTCCGTGAATTACCACAATGGATTCGCGAGAACAAAGAACAATTTATGGATAAAAAAATTGTTACCTATTGTACTGGCGGGATTCGCTGTGAAAAATTTTCTGGCTGGTTATTAAAAGAAGGATTTGAAGATGTTGCTCAATTGCATGGTGGTATTGCCAACTATGGAAAAAACCCAGAAACACGTGGCGAACTTTGGGATGGCAAAATGTATGTCTTTGATGACCGAATCAGTGTCGAAATTAATCATGTTGATAAAAAAGTTATTGGGAAAGACTGGTTCGATGGAACACCTTGCGAACGCTACATTAACTGTGCAAACCCAGAATGTAATCGTCAAATCTTAACTTCAGAAGAAAATGAACATAAACATTTAGGTGGCTGCTCATTAGAATGTAGCCAGCATCCTGCCAATCGTTATGTAAAAAAACATAATTTAACAGAAGCAGAAGTTGCTGAACGTTTGGCTTTGTTAGAAGCGGTAGAAGTATAAAAATAATAAAAAAATAAACAAAAAAACTTCGAAAATTATTTTTCGAAGTTTTTTTGTTTATTTTTTTGTCTTTAAAAGTGTTGATTTTAAAGCTTTCTTAGCTAAAACCATTTTATTTTTTAAAAGCGTCTGAAAAAAATAAAAAAATCTAATAAATATTTCTTTTATATAATGTTTATTGGCTGGGCCAGTCAATGTTGAAAATGGGGAAGGAGGAATTCAGATGAAAATCATAAAAAGGTTTAGTTTGGTATGTTTAGGGCTATTGATCATTGGGTTGCAAACAAAAAGCGTTATGGCTGAAGAAAATAATTATGAATCAAATGGTCAAGCGAGCTTCTATGGTACCTACGTTTATGAGAATGAAAAAGAGTCAAATGACGTAGCGTATACCCAACAATCAGAAGAACAGGGAAGAAACAATTTAGCTGCTTCTGGACAAGCAGTTTTACCTAAAACAGGCGAGTCTGAAAATCCGCTGTATTCCTTGATAGGAGTTAGTTTGTTGGGGATAGTCATTTATTTAATTAATAAAATGAAACGAGAGAAGGAGTTTAATTAATGAAAAAAACTGTTTTACTTACATCGGCAACCATACTTTTAGGCGTAGGGTTTCAAGCAATAAACGCATCAGCAGCAGAAACTTTTCCGAAAGAATACAATACAGAAGGCACAATTACTTTTGAAGCAGGTGATAATGAAATCACACCGCCTGTTGATCCAGAAAATCCCGATCCTACTGATCCAGTAGACCCAATTGATCCTCCAGGGCCAGGAACGGGTGGTGCCTTATCAATTGATTATGGGTCAAAATTTAAATTTGGTGCACAAAAGATTTCTACGGCAGATCAAACGTATTATGCTGCGCCAGATGAAATGAAAGATGGTTCAAAAAAACCAACCTATGTACAAGTAACTGATAAAAGAGGAACGTTAGCAGGATGGAAACTAACGCTTTCCCAACCTGAACAATTTAAAACAGCTACTGGAGAAGAACTAGTCGGCGCTCAATTGACGTTTACAAAGGCAGAAGCTGCTTCAATGGTGGATGAAAAATATAAACCTACTGAAGTCAGTAGTACTATTTCCTTAACACCTGGTGTAAATAATAATCTAGCGATGAACGCTAAAAAAGAAACAGGTGTTGGGACTTGGGTTTATCGCTTTGGTTCAAATGAAGCAACAAATAAAGAAGCTGTCCAACTATTCGTTCCCGGAAAATCTGTAAAGCTTGCACAACAATATTCAACGAAGTTAGTTTGGGCATTAGAAGATACTCCCGCTAATAATTAAATAAAGGAGAAAAGCAATGAAAAAACAATTCACAGGAATCGTTCTATGCAGTACATTTGCAGTTGCTGGTTGGTCCTTACAAGCGAAGGCAGAAGAGCCAAAAGAGTATCGTTCGAATGGTTTAATAGAATTTATTCCGAACGTAGATCCGACAGAGCCAGTTGATCCAGAAAATCCCGATCCAGAAAAGCCAGTCAAACCAATTGATCCGACAGACCCAGAAGGTCCCAATCCTGGTACCCAAGGACCGCTGTCTATTGATTATGCTTCAAGTTTTGACTTTGGGAAAAATCGTATTTCGAATAAAGACCAAGTATATTTTGCAAGAGCACAGCAATATCAAGAAAATCAAAAAGAAACACCAAATTTTGTGCAAATTTCTGATAATAGAGGAACCAATAGTGGTTGGTCTTTAACGGTTACGCAAAAGGAGCAATTTAAAGCAACAAAGGCTACTTTAAATAGTCAGTTGACAGGTGCGCAAATTTCTTTAGCTAACCCGAACGTTAATAGTAATGCGCAAAATGTTGTGAAACCAGAGGCAACAAATAAGATTGCCCTTGTTCCAGGAACCGCATCGCTAGTGGTAGCTGCGAAGCAAGGAACCGGTGCAGGAACTTGGGCTACTTATTGGGGCAAAGTAGAAGTGGTTGCAGAACGCGATGAAACCAATACGGTACACAATGTTAATGTTACAAAAGATGTTGCGCTATCAGTACCAGGGTCAACCCCTAAAGATGCCGTGAAATATCAAACAAAATTATTGTGGACGTTGACGGATGTACCAGGAATTTAAAAAGTAGAGGTGAAGAGAGATGCGAAACAAACAAAGCCTAGTCTTTTTGGCAAGTAGTTTATTCTTACTAATCCTTGCGCCTATTACTAGCGAAGCGATTAGTAATCCTTCGACAAATATCAACGAAGTCAATCGGGAAATAGTGGAGGAATCGGCCAATGATCAGGCAACTAGCGCTCCTTCTCACTCGGAAACATTAGAGCAAGAACCTTCCCTAGAAACGACAACAACAACCGATAATCATCCAGCAGAAACAGACCAATCAACGGCTACTTTAGAACCTAGCAAACAACAAAAGGATGACGATAACAGTGCAACGGAATCGGTGATAGTTGAACCACAGCCGCGCATGTTGGCTGCGCCATACGCTACTTCATTGCCGGATGATCCTAATATCATTCCAATCGACAAGGTATTTCAAGAACCAATTGGAAATGCAACAAGTATTTTAGAAGGTGGGAAGTTATTACAACTAAACCCAGCTGTTAAATCACAAAAAGGAGCTATTTGGTCAAAAAAACCAATCAGTTTATTGTCGGATTTTACCTTTAAAAGTTATTTGTATTTAGGAAACGAGTATGCAAATGCTGGTGATGGTATGACCTTTACCTTAACGAATGATCCTAGAATGTCCACAACGCCTCAAGAAGTCATTGGTTCACCTGGGATGGGAATCGGTGCATACTCCACGAAAGCTGGTCAACCTTATGTTAGAAATGCCTTATCGATTGAGTTTGATACCTATAAAAATACTGGTAGTTCCAACCGAATGGACCGAGAAATTTCACAAGATAAGGGAAATGGACATTTAGCTTTTGTCACTCCGAAAGCTAATAACAACAGCTATACAGGGGAGCATTCAGGCGTCACCGTTGCGCCAACCTATCTATCTAATGGAACCTGGCGCATGTTGACTGTTCATTGGAATGCCGCAACCAAAGCATTAACATATGATTTAGAAGGTGTGGGCACGAATACGTATGTAGTTTCAGATTTAAATGCACAATTTGGCGCAACAACGGTTTATTGGGGCTTTACATCCTCTACAGGTGGCAAATACCAAGAGAATGCTTTAGCAATGACACAAATTCCTACCAACGTTACGTCACAAGCAGCCCTTAGCGTGAATGGTCAGGAGTTTAGCTCAGCTGTTGAAGCAGTGAAAAATGATCAGGTGAGACTACGGAATACGTTGAATATTGACAATGACTTTATCGTAGATCGTCAACCGCAAGTAAGCATTGACTTACCTGATGAATTAGCATATGAAGAAAATTCATTAACGATTGATGGTAAAAAGGTAGCAGCCAAAGATCTGACACAAACGGGGAATCACTTAACAATTGCTTTAAATGACTACCTAGTTTTAAAGAAGGACATGATTATTGAATTAAAAACAAACCTTCAAGATAATACGCCCGAAAAAGTTTTAACTATGAACTTTGACTATTATGAAGAAGGAACCTTACTGCAAAAGTCAAATAATGTAACGATTACTATTCCTAAACCAACAGAAAAAACAGTAACCGTTTTTTATAAAGACGCGGAAGGTAAAGATATTGCTCCACCTAAAAGTGTAACAGGGAAAATTGGTGCACCCTATCAAGAAAAACCCCTAGATATTTCTGGCTATGTTTTTACAAAAGACTCAGGCAATGCGGAAGGAACAATGACAGAGGAAACAAAAGATATTTATTTTTACTATCGTTTAGGGGAACTATATTTTAAAGAGGCGCCAAAACAGATTACTTTTGGTACGGAAAAGATACGTAATCAACCACTAATTAAACTTGGGCATCCCACCGAAGGACTCAAAGTCGTGGATGAACGTAACGCAAATAATTGGCGCCTGCAACTAAAGCAAACGCAACCGTTAACAAATGATTCAATTGTAATGCCAGATGTTTTTTCTTTCGTTTCAACTGCTGGAAGCTCTCAGATTACAAATGAGGCAATTACGCTTTTAGAAAGTAATCAGAAAGGTGAAACAGATTTAACAGCATTACTTGATGAATCAAAACAACAAGGAATTCAAATCAATGTTCCTGTAGCTTATCAAAGAGTTGGAACATTTAAAGCTCGTTTATCTTGGGCGTTAGAAGACGTACCAGGAAATTAAAGAAAAGAATGGAGAAAAGAAAATGAAAAAAGTAACAACAGTATGTTTATCCACATTTATTTTAGGGAGCTTAGGCATGACTTCTCAAGCCTTTGCAGAAGATGGCGGTAGTTATACATCTAATGGTATCGTAGAATTTACACCAAGTGAAGATCCAACTAATCCGGTTGACCCAACGGATCCAACTAATCCAGTTGATCCTATTGATCCAACAGATCCTGAAGGTCCTAATCCAGGAACAAACGGTCCGTTGTCAATTGATTATGCGTCAAGTCTAGACTTCGGTGTTCAAAAAATCACGTCGAAGGATCAGACTTATTTTGCTGCTACCCAAAAATACAAGACGGTAGGCGCAACCGATGAAGTCAAAGAAGGTCCTAACTATGTCCAAGTAACAGATAACCGTGGAACCGAAGCTGGCTGGTCATTAAAAGTGAAACAAGAAGGACAATTTAAATCAACTTCTGGTAAAGAATTGACTGGGGCAGCTATCACGTTTAAAAACGGAAATGTAGTGACTGCTTCAGATTCAGGCAAACCAACAGGCCCAGCCACAATCACGCTAAATTCAGATGGTAGTCAATCAGATGTAATGAGTGCAGCGAAAGGAAACGGTGCAGGAACTTATTTATTTGATTGGGGAACCGATGCAACTACAGCTGCTAAAAGTATTGAGTTAACTGTTCCAGGTTCTACAACCAAATACGCTGAAAAATACGCCACAAAATTAACATGGACGTTGACAGACGCTCCAGGAAATTAAACGAGTTTTAAAAAGAAGAATAGCGGGGAACATAGTTACCTGCTATTCACTACATATAGAAAAGGAGTAAATAATTTGAACAGAAAAAAACAACGATTTCTTTTTTTTCCGATACTACTAATTCTTTTAGCGTTAGTACCTAGCAATGGTTTTGCCAGTGAATTTAATTTTGCGGTTACGCCTATTCCATCAGAAAAACAAGTAGATAAAGAAAAAACTTACTTTGATTTATTACTAGCACCAAATGAAGAAACTGAGTTGAAAGTGAACTTGCGCAATGATACAGATAAAGAAGTAAAGGTAGGTATTTCCATCAATAGTGCCATTACCAATTCAAATGTAATCGTGGAGTATGGTGAAAATAAGGGGAAAAAAGATCAAAGTTTAGCGTTTGATATAAAAGACTACGTTCAATACCCTAGCTCAGTTCGTTTAAAACCGAAAAGTGAACAAACGGTTTCTATTAACGTCAAAATGCCTAATACACCCTTTGATGGAGTGTTAGCTAGTGGTATCACTTTTAAAGAAGAAACGTCGGATGAAGGCAAACGTCAAGACGATAAGAGTCAGGGGTTATCCATTAAAAATGAATATTCGTATGTCGTTGCATTATTGATGCAACAAAACAAAAAAAAGGTTGAGCCGAATTTACTTTTGAAAAAAGTCTCACCAGGACAGATTAATGCTAGAAATGTGATTTTAGTCAATCTACAAAATGATCAAAAAACATATATTAACCAAGTTGCCTTTTCGGCAGAGATTACCAAAAAGGGACATGAAGAAGTTTTATATAAAGAGGAAAAAGCAAACATGCAAATTGCGCCAAATACCAATTTTTCTGTTCCTATTGCGCTAAAAGGGCAACCACTTAAGCCAGGAGATTATCATTTGTCTATGACCGTTGTTGGGAATAAAGATGCTGCAGGCTCATTTAAAAAATCAATAAACAATGAATCGATATCTTTTAGAAATCAATGGCAATTTGAAAAAGACTTTACAATTAATGGTGAAGTTGCCAAAGAATTAAATGAAAAAGATGTCACCTTAAAAGAAAATCATTCGAATTTATATTTGATGATTGGCTTACTACTATTATTGATAGTGATTTTAATCATTGCCTGGTTGATTTGGCGAAAAAAGAAACAGGAAAAAAACGAAAGAGAAATATAAAGAGTAGTTAATTTTTGATTTGATTATCGGCAACGTTTTTGTTTGTTTTTACTTATCAAACATGCAGTTTATTCAACAAACCTAACTCAAAAAAAGAAATAATAAGAAGGAGTATTGTTAAATATCGTCTGATACCACTTTACTAGTTATATTTTTTGTTTTGTTATGTAGCTAAAGTATTTGGCAATATATGTGAGAAAAATGGATAAATACAAACATTTACTATTATGGAGTACATTGTTACTCTCGTTTTTTCAAGTAACCACTGTGCAAGCAGCAGAAGAACGGAATCCAATTTATAATCCGACCAATCCAACAGAAGAAATTTATCCGATTGAGAATACTGGCACACCAGAAAAAATGGAAGAAACAAATGAAAGTACTATTACTAGCGAAACGCAAGCGGAAGAAAGTAGCGAAGACGTTAGTAAAAAAGAAGTGATAACAAATAATCCAAAAACAAATGAAGAAAGGCCTTCTTCCAAGAAAAGTCAGCATCAAGTATTTTTCACGGATGAATTATTTGATGCTAGCCATATCACCATTGTACCAAATAGCACAGGCGGTGCTGGAACGGAGGGGCAAAACACTTTTTACTTGAATTTCATACGGGAATTAGTAGGAACGGCTATTTATGGGAGAAAGAACTGATAAATGATGAATTATGAAATTTTTTTAAATAAAGAAGATCAACGAAGTTATTCCTTGCTAAGGCATTTAGAAGAAAGTCCCACGCTATCAGGTACTTTTATTGCACTTCGCGAAGAATTATCAATGTCGAATTTTTTAGTCAAAAAAACATTAGAAAAATTAAAAGCAGATATTGACAATCTAAAGTTAAGCGACAGCTTAACTTTAGTCGTTTCTGATGTAGATGTTACACTTGAAATTGATGGAAACTATTCAAGTAAACTTTTGCTCACGAAATACTTAACAGAATCGCTCTCTTTTAAATTAGTGTTGTCTTACTTTAGAGGAAATTATAGTTTGACAAAGTTTGCTGAATGTAATCATGTCAGCACCTCTGTGGCGTATAGTACCTTACAGCGGCTAAAAAAAGCCTTAAAGGAGTATCAGATCTATTTTAGTAAGCGGGAAATTGTCGGCAATCAAAAAGCAATTTCATTTTTTTTGTATAAATTGTTCACGCTTTCCAATCAACCGATTTCCGAATTATATTCGGTAAAAGTCTATAATGAAGCGAAACGTGTATTACAGTCTGTTGAGTTAAACTATACTTTCACCACCTATGAGCGACGCAATTTTTTCCATTATTTAGCTATTATGATTAACAACGAAGGACGTGCGGTGGAAGGGATCGATACGCGTGCACTGAATACATTTTCAGAGGAACTAATAAAAAAATCGCAAGTGGCATGGGCATTGGCCTCAAAATCATTAACGTATACGATTGTTTTTTTCTTGTATTTGCATGGCAAACTAGAGAAAAAATATGTTATTCACGAAGATTCTACGATTGAAAGCCTAACTCGTGTTTTCATTGGAAGTTTTGAAAAAGCATTTAATTGTTTAGAGGAGTCAACAAGGAATACTCTAGAAGAAGGGTTAGCAATTATTCATTTCAATGTTATTTACTTTCCGATTAATATGTTTGACGATTTTGAAATGGATTTACAGTTTTTTAAGCAAACATATCCGGAATTTTATTTTTATTTAATTGAATATATTCGTTGGTTAACAGCAAAACATAAAAAAATTGCGAAAGCCAATCACTGTTTGTTTTTTAACTATCTATTGTTGCTAATTAATCATGTTCCGGTTCATTTAATTGCAGAGCCAGCCAAGGTCCTAATTGATTTTTCTTATGGAAAAGAGTATAACCAATTCATCAAAAAAAATTTATCCGTCTATGTGAATTTAAATGTAGAAATTATTGACCCGTTATCAGATACCTTACCAGATGTGGTGATTACCAATTTAAATAACTTGTATCAAGAAGAAAAGAGTAAAGTTATGGTTTGGCTGGATCCACCTCGTTCGATTGATTGGGTCAATTTAACGCAATCATTATTGACTATTCAAGAAGAAAAATATCAACATCAAAAAGAATCGACAAAGACAAGCGGTGATCCTATCGAATAGAATCATCGCTTGTCTTTGTGTTTAAGTCTTTACAAAACCACCCAAGTGTTTTATAATATGAATATACATTCATATGAATAGAAAAACATTAATGAGGAGGCGCATAACAATGTCAAAACAAACAGGTGCACACACACATGAAGAAAAAGGTAAAAACGTTCCAGTTATTCTCTTTTTTACAGGATTGGCTCTTTTCTTTATCGGTTTATTTTTAGGGAACATGCTCTTAGTGAAAAATATTCTTTTCTCATTAGCTGCTATTTTAGCTGGTTATCATATTATTGGGGAAGGCTTTGGAGATACGTATCGGGATACGAAAAACAATCGAAAGTTTTCGCCTAATATTCATTTGTTAATGACCTTAGCTGCAGTTGGTTCAGCATTAATGGGAAGTTTTGAAGAATCAGCATTGTTGATTTTGATTTTTGCGGCGGCGCATTTCCTTGAAGATTATGCTCAAGGCAAAAGCCAACGTGAAATTACAAAACTATTAAATTTAAATCCAACAGAAGCTCGCTTGATAACAGATGACGGCTCAATTCAAACTGTGTCAGTTGAACAATTGAAGATTGGTGACCGCGTGCAAGTCCTCAATGGTGCGCAAATCCCGACAGATGGCGTCGTGATTGAAGGAAGTACCGCTGTGGATGAATCATCTATTAATGGGGAAAGTATTCCCAAAGAAAAAAATAGTGGTGACCCAGTTTTTGGTAGTACCATGAACGGTTCAGGCACAATTGTTGTTGAAGTAACGAAAGATAGTTCAGAAACAGTTTTTGCAAAAATCGTACAGCTCGTGAACCAATCACAAGAAAATCAATCAGAAATTGCAAGCAAAATTAAACGATTTGAACCGAAATATGTCACACTAGTTTTAGCAGTTTTTCCACTAATTGTTTTAGGTGGCGCATTGCTTTTCCAATTGACTTGGGCTGAAAGTTTTTACAGAGGCTTGGTCTTCTTAATTGCTGCCTCCCCTTGTGCTTTAGCAGCGAGTGCCGTTCCGGCAACTTTATCAGGAATTTCCAATTTAGCAAAACAAGGCGTTTTGTTTAAAGGTGGCTCATTCTTATCAAATTTAGCTGAAGTGAAAGCACTCGCTTTTGATAAAACAGGCACGCTAACAAAAGGCAAACCTGAGGTCACAGATTATCTTTTTGTTGATGGCTTAGAAGATCGCCAAGACGAATTAGTAGCTGTTTTAACAAATATGGAGAAAAAATCCAATCATCCATTGGCGACGGCGATTGTTAATCGCTTTGAAGCAGAAACAACGGCTTTAAATTTAGAAGTAGAAAATATTGTCGGGGTGGGTTTAGTAACGACCATTGCAGACACAACTTTTAGAATTGGTAAACCATCTAGTTTCGAACAAGTGCCAACAATCATTGAGAAACAAACAACGAAATTAGCAAGTGAAGGCAAAACGGTAGTGTACTTTGCCGAAAATGAACAAGTGATTGGTTTGGTGGCATTGATGGATGTTCCTAATGAAGAAGCAATGAACGCCATTCACTATTTCAAGTCACAAAATATTGAAACAACAATGATTACAGGAGATGCCAAACTTACGGGTGAAGCAGTTGGTCGCTTAGTAGGCGTGGACCAAGTTTTTGCTAATGTTTTGCCTGAGGAAAAATCAGCGATTGTTGATCAATTAAAACACGAAGTAGGAATGACTGGGATGGTTGGTGATGGCATTAACGATGCGCCCGCTTTAGTGAATGCTGATATCGGAGTGGCGATGGGTGATGGTACAGACATTGCTATCGATGTTGCAGACGTGGTAGTGATGAAAAATGATCTTTCTAAATTAGGCTATGCTCATCGTGTCTCAAAACGCTTGAATAAAATTGTGCAGCAAAATATTATTTTTTCAATGTTAGTGGTAGCAACGTTAATTATCTTGAACTTTTTAGGTATTGCGAATATCGCATTTAGCGTACTTATTCATGAAGGAAGTACCTTAGTGGTCATTTTTAATGGCTTGCGTTTATTAGTTAATACAAAATAAGTCAAATAGTCACTTGCAAGAAAGGAGAGAAAGCGATGAATTCTTTAAAAATGATTGAACTTTCTCTCACCGACGTTGTCATTCGGATGGCTCTAGCCGTGGTTTTTGGAGCATTGATTGGGTTAGAAAGAAGTATTAAAAGAAAAGGCTTCGGTATCAGTAGTAATGCCATTTTATGTTTGGCCTCCTGTACGATTTCCATTTTACAGATTCAATCGGTGGATATTTTAGTCGATGTGGTGAAACAAAATAGCGCCTTGGCATCCATTATTTCTATGGATATTACACGATATGGCGCCCAAGTGATTAGTGGTGTAGGCTTTCTCGGTGCGGGGATTATCGTTTTTAGAGAAAGGAAAGTTTCTGGGTTAACGACAGCAGTAATGATGTGGAATGTTACTATTATTGGTTTAGTCATTGGGATGGGCTTTTTAACCATTGCATTTATCAATCTCGTGGCAACTTTGCTAGTATTAGCTCTGGCCCATTTTAAACGAAAAACTCCTTTAAAACGATTGCAGCTTATCGTAAAAATGAAGGAACCCATGATTAAAGAAAGCCGACTGCATGAACAACTTCAAGCTTCTTTAGAAAAAGGGGAGCGCTTAGTAGAATTGACTTTGGAATCCGAACAAGAGGCAGTGACAGCAAAGATTTCTTATGTAGGCAAAGAAGATTTCTGGCATTCCAACTTGCACCATCTCTTAAAAGAAAAAGGGCACGTTCAATCTGTCTCTGTCACAGAAACAATTTAACCATAAAATAAAGCACTTGGGCGCTAGCGCGCGCCAAGTGCTTTTGTTTAAATATTTAATACTTTATCTAAGAAATCTTTTGTTCGAGGGTTTTGAGGATTTTCAAAGACTTGCTCTGGCGAACCATCTTCTAGGAAGTTACCGCCATCAATGAACATTACTCGATTAGCCACTTCTTTTGCAAAGCCCATTTCGTGAGTAACGATGACCATTGTCATTCCTTGTTTTGCTAAATCTTTCATTACACCAAGAACATCGCCAACCATTTCTGGATCAAGGGCTGATGTTGGCTCATCGAAAAGCATAATATCAGGATTCATCGCTAACGCACGTGCAATTGCGACACGTTGTTTTTGACCACCAGATAAAGAATCTGGATAGGCATCTTTTTTATCTGCCAACCCAACACGTTCTAAAAGTTCTAACGCTTTTTTCTCCGCTTCGTCTTTTGATAAGCGACCTAAATCGGTTGGTGCTAAAACAATATTTTCTAAAATAGATAAATGTGGAAACAAATTGAAATGTTGGAAAACCATGCCGATATGTTGACGGACTTGGTTGATGTCCGTATTTTTATCTGTCAAGTTCGCACCATCAATAATAATGTCTCCGCTAGAAGCTTCTTCTAATTGATTCAAGCAACGTAAAAAAGTACTTTTACCAGAACCAGAAGGACCGATGACGCAGACTACGTCGCCTTCGTTAATAGAAACATTAATGTCGTTTAAAACCGTGTTGTCACCATATTTTTTTACTAAATGTTCAACTAAGATTTTTTCAGTCATATTAGTTCACCTTCTTTTCAAGGTTTTTCGCTAATTTAGTTAAGCTAGTAATTAAAATTAAGTAGATTAACGCAATAACGAAGTAAACCATTGTACTTTGTAATGTCCGAGCAACAATAATTTTTCCTGTTTGTAGTAGTTCGATTAAGCCAATTGCTGAAAGGATAGTTGTATCTTTCAATGAAATAACAAATTGGTTAATGAATGAAGGAATCATAATGCGAATCGCTTGTGGTAAAATAATTTTTTGCATTGTCCGATTATAGGAAAGACCTAAACTTCTTGAAGCTTCCATTTGGCCAACTGGAACAGCTTTGATTCCGCCGCGCACAATTTCAGAAATATAGGCACTGGCATTTAAAGTTAATGTGATAATCCCAGCAATGAAGACCGGGATATTAAAGCCAAGCACACCAGGTAATCCGAAATAGATGAAGAACGCTAAGACCATTAAAGGAATTCCGCGAATTAAATCAACATAAATGGTTGAAAGTACACGTAATGCTTTGATTGGTGAAACGCTGAATAATCCAAAAATAACGCCGACAATTAAAGCAAGTACGAAGGAAATTAACGTTAATAGAATCGTCATCCATAAACCGTGTAACAATTGTTTCCAGTTGTTTTGCATAAAGCCAACAAATGTAGATTCGTCAGCTGTTTCTTCTTTGGCTTCGTTGCCATCTTTCACGTAAGTGCCGATAATTTTATCGTATTCACCTGTACGTTTCATTTCTTTTAAGCCTTCGTTAAACATTTCAAGTAGTTCAGGATTTTGCCCTTTTTTGACAGCAAAACCGTAAGAACCACCTTTTTCACGAGGAATTGGTGTCGCTAGTGGTTGATTTTGCGCAACCCCGTAGCCAATGACAGGATAATCATCCATCATGGCATCAACTTCGCCAATTTCTAACGCACTGTATAATGCATCAGTTGTGTCTAAATACTTAATTGAGTAATCATATTTCTTTTTATTTTTTTCTAAGAAATCAGCACTTTCAGTACCAATTTTTACGCCGACTTTTTTGCCTTTTAAATCATCATACGATTTAATTTTGTCATTGCCTTTTTTGACCGCAATTTGAATACCGCTATCAAAGTAAGGAACAGAGAAGTCGAAGGCTTTTTTACGATCATCCGTAATCGTCATGCCTGCAACCATCCCGTCTGCTTGACCAGATTCAACAGCTTGGACAGCAGAACTAAAACCAATAAATTTAAATTCAACAGTAAAACCTTGCAATTCAGCTGCACGTTTGACTAAATCTACATCAATTCCGACATAATCGCCTTGGGCATTTTGAAACTCAAACGGAGCAAACGTAGAATCACTAGCAATCACATATTTCTCTTTTTTAGGAGTGATTTTTTTCATCTGTTCGCCAGCGTCTTGTGTGTTTGTTTCATCACCTGTCGCTAAGTAGTTGTTTAAAATTTTATCATAAGTACCATTGTCTTTAAGATTTTTCAAACCAGCATTGAACTTTTTGATTAACTCAGGGTTTTGGCCTTTTTTCACTGCGAAACCATAAGAACTGCCTGTTTCTTTATCGCCAACTAATTGTAATTTTTGACCATTTTTAACTGCGTAGCCCAATACAGGATAATCATCAACGATTGCATCCGCTTCACCGTTTTCTAAGGCTTTATAAAGACCCGTTGCATCGTCAAAATTTTTGATGGTGTAGTCATATTTCTCTTTATTTTTTTCAAGGAAATTGGCACTTTCAGTTCCAACTTTAGCCGCAACCGTTTTGCCTTTTAAATCATCATATGATTTAATTTTGTCGTTTCCTTTTTTAACCGCTAATTGTAAACCGCTATCGAAGTATGGATCTGAAAAATCAAAGGATTTTTTTCGCTCATCCGTAATACTCATTCCAGCAATCATGCCATCAATTTGTTTAGATTGAATCGCTTGGACTGCACTATCGAAGCCTAATGGTTTTAAATCCACTTCAAAACCTTGATCTTTGGCAATCGCATCTAATAAATCAACGTCAATACCAATGTATTTTCCTTTTGAGTCTTGGAATTCAAAAGGGGCGAATGTTAAATCCGTTCCAATTGTATATTTCTTTCCTTCTGCATGTGCTGAAGTGCCACTAATGAATGTTAGCAGAGTTACCATCATCACAAAGAAAGAAAGTAAAAAGTGTTTCCTTTTCATAAAATACCTCCTAGTTTTGCATATTGAACAATTATATAGTAAGAAATAGGAAGCTGACAAGTATTTGAACGCTAAAAAGAGAAAAAAACTCTAATTTTCTTACATTACATGTTATAAAATGTGACATAGAAATTAAGAACAAAAGATTAAGATCAGTTGAAGTCCGAAACAGCAAAAGTGGCGAAAATATGTTCGGTATGTTAAACTAATAAGTGGACATTCTGCCAGAATGGGCCGATAATTTAAGAGAAATTAGACACTTTGAGGGGGAGTTATAAATGATCGAAAGAGAAACTTCCAATACCTTTCATTTGGCTTCTAAATATGAGCCTGCCGGAGATCAGCCAGCCGCTATTGCTGAACTAGTTGACGGTGTCAAAGGTGGAGAAAAAGCTCAAATTTTACTTGGAGCGACCGGAACAGGTAAAACATTTACAATCTCTAATGTGATTCAAGAAGTGAACAAACCAACATTAGTGATTGCACATAATAAAACACTAGCTGGACAATTATACGGGGAATTTAAAGAATTTTTCCCAGATAATGCGGTCGAGTATTTTGTCAGTTACTATGATTATTATCAACCAGAAGCATATGTACCCTCAAGTGATACATATATTGAAAAAGATTCCAGTATTAATGATGAAATTGATAAACTACGCCATTCAGCGACAAGTTCTTTATTGGAACGAAACGATGTCATCGTGGTAGCATCAGTTTCTTGTATTTTTGGTTTAGGGGATCCGCGGGAATACAGTCAACAAGTTGTTTCATTACGTGTGGGAATGGAAATGGATCGTAATGAGTTACTAAAAAGCTTAGTCGATATTCAATTCGAACGAAATGATATTGATTTTCAACGGGGGCGTTTTCGTGTCCGCGGTGATGTGGTTGAGATATTCCCAGCTTCACGGGATGAGCATGCGCTACGTGTTGAATTTTTCGGAGACGAAATTGATCGAATTCGTGAAGTAGATGCGTTAACTGGTGAAATTGTCGGCGAAACAGAGCATGTCGCTATTTTTCCGGCAACACACTTTGTGACGAACGAAGAACATATGGAACATGCCATATCGCAGATCCAAGAAGAATTAGAGGCACGTTTGAAAGTGCTTCGCAGTGAAAACAAATTATTGGAAGCTCAACGTTTGGAACAGCGAACTAACTATGATATTGAGATGATGAGAGAGATGGGCTATACGTCAGGGATTGAGAATTACTCTCGACATATGGATGGTCGTCAAGAAGGAGAGCCGCCATATACGCTGTTGGACTTTTTCCCAGATGACTTCTTACTTGTAATCGATGAGTCTCATGTAACAATGCCGCAAATTAGAGGAATGTATAATGGCGACCGAGCACGGAAACAAATGTTAGTGGACTATGGTTTCCGTTTACCAAGTGCACTTGATAACCGACCGCTTCGTTTAGAAGAATTTGAACAACATGTAAACCAAATTGTTTATGTATCGGCAACACCAGGCCCTTATGAAATGGAACAAACAGAGACTGTTGTTCAACAAATCATTCGACCAACAGGTTTACTAGATCCAGAAGTAGAAATCCGCCCAATTATGGGTCAAATTGATGACTTGGTGGGCGAAATTCATGAACGGATCGAAAAAGATCAGCGGGTGTTTGTCACAACCTTAACGAAGAAAATGGCCGAAGATTTAACCGACTATTTCAAAGAATTAGGCTTAAAAGTTAAATATTTGCATAGTGATATAAAAACACTGGAAAGAACGGAGATTATTCGCGATTTACGATTAGGTGAATTTGATATTCTAATAGGTATTAACTTATTACGTGAAGGAATCGATGTGCCAGAAGTTTCCTTAATTGCGATTCTAGATGCGGATAAAGAAGGCTTCTTACGTAGTGAACGCTCATTAGTGCAAACGATGGGACGGGCTGCCCGGAACGCCGAAGGAAAAGTCATTATGTATGCAGATAAAATCACCGATTCGATGCAACGAGCTATGGATGAAACGGCACGACGTCGGGCAATCCAAGAAGCATATAATGAAGAACATGGTATTGAACCAAAAACAATTATTAAAGAAATTCGTGATTTGATTTCTATTTCCAAAACAGCTGATAAAGATGAAACCGTGGTTCAATTGGATAAATCATATGAAGATTTATCAAGACAAGAAAAAGCTGATTTATTAATGAAACTTGAAAGAGAAATGAAAGATGCGGCCAAAGCGTTAGACTTCGAAACTGCAGCCACATTACGAGATACCATTCTTGAATTGAAAGCTGCCAAATAAGTCAACCAACGGATTAAGTAAAAGATACGATGAACCATCGTATCTTTTACTAATCTTTTCTCTATAGAATGACTTGAAATGATTTGACGTAAGAGATTTAGTAAAAGGAGAACATATATGGCAAATGATAAAATTGTGATTCATGGTGCACGCGCCCATAACTTAAAAAATATTGATGTCACGATTCCTCGTGACAAAATGGTTGTTGTAACTGGACTATCTGGTTCTGGCAAAAGTTCATTAGCATTTGATACGCTTTACGCAGAAGGCCAACGACGTTATGTAGAGAGTCTCTCTGCTTATGCGCGACAATTTTTGGGACAGATGGATAAACCAGATGTTGACAGCATCGATGGTTTAAGTCCAGCTATTTCAATTGATCAAAAGACGACAAGTAAAAACCCGCGCTCAACGGTGGGGACGGTCACAGAAATCAATGATTATTTACGATTGTTATTTGCTCGGGTAGGTCATCCAATTTGTCCTAACGATCATATTGAAATTACCAGTCAGTCTGTTGAACAGATGGTTGATAAAGTTTTAGAGCTACCAGAGCGAACAAAAATTCAAATTTTGGCGCCTGTTGTGGTCAAGAAAAAAGGCCAACATAAAAAAGTGTTTGAAATGATCCAACGTGAAGGGTATGTCAGAATGCGGGTGGATGGTGAAACTTATGATGTTAGTGAGGCACCAGAACTTGAAAAAAATAAAAAACATGATATTGCGATTGTGATTGACCGTATCGTTGTGAAAGAAGGCATTCGCTCTCGGTTGTTTGATTCGTTTGAAGCGGCTTTGCGTTTAGCTGAAGGTTACGCAATTGTTGATGTGATTGGTCAAGAAGAGATGTTGTTTAGTGAACATTATGCTTGTCCTTATTGTGGGTTCACAGTCGGTGAATTGGAACCGCGCTTGTTTTCATTTAATGCACCATTTGGCGCTTGTCCCGATTGTGATGGTTTAGGTGTTAAATTAGAAGTGGACAAAGACTTAGTGATTCCAGATCCCACTAAAACCTTGAGAGAAGGAGCCATTGTTCCGTGGAACCCTATTAGTTCCCAATATTATCCACAAATGTTGGAGCAAGCAGCCACCAGTTTTGGGATTGATATGGATACGCCGTTTGAAGAATTACCTGCAGACCAACAAGAAATTATTTTAAATGGTTCTGGCGAGAAAAACTTTCATTTTCATTATGAAAATGACTTTGGTGGTGTTCGTGATGTGGAAGTGCCATTTGAAGGGATTTTAAAAAATATTAAACGACGTTATCATGAAACAAATAGCGATTTTACACGAGATCAAATGCGGTTATACATGACAGAATTGACTTGTCGAAGCTGTCAAGGGTATCGTTTGAATCCGCAAGCTTTAGCTGTAAAAATCAATGGCACGCACATTGGTGAAGTCAGTGAATTAGCAATAAAAAATGCGGTCCAATTTTTTGAAGGTGTGTCTTTATCTGAACAAGAAACAACGATTGCTCGGCCAATTTTAAAAGAAGTCGAAGATCGGTTAACCTTCTTAAAAAATGTCGGGTTAGATTACTTAACCTTAAGTCGAGCTGCTGGTACACTTTCTGGTGGAGAAGCACAAAGAATTCGCTTAGCAACACAAATTGGCTCAAACTTATCAGGCGTCCTTTACATTTTAGATGAACCATCAATTGGTTTGCATCAACGAGATAATGACCGCTTGATTGACTCATTGAAAAAAATGCGGGACTTAGGCAATACATTAATTGTGGTGGAACACGATGAAGATACAATGATGGCTTCGGATTACTTGATTGATGTGGGACCTGGCGCTGGACATCTGGGCGGTGAAATTGTAGCCGCTGGTACGCCGGAAGAGGTTGCTAAAAATCCGCATTCATTGACCGGACAATATCTTTCTGGGAAAAAAGTGATTCCTGTACCAAAAGAACGTCGCAAAGGTAATGGCAAAGCGATCAAAGTCACTGGTGCCAGTGAAAATAATTTAAAAAATGTCAGTGTTGAATTTCCGCTCGGTGAATTTGTTGCTGTCACAGGTGTTTCAGGTTCAGGGAAAAGTACTTTAGTCAATCAAATTTTGAAAAAAGCACTGGCCCAAAAATTAAATCGTAATTCCAATAAACCTGGGAAACACAAAAGTATCACTGGTTATGAAGCCATTGAAAAGATTGTTGACATTGATCAAAGTCCGATTGGTCGAACACCAAGAAGTAATCCAGCGACTTATACTAGTGTTTTTGATGACATTCGCGATTTGTTTGCCCAAACAAATGAAGCCAAGGTTCGTGGTTATAAAAAAGGCCGCTTTAGTTTTAACGTCAAAGGTGGCCGTTGTGAAGCTTGTCGCGGGGATGGTATCATCAAAATTGAAATGCACTTTTTACCTGATGTCTATGTGCCTTGCGAAGTTTGTCATGGCAAACGTTATAATTCTGAGACGTTAGAAGTTCATTATAAAGGCAAAAACATTTCTGATATTTTAGATATGACGGTGGAAGATGCCGTAGAATTTTTCAAACATATCCCTAAAATTCATCGTAAATTGCAAACAATTGTGGATGTAGGCTTAGGCTATGTGACATTGGGGCAGCCAGCAACTACTTTATCTGGTGGAGAAGCACAGCGGATGAAGCTAGCGAGTGAACTTCATAAAAATTCTAATGGGAAAAACTTTTATATTCTGGATGAACCAACAACAGGCTTGCATACCGATGATATTGCGCGGTTGCTTCTAGTATTAGAGCGTTTAGTGGAAACGGGCAATACCGTTTTAGTGATTGAACATAACTTGGATGTCATCAAATCTGCGGATCATGTGATTGATCTAGGGCCAGAAGGTGGCGACGGTGGTGGGACAATCGTGGCGACAGGAACACCAGAAGAAGTTGCTAAAGTCAAAGACAGTTACACAGGATATTATTTAAAACGTGTTCTGAAATAAACATTAATGATTAGATAAAGAATCTTGTTTTTATGGGAAACAAGGTTCTTTTATTATAAAATAACAAATATTTTTTAACGAAAATTAAAAATAAATGTTGACTTAATGTGTAATTAAAAGATATACTATGTTTGTTAACAAAATAACAATGAACACGAAGGGAAGTCTTAAATGAAAAACAAAAAAATAACAACAGGTTTATTAACAGCAGGAATGGTCTTAGCTATCGGAATCACACCTTTTGTACATAGTAACACAATGGAAGCAGCGACCTTAATTTCACAATCAGACCATGAAAAAGTAATGGGCTTTACCAAGAAAGACTTAAAAGAAGCAACGGGCATTCAATTGGAGCCGGCGACAGTACAAGCCGTTCATCAGGAATTAAAGCAACAAATCACCTGGGAAACATTAGGCTATTCCACAATTGATGCGCAAAATATTGCGACACGTTTTACACAAAATACATATCAGGCTCTGGGGATTTTAACAGATATCGCCAACCATTCAGACCTTCAATTGAAAGTCATTACCATTAATAATCCCTATCTAGCAACAGCTAAAATTGGTACCTTTAAGTGGGAAACTGTAACTCCTGAAGTTGGTGGGGACCATGAAACAGCAGACAATGAACTAACCACACCGACACCAACTGTTGCCAGTCTTCAAGAGATTGATGTAGAAATCGAATACGACGAAAATGAAATTGAGTTCACCTATGAAATAAAATCGAACGGAACAATTGAAGCAACGTATGAAGATGAATCTGCTGATTTAGAATTAGAAGGTAAGGCAGCACAAGACAAAATCATGACTCTTTTAGATGGATTGTCAATCAAAACAGCTACAAATGAACAAATTAAAGAACACATTACGAAAAAGTTAGCCGTGAATGAACAAGTAAAACAATTTGAGTTTGAAGCTAATTTTACTGATAAAACAGAAATTGAGTTTGTATTAAAATAACACAGAGTTATATAGTATAATTCAGCAATTAAAACAGCATTGACAAAAATGTCAATGCTGTTTTTCTATGAAAGAATAGAAATCTTTATAAGAATGATTGAAAAGCTTTCTTTGATACGCCCGGGGTGTTATAATATAGTGATGCAAGTGAAGGGAGTGTTGAATATGCCAGAAAATTTACAACTGGTTATTATTACAGGAATGAGTGGCGCTGGAAAAACAGTCGCTGTTCAAAGCTTTGAAGACATGGGCTATTTCTGTATCGACAATTTACCACCAAGCTTAATCCCAAAATTTTGGGAATTAATTAAAGAATCTGGAAAAGTTACCAAGATTGCGTTAGTGATTGATTTACGTTCACGGACCTTCTTTAGAGAAATTCAGGATATGTTAGTCGAACTTGAAAATACTAATTTTATTGATACAACGATTTTATTTTTAGATGCCACCGATGAAGAGTTGGTTTCTCGTTATAAAGAGACACGGCGTGCGCATCCAATGGCGATGGATGGTTTAGTGACAGAAGGTATTCGTAAAGAACGTGCAATGCTGGAAGAAATCAAGGCGGATGCTCAGTTGGTTATTGATACCACGGACTTGTCCCCTCGTCAATTGCGGGAACGTTTGAATAAAGAACTAGCAACGAGAGAGACACACGAATTTCGAGTGGAAATGGTGTCCTTCGGCTTTAAATATGGTTTGCCGATTGATGCAGATATCGTTATGGATGTTCGCTTTTTACCTAATCCCCATTATATTGATGAACTACGGCCATTAACTGGAATGGATCAACCTGTTTATGATTATGTGATGGGCTTCCCAGAAACAGATGAATTTTATACAAAATTTATCGATTTACTGCGAACAGTCTTACCTGGATATAAAAAAGAAGGTAAAAGTAGCGTCACCATTGCAATTGGCTGTACTGGCGGACAACATCGCTCTGTTGCATTGACAGAACGTGTTGGCGCTGAATTAAAAGAGGAAGATTACCATGTAAATATTACCCACCGCGACCGCTTAAAAAGAAAAGAAACGGTTAATCGCTCTTAATGAAAACCTATCGAATTCGTAAACCGAAGATTGTGGTTGTTGGTGGTGGAACAGGCTTGCCAGTAATTTTAAAAAGTTTAAGAAATCAAAGTGTTGATATTACTGCCGTCGTAACGGTCGCTGATGATGGCGGTAGTAGTGGCGAGCTTCGTTCCTCTATTAATAACATGACACCTCCGGGAGATTTAAGAAATGTTTTAGTGGCATTGTCAGATATGCCACAATTATATGAAGATATTTTTCAATATCGTTTTGATAAATCAGATAGTCATTTTGCCAATCATGCAATCGGTAATTTAATCATTGCTGCTGTCTCAGAAATGAGAGGAAGTACGTATGAAGCGATTCAATTGCTTTCAAAAATGATGCATGTTGATGGACGGATTTATCCATCATCAGAACGGCCATTAACGTTACATGCCGTATTTAAAGATGGCTCAGTGGCGGTGGGAGAATCAAAAATTGCACTGGATCGCAAGACAATTGACCATGTGTTTGTGACAAATACACACGGAGAAGAACAGCCAAGAGCTGCGCGCAAAGTCGTCAAAGCAATTGAAGAAGCAGACATGGTCGTGTTAGGACCAGGGAGTCTTTTTACAAGTATTTTACCTAATTTAGTTATTACAGAAATTGGTGAAGCCATCAAACAAACGGCAGCCGAAGTAGTCTATATTTGTAACATCATGACCCAAAAAGGGGAAACGGAACATTTTACGGATGCCGATCATGTTCGTGTCTTAAACGAGCATCTACAAGCGCAGTTTGTTGATACAGTGTTGGTTAACACAGAAAAAGTACCAGAAAATTATATGGATCCTGAAATTTATGATGAATATTTAGTTCAAGTAAAGCATGATTTTCAAGGATTACGTGAAGAAGGTTGCCGAGTCATTTCGACAGACTTTTTAGAATTAAGAGATGGCGGAGTTTTTCATGATGGGGAAAAAGTTGTTGAAGAACTTTTCCGTATCGTATTTGGAACGAAATATTAATTAATCAAAAGAATCAAGAGAGGAGGAGCTTAGATGTCTTTTGCCTCGGATGTCAAAAAAGAGTTGACTGGTTTAGAAGTCCATCGAGAACACGCGAAAGCAGAATTAGCAGCATTAATTCGGATGAACGGCTCACTTAGCTTAGTTAATCAACAGTTTGTCTTGAATGTACAAACGGAAAATGCTGCAATTGCTCGTCGAATGTATTCATTGCTGAAAGATCATTACCATGCACAAGCAGAATTATTAGTTCGTAAAAAAATGAAACTAAAGAAAAATAATGTTTACATTGTGCGTCTAAAACAAGATACACAAAAAATTCTAGCTGATTTGGATATTATGGATGGGGTCGTTTTTAATGGCAATGTGTCAAATGAAATCATGGGTAACGCGCAAAAAATGCGTTCCTATTTACGTGGAGCCTTCATGGCTTCTGGATCAGTTAATAATCCGGAAACAAGTCGCTATCATTTAGAAATTTTTTCAATTTATGAAGAACACAATAATGATATTTGTAAGATGTTGAATTACTATGACTTAAACGCTCGAACATTGGGACGCCGAAATGGGTATATTTGTTATTTAAAAGGTGCTGAAAAAATTGCCGACTTTTTAACATTAATTGGTGCCACGAACTCTATGTTGAAATTTGAAGATGTCCGGATTGTCCGTGATATGCGGAATTCAGTAAATCGTTTAGTAAATTGCGAAACAGCGAATTTAAATAAAACCATTGATGCGGCTTCAAAACAAATTGAAAATATTCAATTTATTGAAAGTACAGTAGGGCTGACGTCATTACCAGAGAAACTTCAGGAAATCGCAGAATTACGGTTAGAGTATCCAGAAGTTAGTCTCAAAGAACTAGGGGAAATGATTCCTTCAGGAGCTATTTCTAAGTCAGGTATTAATCATCGTATTCGAAAAATTAATGAATTTGCAGAAAAATTACGAGAAAAAAGTGCGTAACTTTTCTGCTCCAGAAGTGAAGAATAACATTTCCGTTTGAAGTGCTATCCTTCACTTTTTCTTTAAGCGTGTAAAAAAAATAAAGTGTGCAAAAAGTGTGTAGTACTGAAATGTAGTGTTTACCTGTGGTTTAAAGAAACGACGTTGGCACGAATGTTGCATGTAATAAAATGCAAGCGATTACTTATTGCTGTTTTTAACTAAAACATTAAAAACTATTGGAGGGGTCAAAATGGTTCAACGATTAATTAGTGCAAATGCATCAGAAATCAAACGGATGTCAAAAGAAGAGCTGTTTCAGAGTATTAAAGCGAGCGAAGGGCGCGTAATTTTATCGGAAAATGTGGTAGTTCATCCATCCGTAGCAGGTGATATCACTTGTGCGGAAATGTCAAAAGCATATGGCGCAGACATGATTTTATTGAATGTTTTCGATGTTAATCAACCGATTGTAGTAGCCGCTTATGAAGGGCAATATACTGCGGAAACATGTGTCCCTAATGATGAGGTTGTTCATCGTTTGAAAGAACTAGTCGGTTTACCGATTGGCATGAATGTCGAACCTGTTGATGAAAATTTAGACTTAGCTTCAACGAGAGTTTCGATTGAACCAGGTAGAAAAGCATCGGCAGCTACTTTCAAAAAAGCCAATGAACTGGGTTTGGATTTTATCTTATTGACAGGTAATCCAGGAACTGGCGTGACCAACGACTTGATTGCTAAGAACGTGGCCTTAGCCAAAAAACATTTTGACGGTATCATTATTGCCGGAAAAATGCACAGTTCAGGCGTAGATGAACCAGTGGTCAGTTTAAAATCAGCTGAACAATTTATTGAAGCGGGCGCTGATATTGTCTTAGTCCCAGCAGTCGGCACGGTTTGGGGCATCGATGATCAACAAGTCAAAGAAGTTGTGGATTTTGCACATTCAAAAGGAAAATTAGTTATGAGTGCCATTGGAACTTCACAAGAAAGTGCTCAACCTGAAGTTATCCAAGCAATCGGCATTAGAAATAAAATTTTAGGCGTAGATATTCAACATATTGGCGATGCCAATATGGGCTTAGTTGGTATTGAAAATATTAAAGAGCTTTCTGATGCGATACGTGGGAAAAGACATACTGTTGCTAGAATGGCTCGTTCGATTAATCGTTAAAAAAGTGAACAGAGGCACGAATTCAGAAAATTTGAATTCGTGTCTTATGATTTTTTTATTGAAAAACGGTATACTAAAAGAGAAATAAAGGTTTGAAAGGATGAGGTTTTTTATGGATATTTCAGTAATTGATGCAACAAAAGTTAACACAGAAACAGGGCTTCACATTGGTGAGCGAAATGCCCCTGTCAAAATGATAGAATTTATCAATGTTCGCTGTCCTTATTGCAGAAAATGGTTTGAAGAGTCTGAGGAACTGTTAGCACAATCTGTCAAAAGTGGTAAAGTTGAACGTATCATTAAGTTGTTTGATAAAGAAAAAGAAAGTTTACAACGCGGCAATGTGATGCATCACTACATTGACTATTCAGCGCCTGAACAAGCACTGTCAGCATTGCATAAAATGTTTGCTACGCAAGATGAATGGGGAAACTTAACCTTAGAAGAAGTAGCGACGTATGCTGAAAAAAATCTGGGCTTAAAAGAACAAAAAGATGCAACGCTTGTTTCCGCAGTGATTGCTGAAGCCAATGCGGCGCACATTCAATTTGTGCCAACGATCGTCATTGGTGAGCATATCTTTGACGAAAGTGTTACTGAAGAAGAATTACGAGGATACATTGAAAAATAAAAAAAATGGAAACAGCGACAGTCGCTGTTTCCATTTTTTTATTTTTAATTTAAGGCGCTACTATTTTCCATTACTTCATCGATTAAACCATATTCTTTTGCTTGTTCGGCAGTCATATAGTTATCACGATCGGTATCACGTTCAATCACTTCAATTGGTTGGCCAGTTCGTTCAGCTAAAATTGAATTTAAACGTTGACGAGTATCTAAAATGTGACGAGCAGCAATTTCAATTTCTGTTGCTTGCCCTTGAGCGCCACCAAGTGGTTGGTGAATCATGATTTCCGCATTTGGTAAAGCGAAACGTTTGCCTTTTTGACCAGCTGTTAATAAGAAGCTACCCATTGAAGCCGCCATTCCTAATACGATCGTTTGGACATCCGCTTTAACGAAATTCATGGTATCGAAAATCGCTAAGCCTGCAGAAACGCTGCCACCAGGAGAGTTAATGTACAAGTAAATGTCTTTTTCTGAATCTTGGGCATCTAAGAATAATAACTGTGCAATCACTGAGTTTGCCACATTATCATCGATAGGGCCGCTTAGCATAATGATGCGGTCTTTTAATAAACGAGAGTAAATGTCATAAGCACGTTCACCGCGAGATGATTGTTCAATAACTGTTGGAATTAAATTCATAAGTAAATCCTCCTATATAAAGAAACTTTTAAAGTCATTCTATCACAAAGCACTTTGAATGCCTATGAAAAGTATACCTCTTTGGTCAATAAAGGTCAACGAAGTCGCTTGAAAAATTTTGTGTCATTTTTTATCCGAAACTTTTGGATTATGTTATACTAAAATGGAAAATTAGAAAAGAGCGAGGGGAAAAATATGTTTGTTTTTATCGCCGGAATGGTCGGTGTAATCGTCGGTGCGCTAATAGTCACAGCAAGTGCCGCCTTACATTCATCTTACAAAGAGCGAAAAGAAGTACGTTATCGTGAACTAGAACATTTGGTTAAAGAAATTGAATCATTGAATTTATTAAATAAAAAAGTCAAAGAAATTTTACAAAAGCGTGAATTATATATAGACAGATCAATTGAATACTTATCGATGGATGATTGTTTCATCAGCATCGATGATTTTATTTATTTGGAATCATTTTCTGCTCAAAATAATTTTTACTTACCGACGTACTTAATTGAAGAATTTTTCAAAAAAATTGCGCATCGTAAAGTCATTTTGACGGCCAGCGAAGTTGCTGAAATGGGTGGGCACACCTATAAAGGCGGCCGTGTTATTTTAGAAAATTTTTCAGACGAGATTCTAGCAATTATTGAAGATAAAAAACGTAAAATGCAGCGTTTGTCTAACGAACCACTTCATTATTTTAAAGCGATTAAATAAAAAAGAACCAGCGTACCCACTAATTTTTTTGGGTATCTGGTTCTTTTTCTTGTTGTTCCATATCGGTCATAGTGTCTTCAATTTCTTTATGTAAGAAATAAGAAATAACTGTACGGATAATCACTAAGGTTGCCAATTTCAAAATATCTTGAAAAGTTGGTTTAACAATAGATTCAATAATATCAGCAGCAATTAAAATTTCTAAACTTAACAGAATGTAGCTACCAAGGAAGTTTTTGATGAACGTATTCATTTTGGTTAAGGTAAAGCGGCTTTGATTTTGTCGTTCACTTTTAATGAAATCTTTTCCTGCTAAACAAACACCCCAAACTAAAACAATAATCGAAAAAACATTCAGTCCTAAAATACATAGCTCAAAAAGTGGGGTTAAAAGCGTCATTAACTGATGGGGCCACTCATTCATCGTATTCACTCCTACCAAAAAGCCTTTTCTTTAACTATAACGAAACGGCTGACTAACGTCAAATATTGTTGAAATAAACGGGCTAAACTATTCAGCGTATAGAAAAAAACTAAGAAAATTATGAATAGCATCTAACAATTAAGTAAAAGGATTGTAAAGGTTCTTTTACTTTTTTTGTGTAAAAAAAGACTTTTAAAAGGAATCAGGTGTCAAAAAGTAAGTGAAAACCAACTTTGTCAGTGGATAGTCTTTTCATTAATTTTTAAAAGACAAATTTTACGTTTTCAAGAGCCGAATACTGCCAAGTTTTAGCCTATAAAGGTGATAGAATCAGAAATTGAGTAAGAGATGTGTCACAAAAACAAGGGGACACATCGACTTGATGAAAGATTTAAGGAGCTGTAGTTGAAGTAAAGAGAAGCAAGTGTCCCAAACACTAGCGAAAGAAAATAGGGAGGATTAAAATGTTTAAGAAAGCAACGAAATTATTATCGACAATGGTGATTGTCGCTGGAACAGTTGTGGGAAATTTCAGTCCCACATTGGCTTTAGCTGAAGGAGCGGTTAAAGCAGGAGATACAGAAGGAATGACCAATACGGTGAAAGTGAAAGACGACAGTCTGGCTGATTGTAAACGGATATTGGAAGGACAAGCTACTTTCCCAGTTCAAGCGGGTGAAACGGAACCAGTCGATTTAGTAGTTGTTGAAGATGCTAGTGGTAGTTTTTCAGATAATTTTCCACATGTAAGACAAGCGATTGATGAAGTGGTTCAAGGCTTATCTGATCAAGACCGCGTGATGCTGGCTTCATATCGCGGCGGAAAACAATTTATGTTTCCTGATGGAAAGACAAAAATTAATTCAGCTGATTATGACATGAATGTGCGCGTCAATACGCAATTGACTTATGATAAAAGCCAATTTGTCTCTGGTTTTGGAGCCGTTCGGACGTATGGTGGTACGCCAACCGCCCCAGGATTGAAACTCGCTTTAGATACGTACAATCAAACCCACGGAGATTTAACGAATCGAAAAACGTATTTCCTATTAGTGACAGATGGGGTCGCTAATACACGTTTAGATGGTTACTTGCATAAGACCAATACCAATGATTCAATCAATGAATATCCAGATCCAAGACATCCTCTTCAAGTCTCAGTGGAATATAGTAATGACTACCAAGGTGCAGCAGCAGAAGTTTTAGCGTTAAACCAAGAAATTACTAACCAAGGCTATGAAATGATTAATGCGTATTGGGAAAGTGTTGAATCTTTAAGTTCAGTAAATTCATACTTTGATAAATATAAAACAGAAGTGGGTCCTTTTGTAAAACAAGAGTTGCAACAAGGGTCTAGCACACCAGAAGATTTTATTACAAGCCAATCTATTGATGATTTTACAACCCAATTAAAACAAATTGTTAAAGATCGTCTGGCACAATCGGCACCAGCGACAGCTTCATTAACGATTGCCAATCAATTTGAGATTCAATCGGCAACCGCTACGGACGATGCTGGAAATGATGTGCCTGTTCAAATTAACGGACAAACCATTTCAGCAACTAGTACAGAAGGTTACGTAGGAAACATCACGATTCACTACGAAGTCAAAGAAAATACAGCGATTGATGCAGCAACCCTTGTAAGTAGTGGGACAATGAATCAAGGAACAATTGCTAAGGAATTTCCAGAAGCGATGATTCCTAAAAATGACAATGCGCATGCGTGTGACGTGACGCCAGAAGATCCAACGATTACAAAAGATATCGAAAATCAAGAACACTTAGATTTAACCAATCGTGAAGATAGTTTCGATTGGCATGTCAAAACAGCCTTTGGCAACGAAACCAGTACTTGGACCCAAGCCAGCATGGTGGATGACATTAATAAAGTGCTAGATATCATTGATGTGAAAGTCACCGACGAAAATGGTAAAGATGTTACAGCTAACGGCACAGTAACACAAGAAAATAACAAAGTAACTTTTGAAATGAATAAAAAAGACGATAGTTATGCCTATTTGAGTGGTCACACATATACAATGACTATCACCACTAAAATTAAAGCTGACGCAACGGACGAAGAATTAGCGCCTTATATTGAACAAGGCGGGATTCCCAACCAAGCGGACTTAAACTTTGGCAACGAAGGGGACGTGTTGCATTCCAACAAACCAACTGTAACACCGCCTGCACCAACGCCAGAAGATCCAACGATTACAAAAGATATCGAAAATCAAGAGCACTTAGATTTAACCAATCGTGAAGATAGTTTCGATTGGCATGTCAAAACAGCCTTTGGTAACGAAACAAGCACTTGGACCCAAGCCAGCATGGTAGATGACATTAATAAAGTGTTAGACATCACTGATGTAAAAATCACAGATGAAAATGGCAAAGATGTTACAGCTAATGGCACAGTAACACAAGAAAATAACAAAGTAACTTTTGAAATGAATAAAAAAGATGACAGCTATGACTATTTGAGTGGTCATACGTACACAATGACTATTACAACTAAAATTAAAGACGGCGCAACCGATGAAGAATTAGCGCCTTATATTGAACAAGGCGGGATTCCCAACCAAGCCGACTTAAACTTTGGCAATGAAGGTGACGTGTTACATTCCAACAAACCAACAGTGACACCGCCTGCACCAACACCAGAAGATCCAAAAAAACCTGAACCTAAACAACCGCTAAAACCGAAGAAACCGTTGACGCCTACAAATCATCAAGCGCCAACGAACCCAGTCAATTTTGGAAAATCAGCAAGTAAAGGAATTCATTTACCAATGACTAATACAACAGTAAATCCACTTTACATGATCGCAGGTTTAATTGTCCTTATAGTGGCTATTAGCTTTGGCATAACAAAAAATAAAAAAAGAAAAAATTAGACAAACTAAAAAGGAAGAAAAAACATGAATAAAAAAATTTCGTTCAGTCTGTTAATTTTGTTACTTAGTTTGTTGGTAGGTTTTACATTTATTCCGCATAAAAAGGAACTAAGTTTTAATGAGTATCAAGAAAAAAAACACTCTGGCGAAACATTTTATGTTGTTTTAAAAAAGAAAAACTGTTCAGATTGTCAGAATTTCGAGAAACTATTACAAGCACCTAAACAGGTTTACTATGTAGAATTAACCAACAAAGAGACCATGAAGGAATGGTCAACATTTATCCGAGAAAATAAAGTTTTACATGTGCCATCTATGTTTAAAATAGATAACGGCCATCTCAAGAAAATTGATGGAGAAGGAGATGCGAATCAATTATTCGCAAACTATCAAAAAATAACGAAGTAAAAAGAATAAAAAGACAAGGCAAGTTTCCTTTATTAGGAAATTTGTCTTTTTTATAGTGTTAGCCGTTTATTAAATAACATGTGAAATGTTTTATAAATACATTTTAGTTTGATAAAATAAACGCGAACATATGAATTTGTTTTCATTTGTTTTGGGAGGAGGAACGAATGATTGAATTGATTTTACTTTTGTCGGTGATTCTTTTAGGTTTATTGATTGGAAATAAAAGAGTTGATAAGTGGCTTTTTCTTAAGGCATTACTTTTGTTTTCTGTTATGCTAAGTGTGAGCATCTTAATTTCGGTAGCTATGTATTTATTATTAACAATAGGCGTTGCAAACGTAATAGGGCAGCGGTTAGAGTCGTTATTTCTTTTAGGGATAGTCGTTATCATCAGTACGAGTCTTTTGTTATATTTTTTATTGAATTTAACGACGAAAAAAATTGTTTTACCTATCGCTTTAATGAAAATAATTGAATATTATATTCAATGGGTATTGATTTATGTTACTATTTATCAAGTGATTTTTGATCAGTTTATTGTTTCTTCAGAAGTAAAAAATACGTTACAAGGAACTATTGATGAGCCAGTCGCAATCATTATTGTTATTTTGCCATCATTTATTTCAATTTGGATTGCCGTTGTTTTATTTAGGATTCGTATGGAAGAACTTTAATCAGATACTTTTAGAATGGAGGAGTTTGTATGTCTGCTTGGCAAACATTTAAAAATGGAACAAGGCAATTTTTTAAAGACATCTTGCAGTATTTATGGTTATTTTTTACTTTAAATGTCTTATTATTATTGGTGGGTGGGGCTTTTAGTTGGGCTACTTCCAACGCACTAAAAACTCAAGGTATTCCTTATCTTTCGTTTAATAACCTGAATTTATTGTTAGAAAAGCCGCTTGCTCTGGTGTTATTAATTCTCTTGTTGTTACTTTTTTTAGGTGCAGTTTTTTATCAGTTTACCTTTTTATTATTAGGGATTTTTCAAATACGGCAAGACCATCGCTTTCATTTTAAAGGAGTTACCAAGGCATCTTTTAAGGTTCTTAAAAAGCAAGGTGCCCGTTCGTGGTTATTCTTTTTCGGTTATTTTGTTGTCATTGTCCCTTTTGGTAACCTGATTTTCCAAAGTAATCTATTGACGAAATTTGTGATTCCAGATTTTATTGTTGAATTTTTGTCCCAACGAATTCCTTACTTGGTGGGGTTACTGGCCTTTGGGTTATTAGTCTGGTATTTAGCTATTCGTTTCATTTACACGCTTCCATTAATGATTCTGGAGAGAAAAAAAGCGGGCGAGGCAGTTAAGGCTAGTTGGTCAATGACAAACAAACGATTATGGTTCATTATTCGTAATATTGCATTTGTGACGATCGCGGTATTTGTTTCAATGTATGTTATTTATGTGTTACTTTATCTTCTACAGTTGAAGTTAGATACCTTGAGCGATACCATTAGCTTGCTAGGTGGGATTTTAAATTTAACCGTTGTCCAATTTTTACAGTTTGTCTCTAATGCTTGGCTTTCAGTATTACTGATTAATTTCTTATATACACAATTAAATGTTCAAGCAGAAACGACGACAAAAGTTGCCTTTGACAAAGAAACGAAACGTAATAAATTAGTGACTATCGGGATGGGCCTAGGACTATTCACCATTTTTGGCGGCTATATAATTTTCAACGCTGTTTACTTAACAGGGCTATTAGAATCAAAACCTTTGATTATTTCGCATCGAGGGGTCACCAATAGTAATGGCGTACAAAATACCATTCCTGCTATGGAAAGAACCATTAAATTTAAACCAGATTATATTGAAATTGATGTTCAAGAAACCAAAGACCATCAATTTGTTGTGATGCATGATGCAAACCTTCAAGAACTCGCCGGCGTTGATGGCACGCCGCAAGAATTTACGTTGGCTGAATTAACAAAAATGACCGTTAAAGAAAATGGCCAAGAAGCACCAATTGCCAGTTTTGATGATTATTTAGCGAAAGCAAACCAAGCCAAACAAAAATTACTAGTAGAAATTAAAACGTCTAAACAAGATAGTCAAGGTGCGCTTTCTAACTTTATTGAAAAATATGAACGTCCTCTGATAAAGAATAACCATCAGGTTCAATCTCTCGACTACAATGTGATCAAAGCGTTTAAAAAAGCCAAATCAAAAGTAAAAGTTAGTTTTATTTTGCCCTATAATTTCACTTTTCCAGAAACACAAGCTGATTTGTATACAATGGAAGCTACTACGTTGAATGATACCTTCATTTTAAAAGCTGACCAACAGAAAAAAGCAGTTTATGCTTGGACAGTTAATGACTCAGAGGTATTGAGTAAAATGCTCTTTATGGACGTTGCTGGAGTGATTACCGATGATTTGGAGTTAGTCAATGAAGAAGTCAATGACTTTGAAAAAAATCCGTCGTATGCGGATCGTATTTTGCATTATATTTTTATGCTACCAAGTGTGGCTTCTCAATAAAAAATGAAGAAGAGGGTTAAACGAAATGAAAAAAGAATTTTCGCGAGTACTTCTTAAAAATCAATCTGATGAAATTCTTATTTTAAAAGATCGGCCAGACACATGGAATTTCCCTGGCGGAAAACAAGAACTTGGTGAATCAGCGCTGGAATGTGCGATTCGTGAAATGAAAGAAGAATTAGCAGTGGAAATTACTGAACTTGAAGAAATTTTTACTGGACCACTTGTTTTTGATTCAATCGTTTGGCAAGGACATTTTTATTTTGCCAAACAAGCCCAAGGAAAAGTGACCCTGAACGAACCAAATAAAATTAAAGGCGTACAATTTATTAAGCGGTTTGAGGAAGTAAATTTTTCACCAGGATTAGCTCCGCTATTTGATTATTTGGCGCGTAGTGATTATTTAAAGTTAAACAAAACTAACTGGAAATAGAGAGAATAGGAGTGTTTTTTGCTAGGGCTTTGTCAAGCGCATCTTTGATTATTTTAGAAAGTCCAAGGAAGAGTCGTGGGCATTGTTTATTCCTAATAAATGTGTTATAGTAATTAAGTAATCAATTTTGATAAGTAATTTGAGTTATATATTTAAAAACTATACTTCTCCTTTTGCCACTCAACATTTTTTGCAATAACTTGCATATTTTTATGCACTAGGAGGAAATATATATGAACAACGGTACAGTAAAATGGTTTAACGCAGACAAAGGTTTTGGATTTATTACAGGTGAAGATGGTAATGATGTATTTGCACATTTTTCAGCTATTCAATCAGATGGATTTAAAACTTTAGACGAAGGCCAAGCAGTAACTTTTGATACTGAAGAAGGTCCACGCGGCTTACAAGCAACGAACATCGTAAAAGCTTAATAATGAATGAAAACGGACCACGTGTTGGTCCGTTTTTTTTTTGATAGCTGTTGTCTGATCTCGCCATTAATTATATAGCAGAACAAAGCAGATGCCATTTAAAGGAGGAAAATCTGAAGATGACCTTAACTGAGCTGTTACTTGTAAGTGGGTTATTTTGGCTAGTAATCATAATTGGTGTGATTGCGGGTAGCATATTTCTAATTAAGTATTTTAGAGGACGGAGCTGAACGGTTCTGTTCCCGCCAATTATCAGGTTTTAAGCCTGGGACAAAAATCCAAAGTGATTTTTGCCCCAGGTTCTTTATTTAATTAGGGTATTAAGTTTTAGGTAAAATAATTAACAAATTAAAAGCAATTTACTATATAATCAGAAAGGGATCTTTAAGAGAGAAGCAGGTGTTTGCTTGTCGTAATACTTTGTTTAGCAGATAGAAAAAGGAAACGTTATGCGTTACAATAGGAACGGAGGAGTTTTAACCTTATTGGATTTGTAGCTGAAGCAGAACAAATGTTGTCGCGTTAAGTGCGATTGAGCTTGCCACAAGCAACATTTAAAAAAACTACGGATAGAAAAATCATTCCTAAACAAGAAAAAAACACTCTTTAGATGAATAAAGAGTGTCCAGAAACGTTGATAAATCAACATATTTAAATAACGCGCCCTGAGGGAATCGAACCCCCGTCTCAAGAACCGGAATCTTACGTGATATCCACTACACTAAGGGCGCGGCACGAATACTAGTTTAGCTGATATTGACAAAAATTACAAGAGGGAGGACGAAAATAATGAAATTTGAGCAACGAATGTCCCAACAACAAAAACAAGTCCAGAAGTTGGCCATGACTCAACAGCTTCAACAATCCATTCAAATTTTACAATTTAATACGGAAGAACTCGCTGCCTTTGTTGAAGCGAAAGCACTAGAGAATCCATTAATTGATTTACAAGTAGACACGCAGTACACCACAGATTTTCCGATCACTAGTCGTTCTTACACCAACCAAGACGAAGAAAATAATTATATGAATCAAATTCCAGACTATCATTTATCATTATTTGAGTCTTTAATTGATCAAATTCATTTGAATTACCGCGATACATACTTGCGAACATTAGTTTTGTTTTTAGTAGAATATATAGACGTGAATGGTTATTTAACGATTTCGTTAGAAGAAGCGGCAGAGAAAACCGAAGCAAGCGCCATTCAAATGCTAGATGCATTAACTTTGTTACAACAGCTAGATCCAGCAGGTGTGGGGGCACGCAATTTACAAGAATGTTTGATGCTACAAACAGAACGAGACGATACCGCGCCTAATTTAGCGTATATTTTATTGGAGGAAGAGTTTGATGCCTTAGTGAGTCGTAAATGGGGCCCGTTAGCTAAAAAATTCGGGATTGAATTAGCAGAAATTCAATTGATCTTTGATTATATACAAACGTTATCGCCAGCGCCAGGGAATATTTTTGATGCGACCGAGGAATTGTATATTCGACCAGATTTAACTGTCCGAATCAAGGAAGATCGAATAGTGGTGATTTCCAACAAAGCCGGTCGACCGACATTAAATTTTCAAGAAAATTATTTCAAACGAATGCAAGAGACTGACGACAAAGAAGTCCAAGAATATATTAAGGATAAGAAAAACGAATTTGAATGGTTAGAGCGCGCAGTGAATCAGCGGGGGGATACAATTTTACGTGTAGGGCAAGAAATTGTGCGCCGCCAAGAAGCCTTCTTTTTAGAAGCAGATCGGCCATTAAAACCAATGACTTTAAAAGAAATTGCGGATGCTTTGTCTATTCATGAATCGACAGTTAGTCGTGCGGTCAATGGAAAATATCTAGAAACCACGTTTGGCGTCTTTGAATTGCGCTCATTCTTCTCCACAAGTATTCTTTCATCAGAAGAAGATGGCGAGGATGTCTCAACAACGATGGTTAAAAAGCAACTACAAAAATTAATTGATGAAGAAGTAAAAAGTAAACCGTTATCTGATCAAAAATTAGTCGAGCGATTAAAAGATTCAGGCATGGAAATATCCCGGCGAACGGTGGCAAAGTATCGTGAAGCCTTAGGGATTCCATCTTCATCTAAACGAAAACGATATGAGTAAACAACCAAAGCTTATGAGTGATTTTCATAAGCTTTGGTTGTTTTTTTGCGTTTTAAAAAATGTTGGTTTTTTGAATTGTAAAAAAAGCCTAAAGGAGGCAAAGTTTGCTTGCCATTTCCTAGGAAAAAACGTATATTAAAGTTACTTGCTTCTTTAAATAAAGGAAAAGAATAATTTTATAGAAAAGTTGGAAAGCACAAATGAATCAGACAGCAAATAGCAAGAAAAAACGCTATATTACAGGTTTTGATGGCATTCGGACGATCGCTGTAATTGGCGTGATTTTGTATCACCTTTTTCCCCAAGTCATGCGAGGTGGCTACTTAGGTGTTCCGATTTTCTTTGTTGTTTCAGGTTATCTTATTAACGACTTGTTGCGGCAAGAATGGGCAGAAAATCAGACCATTGATTTAAAAGGATTTTATGTGCGAAGGATGAAACGGCTGTATCCAGCATTAATTGTGATGCTTTTAAGTGCAGTTAGTTATATTACACTCTTTCAGCAGGATTTATTAAACAATATTCGCAGCGTTGTCGCTAGTAGTGTTTTTTATTACAACAACTGGTGGCAAATTTTTAAAGGGTTTTCTTATTTTGATGGATTTGCGACACAATCGCCATTTGTACATATTTGGTCATTGGCAGTTGAAGCGCAAAATTATTTAATTTGGCCATTACTTTTTATTCTTCTGGAACGCTTTGTTCGTAAGCGCGGTCGAATTTTCAGTTTAGTTTTAATCGGCGCCTTAATTTCGGTGACGCTGATGGCCGTTTTATATGTTCCTGGCGCAGATCCTACACGTGTCTATTATGGAACAGACACACGTGTTTTTTCTATTTTACTAGGTAGTGCATTGGCGTATGTTTGGCCAAGCACACGTTTGAAAGAAGAAATTCCAGAAGCCTCTAAAAAAATCTTAAATGGCGCTGGTTTAAGTGCCTTAATTCTTTTAGTATTAGCCTTTTTAACATTATCAGATCATACAAATTTTGTTTATTACGGCGGCATGTTTTTAATTAGTTTGGCAGCCACTGTCTTAGTGGCTGTCACTGCACATCCAGGGGCAGATATGAATCGTTGGTTAACGAATCCAGTCTTTACGTGGATAGGTAAACGGAGTTATGGCATTTACTTGTATCAATTCCCAATCATGATTTTTTATGAGGCCAAAATTAAGACCTTATCGGACCATGTTTTTCTACATTCATTGGTTGAAATAGCATTAATTTTAGTAGTGAGCGAATTGTCATATCGTTTTATCGAACATCCACTGACACGATTGTCTTATAAGGATGTCTGGACTCAATTCACTGAGTTTTTACGGAAACCGTGGGACCTTCGTGAAAAAGGGACAATGGCCTTTATGACAGTGATTAGCGTGATTGCAGTATTCGGTTTAATTGTGGCTCCAGCAAACGCTAAAAGTGCGCAACAAGAGCAACTAGAAAAAAATATTGCGAAAAATCAGCAAAAAATTGAAGAACGTAAAAAAGAAGTCCAAGAAAGTGGCACGAAAAATAGTAGCACGTCCACAGAAAGTAGTACAAAACCGAGTGAAAGCCAAGATGTTCTACCCACACAACTCACACCAGAGCAAGTAAAAAAAGCGCAGAATTTAGAAATCACAACTATTGGTGATTCTGTTATTCTAGATGGTGCTAGCGGGTTACAAGATATTTTTCCTAAAATGATTATCGATGGGGAAGTGGGCCGTCAATTGTATAGTAGCATTTCACTAATTGGTGAACTAGACAAAAAGAAAATGCTCAAAGATACTGTTTTAGTGAGTTTAGGTACGAATGGTCCTTTTACAGAGGCACAATTTGATGAATTTATGAAAGCGTTAGGTAATCGAAAAGTTTATTGGATTAATGTTCGCGTCCCAACTAGAAGATGGCAAAATCAAGTGAATAGTTTACTTAGTCAAATGGACAAAAAATACGATAACTTAACGGTCATTGACTGGTTTAATTATAGTAACGCCCATGATGATTGGTTTTATGATGACCGAGTTCATCCAAATGTGGCAGGTGGCGAGCAATACACACACTTTATCGCGGAGAAAATTTTACAGTAGCAAGAAACTTCCAGCTCAGATGAAAGGGGCTGGAAGTTTTTTGTTATAGGAAAAGCAAATATAGGTAATTTAATGATTTTCTTGAAAACCTAAGCTTTTTTTTTAGATATCTGGTATACTGTTTTTGTTACAAGTTCCCGAAAGGATTTAGCAAGTAATTGTCGTTACTTACTAAAGATGCCTTGTAACCGAAACTATTTAGGGGGAATAACATTATGACAGAAAGACATTTATTTACATCAGAATCCGTTTCAGAAGGACATCCAGATAAGGTAGCTGACCAAGTCAGTGATGCAATTTTAGATGCGATTTTGGAGAAAGATCCGATGGCCCGCGTGGCATGTGAAACATCCGTAACAACTGGTTTAGTCCTAGTATTTGGAGAAATTTCTACAACAGCTTATGTAGATATCCAAAAAATTGTTCGTCAAACTGTGAAAGATATTGGTTATACACGAGCAAAATATGGATTTGATGGAGAGACTGTCGCAGTTCTTGTAGCAATCGATGAGCAATCACCTGATATCGCTCAAGGGGTTGACGCAGCCTTAGAAGTGCGTGATCAAGATGAAAAAGACGATATTGGTGCTGGTGACCAAGGCTTAATGTTTGGTTTTGCTGTTGACGAAACACCGGAATTAATGCCATTACCGATCGCGTTAAGTCATCGTTTGGTTCGCCGTTTAGCAGAATTGCGGAAGGAAAAAGTCTTACCTTACTTACGTCCTGATGCAAAATCTCAAGTAACAGTGGAATATGATGATCAAGGTCAACCACAACGTGTGGATACGATCGTCATCAGTACACAACATGATGATGAAACAACCTTAGAACAAATCGAAAAAGATATTAAAGAACAAGTAATCAATGAGGTGATTCCTCATGAACTTTTAGATGATGAAACAAAATACTTTATCAACCCAACTGGTCGCTTTGTAATCGGTGGCCCTCAAGGAGATGCCGGCTTAACTGGTCGTAAAATTATCGTTGATACTTATGGCGGTTATGCTCGTCATGGCGGCGGTGCTTTTTCTGGAAAAGATGCAACCAAAGTTGACCGCTCTGCTAGTTATGCTGCGCGTTATATCGCGAAAAACATTGTTGCTGCTGGTTTGGCGAAAAAAGTAGAAGTCCAATTAGCTTATGCAATTGGTGTGGCGCAACCAGTGTCTATTTCTATTAATACGTTTGGTACGAGTGATCTTCCAGAAAGTAAATTAATCGAAGCAGTTCGTAAAAACTTTGATTTACGTCCAGCAGGTATTATTGAAATGCTAGATTTACGTCGCCCAATTTATAAACAAACTGCGGCTTATGGTCATTTTGGTCGAACAGATATTGATTTACCTTGGGAACAAACAGATAAAGTTGAAGCGTTAAAAGCTAGTTTAGCTGAATAATTAAATAAAAAAAACAAGAAGTCAGCCAATACTTGGCTGACTTCTTGTTTTTTTTTTGTAATAATTTTTTATGAAAAAGCATTTTTTTAAGACATTTTGTTCTTTTTTGTATAGAATAGCTATGGAGCAATTTAGAAAATTGACAATTGAATAGAAAAGGATGTGAACAAATGGCAAAAGAAACAAATGTTAAGTTAGTCACGGTGAGTGTTTTTGTGGCAACATTTATGACAGCCATTGAAGGGACCATTGTGTCTACTGCGATGCCAACGATTGTCGGCTCGTTACATGGCATGGAAATTATGAACTGGGTATTTTCAATTTATTTATTAACGAATGCGATGTTAACACCGATTTATGGGAAACTTGCGGATAAAATTGGTCGTAAACCTGTCTTCATGATTGGCATTATCATTTTTATTTTGGGCTCCTCGTTGTGTGGCTTTGCTCAAGATATGTTGACTTTAATTATTGCCCGCGCAATTCAAGGTGTGGGGGCAGGCGCAATTTTACCAGTTGCGTTAACGATTATTGCCGATATGTATACATTGGACAAGCGAGCGAAAATTTTAGGTTTAAACAGTGCCGCCTGGGGAATTGCTAGTATTTTTGGTCCGTTAGCAGGTGGTTTTATTGTAGATACAGTCGGTTGGCATTGGATTTTCTTCATTAATGTTCCTATTGGACTTGTTTTATTGGGCTTGATTAGTATTTTCTTAGTTGAACCAAAGCGGGAACGGACCAAGATGCCAATGGATATTTTGGGCAGCGTTACTTTGATGGCAGTGCTGCTAACGTTATTGCTAGGTTTTCAAATGATTAGCGATAATGGTTTTACATTAGTAACATTTGGTTGTTTGAGTTTGAGTGTGCTCTTTTTTGTAGCATTTGTGATGATAGAAAAACGCGCGCAAGACCCAGTGATTGATTTGCATTTATTTAATCAACCAACGTTTGTTTTAGTAAATCTTATTGCAGCGCTTATTAGCGGTTTCTTAATGGGGATTGATGTCTACATTCCGATGTGGATGCAAGGTGTCTTAGGAAAAAGTGCAGGAATTGGTGGCTTAGTTTTAGCGCCTATGTCGTTACTTTGGATGGCTGGATCATTTATAGCAAGTAGCTTCATGGAAAAATATGCTATGAAAAAAGTCTTAACGATTGGGTTATCGATTCTATTAGTCGGGGCCATCTTTTTAGTGGTAATGCCAATGGCCGTTCCGTTTTGGCTTTTCTTTGTAGTGTCTTCTGTCTTAGGAGTTGGTTTTGGGATTACTATCACAACGACTACGGTGACCGCACAAAGTACAGTGGAGCCTGAAAAAATGGGGGTTGCAACATCGTTTAATACGTTGGTGCGTACAATTGGGCAGACTGTGATGGTGTCAATTTTTGGTGTGATTTTAAACGCAGGAATGTTTGCAAAATTGGAAGCGAGCGCGTTAAACGTCGATGCAGATGTCATGAATCAATTAGTGAATCCACATACTGCAAATTTAATTCCAGCTGCGTTGTTAAAACCATTACGCGGTATCCTCTATGCAGGTCTGCATAATGTTTACTTAGTCGGTGCGGGCTTAGTTGTTGTCGCTCTTTTGTTAAATATTTTCGCAAAAGCGCAACGAGCGAAGGTTTAGTGGTACACTAATAGAAAGAGTATTGGAGGGAAAAGTAGATGGCCTTTTTACAAGCAAATATTTATTCAAATGTATTGGAAATGGAAGTGAATGTGAACGTAATTTTACCACAAGAAACGGTAAAAAAAGTGGGCACAAGTACCCAAGCAGCATTGACAGATATTCCCGTGTTGTATTTATTACATGGGATGGGAGGGAATCACAGTGTCTGGGCTCGCAGAACCTCTATTGAGCGGTATGTCGCTGATTTGGGGATTGCTGTCATTATGCCGTCCACGGATTTAGCTTGGTATACGGACACACAATACGATATGAACTATTGGACGTTTATCTCAGAAGAATTACCGAAAATTTGTCATCAACTCTTTCCACAGTTAAGTACAAAACGAGAAAAAACCTTTGCCGCTGGTTTGTCAATGGGTGGTTATGGCGCCTTGAAATTAGGATTAGCGAAACCAGAATCTTTTGCAGCCGTTGCTTCTTTGTCTGGGGCAGTTAGTTTATCATCCACTAGTTTTGGGGAATTATTAAAAGTCCGTAAGCGAAGCTATTGGGAAGGTATTTTTGGCCCGTTAGATCAAATTGAAGGTTCCATTCACGATCCGCTGTATTTATTACAACAATTAGTAGAAAGTCAAACAGAAATGCCCCAATTTTACCTTTGTTGTGGGGAGCAAGATATGTTACTTTCTGCTAATCAACAGATGGCTCAAGCGTTGGAACAGGCACAGGCAAGTTACACTTTTGAAACTGGACCAGGAGAACATGACTGGGTGTTCTGGGATGAATGGATTCAAAAAGCCTTGGCTTGGCTACCAATACCAAAATAGACAAAGTAGTTTTCAATATTTATTTTAAAAGTTAGCCCTTGGTCCGTCAGTCGAAATGACTGACGGACCAAGGGCTTTTTTTATTTAGATGAAGAGGTGTTGTCTGCTTGCAACCCATCTAAGTAGGTTTTAACGGCTTGAATAAAGGCGGATTTTTGGTGGATGGAGTGTCGAAATTGAATGCTTTCCTCCATGTACGTTAACTCATTGTCGGAGACATATTGTTTCATGTGCAACACTTGTTCTTTTAAATAGTCATCTCCGTTCAACACTTGCGAAACGAGCTGTTTTTCCTCCGTTGCGTCCATAATCATCCCAAATAAAAGATGTTGTAAAGACGTTACTGCTAAATGAGTCATTTCTGGTGAAAAACCTGCTTCTCTTAAAATGCCCATCATTTGATTCAAATGGCGTAATCGTTGGGGATAGGCAGGGACGGTTTGGATTTCGATAGCTACGGCACAGGGAAATTGTTGATAGAGATCATAATAGTTTTCCATGAAGGCCAGTAAGTCAGAATACCATTCACCACATAATGCAGGTTCTTGAAAGTGCTCTTCAATCGCTTCAGCCATACTTTGAAGTAAGGCTTGCTTATTTTTAAAATACCAATAAATTGCGGGCGCCTGTACACCAAGCTGTTTGGCGACTTTACGCATAGAAAGTTGTTCTAAAGTGGGACTTTTTTCTAACAAAGAAAATGCGGCTGCAATAATCGTGTCTTTTGATAATTTCGGTTCCATGATTTTAGCTCCTATTAAACGTTATCTTCGTAAGTTTATCAAAAAGAAGGTACACTTTATGATAGGAAAAACTTGTGAAAAATTAACTTGTTCGCTTGTATTTTACCACTAAAAATGGTAAATTATGAATCGGCCTTATTTTACAGTGTTAAATTGGTGAAGTCAATGAGCAAATTGATTTTTTTGTAATGGGGAAGAATTCGCAGACCAACACTGAAGAAGCAGGGAACTATTTTAAGAAAGTAGGGATAAGATGGACCTTATTATTCAACACGCCAAAAAATACAAAGGCTCGGTAGTTATTGCCTTGTTGGCGGTGATCGTAATGGTTGTCTCAGCACTTTGGCAACCAAAATTGTTACAACAAGTGTTGGAAGCAATTATGAATGACGATAGCGACAAAATGAAAAACTTAGGGATTCAATTAATTGCCATTGCAGGATTAGGACTCGTTGCAGGGGTTATTAATACAATTTTTTCTGCCAAAGTTGCCCAAGGTGTCAGTGCTGACATTCGTGAAGCAACTTTCCGCAAAATCCAAACCTTTTCATTTGGCAATATCGAAAAATTTTCAGCAGGTAACTTAGTTGTTCGTTTAACAAATGACGTTACTCAAATTCAAAATGTCATTATGATTGCGTTGCAGACACTTTTTAGAATTCCTTTTTTATTTATCGGGAGTTTTATTTTAGCGATGCTAACCTTGCCACAACTATGGTGGGTGATTGTTGCACTTGTCATCGCAGTTATTTTGATTTCTATGCTGTCCTTTTCGCAAATGGGCAAGCATTTCATGATTATTCAAAACTTGATTGATAAGATTAATGGCATCGCAAAAGAAAATTTGTTAGGCATTCGTGTCGTCAAATCATTTGTTCAAGAAAAAAATCAATTGTCACGTTTTACAAAAGTGAGTGAAGAATTAACCACCCATAACTTAATCGTAGGTAGCTTATTTGCTGTGATGATTCCAGCGTTTATGTTGGTGGCGAACTTAGCTGTTGTAGGCTCAATTTTCTTTGTGAGTAACTTAGTCAAGGACGATCCAACTTTAATCGGTGGTGTCGCTTCCTTTATGAACTATTTAATGCAAATCATGATGGCGATTATTATCGGCGGAATGATGATGATGATGACTTCTCGTGCCGCTGTTTCCATTAAGCGGATTAAAGAAGTGATGGAAACAGAACCAGATGTTACCTACAAAAAAGTCCCAGAACAAGAGTTAATTGGTAGTGTTGAGTTTGACCACGTATCTTTCCGTTATCCTGGGGATGAAGAAGATACCTTGAAAGACATCTCTTTCTCTATTCAGCCAGGTGAAATGATTGGGATTGTGGGCGCAACTGGTGCTGGTAAATCTACGTTGGCACAATTAATTCCACGTTTGTTTGATCCGACAGAAGGAAAGATTGAAGTTGGTGGTGTCGATTTACGAGAAGTGAACGAACACAGTTTACGAAAAACAGTTTCCTTTGTGTTGCAAAAAGCAATCCTGTTCTCTGGAACGATTGCGCAAAATCTACGCCATGGTAAACGTGACGCTTCTGAAGCGGACATGGAACGGGCTTCAGGCATCGCCCAAGCCAAGGAATTTATTGAAAAATTGGCAGAAGGTTATGATGCACCCGTCGAAGAACGAAGTAATAACTTTTCTGGTGGACAAAAACAACGGTTATCAATTACTAGAGGTGTGATTGGTGAGCCTAAAATTTTGATTTTAGATGATAGCACCAGCGCGTTGGATGCTCGTTCGGAGCGGTTAGTCCGAGAAGCGTTGGATAAAGAGTTAAAAGAGACTACCACGATCGTTATTGCCCAAAAAATTTCTTCTGTTGTCCATGCAGATCGTATTTTAGTATTGGATAATGGACGTTTAGTCGGGGAAGGCACGCATGAAGAATTAGCAGCTACGAACCCCGTGTATCAAGAAATTTACGAAACTCAAAAAGGAAAGGAGGAAGCTTAATGACTGATTTAATAAAAGCTAGTAAATTTTTCTATCATTATTTAAAACGTTACAAAGTTTCTTTCCTCTTTATTTTCTTAGCAATTTTCGCAGCGACTTATTTACAAGTCAAAGCGCCACAATTCGTTGGGGAAGCTATTCAGGAATTAGCGAAATATGCGGTTAATGTGATGCAAGGAAAAGACGATAAAAGTGCGTTCGTTTCTGTCATTTGGAAACTACTCATTTTTTATGTCTTAACTAGTGCCGCTAGTTTCATTTATAGTATTCTCTTTACACAAGTCGTGGGGAAATCGACGAACCGCATGCGGATTGGTTTGTTTAACAAATTAGAAAAATTGACGATTCGTTTCTTTGATTCTCATCAAGATGGTGAAATTTTAAGTCGTTTTACTAGTGACTTAGACAACATCCAAAACAGTTTAAACCAAGCGTTGCTACAAGTATTAACCAATATTGCCTTATTGGTTGGTGTCTTAATCATGATGTTCCGTCAAAATGTGGAACTGGCATGGGCCACAATTGCTTCTACGCCGATTGCGATTTTAATTGCGGTCTTTGTGATTAGCAAGGCGCGCAAATATGTCGATTTACAGCAAGATGAAGTGGGTAAATTAAATGGCTATATGGATGAAAAAATTAGTGGGCAACGTGTGATTATCACTAATGGCTTACAAGAAGAAACCATTGACGGCTTTTTAGAGCAAAATGAAAAAGTTCGTGCCGCTACGTATAAAGGTCAAGTGTATTCAGGATTACTTTTCCCAATGATGCAAGGAATGTCATTAGTCAATACGGCGATTGTTATTTTCTTTGGTGGTTGGTTAGCAATCAATGGCTCTGTTGATCGTGCCGCTGCGCTAGGTTTAGTCGTTATGTTTGTCCAATATTCCCAACAATATTATCAACCATTGATGCAAATTTCTTCAGGTTATAGCATGATTCAATTAGCTGTTACAGGCGCTCGTCGTTTAAATGAGATGTTTGATGAACCAAATGAAATTCGTCCCGAAAATGGCGAAAAATTAGAAGAGATTAACAAAGCTGTGGCTTTAAATCATGTTGTTTTTGGCTATAATCCAGAAACGCCTGTGTTGAAAGATGTTTCTATTCATGTGGATAAAGGTGAAATGGTCGCTTTAGTCGGACCGACAGGCTCAGGAAAAACAACGATTATGAATTTAATGAATCGCTTTTATGATGTGAATGAAGGCGCCGTGACGTTTGATGGTGTGGACATTCGTGAAATGGATTTAGATAGCTTGCGTTCACATGTAGGCATTGTTTTGCAAGAGTCCGTTCTATTTTCAGGAACAATTCGTGAGAATATTGCTTTTGGTAAGCCAGAGGCCACGGATGAAGAAATTGTTCAAGCAGCGAAACAAGCGAATATCCATGAATTTATTGTAAATCTTGAGCAAGGCTACGATACTGAGATTACGGAAGAGAATAACCTTTTCAGTACGGGGCAAAAGCAATTAGTAAGTATTGCACGAACGATTATTACCAATCCAGAATTATTAATTTTGGATGAAGCAACAAGTAATGTTGATACAGTAACAGAAGCTAAAATCCAAAAAGCGATGGACGAAGCAATTAAAGGGCGCACCAGTTTTGTGATTGCCCATCGTTTGAAAACGATTCTAAATGCGGATCGGATTATTGTTTTACGAGACGGTGAAGTCATTGAAGAAGGCAACCACCATGAACTAGTTGAACAAGATGGATTCTATGCGGAACTTTATAAAAATCAATTTGTTTTTGAATAAGTTGAAAAAGAAGCAAAATGAGTCATTCTCATTTGCTTCTTTTTTTGCTATGCTAAATAGAAAAAGGAGATATATCAATGGGGAAAATGAGGAATGTACGACAATTACGGCGCACGTTTTTGGTGCTAAATACTTTATTTGTACTGAGTGTATTCAGAGAGAATCGATGGACAAAATCGGCACTACTTTTTTGGTTGTTGGCTAATAGTTTTTTATATGGACTGCAGTGGTTGATTTATTTTGGGGGCGAAAAAGGCTGGCTGATACATCTGCAGCGGTGGTATTATTGCGCGATTCTTCTCCAAATAGCAGGCACATTGATTGTATATTTTTCGTTTTTTGTATAAAGGTCTCTCGTTTCTTGCCGGAGAATATGCTAAAATAAAAAGCAGCAGGGGGCGAGAAAACCATGGAAAAGCCAAATAAACGCAAAGCTGATTTAGAACGTACACGGCAAATTATTTTGTCTGTCGCTTCTGAATTATTCATGACAAAGGGGTTCAAAAATACCTCCACTCGTGAAATTGCTTTAAAAGCGAACATTACCCAACCGAATCTCTATCACCATTTTAAAAATAAAAAAGAACTGTATTTAGCTGTGATTGAAGAATTAACGTCCCGTGTTCAGGAAGAATTAGTCCCAATTGTTTCTGGAAATGCATCAGTAGAAGAAAAACTTTATCAATTAATCAAAGTTTTGTTAGATGAACATCCGACCAATCTTTTCTTAATGTTGAACGACATGTTTCAAGAAATGGGCCCTGATTACAATCGTACGCTGTATCAAATTTTCAAAAAAACCTATATCAATAATATTGCGGCTATTTTTGAAAGTGAACCTGAAACCAATTGCTTACAAGAGGGCATCAGTGTAGATGATGCAACTCGGTTTATTTTATATAACGTTAGTGCATTATTAAGTATTGAAAAAACGTACCAGCGAAAAACAGTGGATGACGATGTCAAAAAATTTATTCAATTTATGCTACATGGCGTTCTGAAAAGTCACAAATAAAAAATAGAGAAGCCCTGTTGGAAAACAGACTTCTCTATTTTTTTGTAAAATTCACTTATCAATTGATAAATAATTATTGATTTATCGATTGATAAGTGATATAGTTTATTTCGAAAAGAAGAAAGAGGTGAACCATTCATGTTTTTAGGATTTAATGAAATGAAGTATTCAAAAGGACGGTACGTCCTTGTAGTTTTAGTAATGGTCTTGATTGCTTGGTTAATTTTTATTTTGTCAGGTTTAGCGAACGGTTTAGCTCAAGGAAATCGTTTAGCCGTAGATCAATGGCAAGCGAATCAAGTGGTTTTATCAAAAGAGGCCAATAGTAATTTAAATGTATCAGTGTTAGATGAAAACGTGAAAGAGACGATTTCAGGAGGCAAAATTGCACCGATTGGTCAACAGTCGTTAGCCATCCGCCCAGCAGATGATAAAAAGGCTGAATTAACGAATGTTAGCTTATTTGGGATTGAAAAAGAAAGTTTTTTAATGCCAAAAGTGATTGAAGGAAACGCATTTACTGATAAAAATCAAGTGATTGCTTCAGAAACATTGAAAAATCAAGGATTTAAAATTGGCGACAAATTAACTGCAGGGAAATATGATGAGCAATTAGAAATTGTCGGCTTTATTTCTAAAAGTAGCTATAACATTGTGCCAGTTATTTACACTTCTCTGGATACTTGGCGGTCAATTAAATATGGTGACAATCCAGCAATGGCCAAAATGGTTAATGGTTTCATTGTTCGCAGCAAGGACAACGCGGAAGTTAAAACGACTAATAAAGACAGCCAAGTTCTTTCAATTTCAGATTTTATTGAAAAACTGCCGGGATACAGCGCTCAAAACTTGACCTTGGATGGCATGATTTATTTCTTAATTGTGATTGCAGCGTTCATTATCGGTATTTTTATCTTTGTGATGACTTTACAGAAAACAGCAATGTTCGGTGTCTTAAAAGTTCAAGGGGTGCCGACTAGTTTCTTAGCAAAGGCAGTCATGCTACAAACCGCTTTATTGGCTGTTCTAGGAGTGGCGATTGGTCTTGCTTTAACGGGAATTACCGTGCTCTTTTTACCAGAAGCGATGCCTTATGCAACTAATGGACCACGCATGATTTTGTTTAGTGTACTATTGATTTTATCTGCATTAATTGGCGGGGCATTTTCAATTCGAACGATTGCTAAAATTGATCCGTTAATCGCGATTGGAGGTTAGAGACATGGCAAATGTTTTAGAAATGAAAAATATTTATAAAAAATATGGTGAAAAACATACAGAAGTGATCGCGTTAAAAGAATTATCTTTTGCGGTTCAGCCAGGTGAATTTGTCGCAGTAATTGGTCCTTCTGGTTCTGGTAAAAGTACCTTTTTAACGATTGCAGCTGGTTTACAGGCACCGACAAGTGGTGAAGTCATTGTTGGCGGGCAATCACTAAATAAGTTAACGAAAAAGCAACGTTTGGCGCAACGTTTTCAAAAAATCGGCTTTATTTTACAAAGCTCTAATTTGGTGCCATTTTTAACAGTGGAAGATCAATTTCACTTAATTGAAAAAGTTGATAAGTCACGTAAAAATAGTGAATTAAAAGAGCAATTGTTAGAGACGTTGGGTTTAAAAGAATTACGAAATAGTTATCCTCGTGATCTCTCTGGTGGGGAAAGACAACGGGTAGCCATTGCGTGTGCATTGTATCATGAGCCAGACGTAATTTTGGCAGATGAACCAACGGCTAGTTTAGATACAGAAAAGGCATTTGATGTTGTCCAATTACTAGCGAAAGAGGCCAAAGAGAAAGATAAAGGGATTATCATGGTGACACATGATGAGCGTTTGTTGAAATACTGTGATCGAGTGGTTCGTATTCGTGATGGTGAATTGACAGAGTAACAAAACAAATAAAAGAGAACATGATCGGATTGCTGGAGACAATCCGACCATGTTCTCTTATTTCTTTTCAATACAGAAAAGAACAGGTGGCTGATTTTTTTGATTGATAAACTCATAACGTAAGACACTGTAAACATCTTGTGGTAAGGCTTGCGTGTAATTCGTGACCAAATCAAGTTCCTCTGAACCACCTTCGTGGCCATAATAAACGACTAAAATAATGCGACTTCCTTTTACCAAATGAGGCAGTAACCCATCTAACGCCTGTTTAGTCGTAGCGGGTTTTGTAATAATTTCCTTATTACTTTTAGGTAAATAGCCTAAGTTAAAAATAGCGGCAGTGATTTCTGTTTCTTCATCTAGGACAGCATGAAGATGTTCATGTCCTAATGGAAATAACGTAGTTTGTGAGAGTAAATTAAGTTCTGTTAACTTTTGTTCTGTATTGATCAACGCTTCTTTTTGGATATCAAAGGCGAAAACTTCACCAGAAGGGCCAACCAGCTCTGCTAAGAATGCTGTATCATGACCATTTCCCATTGTTGCATCAATGACGAAGTCGCCAGGTTCCACCACTTCTTTTAAAAGTTGGTGACTAAAATGTAGGGCTGTTTGTAGCATTAATTGAAAACTTCCTTTCCTGAAATGACAGTATATTTTCCTTGATAACTGTTGCGGCGTTTCATTTCCGTATCAATCGCATTGAGAACTTCCCATTTTTTCAAGCTCCACATCGGTCCGATAATTGTTTCAAAGGGAGCATCGCCTGTCAAGCGATGAATAATAATTTCGGGTGGAATCATTTCTAACTGATCACAAATCACTGAAACATAGGCTTCTTTGCTCATCAATTGTAAGCGTCCTTCATTATAATCCCGCATCATTTTGGTATTTGTCATTAAATGAAGTAAGTGCAGTTTAATCCCTTGGATATCTGAATCCTGAATAGTTCGCCGCACATTTTCGCGCATCATAGCGGGGGTTTCACCAGGTAGCCCGTTAATTAAATGTGTACAGACCCGAATCCCGTGTTTCCGTAATTTAGCCACACCATCTAGATATGTTTGATAATCATGGGCGCGATTAATGGCAGCGCTAGTTTCCTCAAACGTGGTTTGCAAACCCAACTCTACCCATAAATAAAAGCGTTCATTTAATTCGGCTAAATAGTTCACTACCTCATCAGGCAAACAATCAGGACGGGTACCAATGGATAAACCAACGACGCCTTTTTCATTGACTACTTGTTCAAACCGATGACGAATAACGTCAACTGGCGCATGTGTATTGGTGAAATTTTGGAAGTAAACAATGTATTGATCGACAGTTGGCCATTTTTGATGCATCAATTGGATTTCTTTTTGAAATTGAAGCGGCAGGGGATCGCTAGGTGCAACAATCATGTCGCCTGAGCCAGAAACACTACAGAACGTACAACCACCTTTGGCAACGGTCCCATCACGATTGGGGCAATCAAAGCCACCATCAATTGGCACTTTAAAAATTTTTTCACCAAACTGTTGACGAAGTGCATAGTTCCAAGTGTGATAGCGTTTATTTGGATCATCTGAATAAGGAAAAATTTGCATAATCAAGACTTCTTTCTAGCGTTGTTTGCTTTGAAATCGCCAAACAAAGCGTTTTTCTAAATAAATAGGGTAACTTAATAACAACCAAGCTAAACCAAGACAAAAACCACCTAAGATATCGCTAGGGAAATGGACACCTAAATAGATTCGACTAACCCCAATCATGAAAATCCCAATACCTAGTAAAATTTGCACACAAAGGCGGACCGTTTTATTTTTAATGAAAATTGGCAGAATCAATAAAATAGTGCCGTAGAACAAGGTGCTTCCTACAGCATGTCCGCTAGGAAAACTATACGTATGTTCAGTTACTAAATGCTCCAAAGTAGGACGTTGGCGCATAAAGAATAATTTTAATAAAGAATTACCTACGCCAGCAATTAAGGCAGTATTAATAAAGAGCCATAATGCTTCAGCATAATATTTCCAAACAATAAATAGAGCAATGACAACGATCGCTAAGATGATAATCGTCAATGAATTGGCAAATTTGGTGTACCAAATAAAAAAGTTATTTAGCTGTGGAAAAGGACGACGAACAAAGGAAGTAATCGTTTGATCAAAGCCTTTGAGCCAGGTTGGATAAAAACGAACAACATAGCCTAAAAACATAAATACTAAAAGAAAACAACTACCTGCAAATTGATAATAAAGTTTGTTTTTCATAAAAAATCCTTTCAAAAATTAATCGCAACAATCCGTATTATACCATCAAAAGGGTAAAAAATTAAAAGATAATTTCATTGCCTGATTTGGAGGGGATACAGATATTAAAAAAGTTCTGGCACCACAATCTCTCATTGTGGTACCAGAACAGATGTTTTAACTGGCACATGTTTATTGATTATCATCATCAGGAGTATCAACGGTAATATCGCCGAATTCGCTAGAAAGGTTAAACTCTGTATTCGCACGACCATTCTTATAAGATGTTCGCTCTTTGTTTAAAAGTTGAACATCACCTAATTTTGATTCACCTTTGATTGAAATGTTACGCAAAATTTCTCCAGAATTTACATAAATATCTCCATGGACAAGAGCGACAGTTAATTTTTTAGGCACAGCAGGCATGTCTAAAGAAAAATCACCATTTTCACTTGAAAAGTTAGCTTCTCCTTTGAAATCATAGACGCTAATATCGCCATCTGTCGTTGTTGCTTGGATGTTTCCGCGAGCATTTTGCACTCGAATATCACCAGAAATAGTAGTATTTTTGATTTCATCGAAATAGGCTGAATCCAACGTTATATCGCCGTCAGTGGTTTCAACTGTTGCTGTTTTAGCGGAAGTATCCGCTGAAAGGTAGATACCATCTGAAGAGTTAAGCGTCATTTTTTTGGCTTTAACACCCGATAGACTAACATAAGAATTTGGTAGATTAGTTGTTAATTCGTCTACGTTAAAAGCATTCAATGAAACTGGTGAATGGGTTGAGCCATCAATTACTAACTTTTTCACATTATTAGGAATCTGGACACTCACGTTCGGTGTGAAGTCACTAAAAATACCAATATTAAAGAATGACAATTCGGGTTGGTTTTGTGTACGAGTGGTATTGATGGTTGCTGTTATTTTATTTTTTTCTTCTTTGACATCTAAGGTGCCTTCAGCTTTTGAATAAAAGGCATTATTCGGTGATCGTAACCCCATTTTGTTACTATCAGTTTTATAAATGGTATAAGGGCCTTTGCCTTTTAAGGATAAGTGAAGTTCTTCGCCTGCTTGTTTATTTTTTAGTGTATAACTTTCTTTTAGCGGCGTGACTGATTTTTCCGCTTGCTTGTAATAATAGACGGCGCCAGATCCACCAATTAGCATCGCTAAGACAGCAATGGATAAGAGAATCCCTGTTGTTTTTTTCATTAGATATCACCTCGTAAAACAGCAATGTTCCATTGGAAATAACGCTTAAAGACATGTGCTGAAAATTTTAAAATTGGTAGAAACAGTAACCAACCAATGATTGATGCACCAAATAGAAAGAGACTCATAGATAATTGGAAAAAGGAAGCGGCATTTGCTTGGGTAATAACACTATAAATACCATAAATTGGTGAAAATAAAGTTGCAGCTCCGGCAATGCCACAACCGACGTACATTAAGGCAATCCCTAAAATAACCCAAAACATGAAGAAAAAATTTAAACAGAAAATACCAAGCACTTGGAAAAATCGGGTTAGTGGCCGATGCTGTGGTCGTTGATAGTATGGAGAATCATTATCATAGTAAAATTCAGATTCTTCTTCATAGGGATGATCATAAGCAGGTGTAGCCGCTGGAATTTCTTGCCAGCCATTATTTTCAATTTTTCGTTCCGTCAATTCGATGCCTTGTTCTTTCAAAATTTCTTCTGCGATAACCCGTGGTTTCCCCAATGATTTTGCCACTTGTTCTTCTGTTTCGCCTTCCGCAACACGAGCATCAAATAACGCCTTGTATTTCGCAAGAATAATAGCTTGATCTTTTGGATTTAACGCTTTTAAATAAATTTTCAGCTCAATAATAAAATGTTCTTTATTCATTCCGCTCCCTCTTTCTACACGATTCATTTCTCATCTTAAACTATAATTTCTTTTTGGGCGAATAACAAGAGGAATTAAAAAAATCAGACTAAGGTAAAGAAGCGTCTACAACTAAAGTCGCAGTTTTTTTCCGAGTAGTAACAAGAGAGGAAATCCATGTTAAAAAACATTACTTCTTTACAATCTAGTTACAGTAATATGAAATTTTGTTGAAGTGTTTTTAATTCGCCAGAAAAAAAGGTATACTTGTTATAATAACAAAACTAAAAAATTACATTTACATATAAGTTAAAAAAGGAAAGTTGGGGACGTATCAATGAAGAAAGAATCAATGTCACGTATCGAAAGAAGGAAAGCACAACAAAGAAAGAAAACGCCAGTACAATGGAAGAAGAGCACTACTTTATTCAGCTCGGCGTTAATTGTTTCATCTGTAGGAACGCCCGTTGCGTTACTACCAGTGACTGCTGAGGCAACAGAAGAGCAGCCAACAAATGCGGAAGTTGCCCAAGTACCTACTACGGAAACTGGCTTAGTAGAGACACCAACCACAGAAACTACGCCAGGAACTACGGAACAACCGACAACGGATTCGTCAACAACGACTGAATCGACAACTGAATCATCAAAAGAAACACCAACAACACCAAGTACCGAGCAACCAACAGTTGATTCAACTACACCTGTGGAATCAGGAACGACTGATTCTTCAGTAGCAGAAATCGCGCCAGTAGCTCCTTCAACAATCGAGTCCGAAGCAGCGCCTGCGGTTACACCAGATGATGAAGTAAAAGTACCCGAAGCTAGAGTAGCTTCTGCGCAAACTTTTTCAGCGTTATCACCGACGCAAAGTCCTTCAGAATTTATTGCCGAGTTAGCTCGTTGTGCACAACCTATTGCGCAAGCCAATGATTTATATGCATCAGTGATGATGGCTCAAGCAATCGTTGAAAGTGGTTGGGGAGCAAGTACGCTATCTAAGGCACCAAACTATAACTTATTTGGGATTAAAGGCAGCTACAATGGACAATCTGTCTATATGGATACATGGGAATATTTAAACGGCAAATGGTTAGTGAAAAAAGAACCTTTCCGTAAATATCCTTCTTACATGGAATCATTCCAAGATAATGCGCACGTGCTAAAAACAACTTCTTTCCAAGCGGGCGTTTACTATTATGCTGGGGCTTGGAAAAGCAATACAAGCTCGTACCGCGATGCAACTGCTTGGTTAACAGGTCGTTATGCGACAGATCCTAGCTACAATGCTAAATTAAATAATGTCATTACCGCATATAACTTAACTCAATATGATACACCATCTTCTGGTGGAAATACTGGGGGCGGAACAGTTAACCCAGGAACAGGCGGTTCTAACAATCAATCAGGAACGAACACGTACTATACTGTAAAATCAGGAGATACCTTGAATAAAATTGCCGCGCAATATGGTGTGAGCGTTGCTAATTTACGCTCATGGAACGGCATCTCTGGCGATTTAATTTTCGTTGGTCAAAAGCTCATCGTGAAAAAAGGTGCTTCAGGTAATACTGGTGGCTCAGGCAGCGGTGGTTCTAACAATAATCAATCAGGAACGAATACGTACTATACTGTAAAATCAGGGGATACCTTGAATAAAATTGCCGCGCAATATGGCGTGAGCGTTGCTAATTTACGCTCATGGAACGGTATCTCTGGCGATTTAATTTTCGTTGGTCAAAAGCTCATCGTGAAAAAAGGTGCTTCAGGTAACACTGGTGGCTCAAACAACGGTGGCTCTAACAATAATCAATCAGGAACGAACACGTACTACACGATTAAATCAGGGGATACCTTGAACAAAATTTCTGCACAATATGGTGTGAGCGTTGCTAATTTACGCTCATGGAATGGCATTTCTGGCGATTTAATCTTCGCTGGTCAAAAAATTATTGTGAAAAAAGGTACTTCTGGTAACACCGGTGGCTCAAGCAATGGTGGTTCTAACAATAATCAATCAGGAACGAATACGTACTACACGATTAAATCAGGCGATACCTTGAACAAAATTTCTGCACAATTCGGTGTTAGTGTGGCTAACTTACAAGCCTGGAATAACATCAGCGGTAGTTTGATTTTTGCTGGTCAAAAGATTATCGTGAAAAAAGGTGCCAACTCAGGTTCAACGAATACGAACAAGCCTACGAATAATGGTGGCGGTGCGACAACATCCTACACGATTAAATCAGGTGATACGCTGAATAAAATTTCTGCACAGTTTGGCGTGAGTGTTGCTAATCTACGTTCATGGAACGGGATCAAAGGCGATTTAATTTTTGCTGGTCAAACAATCATCGTGAAAAAAGGCGCTTCTGCAGGTGGCAATGCTTCTTCAACAAATAGTGCATCAGGCAAACGCCATACAGTTAAAAGCGGTGATTCACTTTGGGGCTTATCAATGCAATACGGAATCAGCATCCAAAAAATCAAACAATTAAATGGCTTAAGCGGGGATACAATTTATATTGGTCAAACTTTAAAAGTTGGTTAATTTAAGATTGAAAAAAATAGCTATCTTTGGTAATATGAGTCTTATAATAGAAAAAAACAATGAGAAGGAATAGTAGAAAGAACCATGTGATAGAGAGCGTATGGCTGGTGGAAATACGTACAGAAGCTTTTGAACTCGCCTTTAAGTTACTTTTTTGAACAAACCAAGTAGGAAAAGTCGGTGACGACCGTTAAGACGTTTGAGGTTAAGGTGACGGTGACTGACCGTTTCTTTGACGAATTTAGGTGGTACCACGTTGCATTTGTATGTTCACGTCCTATAGGGATTTTTCCTATAGGACTTTTTTTTATCACTAAGTGGCTAGTTTAAGTCAGAATAGTGACGATGGCTGCAGGTGGCAAATTTTAAGAATGAAAAATTTTATATTACTAGGAGGAATAACATGAGCTACAATCACAAAGAGATTGAGAAAAAATGGCAAAAATATTGGGCTAAGAACAATTGTTTCAATACATTGGACGACCCAAATAAAGAAAAATTTTATGCACTAGATATGTTTCCCTATCCATCTGGACAAGGCTTACACGTAGGTCACCCGGAAGGCTATACAGCAACCGATATTCTTTCACGTATGAAACGTGCGCAAGGCTATAATGTTTTGCATCCAATGGGCTGGGATGCGTTTGGTTTGCCAGCAGAGCAATATGCGTTAGATACAGGAAATGACCCAGCTGAATTTACTAAGAAAAATATCGAAACATTCCGTCGCCAAATTAATTCATTAGGATTCAGCTATGATTGGAATCGCGAAATTAATACCACTGATCCCGAATATTACAAATGGACACAATGGATATTTACAAAATTATATGAAAAAGGGTTAGCTTATGAAGCAGAAGTTGCGGTTAACTGGGTACCTGAACTAGGAACTGTTATTTCAAATGAAGAAGTCATTGATGGAAAAAGTGAACGTGGCGGTTATGATGTGGTTCGCCGACCAATGCGTCAATGGATGCTGAAAATTACTGCTTATGCAGATCGCTTATTAGAAGATTTAGAGCTTGTTGATTGGCCAGAAAGTATTAAAGATATGCAACGAAATTGGATTGGACGTTCTGAAGGAGCCAATGTGACCTTTAAAGTCGCTGGCACAGAAGAAAGTTTCACGGTGTTTACAACCCGTCCTGATACCTTGTTTGGTGCAACCTATACTGTTCTAGCTCCTGAACTAGAACTAGTGAAAAAAATTACGACACCTGAACAAACAGCAGCTGTAGAAACATATATTGAAGAAACCTCAAAAAAATCTGATTTAAATAGAACGGATTTAGCAAAAGAAAAAACAGGTGTTTTCACAGGTGCGTATGCGATAAATCCAGTCAATGGCCAAGAAATTCCAATTTGGATTGGCGATTATGTTTTAGCAAGCTATGGCACAGGCGCAATCATGGCGGTCCCAGCGCATGATGAACGGGATTACGAATTTGCGAAAACATTTGGCATTGATATCCTACCAGTAATCGCAGGTGGCGACATTACAACAGAAGCCTATACAGGTGATGGACCGCATATCAATTCTGATTTCTTAAATGGATTAAACAAAGCAGAAGCCATCGCTAAAATGAATGAGTGGCTAGAAGAAAATCACGTAGGGAAAAAAGAAGTATCTTATCGTTTACGTGACTGGTTATTCTCTCGTCAACGCTACTGGGGTGAACCAATTCCTGTGATCCATTGGGAAGATGGAACAACCACAACGGTTCCTGAATCTGAGTTACCTCTACGTTTACCAGTAACATCGGATATTCGCCCAAGTGGAACTGGGGAATCGCCATTAGCAAACATTGATGAATGGGTCAATGTCGTCGACCCTGAAACTGGCATGAAGGGAAAACGTGAAACGAATACTATGCCACAATGGGCTGGAAGCTCTTGGTATTACTTACGATTCATTGATCCTCATAATAAAAATGAAATTGCTGATTTTGAAAAATTAAAACGTTGGTTACCAGTTGATATCTATATTGGTGGTGCCGAACATGCGGTGTTGCATTTACTTTATGCTCGTTTTTGGCATAAATTCTTATATGATATTGGTGTGGTTCCTACCAAAGAACCTTTCCAAAAATTATACAACCAAGGTATGATTTTAGGAGAAAACAACGAAAAAATGTCTAAATCACGTGGCAATGTTGTAAATCCCGATGATGTGGTGGCTAAATATGGTGCGGATACGTTACGTCTTTATGAAATGTTCATGGGCCCATTAGATGCTTCCATTGCTTGGAATGAAAATGGATTAGAAGGAAGTCGTAAATTCTTAGATCGCGTTTGGCGTCTGATTGTTGATGAAGAAGGCAAAATGCGTGACCGAATTACCACAATTAATGATGGCCGTTTAACGAAAGTTTATCATCAAACGGTTAAAAAAGTGACAGAAGATATGGCAAACTTGCACTTTAATACAGCGATTTCTCAATTAATGGTTTTTGTGAATGAAGCCAATAAAGTGGATGCCTTACCTTATGAATATGTGGAAGGATTTGTCCAATTACTTGCGCCAATCGCGCCACATATTGGTGAAGAACTATGGCAAATTTTAGGTAACGAGGAAAGTTTAACTTATGTCCCTTGGCCAACCTATGATGAAGCGGCCTTGGTAGAAGATGAAGTGGAAGTAGTTTTCCAAGTGAACGGAAAATTACGTGGCAAACAAAATGTCGCTCGTGGGTTAAGCAAAGAAGAATTAGAAAAAATTGCAATGAACCATGAAGTTGTTAAAGAATTTATTGAAGGAAAAACAGTGCGCAAAGTGATTGCTGTTCCAGATAAATTAGTAAATATTGTTGCAAATTAAGTTATATATTTTTATTAAAAAAAGAGCCGGACGTATCAAAACGTCAGGCTCTTTTTAAGGTTGTTTTGTTTTACCTTTTTGATTCATATGTTCTTTACATGTGATTGTTATAACCGAAAGCAAGGCGATGAAGAGAAAAAAGTAACCGAGCGGCGTACAGAAAAAGGCGGGTTCTTTTAAAAGTCCATCGCTAGATAATGTTGATCCAACTAAAATAGAGGTCATAAATAATAAAAGACTAATCAAGCCAAGAAATAAGCTAATACGATATTTTTTCAACTTCAGTTCCTCCTTCAATGAACTATCACTAAGATAAATCAAAAAGGTTAACTTTTTTTTAGGCAACTGTTAAAACTTAGATAAGAAATCTATTTTCTAAGTTTGTCGTTGTTGGTAATTGGTTAAGATCATACGTGAAAAGGGACCGACAATCAGCAATTGATAAGGAAGGGCAACAATAAAGTTCAGACCCCAAGCTTGGAAATACGCACTTAGTGACAACGTCTGGCCTTCCATTAATAAGCCAAATAAAGACATACAAGTCACCATGCCGATAATCATGAGACTCGAAATGGTCAGAATAAGTAATAGCCGTTTTTCTTTATTAAAGGGTAAAGAAAAAGCGATTTTCTTAGCTAAGACACCAACGATGAAAACGTCTAAAATAAAAGCAACGATAAATCCAGGAAGCAAACCTTTTGATAAGGCGTACAATGAAAATTCTCCATGCAATAATAAATTATAGGTGCTCATTCCGAAAACCATCAGAAAGCACATTAACGTAGTAAAAAGCATTCCTTCTTTTTTATTAGTAGGCATTTTTTTCTCCTTTCATTTATTGAGAGTAATGATTGTTCTAGGCAGAAAAGGACAAATTCTCTCGACTTTTACTAGTGTAGCAAAAATAAAAGTTCTTCATAAGTTAGAATTTGCTAAATTTTCTATGTAAATTTAAAATTATAAAATAGTTGAATTTTGTAATTTTGAATGTTAAATTTAAGTGAAAGGTATTCTAAATTACAAAAAAACGTTTTTTTGTAATTTAGAATAAGAAAAGAGGGGTATAATGACATATAAATTACTAAAAGTAGATTTTTATAAAAATAGAGATTCTTTTGAAAAGAAATATCAAGAACGTTTAAATTTTGATTCTACTTTACAAACTAAGTTATTTATCCACCCATTTGACAAAGAAGAACGGAAAACAAAAGAAACCTATGAGTTATTCTACGTTCCTTTACTTCAACACAGCGTATTACAAGAAAAAATTATGAAAAATTCTCAAGAAATAATGAGATATATACACAAATTACCAAAAATTGTACAAAAAAATATCTTTTTTTATCAATTGATTGAAGAGATACAAAGTACGAATGAAATTGAAGGGGTTAAAAGTTCAAGAAAAGATATTAGCAAAGTTTTACACAAATTAAATGCTAATTCAACTGAAAGATTTCAGGGCATTGTAAACATGTATAAAGGTATTGTGACTGATAAAATGCTAAAAATAGAAACATTAGGTCAATTTAGAGAAATCTATGATGAACTCTTTAAAGCTGATATCCAAGAAGAAGACTATCCAGATGGTTTATTATTTAGGAAATCTGTTGTGTATATCAGTGATAAAGACAAAGTTGTTCATCAAGGTAGTTCCAACGAAGAAAGTATTATAGCTGATCTAGAAAAACTTATCCTTTTTATGAATCAATCAGCACTACCAAGCTTACTTAAATGTTGTATCAGTCATTACTATTTTGAGTATATTCATCCCTTCTATGATGGGAATGGACGAATGGGCCGTTTTTTGATGTCTAACTATCTCTCTAGAAAATTGGATCCACTGACAGGATTGACTGTTTCCAATGCCGTAATCCATAATAAGAGAAAATATGAAAAAGCTTTTTCCGAAGTCACAAATCCAAGAAATAGAGGAGAAGTAACTCTTTTTGTTCAGACGATGTATGAATTTATCTTATTAGGACAAACGGAAATTTTAGAAGAGCTGAGAACATGGACTAATCAGTTGAAAAGAGCCACGCAATGGTTAAAACATTCAGAGTTACCTGAAGATGAATGCAGTGTTCTGTTTTTATTAATTCAAGCACATATGTTTAGAAATGGCACCGAAAGTGTGTCGATTAAAGAGATTCAAGAAAATCAAAACTGGTCCTACGGAAAAGTTAAGCGAATAACGGAAACATTAGAAAAACAAGCGTACATTCAAGTTCAAGGGAAGAAACCGAAAACGTATCGAATCACTCAACAATTTGAAGAAACAATTGGATAAAAAAATCCTGAATCTCTTGATTTTGAGAGTTTCAGGATTTTTTAGTGGTCAACTTTTAATGATTTGTAACATCCTCTCCAAACCATTTTTGAGAAATTTTACTAAGGGTGCCATCTTTTCGTAACGTTTCAAAGGCAGTATTGATTTTTTGGACTAATTGATTGTCTGATTTGCGGACGCCCACAGCAAAATCTTCATTGTCATAGCCGACATGAGAAATAGTATAGTTTTTTAAATTATCTTCGTGGGAAAGATAGTAGTTGGCGTAGACGCGATCAATTAGGAGCCCATCAATTCGGCCAGATTTTAAATCTAAGAAAGCTTCATTAAAGCCGTCATATAAAATAGGCGTTTGGTCTTTAACAAATTTTTTCAAAACGTCAGGCTGACTTTCGAAGCCATCATAGCCAGAAGAGCCGTTTTGAACCCCTAAAATTTTGCCTTGCATGTCGCTCGCTGTTGCAATGTTTTTTTCTTTTAAAGAAACAAGTACTTGGTCGTTCGTCATGTAAGGTTGTGTGAATTGAACTTTTTCGGCCCGCTCGCTCGTTTTAGTGTAGCCGTTCCAAATAAGATCAATGGTTTGATTTTGTAATTCTGTTTCTTTCATGGACCAATCAATCGGTTGGAAGTCAACGGAAATGCCATAAAGTTTAAAAACCGCTTTGGCTAAGTCGACATCAAAGCCGACAATTTTGCCTGATTTATCTTGAAAACCCATGGGCACAAAGGAGTCATCTAAGCCAATAATAATCCGTTTTTCTTCGTTAATCCGTGTCCATTGATCTTCGTTGCTTTTTCTTTTACCACAACCTGCAAATAGGAGTAAACTACAACAGATAACCAGCAAGGCTAAAGAATATTTCTTTTTCATCATAAACTCCTTTCTATTGGACGGGGGCAACCGTCAAAAGATTGTCTGCAATTTTTTCAGCGAAAGCCATATCGTGGGTCACGACAATCTGTGTCATGCCTTGTTTCCGTAAATCTAAAATAACTTCTTCCACTTGTTGACGTAAAGCTGGATCTAGCGCGCTCGTTGGTTCATCGTACCCAAGAACTTTTGGCTTCATTGCTAAGGCACGAGCAAGTGCAACTCGTTGTTTTTGTCCACCGGAAAGTTGATATGGATAGAGTTTTTCTTTACCAGCCAAGCCCAATTTTTCCAGTAATTCTAAAGCTTCTTGCTGACTTTTTGATTTTTCTTCTTTTAGTACTAATGTAGGTGCTAAGGTAATGTTTTCTAAAACTGATAAGTGAGGGAAAAGTTGGAAGTCCTGGAAAACGACCCCAACCACTTGATCGGCATTGTCCATTTCAGCAGGATTGAAAGGAACACCATCCAACAAAAGCTCACCAGAATCAATGGTTTCTAAACCAGCCAAACAACGAAGTAAAGTGGTTTTTCCGCCGCCTGAAGGACCAACAATCGTTAAAATTTTTCCTTCTGGAATTTCTAAATTTAAGTGATCAATAATGGTCCGGTTATCAAAATGTTTGGTTAAATTTTTAATAGTTAACATGGTAGAGTCCTCCTATTTATAATATTGATAGAATTTTTCAATTTTCTTAGAAGCAACAGTCAAAATTGCCGTAAAGAGTAAATAAATCACTCCCACTAAAGCTAATGGCACTAATGTAACATCGCGGCTCATCGCAATTTTACCAGCACGTAAAAGATCGCCTAAGCCAAGAACATAAATAAGAGAAGTATCTTTGACCAAATTGATAATTTCATTTCCTACGGAAGGCAGCACGATTTTAACAACTTGTGGCAAAATAATTCGCGTGACTGTTTGAAAACGTGTTAAACGTAAAACCTTGGCAGCTTCATATTGACCTTGGGGAATTGCTTGAATTCCCCCGCGGAAAATTTCAGCAAAGTACGCAGCATAATTTAAAATAAATGCGAATAAGGCCGCATCGTAACGTTCAAAGACAATACCAATTAATGGTAAGCCGTAAAAAACAAAAATTAATTGTAACAATAGCGGAGTGCCGCGCATTAACCAAATGTAGAGGTTAATTAAGTAACGTAAAGGTTTAAACGAACTTTGTAAAATAAAGGCAATGATAATCCCCAGTGGAATCGAGCCAAGGAGCGTAAAGAAAAAGACTTTCAGCGTCATGCCAGCTCCGCTAACTAAAGCAGGTAAAATTTCTAAAATATAATCCATCATTTTTTCCTCCAACAATTTTTATTAAAAAACAAAAAAGCCTCTTGGCTGTGAGCCAAGAGGACGAATCGCATTCGTGGTGCCACCTCAATTTACTTATCTTTCACAAGATAAGCCTTATGTAGTTGCGTTGACAACTACTCTCTGTTAACGATAGAGTCACCGGTTTTTCTTACTAAAGGATTCAGAAAAACATCTTTTAGGTGTGAGTAAAGAAGAATCCATCTTTTTCTTTCAGCCAATGAAAAAGTCTCTGTAAAGGAAGAGCTAAATTACTATGTCCTAAGCCTTGATTTGTAAGTATGAAATTGTTCGAACGGAACAGAAAACCTGTTGCTTTTCTAGATTATCCCATTAAGCATATGGAAAAGAGGACAACAGACTTGAGCAGTTGAGGCACTCTCTCAGATTGAAAAGTGCATCTAAAAAAACAAAAAAGTCCTTTGGCTGACTAGCCAAAGGACGAATAATCAATTATCGTGGTTCCACCTTAGTTTATTCGTGTTTCGCAACACGAACCTTATGAAGTTCATAACTTCGCCTGTTAACGAGTGGTCCCGGACTTTCCTACTAAGGGTTCAAAAAGTCAACTCCCAGATGTGGTTCGCTGTTTCTTTACGTCTTTTTCCACCAACCAAAGACTCTCTTCACTAAAGGAAACAGTTACTCTTCTGTTCTCTGTTTTTCAATACTGTACCACCAGAAAAAATATCTGTCAACTCTTATTCTTAAAAAAATATTTTTCTTTCAAAAAGTAAGTGCTGAAAAAGGACAAATGTATGGAAAATCATGTAAAATGTAAGTAAGTTGTTTGAACAGAAGGAGGAGTTTTGGTATGAAACAGAAAAAGTGGTTAATCGGACTTGTTGCACTGGGCTTGGTTTTAGCAGCATGTGGAAGTGGCGGTTCGAAAACGACCTCGAATGAAACAGCCACACAGAAAATTAACGTCGCATCTGGTGGTGAACTCTCGACATTAGACAGCGCTCATTATACAGATGTCTATAGTTCCGATATGATTGGTCAAGTAGTTGAAGGCTTGTATCGACAAGATAAAAACGGAGATCCTGAGCTAGCTATGGCTAAAGCAGAGCCACAAGTTAGTGAAGACGGGTTAGTCTATACATTCAAGTTACGAGAAGCAAAATGGACAAACGGGGATCCAGTTAAAGCAGGGGATTTTGTAGTTGCGTTTAGAAACGTGGTCGATCCAGCGTATGGTTCAAGTAGCAGTAATCAAATGGATATTTTTAAAAATGGGCGTGCGGTGCGGGAAGGACAAGCCACGATGGAAGAATTTGGTGTCAAAGCAATCGATGACCAGACACTAGAACTAACATTGGAAAATCCAATTCCTTATTTAGCCCAAGTCTTAGTTGGAACACCTTTTATGCCTAAAAATGAAGCCTTTGCCAAAGAAAAAGGTACTGCCTATGGGACTTCTGCAGATAATTTTGTTGGCAATGGACCATTTGTAATTTCAGGTTGGGATGGCAATTCCGAAACTTGGAAATTGAAGAAGAATGATCATTATTGGGATAAAGAACACGTAAAATTGAATGAAATTGATATTCAAGTAGTGAAAGAAATTGGCACAGGAGCCAATCTTTTTGATAATGGCGACTTAGATTACACTGTTTTAGCAGATACTTATGCACTTCAGTATAAAGAGTCAAAACAAGCGCATTTTGTACCTAAAGCCATGGTGGGTTATTTAAGCCCAAATCATCGCCGTGAAATTACCGGCAACGAGCATGTTCGAAAAGCTTTTTTACAAGCGATTGACAAAGAAACTTTTGCAAAAGAAATTTTAGGAGATGGCTCGACAGCTTTAAATGGTTTTGTACCAGCTAATTTTGCAAAAAATCCAGACACAGGTGAAGATTTCCGTAAAGAAAATGGTGATTTATTGCCATATAATATTAAAGAAGCCCAAGCTAACTGGAACAAAGCGAAAGAAGAGTTGGGCAAAGATAAAATTGAATTGGAACTAATCTCAGCGGACTCAGCGATTGCCAAGAAAACCATTGAATTTGTTCAAGGGCAATTGCAACAAAATTTACCAGGTTTAACAATCAAATTAAAATCACTGCCTTTGCAAAATCGTTTGGATTTACAAACAGCAGGTAATTACGATTTAGCCTTTGGAACATGGACACCTGACTATGCTGATCCCATTAATTTTTTAGAATTTTATGACTCAAAAAGTGGCTTAAATACTTCTGGTTATAACGATTCAGCGTATGATGCGGGTCTCCAAAAAGTTAGAAAAGATTACGCCAATGAACCTGAAAAACGCTGGAATGAATTACTAAGTTTAGAAAAAACATTAATTGAAAAAGATGCCGGTGTTTTACCCTTATTCCAAGGAGCCATTGGTTACTTGAAATCAGATCGCTTACAAGGTTTGCAAGTATTTTCTTTTGGTCGCACAGTATCCTATCGTTTAGCTTATGTAGAAGAATAAATTGACTTCTGAAAAGTCCTATCTTTTGAAAAAGTCTGCTTTCTGTTTTATCCTTAAAGTAGGAAAATTAACTAAAAAAATCAACTATGAAAGGTAGGTTTTTCAAATGTTTAGCTTTCTATGGGCATTAATTGTCGGAGGAATTATTGGCGCAATTGCTGGCGCAATTTTAGGAAAAGACGTGCCAGGTGGCATTATTGGAAATATTATCGTGGGCTTTTTAGGAAGTTGGGTAGCATCACTCTTGTTGCCTTCTTTAGGACCAGTCATCGGCGGCTTTCCAATTATCTCAGCGTTGCTAGGAGCGATTATCTGTATCGCAATTTACTCTTTTATTGTAAACCGCAAGGCGTAAAATTGTATCAAAATGATATCTTGAAAAGCATCATAAAACTTGTGAAGGTTAATCAGACCATTACTTTTGATGTCTTTTCTCTCATATTTTAAGTCTATGACAAAAATCTCTTTAGATTTTTGTCATAGACTCTTTTTTTTTTAAAATATTTATTATGAGAATTTCCTGCGTTAGACTGCATATTTTTCATTTATTATTCATTTTTGATAAAGGAGGTTTTGTTGGATAAAGTGAATAGCTCAAGGCTCAACAAAAATAAAGAAAAAATTAATATGTTAAGTTTTGGGAAGGTAAAATGCTGCTCTCATAATACGCCGTTTTATTCATTAAACGATAGTTGAAAAAAATAAGTGCCCTTGTTATTCTTTGAATTAAACTAATGGGGGCGAAAAGCATGGAATCGTTAAAAAGTAATCTTTTTTTGACCAGAGAAGCATATTTGGAAGCTTTTGAAACAATCATGACACCTTTAAAAACAGCTATTTTAACATCAGAAAAACCTGGCGTAAATTTTGGGTCCAGTGGTGCTGTCTATGATCAGCAACATGCTGAAATGGAAGCGCTCATTCGACCATTATGGGGAATTGGACCGTATTGGGTTGCTTGTAAAGATGATGTTTTAAGAGATGCTTATGTGGAAAAATTAATCGCAGGAACTGATCCGTCATCCCCAGACTATTGGGGCGATATTGTTGATTATGATCAATATATTGTGGAAGCAGCAGCATTATCTTTAACTTTATTGCTTCATAAGACATATTTTTGGTCCTGTTTTTCTGAGAAACAGCAAGAAAATATCATGGTTTGGTTAAATAAGGCACTTGGTTGTAAAATTCCTAAAAATAATTGGACGTTTTTCAAAGTGCTCATTCGTTTGGCACTCGAGGGATGTGGACAAGTGATTAACCAAACGGAACTAGAGGAAGAATTGGCGTTGATTGAACGCATGTATTTAGGTGATGGTTGGTATATGGATGGTAAAACTACGCAAAGAGATTATTATATTTCGTTTGCTTTTCATTATTATAGTTTGATTTATGTCAAATTTATGCGAGAAAGAGATCCTATTCGTGCGAAACGTTTTACAGAACGAGCCGTTATGTTCGCGCAGGACTATCTGTACTATTTTGATGAGGAGGGCGAAGCGTTACCTTACGGACGTAGTCAAACGTATCGGTTTGCTCAAGGAGCGTTTTTCGCAGCTTTGATATTTGCAGAAGTAGAGGCGTTACCTTGGGGACAAATAAAAACGCTGTTAGCAAAACATTTACACTGTTGGATGCAACAGACTATTTTCACTTATGATGGTCGGTTGTCCATTGGCTATCATTACGAAAATTTAGTAATGGCAGAAGGCTATAACGCACCAGGCTCTCCGTATTGGGCTTTTAAAACATTTTTGTTGCTCGCAGTGGATCAAGACCATCCGTTTTGGCGTGCTGAACCGCTGACGATAAAACGAGAAGAAAAGCGTTTGATAGAAAAGGGAAACATGTTATTAATCCATCCTAAAATGAAAACGCATGTCCTCGGCTATTCTGCAGGACTATGGCTTGAAAATCAAGCGCATGCTGCGGCTAAATATAGTAAATTTGTCTATTCTAGCCGCTTTGGTTTTAGCGTTCCCAAAGCTGGCGCGTGTTATGAGGAGGGAGCTTTTGATAACGTATTGGCTGTTTCTCGTGATGGTGAATATTTTCGTGTTAAAGGGAAAGTTCATGATTTTTATTTAACAGAGGAGCAAGTTTATTATAAATGGCTACCTTTTCAAGAAGTAGAAATTGAAACAACCATTTATCCTTTTGGAGAATGGCATGTTAGAGTACATGAAATAGTGACATCGGTTCCATTAAAAGTGCGCGAAGGAGGATTCAGTCTACCGTTACTTAGAAAATTTTCAGAAAAAGAACTTGGTAAAGAGTGGGCTAGAGTCGATTCAGGAGAATTGTGTTCGCAAATAGTTGCAATTGAAGGGTATGACCACGCAGGTATTCTTCAACCTGAACCCAATACATCGTTGTTTTTCCCAAGAACAAGTTTACCTTATTTGCAAAAAGAGCTACCAATAGGAACGCATCGCCTGATTTGTTTGGTAGGTGGTGTGACAAGGGAGGAATAAAAAATGATAAAAATCGAATTGAAAAATAAAGACAATCAGATTATTACTGGCCGAATCGATCACGAGAAGCCAGAAGCGCCATTCGTGGCGGAGGGAGACACGTTAGCGGTATTAGCAATTAAACAGTACCTTTATCAAGTTGGCGATAAAATTGTAGTGACTTATACAGGGGCTACCCCTTATTTGATGGTTCAATTAGATGAAACTTTGGCTCCTTCATTGATTTATCTAAAAGAAAAAGTTTGGGAATATCAAATTCCATTAGAAGAATCTGCTCGAAAAGCTTTTGTTGATACGGCCTTTCATTCAGCAAGGCACCAAATAATGGTTCGACAAGCGCACACGTTTGAAAAAGACAATTATCAAAATCTTTCTATGAATACACATGACCAAAAAGAATATTCAGGAGCCTATCCTCATGCGTATGCAAACGTTGAAACGAGAGACGATGCTGTTTTCTTTGCGAAAAATGCTATTGATTCTAAGTTTGGTAACCTTTCTCATGGCTCGTATCCATTTGCTTCTTGGGGAATTAACCAACAAAAGGAGGCACAGTTAACGATTGACTTTGGCAGACCTGTAGAAACGGACTGGATCCGCTTGCTATTTCGGGCGGATTACCCACATGATAGCTATTGGGAGGAAGTCACTTTAGCCTTTTCAGATGGAGAGGAACGAGTAGTTGCCACAACGAATACCGCCTGTTTTCAAGAAATAAAGTTCCCAATGAAAACAACACAAACTTTGACATTAAAATGCTTACGAAAAGCGCTGGACTCTTCTCCATTTCCAGCGTTGACCCAAATTGAAGTATTCGGTCGGAATAAATAACAAGAGGTCGGGACAGAACCGTTTAGCTCCGAGAAATAAGAAGAAATTTCCGAAAATTGATCTTTGATTTTTGGAGACCAAGTAGGTATTGTTCATCATCGAATCACTACGTTCTTCGTGATTCTCAACAATTTCGGCTTATTTCCGAAGGAGTTGGTTCTGTTCCCGCCGTTTATCAGTTTTTGAGCGTGGAGCAAAAATCCAAAGTGATTTTTGTCCCACGCTCTTGTTTTTAAGAGAAATAATCAAGAAAGGTCGCTTTTTATTTTCTTTTACGTTATAATACAATAAGTTAATATGTTAACAAGTTAAGGAGTGGTGGAGATGTGTAGTCAAGAAAATAAACAAAGACTGATCTCTCTAGGAGAAAATGTCACAGATGAATGGATTCAAACGCAATTAAATGAATGCGTTTCAAAAATTGCTAAAAATATGCAGCGTTTCGGAACACAGTTTCCTTCAGCTTGTGCTACGAATGGTCGATATCGTCTCAAAGCTAACGATGATTGGACCAATGGCTTTTGGACAGGCATGCTTTGGCTGGCATATGAGTGGTCTCACCAAGAAAAATTTCGTTTACTGGCAATGGAAAATATTGACAGCTTTCAACAACGATTAGAGGAGCATTTTGTTTTGGACCACCATGACATTGGTTTTTTATATAGTCTATCGGCGGGTGCTGGGTATAAAATTACCGGTGATGAGCGCTGTAAACAAGAAGTGCTAGCTGCCGCTGAAGTATTGTCAGCACGATTCCAAGAAAATGGCTCCTTCATTCAAGCGTGGGGCCATTATGGTGATCCCAAAGAATATCGATTAATTATCGACTCATTAATGAATTTACCGCTTTTATTTGAAGCAACTAAATTATCTGGAAATAGGGTTTATGAGGAAATTGCCTCACGTCACTATCATACGTTAATGAAAACGGTGATTAAATCCGATGCGACAACTTATCATACCTATTATTTTCATCCAGAAACAGGCAAACCAAAACATGGAGCTACGCATCAAGGACATAGTGATACTTCCATTTGGGCACGAGGCCAAAGTTGGGCAATTTTAGGGATTCCCCTAAACGAAACATTTCTCCATTCCCAACGATTTCCGGAAATTTATCCACAAATAGTGGAGGTTTTTCTAGCTCATTTGCCAGCAGATTTAATTCCCTATTGGGATTTTGATTTTAATGACCAAATGCCATCTGACAAAGATAGCTCGGCACTGGCAATTGCGGCATGTGGTTTATTGGAAGCAGACAAACTACAGGCTTTTCCTCAAGCGAAAGAGCTTGCCAAAGGAATGATTTATCAATTAGGAGAATATTATCGTACGCAAAATGATTCCGAAAATGAAGGACTGCTACTCCATGGTGTTTACGCACATGCAGAAGGAAAAGGGATTGATGAACCCAACTTATGGGGCGATTATTTTTACATGGAAGCCTTAATGCGTTTAGCAAAACCATCATGGCAAAGATACTGGTAAAGGGGAAAAATGATGCAAACGTTTGAGATTAAAGAAGACTTTTTATTAAATGGACAACCAATAAAAATTATTAGCGGGGCGATTCATTACTTTCGAATGACACCTAGACAATGGGAAGATAGCCTCTATAATCTGAAAGCTTTAGGGGCTAATACAGTAGAAACCTACATTCCTTGGAATATTCATGAACCAGAGGAAGGCGTATACGATTTTGAAGGAATGAAAAACATTGAAGCATTTGTCCGCTTGGCAGAAAAACTGAATTTACTAGTTATTCTGCGTCCTTCGGCTTATATTTGTGCAGAATGGGAGTTTGGTGGCTTACCCGCATGGCTTTTGAAAGAAAAAGGTGTGCGATTACGTTCGACAGATCCTATTTTTATGACTAAAGTTCGTAACTATTTTCAAGTATTACTGCCTAAACTAGCACCACTGCAGATAACACAAGGTGGACCAGTGATCATGATGCAGGTTGAAAATGAATATGGGTCCTATGGCATGGAGAAAGCGTACTTGCGACAAACCAAGCAGATAATGGAAGAACTGGGGATTGAGGTTCCTCTTTTTACATCTGATGGCGCTTGGGAAGAGGTTTTGGATGCGGGGACGTTAATTGAAGAGGATGTTTTTGTGACAGGAAATTTTGGTAGTCATTCGAAAGAAAATGCTGCCGTTTTGAGAAAATTTATGACTCGTCATGGTAAAAAATGGCCGTTGATGTGCATGGAATACTGGGATGGGTGGTTCAATCGTTGGGGCGAACCAGTGATTCAGCGAGAAGGTACCGACTTGGCGAAGGAAGTAAAAGATATGCTGGCAGTGGGTTCTTTAAATCTCTATATGTTTCATGGAGGAACAAATTTCGGCTTTTATAACGGGTGTTCGGCGCGAGGTGCAAAAGATTTACCTCAAGTCACTAGCTATGATTATGATGCTTTATTAACAGAAGCAGGAGAACCAACAGAAAAATATTATGCCGTTCAAAAAGCAATTAAAGAAGTATGTCCAGAAGTTTGGCAAGCACAACCACGCACGAAAAAACTGGGGAATTTAGGAAGCTTTCCAGTAACTGCTAGCGTATCCTTATTCGCAGTAAAAGATCAAATGATGACACCGAAGACCACCGCGTATCCATTAAGTATGGAAGAAGCTGGCTCAGGCTATGGCTACTTGCTTTATTCGTTTGATTTAAAAAATTATCATCATGAAAATAAACTAAAAGTGGTCGAGGCCAGTGATCGTTTACACATTTATGTAGATGGAGATTTAGCTGCTACCCAATATCAAGAGACAGTGGGAGAAGAGCTACTGATTTCAGGGCAAACTGAAAAAGACACACTTGCGTTAGATATCTTAGTGGAAAATTTAGGTCGCGTTAATTATGGCTTTAAATTAAATAATCCGACACAAAGTAAAGGAATTCGAGGTGGAGTGATGCAAGACATTCATTTTCATCAAGGCTATCAACACTATCCCTTAACTTTTTCACAAGAGCAATTAGCCAAGATTGATTACACAGCTGGAAAAAATCCTTTGCAGCCTTCATTTTATCAAGTAACATTTGAATTAGAACAGCTAGCAGACACGTATATTGACTGTCGAGGCTACGGCAAAGGATTCGTTGTGGTCAATGGCCATCATCTAGGTCGTTATTGGGAAATAGGACCCATTCATTCGCTGTATTGTCCCAAAGAATTTTTACAGCAAGGACAAAATGAAGTAGTAATTTTTGAAACAGAGGGAATTGACATTGATTACTTGAAATTTACGAATCAAGTAATCATAGAATAAAAAAATAGAAGTAGAAGCTGAAATTTATTCGGCTTCTACTTCTATTTTGGTTTTGAAATATTTCCAATGTTTATAACTAATAATATATTCAGCAACACTACCATCTGCGAGATAGGAATGTTTAACTTGTTTAACAGCGGGTTCACGAAAACTTAATTGAAGTAAATTCAATAACTCAGCATCTTCGGGAAAGACAATTTCATTTGTTTCTACAGAAGCCAACGAGAAGAGGTCTACTGAAAAATCTTTACGGACTCGTTCATACACACTTGCATAAGCTGTGAGGTCCTTTGAGAGCGGCTCTTTAACAAGCTTTTTGGGAAGATGTGTGATATGTACGAGAAAGGGTGTATCTTCAGAATAGCGTACACGCTTGATTCTATAATAAGAAGCGTTAGCTGGTAAGCCTAATTCCTTTAAAATTTCGGCTTGATTTTCTTCTTCAATTGAAAGGACTTTAACTTTTTCAGAGTCTAAAGAATGCAACTCGATATCAGAAAATTTTACATTTTGAGAAACTTTTGATTTCGAAACAAAGGTCCCTTTTCCTTGGATACGATACAAGTAACCTGCACTGGTCAACTCATTCAGTGCTTTGACAGCTGTGATAGAGCTAACAGCATATTTTCGTTTAATATCGGCTTCAGAATAAAATTTATCACCAGGAATAAAGGTATGATTTTTTATTTCACGTAAAAGGTCTTGTTTAATTTGTTCATATTTAGGTAACATGCGATTGCCTCCATTCTAGTAATCGAATGAATTAAGCATAACATGTTAACTAGCCTTTAGCAAACACTTTGAAAAAGAGGAAAGACAATTTTTATTTAAAGAATTCAAAAAAATAAATTCAATATATTAAGATATTAGGTTTACGGATAACTTAGTATGTGTTATAGTAAGTTCGTAGAGAACATAACATGTTAAGTAGGGTCACCTACATCTAGGGAGGGAAATTCGTGGAAAACATTGTACTAATTAGTCATGGTAGCATGGCTGAAGGCGTCAAAGTTAGCTTAGAAATGATCGTTGGTCGGCAAGAACACGTGCATACAGTCTCATTACGACCAGATAGTGACAATCTTCAATTTGAGAAAGAGCTAAATGAAAAAATGAAAGCCCTTAACGGTACGACACTGATTATTGCTGATTTACTAGGAGGAACGCCATGTAACGTGGCAACTAAGAATTATTTGAACGTTGACGGAGTGGAAATTATTGCAGGGATGACACTCTCTGTTGTGATTGAAGCAGTGGTTAATCAACAGGCTTCGATTAAAGAATTAGTTTGTTTAGCACAAGAAAATATTGTTGATGTAAAGGCTGGAATGAATCAAGCAGAACAAGAGATTTCAGAAGCCAGTAAAGAAAAAGAGTTAAGTAACTATAGTCAATATGCTGGAAAAGAAAATATTGTAAACACACGGATTGATGAACGGTTAATTCATGGACAAGTAGCGGGAATTTGGTCGACAAGTCTTAGTACACAGCGAATAATTGTAGCCAATGATGAGGCGGCTACAGATCCTTTACAAAAATCATCTTTGAGAATGGCAGCGCCTTCTTCGATGCGTTTATCTGTTCTTGGAGTAGAAGCTGCCGCTAAAAATATTCAATCAGGAAAATATGGTAAACAGCGTTTATTTTTATTATTTAAAAATCCGAAAGATGTGCTCCGCTTTATCGAAGCGCAAGGACCTATCAAAACTGTAAATGTTGGGAATATGAGTTACAAAGAAGGAGCACGCGAAGTAACAAAAAGTATTCAAGTTTTACCAGAAGAAGAACAAATTTTTGAAACAATCGCTTCAAAAGGCGTCACTGTGACAGCCCAATTAGTTCCAAACGATCCAGTCGTTGATTTTATGAAAAAATTACGCGGCTAAAACTGTCAGACTAAGAAAGAATATTTTTAAATTTAGGAGGAAATTTCAATGCATTTAGCAGCGTATCAAATTATTTTAATTACTATTTATGCGTTTATTGCTATTAATGACTCACTTATTTCAAATACGTTGACGCAACCAGCTATTGCTGGAATGATTTCTGGAATGATTATGGGAGATTTAAAAACTGGTTTAATGGTTGGCGGCACTCTTCAATTAATGCGTTTAGGAATTGCTGCTTTTGGTGGAGCATCGGTACCTGATTATTTCACAGGGGCTGTTTTAGGAACCGCTTTCGCTGTAATCTCTGGAAAAGGAGCGGAGTATGGTATTGGCTTAGCTGTTCCTGTTTCTCTGTTGATGTTGCAACTAGATGTAGTGGCCCGTTTTTGTAATGTCTTTTTACTTCATAGTGTCGATAAAGCGATTGATAAGATGCAAGTAAAACGGATTCCACGCTTAGTTTTATCTGGTTCTGTTCTATGGGGACTGTCTCGTGCCATTCCGATTTTATTAATGTTATTAGCGGGGGATGCTGTAGTAACAACGATTACCGATAACATGCCAGAATGGCTAATGACGGGCTTAAAAACAGCTGGAGGGGTATTACCTGTTGTCGGTGTAGGAATTTTATTACGTTACTTGCCAACGAAGCAATATATCCCCTATTTACTATTAGGCTTTTTCTTAGCGGCTTATTTAAAAGTTCCAATGTTAGGTGTTTCGATAGTTGGGATGGTAGCAGCGATGCTTGTATTTAAACGTGATGGGGCAAAAAGCACGACGCAATCAACAACAGGAAATGGTGATTTTGAAGGAGGATATGACGGCGATGAGTAAGCATAAACTGACAAAAAAAGAATTAAATGCAATTAGCTGGCGTTATATTTTAGGAAGCCAATTAAACTGGAACTATGAACGTATGATGAGTTCAGGATATTTATACGGCATCTTACCTGTTTTAAAAAAATTCTATGGTCATGATGAAGCACAATTTCAAGATATGATGCGCACACACAATCAATTTTTTAACACCAATGCTATTTTTGGGAATTTAATTATGGGGATTGATGTTGCGATTGAAGAGCAAGATGGCTATAAAGCGAAAGAAACAATTATTGCGCTAAAAACAGCTCTGATGGGTTCTTTGGCAGGCGTTGGAGACTCTTTATTCCACGTTATTTGGGGGACGATTTTTGGCTCTGTTGCAGGGACACTGGCTCAAAATGGTTCGGTGGTTGGCTGTGTTATTTGGATTATTGCAAATATTGCACTATTGTTTGGTCGGGCCGCGCTCTTACCACTTGGTTATAAGCAAGGGGTCAAACTAGTGACGACCTTAAAAGACAAGTTATCTGCCTTTACGAATGCAGCAACTGTTCTTGGTGTGACTGTGATTGGTGCCTTAATTCCTTCAGTTATCAAGGCGACAGTTCCTTTTGTTTATAAAAAGAACGGGGTCGAATTAGTTATTCAAGATACGTTAGATGCGATTTTGCCTTCCTTAGTTCCAATCTTACTTGTTCTTTTAACTTATTGGATGTTAGGTCAAAAGAAACTAAATTCCACACGAGTGATTTGGATTATTTTAATTTTATCGATTGTTTTGAGTGCCTTTGGTATTTTGGCGTAAAAAGTATATTAAGTGATTTTCAGAGAGTCGGAGAGTGTAGAAAGTATTTTTCTTCACTCTTTTTCTCTGATTTGTATGTAAGCGTTTTACGATAATTTTTTAGGAGGAGAAAGAATGAAAAACAGGAAAATATGGGTAATGCTGGTCGGACTGTTTACTGCTTTGACGAGTGGATTTATGGGAACCACCCTTACCTTTGCAGAAGAAAACGAAGCGAGCCAAACGATTGAGCAACCCTCTTACATTTCAGATTTCCCCAATCAAGTTGGGCATTGGCAAGATTTGGTGGGAACAGCAGAAAAAAAGAATGATTCTGCTGGTTTATGGATCGCAAACACGAAGCAAGGGACAAACCTCGAATCTGTCTCTATCAATCTTGATGCACGCGAACAATCTTCAGGAGATCTTGAACTAACCTTTTTATATGAAGGACAAAGTAACTTCGGATTGGTTTTTCGCGGAGATAAACAAAAGACGAGTCAATGGCAATCTTTTGCTTATAATCGTGACGGCCGCTGGCAATTAGGACAACCAGGCGGTAAATGGCTAACTAATATTCCGGGGCCAACATTACTAAGTGGTCAACAATATAAACTGCTGGTTCGCTATGACGGAAAAAAAATTCAGACATTCCTGAATGATCAATTATTTTATGAAAATGAAGAGGTTCATTATCCTGATGGTACGTCCATTAATGATGACTGGACGGGCGCTGTAGGAATTAGACTATTTGGTAATCTATCAAAGCTGAATATCATTTCTATGAAAAGTGGCTCCGTTGGTAGCATTCCTGTTATCGATTCATCTGCAGAATACCGAGAATTAAAAGAAAAATGGCGAAATCAGCTTGTTTCCAAAGAATATGATTCAACTAACCAAGCGCTTGTAGACTACGTCCAAAAAATCTCCAATGAAGCAACAGAACTCGATCAAACGATGAATAAAGAGCCGAACCGCAGCTATTTATGGCCACTAGAGCCTGGCAATACGCCATCGGCTGATTTAACGACTCAATTTACCAAATTGCAAAAATTAGCGTTAGCCTATGGAACGAAGGGGAGTACGCTTTACCAAGATGATAAATTGGCAGCAACCATTATTGATGGCTTAGATTTTATGGTAACGCAAAAAGGATATGATGGGAAAAAGTACCACGGAAATTGGTGGGACTGGCAAATTGGTGTGCCACAGAAGTTTCTTAATATTCTAATGATTTTAGAGGATAAAGTTTCTCCGGAAAAGCAACAAATCTATACAAATGCGCTGAGCAGTTATGTCCCAGATCCGTTTAAACAGTTGTATACAAAACCACAAGGAACGTTTGTGGATTTAGCTTTTATCCCAAATTTTGTGACATCAGGAGCGAACCGAACGGACTTAGCTTTAACTGTTTTGGGGTTAGGAATTTTACAAAAGGATAGCGGGAAAATTAACCAAGCATCCAGTAGTATCGTCGATGTATTTAAATTAGTCACAAAAGGTGATGGTTTTTACCAAGATGGTTCTTTTATCCAGCACAATAACATTCCTTATACAGGTTCGTATGGCAATGTTTTGGTGAAAGGGGTTGGACAAATTTTGGCCATTACAGCAGATTCATCTTTTCAAATGGATGCAACTCTTGTGACAGAATTTGTTGAAAATGTTGATCGTGCCTTTCTTCCTTTGATTTATAAAGGTGAAATGCTACCAACCGTGAATGGCCGTTCCATCTCAAGAGCCCCAGCAGTTGGAAAAACAGGCTATGGCTCAACTACCATGTATAATTTATTAATTGTGGCTAAATTTGCCCCTAATAATTATCAAAAGAAATTTCAAGAAGCCGTTAAATATTGGATGAAGGAGAACCCAGATTATTATTTGACGAATGCTCGTGATTTTAATGATTTACAGATGACTATGCAACTTTTAACTAATCCAGAAATTACGGGAGGGCAACTTCCTTTTACAGGCACGAAACTTTATGCTTCGATGGATCGATTTGTCCAACGCACACCTAATTATATGTTTGGGCTAGGCTTGTATTCAAAGCGCACTGCATCTTTTGAAGCAGGGAATAAAGAAAATAAACGTGGCTGGCACACTGGTGACGGAATGATGTACGTATATAATGATGACGAGGTTCAATTTAATTCCAGCTATTGGCCAACTGTAGATCCCTATCGACTACCAGGAACAACGGTAGATACCATTTCTTTGGCAGATGAAGTTTCAGCATTTACAACAATCACATCGAAAGAGCAATGGGTTGGTGGAGTAACGTCAGACAATCAGGCAGTAGTAGGGATGGCTCTTAATAAAGACGGGACCAAAAATAATGGGAAACTTTTACCTATGAACCTACAAGCTAAAAAATCTTGGTTTGTATTAAATGGGCAAATTATCGCATTAGGCGCAGGAATTAAAGGGGATACAGAAGCTTCGATTGAGACAGTTGTTGATAATCGTTTGTTAAATGATGCGTATCAGTATCAAGTGCTATCAAATATTGGGGAGATTCATGAGAAAAATGAAACGAGTAAAAAACAATGGTTATTACTAAAGTCGGATCATTCCAATGCTAATATGGGTTATTATTTTCCAGAAGAAACAACGGTAAATGTTAAAAGTGAAACTAGAAAAGGAACCTATAAAGCAATTAATGAAGCATTTCCAAGTGATAAAGAATATGTAGGTGATTATCGAACATTTACGATTCAACATGGTCAACACCCAACGAACGAGCATTATGCTTATGTAGTTTTACCAGGAATCGATGAAACTGATTTAAAAACATATGCTGCCAAAAAAACAGTAGAAGTTCTCTCAAATACAGAAGAAATTCAAGCAGTTAATCAAGAAGAAGAAGGCTATCTTGGGGTTAACATTTGGTCAGAAACTGGCGGTACAATAGCAGGGATTACCTCAAATAAAGCTATTTCTTTAATGAGAAAGACACAACAACACCAAAAAACGTATACTTTCTCTGATCCCACACAAACAACTAAGACACTGACTTTAAAAATACCAAAAGATTACAGCACAGTAATTAGTCAAAGTGACGGAATCACTTATGATGATGCAACAGAAACCTTTACTATTAATTTTGAAAATGCTGCAGGAAGTAGTAAACAAATTATTGTAGAATAACTAAAAGAAATTAAAGTAGCCTCAAATTCCAGTTTAATCGGAATTTGAGGCTACTTTGTTGAAATTATTTAAGATTCTAACATTTCTGCAGGTAATAAAATCGTTTCACGATGGCCATCATCAAAAGCAAAAATTCGCGACGGATATGCCGTAGAATAACTAAATGGTAAGTCGATGGCCATTTCTACTGAACTATTTTCTTGAGAAAAATGGACAGTCACTTTGCCATTATTGTTCAACAAATCAAAGTGAAGTAAGTCGTTTAAAGGGATAACCCCTTTTAGATTTAAGTCAATAATCAACCAAATACTATCAATTAAGCCACTAGGTAAGCTAGAAACAACACCTAATGAAGCATAGCGGCTACGGTCACTATCAAAACGTTCAAACATATGGATGACCTCCTTTTTGTTTACTTACTTTTAGTATACTGCAAATTTTAAAAAAAGAAATTGTTTCGTTTGAAAATATTGCGTAGATTAGCAAAAATTTAATATTCCTCTGTAGCTTCCTAGCTTTGCAGGTGTCATCATTTATATAAAGAAATCAAGACATGCAGTAAAAAGAAAATGGGACGTACGTTGTTTCAACGTACGTCCCATTTCTAAAACTTAAGAGAATCAGCTGAACAAAAGTGTTTTCTTTATTCGGCTAATTCTGGTTCAGTCGTTTCAGCAGCTGTTCCTTCTTCTTCTTCAGGAGCAGTTTGTGCTTCAACAATAGCAACTAGTTGTTCTTCTGGATCAGTTAAAATTTCATAGTCTTTGTGTTCAGGTAAATCAGCGATTGTAAGAGCATCACCAATTTCTAAGTTTGTAATATCTACTTCAATTGATTCTGGCAATTTATCTGGTGTGGCTGCCACTAAAACAGTGTACAAGTTTTGAGCTAAGGTACCCCCAGCTTTCACACCTGCAGATTCACCAATTAATTGAACTTCTGCTTCGACTTCTGTTGTTTCTTTCATATTTACAGATAAGAATTCAACATGAAGCATTTGACCAGTAAAGGTATCTAATTGTGCTTTCGACATTAATGTGTTGATGTTTTTGCCATCAACTGTCATTTTAATAACGGTGTTAGCACCATGTTCGCGTAAAATTTTTGATAAGTCTTTTTCTTCAAAATAGATTGGTGTACTTTCAATTTGGTAACCGTAAACAATGGCAGGTACTTTCCCTTCGTGACGTAGCTGATTTCTTAGTGAACGTGGACGGATAGCTCTTTCTTTAACTTCTAATTGTACTGACATAACCTAATTCCTCCTTGAAATAATGAGTGATTTGGTTAAACTCAGAAACAAAACATAATGGAAAAAAGAAACTCTTTTTTCAGTTGTTCTTGTCTAGAAAAATGCTAACAATAATCAAAAAATCCCCACAAATATTGCCAGGCAACACTCATGGGAATGGTTCATTGTTATCGTTGTTCTCTCCCAGGTCATTACGCTGTTTTTGAGAAACCTTTATTTACTTTACTTATTAACCGTAACACTTATATTTTTATACGTCAAGGAATTACCTTTTTCTACTTTTCATCTTTAACGGATTCCACTATACTAATACCAGAATGGAGCGGAACAATGCGATTAGATAAATTACTAGAAGAACTTCAGTTTGGATCACGCAAAACGGTGAAACGAATAATCAGAGGCAAGCAGGTCACTGTGGATGGCATCGTGACATTAAATGAAAGCCAAAACGTCGATGCGCAATTACAAATGATTAAAGTAAAAGGACAATTAATTTCGCATAAGACACATGTGTACTATATGTTGAATAAGCCAAAAGGTGTGGTTAGCGCTGTTTCAGATGCATCTAAAAAAACAGTCATTGATTTGATTGCGCCGCAAGACAGACGCCCTGGTCTTTATCCAGTGGGCAGACTCGATGGCGATACGGAAGGGTTACTTCTATTAACAGATAATGGACAATTAGGGTATCAATTAATTCGGCCAAATAAAGAAGTAGCGAAATGTTATGAAGTGAAAGTCAATGGTTTGGTCTCTGCAGAAGATTGTGCTAAATTTAAAGATGGAATTGTTTTGCAAGGAGGCATTCAATGTAAGCCAGCAAAAATAACTGTTCTTGCAGCGACTGAAACGGAGAGTCATGTTTTCCTGACTATTCAAGAAGGAAAATTTCACCAAGTGAAAAAAATGTTTTTATCTGTGGGGAAAAAAGTGACTGCTTTAAAACGCCAAACTATGGGGCCGTTGCGGCTAGATCCGCAATTACCTTTAGGTGCTTATCGTTCATTAACAAGAGAAGAGTTACAATTGCTATTGCCTTATTTTTTTATTGAAAAACAACAAACAAGCAAAGCGTTACCGAGTAATTTGAAAAGAGAAGAGGAACGGAAATGAAAACATTGCTTTTTGATGTTGATGATACATTGTTAGATTTTAAATTGGCTGAAAAGAAGGCGCTCCATGCCTTATTTGAAGAAGAAAATGTACCATTTACATCTGAAGTCGAGTCAACGTACCACCGAATTAATCAAGGATTATGGCGTTCATTTGAAGAAGGAAAAATAACAAAAGATGTTCTCCTTGATACACGGTTTGGTTTATTGTTTGACGCGTTTAATCGAGAAGTTGATAGCGTTAAAATGGGAGAAAACTACCGAGAATATTTAAGTCAAGGACATGACTTGCTTGGCAATAGTCAACGTATCTTGGAAAAATTAGCACCCCATTATGATTTATATATTGTGACAAACGGAGTGGCAAAAACACAGTATCGTCGGTTGGAAGATTCGAAATTAATGCCTTATTTTAAAGATATTTTTGTTTCAGAAGAAGTGGGTTATCAAAAACCGATGAAAGAGTATTTTGATTTTGTTTTTGAACGGATCCCTAATTTTAGTCGAGAAAAAACAATGATTATTGGCGATTCTTTGTATTCAGATATTCAAGGAGGCCAACAAGCGAAAATTCAAACTGTTTGGCTCAATCCGACCTCCGCTCCAGCAACACCAACCATTCAACCCAATTATACGATTCAACAGCTAGATGAGTTGTTATCAATTCTTGGGCATTAAAAAACAACATTTCCTGTACAGGAAATGTTGTTTTTTTAACTTAAATGTAACCGTAAGCGAACCATATCCTTTAAAGGCAAGCCGTTTTCTATAATGGGCTCATCATAATGATGGATAAAAAAATCTGGTTCAATATGTGTCATTCGAAAACCGACTTTTTGGTAGAGATATAGCTGTTGAAAGCCTGTGCTCCCAGTCCCAATCTCCAAGTAATCATACTTTTCTTTTTTGGCAAAATCAATGGCAAAATGTAATAATTCTTGCCCGATGCCCCGCCCGCGGCTTTCTTCTGAGACAGCGATGTTTACGATTTCCAATGTCCGTGGGTGAGTCGGCAACAGGACTAAAATTCCTTGAAGTTCTTCAGTCTGATAGTCAAAGCAAATACCGCGGGTAATGTAATCTGCCACCATTTTTTTTGATGGATCTGCCTCATAAAGAAGAGCGTAATGCGCAGTTGTAAGTGCTTCTTTTTTGACTTTTTTAATCATAGGTAGGATTCTCCTTTTATTGATAAGTATACTGTAATTGAAAGAAGTGTGGACAGATTTTTCATAAGAAGATAAAAATCACATGAAAAGTCTTGGAAAAGGTCTGGCATTCTTCAGAGTTTTCATTATAATAGTAAAAGACAATGAAGTTTTTGAAAAGAAAGAGGTTTATACATGAAAGATAGTCAGCCAATTATCATTGGTGTTACTGGCGGATCAGGAAGCGGAAAAACCAGTGTTAGCCGTGCGATTTTTAATAATTTTCCCGATCATTCAATTATGATGTTAGAACAGGATTCTTATTATAAAGATCAGAGCCATTTGAGTTTTGAAGAACGTTTAAATACCAATTATGATCATCCTTTTGCGTTTGATACAGATTTATTGATTCAACATGTTGAACAACTGTTAAACTATCAAGCCATTGAAAAGCCAGTTTATGACTACGTTGCGCATACAAGAAGTACAGAAACGGTGATACAAGAACCGAAAGAAGTAATTATTCTTGAAGGGATTTTAATTTTAGAAGATCGCCGCTTAAGGGATTTAATGGATATTAAAGTGTATGTGGATACAGATGATGACATCCGTATTATTCGTCGAATCAAGCGTGATATGGAAGAACGTGGCCGTACTTTGGATTCTGTGATTGAACAATATTTGACAGTCGTGAAGCCCATGTATCACCAATTTATTGAACCTACGAAACGTTATGCAGATATTATTGTGCCAGAAGGTGGCGAAAACCACGTCGCTATTGATTTAATTAATACAAAAGTGGATAGTATTTTAACAAAAATGTAATAGTCAGCTTAAATAGTCGTCTCTATATCAGAGTCGACTGTTTAAGCTTTTTTTTGACTTTTAAAGGGTGGTTTTATCAAATATTTTAAGGGATAGCTAAAAAGTTGAAAATATTGCAAGAAACAATATGCTATAATTTTTTAAAGGAAAAGGAGGGAAGGGAATCTGAATGATAAAAAGAGGTGAGGTTTTTTATGCGAATCTCTCACCAGTTGTTGGTTCCGAACAAGGTGGGATTCGACCTGTCCTGATTATTCAAAATAACAAAGGTAACTTATTTAGTCCAACGTTGATTGTTGCACCGATTACCCGTAACGTAAGCAAGCGGCTGCAACCAACGCAAGTCCTCATCGAAATTCCCCATAACGAGTGCAGGACGCCATCACTTATTTTGTTAGAACAAATTCGAACATTGGATAAAGAACGAATGCTACACAAGGTTTGTCAACTTTCTCGTGAAGAGATGGAACAGGTCAATCAAGCTTTAAAAGTTAGCGTTGGTATCCGTTAATTTACATATAAAGAAATCGTTTTGGGGAAACGGTTTCTTTTTTTGTTGAAATGGTTTCCAAATATTCGTTTTTCTCGTATAGTGAAAGAGGAGGCGATCACATGGATAAAATTCGTTATGGAATTATGAGTACTGCCCAAATTGTCCCAAGATTTGTAGCAGGGATTCGAGAAAGCGCGCAAGCTGAAGTGCGCGGGATTGCATCAAGGCGTTTAGAGAATGCTCAAAAAATGGCTAAAGAATTAGCGATTCCGGTGGCTTATGGCAGTTATGAAGAGTTATGTAAGGATGAAACAATTGATATTATTTATATTCCCACCTACAATCAAGGACATTACTCAGCAGCTAAGCTTGCGTTATCACAAGGAAAACCCGTCCTACTGGAAAAACCATTTACATTAAATGCTGCTGAAGCAGAAGAACTTTTTGCAATCGCACAGGAGCAAGGGGTTTTTCTAATGGAAGCTCAGAAGTCTGTCTTTTTACCAATTACTCAAAAAGTAAAGGCGACGATTCAAGAAGGGGGATTGGGAGAAATTTTATGGGTTCAGTCAGTTACTGCCTATCCCAATGTGGATCATATTCCCTGGTTTTACTCGAGAGAAGCGGGTGGTGGAGCGCTTCATGGCTCAGGAAGTTATCCATTACAATACTTACAATACGTATTAGGGAAAGAGATTCAAGCGGTTACGGGAACCGCAACGTATCAGCAAGGAGCGACGGATAGTCAATGTAATTTAGCTTTGAAATTTGCTGAAGGGACGCTGGGCAATATTTTTATTAATGTTGGTTTAAAGATACCTAGTGAAATGACCATTTGTGGGACGAAAGGGCAAATCGTTATTCCTAATTTCTGGAAAACAGATTGTGCTTATTATACAGATGCTCAAGGCAACACTGTTAAATGGTCTGAACAATTTACTAGTGAATTTACGTATGAAATCAATCATGTGAATCAATGTTTACAAGACAAAAAGTTAACTAGTCCCGTAATGACGAAAGAATTAACGATAGCAACCGTTAAAATTGTTGAAGGTTTTTATCAAGAATGGTTTGATAACGAATAATTACCACCACTTGCTATCCAAACTATTCTGTGTTAAAGTGTGTTTTATGCGACGAGTTGACTCAATCAGATAGCTTCGGCTATTCCGTTTTGACGGCTAGTGATTGTCAAACACAACGACACCAGATAGTACGGCTATCAGTTACCGGATTTGTAACGTGTCGGACAGAATACTTTTGTGGAGAAGGTTTCTGTCTATTTATGCAAATAAATAGTGTGGTATCCCTTAACAGTAGTAACTGTTAAGGGATTTTTTGTATGAAAAGAGAAGTGTTGCACTTTTATAAGTGCAACTTTTTTGTGTTGTTGAACAGATAAAATAACGCTATAGTTTTAAGTGTAAAGGGAAAAGAAAAGAGGTGACAAGGCATGACCGTGTTGTTGTCCAAAAGAGCGATAAATATTTTATTGATGCTTTTGGATTTGGAAGGGAGTATTACCACGCAAGAATTAGCTGAGAACTTTACTGTCAGCGTTCGAACAATTAAGTATGATTTAGAAGATATTCGTGCTTGGTTTGAACAGCACGATGAGACACTTTATTCAAAACGAAATAAGGGAATCTGGCTAGATTTACCTGACTCTAAACGCTTACTGTTAAAAAATGAAATTATCGATGTCGATCGATTTGAAACCTATCCTGATCAAAAAAGACGAGTCAATGTATTGATTTTTCAGTTATTGTCAGTCAAAGGGTACTTAACGGCACAGCAGCTAGCAGATGAATTATTAGTGAGTCGAAACACAATTGTCAGTGATTTGGAACAGGTCGAACGGTTGCTGCAAGCATATGATTTAACCTTAATTCGCCAAGCACGGCAAGGGTTTACAATTAGTGGTGAAGAAAGCAATGTACGATTACTGATGGAATTTATCACTCAAAAAGAGCTTACAGAATACGATATTTACCAAATTATGAACTATGTGACAAAGACAAAAGGGGCTGAAAAAATCCCTAAAATTAAATTTGGGTCAGGGACATTGTTTCAAGGTTGTTATCGTAGTGCATTGAAAAAAATGCGAAATTTAATTAATCCACTCGATCAAAATCAATTTGATTATGCCGAAATATTATCTATTACGTTGAGAGTGGCAATTGCCGCAGCACGTATGCAGATGGCACATACAATTGGGACTTACCGAGTGTTATCGCAAAAAACACGCTTTGAACAACGGAACGAAGTACCACTTTTACTTTTACAAGAGGTGTTTGAACGGTATGACTTGCCTTTATTAGCGGATGAATATTTTTATATTTATAGTGATTTATTCGGAACCCATCAACGGCAAGATATGGTTCAATTAACAAAGCAAGTGATTGAAAGCGTTTCAAAAGAGCTGAATTATCCTTTTGTAAATGATCGCCAATTATTTACGAACTTGTTTGCACACCTGTCCTTACGTTTTACAAAGAAACATTTATTTATTAATGAATACAATCCGTTTTCTGAAGAAATCAAAGGAAAACACCCAGCGTTATTTTTAGCTATTCAAAGTGCCTGTAAACAATTAATTCAACGTTCTGTTTTGCTAGTCAACGATTCTTTCTGCGCATATATTGCGTTGCATTTTTTGGCAGCTCAGGAACGACAACAGCAGGAAGCTAAAGTTGTTAGGATTGTGTATGTTTGCTCGACGGGCTTAGGTGTGACCAGTTTAATTGAACAAAAAATTTTAGAGGAAGTACCAAACGTTGAACTCGCAGGATTTGCTTCTGTTTTAAATGCAACTGAAGTGATTCAAGCAGAAAAGCCCGATTTGGTATTGAGTATTTTCCCAATTGAAGAAATGACATACCCATTTATTAAAGTTAGTCCATTGTTGACGGACACAGACTTAAGTTTGATTCGGGAAGAGGTCGATAAAATTTTATTAGGGAAACGTCAAGGAAAAGGTACCGCTCGCTCCATGAAATCTGATGTAATTGAAAAAAATGAACGGATACAAAGCCAAGATTTGTTAGTAAAAGCGTATATTATTTATGAAGAGTTAAAACGAATGTTTCAAACAAAGTTACTGAGCGAATATCAAGAAGCCTTTTTACTTCACGTTTTATTAATGACACATCGGATTACGTTTAATAAGCAATGCGAAGAGATTCCTTGTAATAGAGAAGTATCTCATGAAAGGCAAGAAGAAATTCGGCAAATTGAATGTTTATTTGCTAAAAATGAGTTACCTGTCAATCATGCTGAAATTTCAGCATTACTTAATTATTTAGAACAACCAAAGGAGGAAGAGGATGGAACTAGCAATGGAAGCACAGGAGATCATTCGACAAAGTGCTGAACCAGAAAAGCTACAATCGATTATCAAACAAACCAGTGCGCGATTAGCAGAAGCACAAATTGAACCAACGGAATTACAGTGGACGATTTTGATCAACCATCTCAATGAGATGCTGAATCGTTCAAGAGAAGGAACGACATTATCTGGTGTTGATCGGACGTTATTTACGGAACTAACACCAGAAACGTTGAAAATTGCACAAGAAACAACAGAAGCAATTGGTCAGTTATCAGAAGATGAATGGTATGTTTTAGCTGTTCATTTTGAAGTTGCTAAACAAAACAATTAATAGGAGGAAAAGTTATGATTACAGTAGTTATCGCAGATCGTTTAGGAAAAGGACAAAATGTTGCAAAAGGAGTGGAGCAAGCCGGTGGTCGCGCGGTTGTTGTTCCAGGAATGGGCGCTGATATGCGTTTAGGAGATGTGATGCAACAAGAAAAGGCAGATTTAGGCATTTCTTTCTGTGGCAGTGGTGGTGCAGGGGCGTTAACGGCTGCTACTAAATACGGGTATCCCGAAAGACATGGCATGCGATCAATCGAAGAAGGGGTAACAGCAATTAACGATGGGAAAACTGTTCTTGGATTTGGTTTTATGGATCAGGAAGAACTTGGTAAACGAGTAACTGAAGCATTTATTAAGAAACACGGAGCATAGAAAGTAGTAACTTAGAAAGGAGCGGTAATTATGGATGCCACAAAACGGTCAACACAAACCGTGATTGTTTCTGGAAAAGGTAATAAGAAGAATGAAGCTTTTGCAAGTGCATTGAATGATGTTTCAAAAAAAGTATTAAAAGATACAACAGAGGTCCTCATCCGGATTGAACCGAAAGAAGTAACTATTCGTCAGGCAAAAGAACAAGTTTATACAGAAAAATTTCTGTTCTTCTTCTTTCCTAGAAAGAGAGTGATTTATCATGTCGAACTAGCTGTAGAAGTGGAAATCCAAGCCATTGCAGTCGAAGAAGTTGATTTTTTAACGGAAACAATTAAAGAACCGAACGCAGTAGTAGTTCCGTTTCTTTCAAAAAGAGGCGTATAAAGGGAGGAAGAAGGAATGGAATTTGTAATCATTTTGCTGAAGTCATTGCTTATTGGTGGTTTACTAGGTTTTGCAGCTGGCGCAGGCGCTGCTCGGATGTTTCATGCACCACAAACGCAAGGGTTAGGGGCATTTAGAACATTAGGAGAAATGAACGCGGCACAAGGAGATCCAGCATCACACTTTTCTTTTGGTTTAGGTTTTTTCTTTAATGCTTGGGCTTCGGCCGTCGGAGCAGGTGCCTTTACACAAGATGTGACCCACCGGATTGTGCCTAACTGGGCTGCAGCAATTTTATTGGTAAAGGATAAAGATGTCACTAAAACGATGCATAATCCCAAAAAAATGGGGATTGTCGGGGCCTTTGTAGGAATGGCGACTGTGGCTTTCTTAAATAGTACAGCTGCAGCAATTCCAGAATCGCTACAAGTAACAGCAGTTGCGGTGTTGGTACCTGCAGCAACGATTTTAATCAATACTGTGATGCCTGTTTTATTCTGGCTAGCGGCTTTAGATGCAGGAAAACGGACAGGTTTCTGGGGAACATTATTTGGCGGATTATCTCAATTAGTCATGGGCAATGCTGTCCCAGGAGTTGTATTAGGGATCTTAATCGGTAAAGGTGTCGATGATTTAGGGTGGACCCGAATGACACGCGGCATGCTTGGTGCCATTATCTTATTATTTATTTTAAGTGGCTTCTTCCGAGGGTTCGACTTAGAAATGATCGAAAGTTTCCGCTTGTCTATTCCTCAATGGTTAAATAATTTACACAATGTCTTCACCGTTAAATAGAAAAAAGGAGGTCTCATAGATGGAACAGCAAGAAAAAAATGAATGGGCACAACAAGAACAAGAAATTCAAGAAGGTTTAAAAGGCAAAAGTTTTTGGTATGCTGATTGGGGCTTTCCGATTTTAGTCGGGATTATGTCAGCGGCAATTTTTGCAGGAACACATATGTATGTAGTTTATGGTGTGGGCGCCTTTAATGAAGTTTCAATTGTTGCGATGCTAAAAGCTGGTTTAGATGGTGGTTCTTATGGCGCTGCCGCAGCATTTGGTGCAAGTTTCCTGTTTGCACGAATTTTAGAAGGTTCTTTAGTCGGAATTTTAGATTTAGGTGGCTCAATTTTAACGGGGATCGGGATTGGCGTACCTGCAATTTTCCTCAGCATGGGTATTAAAGCACCTGTAGAAAACTTTGGCTTAGCACTTTTAACAGGTGCGCTACTAGGGTTAGCAGTTGGTGGCGTAATTGTGTTGATTCGGAAATTTACTATCAATCAAGGAAATTCCACTTTTGGTGCGGATGTGATGATGGGGGCTGGTAATGCCTCAGGACGTTTCTTAGGCCCGTTAATTATTTTGAGTGCGGCGGGTGCTTCGATTCCTATTGGGATTGGTGCTACATTAGGAGCTTTAGGTTTTTACATTTGGAAAAAGCCAATCGCTGGGGGCGCAATTTTAGGCGCAATGATTTTTGGTGCAATATTCCCGGTTTCTTTATAATAAGAAAAAGCCTTTTGTTTTGCACTTTCTCTGTCATGAATAAGAATAAGCGTTTACATTATAATGTTACTATGTTATTATAAATGCGAAATAATTATTATTTTTATTAGTTGAACGGAGGAATTAACAAATGAATGGTTTTGTACAGTGGATGGAAGTTAAGTTAATGCCGATTGCGAATAAATTTGGTTCGCAACGCCATATGACAGCGATTAGAAAAGGATTAATTGCAACGATGCCTTTAACAATTGTGGGCTCATTCTTTACAATTTTTCAAAATATTCCAATTGAGGCATACACAAAATTGATTGAACCTTATCAAGCAATTTTAGATATTCCTTCCCGCTATACGATGGGATTACTTGCACTTTATGCAACATTTGGGATTGCTTCATCATTGGCCAAAAGTTATAAGCTTGACTCTTTGACGTGTGGAATTTTAGCATTAATGGCCTTTTTAGTAACAGCGGCACCACCAACACGTGTCTTTGAAGATGTTGACAACGTCATTACAGCAGGGCGCTATATTAATTTAGCAAATTTAGGTTCAGCTTCTTTATTTGGTGCGATTGTAACAGCGCTGTTATCTGTTGAAATTTATCGCTTCTTTATTGAAAAAGATATTATGATTAAGATGCCAGATGGCGTACCGCCTGAAGTGTCAAATTCATTTATTGCGTTAATTCCAGGAGCAGTTATTCTTTTATTATTCTGGGTTATTCGCCACGTAATTGGTTTTGATTTGAATGGTTTCTTGAGTACGTTATTAATGCCACTTAAAGGTATCCTTGCTGGTAACAGTTTATTTGGCGGCTTACTAACAGTCTTCTTAATCTGTTTCTTCTGGGTTTTAGGGATTCATGGTCCAGCGATTATGGGCCCAGTTATTCGTCCTTTCTGGGATATGTCGATTGCAGAAAACCTTGAAGCTTTTACCAATGGTGCAAACGTTCATCAGTTACCTAATATTTTTACAGAACAGTTTTTACAATGGTTTATCTGGATTGGTGGCGCTGGAACTACGCTTTCTTTAGTTGTTTTAATGATGTTTTCTAAATCAACGTATCTGAAAAGTCTTGGCCGTTTATCGTTCTTACCAGGCTTGTTTAATATTAATGAACCAGTTATTTTCGGAACGCCGATCGTAATGAATCCTATTTTAGGTATTCCGTTTATCGTGGCACCGTTAATTACCACAACGTTATCTTATTTCTTAACAGTCGCTAATATAATTCCGATGATGGCTGCACGTTTAGCGTTTGCAATTCCAGCACCAATTGCTGCTTGGATGAGTACCAATTGGAGTTTCTCGGCCGCAGTATTAGTGATTGTTAACTTCTTAATTACAATGGCTATCTACTATCCATTTTTCAAAGTTTATGAAAAACAACAATTGGATAAAGAAGCAGAAGAATTAGCAGCTGAACAAGCAGCAAAAAATTAAAAAATGTTAGGGCGGGTGTTCTGATATGAATATCCTGCCCCTTCTAAGTCAGAGAAGAAAGTCAGGAGCGTATAAGATGATTATTTGGTTCATTTTCTTTTTTATCGTTAGTCAAATTATTATAGAAAAAGGGCAGTTGCCTACTGTTGTTTATCAATTTGGTTTGGTAAAGACGTTGGTTTTTACGGCAGTTTGTATTACTCTTTCCATGATAATTGGCGGATTTCTAAATCAACCAGTATTGCTCGTTGGCTCTACAACAATCCTGTGTAGCTCGGTGATTGCTTGGAAATTTCGAAATAAATTTGAAAATAGCGGAGTGTGAGAACGAAGATGAAAAGAGCATTAGGTGTATCAGTTTATCCAGATCATAGTGATATCAATCAAGATAAAGCGTATTTAAAAAAAGCCAGCGAATGTGGGTTTACTCGAATTTTTATGAGTATGTTAGAAGTGACCGATGGCAAAGAAGCGGTTCAGAAAAAATTTAAAGAATTAATTAGTTATGCGAAAAATTTAGGATTTGAAACAATTTTAGATGTCGTTCCAAGTATCTTTGATGAATTGGAAATTTCATATGATGATTTGACTTTTTTCAGCGAATTAGGAGCTGATGGGATTCGGTTGGATACAGGGTTTGATGGAAATAAAGAAGCCATGTTGACGTTTAATCCATTCGGCGTGGCTATTGAGTTGAATATGAGTAATGATGTCGCTTATCTTGATAACATTTTGACGTATGAAGCGAATCGACCTTTCTTATATGGTTGTCATAACTTTTATCCACAAGCGGGAACTGCATTGCCGTATGATTTCTTTGAAAAATGTAGCATCCGTTTTAAAAAGGAAGGTATTCGGACAGCTGCTTTTATTTCATCACAGGTAGGTGAAATTGGTCCTTGGGATGTGAATGATGGGCTACCTACTTTAGAAATGCATAGACAGTTGCCAGTCACTGTTCAAGCTAAACATTTATTTGCAACAAATTTAATTGATGATGTTGTTATCGGAAATGCTTATGCTTCCAACGAAGAATTAGAAGCATTGGGTCAGTTGAATCGTTATCAAACAGAATTGACCATTGTTTTTGAAGAAGCGACTTCTGAAATTGAAAAAGAAATCGTAACAAAAAATCAACATTTTCGCCGTGGAGATATCACTCAGCAGATGATTCGCTCCACAGAAGTGCGTAAAAAATATAAGAATGAAGCTAATCCCCCACATGATAATCAAGCAATGCTACAACCTGGAGATGTTGTTGTGGGAAATGATGCATTTGGAAAATACAAAAATGAATTACAAGTCGTTTTAGAACCACATCAAGACTCACGCAAAAACCGAGTAGGGCGTATTATAGAAGAAGAACTTGTATTATTAGAATTCATTAAGCCTTGGACAAAATTTAGATTTATAGAAAAGTAGGGAAGAATATGGACTACGATTTACTTATAAAAAATGGACAGACAGTAGATGGTATGCCTGTTGAAATTGCAATTAAAGAGAAAAAAATAGCTGCTGTTGCAGCAACTATTTCAGGTTCTGCAAAAGAAACTATCCACTTAGAACCAGGTACTTATGTATCCGCAGGCTGGATAGATGATCACGTTCATTGTTTTGAAAAAATGGCTCTTTATTATGATTATCCAGATGAAATTGGGGTCAAAAAGGGTGTTACGACAGTGATTGATGCTGGGACAACAGGTGCTGAAAACATTCATGAATTTTATGACTTAGCGCAACAAGCAAAAACAAATGTTTTTGGATTAGTCAATATTTCTAAATGGGGCATCGTTGCTCAGGACGAACTCGCAGATTTAAGTAAAGTACAAGCGAGTTTAGTCAAAAAAGCGATTCAAGAATTACCAGATTTTGTTGTAGGGATTAAAGCCCGTATGAGTAGGACCGTTATTGGCGATAACGGCATTACGCCTTTAGAATTGGCCAAACAGATTCAGCAAGAGAACCAAGAAATTCCCTTAATGGTTCACATTGGATCAGCACCGCCTCATTTAGATGAAATTTTAGCCTTGATGGAAAAAGGGGATGTCCTAACCCATTGTTTTAATGGGAAAGAAAATGGTATCTTAGACCAAGCAACGGATAAAATAAAAGACTTCGCTTGGCAAGCGTACAACAAAGGGGTCGTATTTGATATCGGGCATGGTACGGATAGTTTCAATTTTCACGTAGCTGAAACAGCGTTGCGCGAGGGAATGAAAGCTGCATCAATTAGCACAGATATCTACATTCGTAACCGAGAAAATGGTCCTGTTTATGATTTAGCCACAACGATGGAAAAACTCCGTGTAGTCGGCTATGATTGGCCAGAAATTATTGAAAAGGTAACCAAGGCTCCTGCTGAGAATTTCCATTTAGCTCAAAAAGGCACGTTGGAAATAGGTAAAGATGCTGATTTAACGATTTTCACGATTCAAGCAGAAGAAAAAACATTGACTGATTCTAATGGATTGACACGAGTAGCCAAAGAGCAAATTCGCCCAATCAAAACAATTATTGGAGGACAAATCTATGACAATTAGTTACGAAAAATTCCACTTAAAAGAAGTCATTAATGCTTCTGGCAAAATGACCATTCTAGGTGTCTCCAAAGTTTCGGAGGCAGTCCTAGCAGCTCAACGATTCGGTGGTGAACATTTCTTTGAAATGAGTGAACTTAGTGTACAAACAGGGGCCTTTTTAGCCAACTTGTTGAAGGCAGAAGATGCACAAATCGTTTCCTCGGCTTCGGCGGGGATTGCCCAATCGGTGGCTGCCTTGATTGGAAAAGGCAGCTTGTACCACGCGTATCATCCTTATACAGAAAAAATTGAACAGCGAGAGATTGTTTTACCGAAAGGGCACAACGTGGACTACGGCACGCCTGTAGAAGTTATGGTAGCGCAAGGCGGCGGCCAAGTGGTGGAAGCTGGCTACGCCAACATGTGCAGTCCAGAACACGTGGAAATGATGATTTCTGAAAAAACAGCGGCCATTCTATACATCAAAAGCCACCATACCGTGCAAAAAAGTATGCTGACGGTGGCCGAAGCGGCCAAAGTGGCGCAACGCCACAAGGTGCCGCTAATTGTTGACGCGGCAGCAGAAGAAGATCTTTTCAAATACACCGAAGCAGGCGCTGATTTGGTGATTTACAGCGGCGCCAAAGCCATTGAAGGGCCAAGTGCCGGTTTAGTGGTCGGGAAAAAAGAATACATTGACTGGGTGCGCCTACAAGGTAAAGGCATTGGTCGAGCAATGAAAATTGGCAAAGACAATATCTTGGGCTTTACGCAAGCAGTGGAAGAATACTTGGCACATGGCAGTGAATCAGGGGCTTCGATGCAAGAGCGCTTAAAACCGTTTGTTGAAGCTATTAACAACTTGTCAGATTTAACCGCTAAAATCGTCCAAGACGGCGCTGGACGAGACATTTATCGCGCCAGTGTCAAAGTGGACGGCAGAAAAACCGCCAAGGAAGTCATCCAAGCGTTAAAAGCAGAAAGTCCAGCCATTTATACGCGTGAATATCAAGCCAACAATGGCATCATTGAATTTGACATTCGTTCTGTCAATCAAGAAGAAATGAACAAAATCGTGCAACGATTACAAGAAATTATGGACACAAAGGAGAAATAAGCCATGTCATTAAAACCTAATTATTTAGAAGAACGCATTTGTTTAAACGTCTTAGCCAATTCAGTAGAAAATGCCCAAGCCTGTTATGAAGCAGCAGAAGGGCATGTTGTGTTAGGCGTTCTTTCAAAAAACTATGAAACCGATGAAGCAGCCATTGACGATATGAAAAAATACCAAGCAGCAACCAACAACGCTTTATCTGTCGGCTTAGGGGCTGGCGATCCTAATCAAAGTCAAATGGTGGCTCGCTTATCAGAAGTTCTACAACCGCAACACGTGAACCAAGTCTTCACAGGTGTCGGCGCTTCGCGGGCCTTACTTGGTCAAGACGAAACAGTGATTAATGGCTTGGTTTCACCCACAGGCAAAGTTGGCTATGTCAACATAGCGACAGGTCCGTTAAGCTCTGGTGCGCCAGCGGCGGAAGTGCCTATCGAAACCGCCATCAAATTGTTGAAAGACATGGGAGGCAGTTCCATTAAATATTTCCCGATGAAAGGCTTGGCTCACAAAGAAGAATACCAAGCAGTAGCAGCAGCTTGTGCCAAGTATGACTTTTATTTAGAGCCAACAGGGGGCATTGATTTAGAAAACTTTGAAGAAATTGTTCAAATTGCGGTGGATGCCGGCGTTAAAAAAATCATTCCTCATGTCTACAGCTCAATTATCGATCAAGAAACAGGGGACACTAGAACAGAAGACGTGAAAACGTTACTAACCATGATGAAAAACACATTGAATAAGTAGGTGGCAAAGATGAAAATTGCTGCGTTTGGTGAAGTCATGCTTCGTTTCACTCCGCCAGAGTATCTAATGTTAGAACAAACAGAGCAGTTAAGAATGAACTTTGTAGGGACTGGCGTAAATCTCTTAGCAAATTTGGCTCATTTTCAACTAGAAACAGCATTGATTACGAAATTACCTGCCAATCGTCTTGGTGAAGCTGGCAAAGCAGCGTTAAGGAAGTTAGGAATTTCAGATCAATGGGTAGGAGAAAAGGGCGATCATATTGGTAGTTTTTTTGCAGAAATGGGTTATGGAATCCGCCCCACACAAGTAACTTATCAAAATCGCCATCAGAGTGCTTTTGGCATCAGCGAGGCGAAGGACTACGATTTTGAGGCCTTTTTAGCGGAAGTAGATATGGTGCATATTTGTGGTATTTCGTTAAGTTTAACTGAAAAAACTCGTGATGCTGCTTTGATACTTGCGCAAAAGGCGCATGCCTGTCAAAAGAAAGTTTGTTTTGACTTTAATTATCGACCTAGTTTGAATACAGCAAATAGCGCACTCTTTATGCGTCAACAGTACGAACGCATTTTACCTTATTGTGATATTGTTTTTGGCAGTCGTCGTGATTTGGTCGAGCTATTAGGTTTCATTCCGCGAGAAGATTTAGAAGGTGAGGCACAAGAAACTGAACTGATTCAGCGCTTCATGTCTCAATACAATTTGGAATGGTTTGCTGGGACAACGAGAAGTCATTCCCAAAATCAAAACTACTTAAGTGGGTATTTATATACCCAAAATGAGTACCAACGGAGTGAAAAAAGACCGCTTCTTAATCTTGATCGAATTGGTGCTGGTGATGCTTATGCGGCGGGGATTTTATATGGCTATAGCCAAAATTGGTCGTTAGAAAAGGCAGTTATCTTTGCCACAGTCAATGGGGTCCTTGCACATACGATTCAAGGAGATATTCCTTTGACAACGGTCAAACAAGTGAATCACGTTCTTGAGCATCCGAATCTTGATTTAATTCGTTAAAGAAGAAAACCAGAAGAAAAGTCGTGTGTGGCTTTTCTTCTGGTCTTTTTTTCATTATAATTAAAAGAAACAGATTGCAAAGGAGGCAGCAGGATGAGTGTTGCACATCTTTTAACAGTTTTAGAAAATGATGAATTTATTGAACGGATTCAAAAACGACCAGAAGCGTTCATTGGAACGACTGGCTTAGTCGGCTTAGAAAATTTACTTGTTCAGACAATTAACGGTTTATTAGAGTTTTTCATTGAAAAGAATCAAGGGAAAATTGCTATACAGTTATCGCGTCAACAAATCTCTTTTCAGGTATCTTCCACACGACCGCTTGTTTTTGAACAAAAGCAAGTCGATTTAGAACCACCTTTTCTGTATTTATCTGTTTTACAAGCCTTCTCAAAACAAGTAGGAATCAGTATCGATCAAGAAAAACAGCGGACTATTTTTATTTATCATCAAGGGCAATTGAAAAAACGATTATTATTACCTATTGAAGAAACCCAGGAACGAATTGAAGTCTTGTTTTGGCCAGATACGCAAATTTTTGGTACAGAATCACTTTCTTATATGCGTGTTTTACAACAATGTCAACAGATTGCCATGTTGAATCCAGGCTTAAAGATTCTCTTAACACAAGAAGAGGAACAAAAAAATCTTTGTTATTACCCTAAAGGTTTAAGTAATTATTTATTTGAAAAAGATAACCCATTAACTAGAAAAGCCGCACCGATTATTCAAGCCAAGCAAACAGAATTGGCCCTTGTTCAATTTATTTTGAGTAAAAATCATGCGCCGCAAGTGCAAAAAACATTTGTTAATGGGCATTATCCCAGTCTTGGTGGAACCCACTATGAGGGTTTTCTTGATGGCGTAGTGGCCGCCTTTAATCAATTTTTAGAGGAACAACATTACTCATTATCTGTGACAGCAGATAGTTTTTTAGCAGAATTTGATTTTGTTTTAGCCATTACGATACCAAAGCCCCGCTACACGGATGCAACGAAAACCATTTTAAGAAATACAGAGTTATATGAAGTGGTTAAAGAAGTCGTTTTTGACGAATTACAACACTACTTTCAACGTCATCCCAAATGGTTAGAGCAAGGAAGAAGCGAGGGAAATGAATGAAAATTTTTGTCGATGGCGATGGTTCACCTGTGAAAGAGACGGTTATTGAAGTCGCTGTAGAGAAAGCTTTGGATGTGGTGATTGTTACTAGTGTAGATCATTATTCCTTAAAAGATTATCCAGAAAATGTCTCTTTTGTGTATGTTGATAAAGGAGCGGATGCTGCTGATTTTAAAATTGTGCAGTTAATAAAAAAAGGGGATCTTTTAATTACACAAGATTATGGCTTAGCTTCCTTGGTTTTGCCAAAAGGAGTGTCGGTTTTACATCAACTGGGTTATCAATATACGAAAGAAAATATTGATGGATTGTTAGAACAACGCTATTTTAGTGGCCAAATCCGGCGAAAAGGTGGCCGAACGAAAGGACCTAAACCTTTTACAGACAAAGATAGAACAACGTTTAAACAAGCCCTTATTGAGCTGGTGGAACGGAGTCTTTAGCAAGGAAAAGGCAAGCAAAGAATTTTTCCTTCACTAAATTTGCTTCTATTATGAAACTGGGTTTTATGCTAAAATAAGTAAGGATAATTTGAAAAATAATTTTTTCTAAAAGACAGGAAAGAAACTAGGAGGACAAGCATTTGAAGATTATTTTGTTGTATGGCGGCAGAAGTGAAGAGCACGATGTGTCTGTTTTGTCTGCATATTCCGTTTTAAATGCAATCTATTATAAATATTATCAAGTACAGTTAGTCTTTATTAGTAAAGACGGTCAATGGGTAAAAGGCCCTCTTTTATCTGAACGACCACAAAATAAAGAAGTTTTACATTTAACTTGGGCACAAACACCTGAAGAAACAGGCGAATTTTCAGGAAAACGAATCAGTCCTTCGGAAATTTATGAAGAAGAAGCGATTGTTTTCCCTGTTTTACATGGGCCAAATGGTGAAGATGGAACAATTCAAGGATTCATGGAAACCATTAATATGCCTTATGTGGGCGCAGGTGTCTTAGCTAGTGCTAACGCAATGGACAAAATCATGACGAAATATCTTTTACAAACTGTTGGCATTCCACAAGTACCATTCGTGCCAGTTTTAAGAAGTGACTGGAAAGGAAATCCAAAAGAAGTCTTTGAGAAATGTGAAGGTTCTTTAATCTATCCGGTCTTTGTTAAACCTGCCAATATGGGTTCTAGTGTCGGAATTAGCAAAGCGGAAAATCGTGAAGAATTGCAAGAAGCATTGGAAGAAGCTTTCCGTTATGATGCCCGAGCAATTGTTGAACAAGGGATTGAAGCACGTGAAATTGAAGTAGCCATTTTAGGAAATGAAGATGTCCGTACGACTTTACCTGGTGAAGTGGTGAAAGATGTCGCTTTCTATGATTATGATGCAAAATACATCAATAACACGATTGAAATGCAAATCCCAGCGCATGTTCCAGAAGAAGTAGCTCATCAAGCGCAAGAATACGCTAAAAAAGCGTATATTATGTTAGATGGAAGTGGCTTAAGTCGCTGTGATTTCTTCTTAACAAGCAAAAACGAATTATTCCTGAATGAATTGAACACCATGCCTGGTTTTACTGACTTTAGTATGTATCCTTTACTGTGGGAAAATATGGGCTTGAAATACAGTGATTTAATTGAGGAACTGATTCAGTTAGCTTTGAATCGTTTTAAACAACGCCAAGAATTTTATAATAACTAAGAAGAAAAAATCACACAAGACTGGGACATGACAAGACTTTGGCATGTCCCAGTCCCTGTGTCAGAGGAGCAAAACATAATGAAATTAACCTTCTGGGAAGTAGCGCAAGCGGTTGAAGCCAGTAATGATTGGCAACAATGGCCTGATTTTCCTTTAACAGGCATTGAATTTGATAGTCGTAAAATTGTGAAAGGAAACCTCTTTGTTCCTTTACAAGGTGAAAATGATGGTCATCATTTTATTGAGAGTGCCATGGCTAATGGCTGTCAGGCCGCTTTTTGGGGACAGGATTTAGTCGATGCACCGCAACAATTGCCTGTTTTGCATGTTACTGATCCACTGGTTGCTATGCAAAAATTAGCTACCTATTATTTAAATAAAATGCAACCGAATGTCATCGCTGTGACTGGTAGTAATGGAAAAACCACCACTAAAGATTTAATTGCTGCTGTGTTATCTGAAAAGTTTGTGACTTACAAAACGCAAGGCAATTACAATAATCAAATTGGCTTACCCTATACTATTTTACACATGCCTGATGAAACAGAAAAACTGATTTTAGAAATGGGCATGGATCATGCTCAGGAAATTTCTTTCCTTTCCAATCTGGCTCAGCCAGAAGTTGCCGCCATCACAATGATTGGCGAAGCCCATGTGGAAAATTTAGGCTCACGAGCAGGCATTGCACAAGCAAAAATGGAAATCGTAGATGGTTTAGCCAAAGACGGTAGTTTATTTGTGCCAAGCGATGAACCTTTGCTAGAACCATTGGTGGAAAAAGTCACGCAACAAGTGATTACTTTTGGTTTTAGCCAGGAAAGTCAACTTCAAGGAATCGTCACAAATGAAGCCAAAGAGCAAACCTCATTCAAAATCAGTGATACACAAATGACGTTTACGATTCCAGTGCCAGGAACCTATAATGTCACCAATGCATTAATCGCAATTGGCATTGGTCGTTATTTCCAATTAACGGATAGTGAGATTCAAAAAGGGTTGGCTACAGCGAAACTAACAAAGAATCGGACAGAATGGCTGAAAGCAGCGAATGGTGCTGAAATTTTAAGTGACGTGTACAATGCCAATCCGACAGCTATGGGTCTTGTTCTGGACAGTTTTAGCAAAATGTCCAAAGTAGGAAAACGAATTGCTGTTTTAGGAGACATGCTAGAATTAGGTCCTGATTCTGCTGCCATGCATCAAGCAATGGCGCAGCATTTAGCCCCAGATGCGATTGAAGAAGTCTTTTTATATGGTTCTGAAATGGCTTATTTAGCTGATAAATTGCAAGAAACCTATGCACCAGCTAACATTCATTCTTTTAAAAAAGAAGAAAAAAATGAGTTGATTGAAGCTGTCAAAAAAGTTTTACAGCCAGAAGATATGGTGGTTTTAAAGGGAAGTAACGGGATGGGACTTCGTGAAGTCATCGATGCACTTTTGGAAAAGTAAATAAGTTTCATAAAACTTGCTGAAAATAGGATTCTATGATAGAATGACCTATTGCCGGAAGATGACGAGAAAAATTGAATCGTAGTAAATAAAATAGATCTATTTCTATGTTTAATAATAAATGTGAAGCTGAACGACCACGTTTGGCTTTTCTAATGCCATAAGGTGAATTTTTCGGTGAAATCAGGAAAGAAGAAATAGTTGGCACACTATAATGGATTTCTTTTTAACAACTGAAAGTGAAGACACCTGAAACTAGGAAGAAATCGTTCTTTCCGAAACAAAATCTAGGAGGATATCATTTGAAATTTAAAGAACTTGGTTTAGCGCCAGAATTATTATCAGCGGTAGAACGCGCAGGCTTCGAGGAAGCAACCCCTATTCAATCAGAAACAATTCCGTTAGCGTTAGCAGGAAAAGACGTAATCGGACAAGCACAAACAGGAACAGGGAAAACCGCTGCTTTTGGCTTACCAATGCTTAACAAAATTGACGCAGACAACCGCGTTATTCAAGGATTAGTCATTGCACCAACCCGTGAGTTGGCTATCCAAACACAAGAAGAGTTATTCCGTTTAGGCCGCGATAAAAAGATTCGCGTCCAAGCCGTTTACGGTGGGGCTGATATCGGTCGCCAAATCCGTGGACTAAAAGATCGTCCACATATCGTTGTAGGTACACCAGGACGTTTACTAGACCATATTAATCGTCGTACCTTGAAATTAGAAACTGTTGAAACATTAGTTTTAGACGAAGCAGATGAAATGTTAAACATGGGCTTCTTGGAAGACATTGAAAAAATCATCTCACAAGTGCCAGAACAACGTCAAACACTTCTATTTTCAGCAACTATGCCGCCAGCAATCAAGAATATTGGCGTGAAATTCATGAAACAACCAGAACATGTGAAGATTAAAGCCAAAGAAATGACGGCTGATTTAATTGATCAATATTATGTACGTTCAAAAGACTTTGAAAAATTTGACATTATGACACGTTTACTAGACGTGCAAACCCCAGAATTGACCATTGTCTTTGGTCGGACAAAACGCCGTGTTGATGAACTTGCCCGCGGGTTAGAAGCGCGTGGTTACAAAGCAGAAGGCATCCATGGCGACCTATCACAACAAAAACGGATGAGCGTTTTACGTTCATTCAAAAATGGTAACTTAGATATCTTAGTGGCAACAGATGTAGCAGCACGTGGGTTAGATATTTCAGGTGTCACCCATGTCTATAACTACGATATTCCACAAGATCCAGAAAGTTATGTTCACCGTATTGGTCGGACAGGTCGTGCTGGTAAAGGTGGTATGTCTGTGACGTTTGTAACACCAAACGAAATGGGTTACTTACATGTCATCGAAAACCTAACGAAAAAACGGATGACACCATTACGTCCACCAACCGAAAAAGAAGCATTTAAAGGACAATTAAGTGCAGCTGTTGAAACCATCGAAAGTGATCTAGAAGAAAATGGTTTAGACAAATATCTAGAATCTGCTGAAGCGTTATTAGAAAAATATTCAGCGACAGACTTAGCTGCGTTATTATTAAAAACAGTAGCGAAAGATCCAGCAGATGCGGTTCCTGTAAAAATTACCCCAGAACGACCATTGCCTTCAAATAAAAAAGGCTTTAACAAAAATGGCCGTGGTGGTGGCGGTGGGAACAACCGTAATCGCAACCGTGGTGGCAATGGTAAAGGTGGCAGCTATCGTGGCAACAAAAACCATAAAGATGGCGACCGTAATTACAAAAATAGCGACCGCAAAAATAAAGATCAACGTGGCGGCAAACGTCATAACGATAAAAAACGTGGTTTCGTCATTCGCGAAAACGCCAAATAATCAAAAGAGCGAGTGTTCCATCTATGAACGGAACACTCGCTCTTTTTTGGTAGATAATCGTTAAATAGAAAAACTTAAAAAAAGTAAAAAAGGCATCAAAATGATATAGAAAAAGAAAAACGCCAAAATTATCCAAGTTTTCAACGGGGAAGTTAGATTGAAGAGTTTCATTTTTTGTTGTAGCAAATGAATGGTTACGATCCAAACCAGTTGCAAGAGAAAAAATAGGCTGGGATTTTTAAAGAAGATTGGAAATATGTAGAGCAACAAAGTAAAAATAAATAGGGCGCAACGAAGTAACTTTTTTTGCCGAGAAGTTAAAGTCATACATTTTTCTCCTTTTTCTTTTTATTCTCCCATAAGTAGCCAAAATTTTATATAAAATATCAGAACATCCGCTTAGTTTCCTGATTTTTTTCCGATACTTCTTAGTTGTTGTCTTACTTTTATAAAAATTCAGAAAAATTTTATAAAAATGTAAATAGGAAGAAAACGTATGGTACTTCAATTTGTGTGAGGATCTTGTAAAACATTCTTTATTTTTTTAGCGAATCAGTGGAAAAATTTTGAAATTTTGTTAAAATGAAAGGTAATTCGGAGTAACTATATTAAATAGGAAGTAAGGCGGAAAATGATAAAGGGAATTGGTATTGACGCAGTAGAATTAAGTCGGATAAAACCGATTGTTGAAAAACAAGGATCATTTATTCAACGGGTTTTAACACCTAACGAATTGACCCTTTTTGAAAAGTTATCTACAAAACGTCAAATAGAATTTTTAGCTGGTCGTTTTGCTTGTAAAGAAGCGTTCTCTAAAGCATGGGGCACAGGGATTGGTAAAGTTGGTTTACAAGATATTGAGGTGCTGACTGAAAAAACAGGTGCACCATACGTAGCAAACTCGCCCCATAATGGTAAAGTGTTTGTCTCGATTACGCACACAGATACTATGGCGATTGCACAAATTGTTTTAGAAAGCGAATAATAGAAGCAACGAAGAAAGAAGGATGTACAATGGTCGTTGGATGGCATCGTCCTACACGGTTACATATCGATACGCAAGCAATTACTGAAAATGTCCAAAAGGAATGTCAACGTTTGCCAGAAGGAACCGCTTTATTTGCGGTTGTAAAAGCGAACGGCTATGGGCATGGCGCCGTAGAATCCGCTAAAGCGGCGAAAAAAGGTGGCGCGACAGGTTTTTGTGTCGCCTTATTGGATGAAGCAATTGAATTGAGAGAAGCAGGTGTTCAGGACCCCATTTTAATTTTGAGTGTGGTAGACTTAGCTTATGTGCCTTTGTTGATTCAATATGATTTGTCTGTAACGGTAGCTACACAAGAATGGTTAGAAGCTGCTCTTCAACAACTAACGCCTGAGAGTAACACGCCATTACGTGTTCACTTAAAAGTCGATACTGGCATGGGACGGATTGGCTTTTTAACCCCGGAAGAGACTAAGCAAGCAGTGCGGTTTGTTCAATCCCACAAAGAATTTTTATGGGAAGGGATTTTTACTCATTTTTCAACAGCTGATGAAATCGATGCAAGCTATTTTGAAAAACAAGCAGGGCGTTTTAAGGCTGTTCTAGCAGTTTTAGAAGAGTTACCTCGGTATGTCCATGTTAGCAATAGTGCGACAGCGTTATGGCATCCTGATGTGCCAGGAAACATGATTCGCTATGGGGTAGCCATGTATGGATTGAACCCTTCAGGTAATAAGCTTGCCCCAAGCTATGGGTTAAAGCCGGCCTTACGTTTGACCAGTGAACTTATCCATGTAAAACGCTTAGCGGCTGGTGAAGGGATTGGCTATGGCGAAACCTACGTAACTGAAGCTGAAGAATGGATTGGGACAGTGCCAATCGGCTATGCAGATGGCTGGTTGCGTCATCTCCAAGGATTTACAGTGCTCGTGAATGGTAAGCGTTGCGAAATCGTCGGACGAGTGTGTATGGATCAATGTATGATTCGTTTAGCAGAAGAAGTTCCTGTCGGCTCAGTCGTTACATTAGTTGGAAAAGATGGCAATGAAGAAAATACGTTACAAATGGTAGCCGAAAAATTAGAAACCATTCATTATGAAGTTGCATGTACTTTCTCACAAAGAATCCCCAGAGAATATAACTAGATAGGAGGTTCCACTATGGTCAAACGCGGAGATATTTATTTTGCAGACCTTTCCCCAGTAGTGGGCTCGGAACAAGGTGGCGTCAGACCTGTCCTTGTTGTCCAAAATAACTTAGGTAATCATTTTAGCCCAACGATTATCGTTGCGGCGATCACAGCCAAAATGGCAAAGCCAAAATTGCCAACACATATCGGGATTAATTCTGATGAAACGGGCATTGAAAAAGATTCAGTGATTCTTTTAGAGCAGATTCGAACAATCGATAAGGGTCGCTTGAAAGAAAAAGTTTGTCATTTGAGACTTGATATTATGGAAGAAGTTGATCGTGCCTTAGGCATCAGTGTTGGACTTAGTAGCGATTCAGCCCCAGCAAAAGCAAATTCAGCTACATAAAGAACGATAGCTACTATGAAATCAACAAAGACGAATTGGATTTTTAAAAAAGCAACTGATTGAATTTGGTTCGCTAAACATAGTTTGAGTAAAAGCGAGAGGGATAGCCAAGTGGCATCTCTCTTTTTTTGTTTTATATTTTAAAAATTAAAATATAAATATAAAATATAAAATTTTATCATTGTATTTTAAATAAAGTTGTTGGCAAGGCTCAAACGGAATGTTACAATCAATACTATATAGAGTTTTTAAAGAGCGTAACAGGTGATTTTACAAGTTTTGATTGTCAAGCGATGACATAAAGGAGATTATATTTGTATGATGATTGTTGTACTTTTAATGAGTAGTTGCTTATTTTTATTTGTAAGCTATCAATTGTATTTGCGATTACTTGTCGAAAAACTGGATTCAGAGGACCGGACATTAAAGAGGAAAATAAATTTCTATAAGTATCAGAAAAATAGTCGTTTAATGATTTATTTATTGTTTAGTGTTTGTCTACTTAGCGTATTATTGTTAGGAATTGTTTATACATATTATCAATTAAATCAACGAAATATCCGCATGGAACAACGGATCGAGCGTTTGGCACAAGGCCAAGCTACTCAAGGTTACAAAATAAAAAAACAAGCGATTAAAAAAACAGCCTTAAATCAGTTTCCCTGGAAGCAAGCTGTTTCGGCAGAATCGGCCGCTGTCTTGACGAATTATGAATTACAATTAGCGCGTGAATGGCGTCCTTACCTCGGAGAGACGAGTATCACAATAATTAGAAGTGAAAAAACACAAACCTTGACACTGTCTGTTTTTTCAGTTGGCTTAAGTTACCATGAATTTCAAACAGGCCAAGACAATATTGTAGCACTTATTGCAGCGTTGAATTCAGTTAAAGAAATTACCATGATTGATTTTAATTTTACTTATCGAGATCAAGAGCAAACCCTTGTCAAATCCATTGATACGTATGCTCGTGAGACGCTTGAAACAAATTTGGAGCCTGTCGTGATTAGTTAAAAGGACGAGAGAAAGGACATATAGATGACAAAAAGACGTTTAATCAAAAAAATTAAAGATATTTCGGATGATACGCTTGAAAAAGAAGTCTTTTTTCAGCCAGGATTCGAACCAGAAAAAATAATTAGCGGAATCAAACCAGAACAACAGGAAAAAGAAATGGCGACGTTAAGAGAAAGGCTCGCCTACTATCAGAAAAAAGAAACAGCCTTTAAAAAACTTCAAGAAGAAAATGAGCAATTAAAGAACCAACAAGAAACGGAAAAACAAGCATTAGAAGAAAAAAATCAGTCATTACTTGAAATACTAAATCAAAAAGAACATGAAATTTTTGAATTGGAAGAGCAACTGGAAACGAACAGTGAGACCACGACAGAGGCTACCACTCTTCAAACAAATCTGCAAAATGCAGAAAAACAATTAACCACTGTACATAATCAAATGGAACGTTTAGAAAGTGAATTAACGCAGCAAGTGGCAGAATTAGAAAAAGAATCGGCTGAACAGCAACAACATATCCAGACATTACACAACCAGTTAGCAGAAGAAAAAGGAAAGTTGGAGAAAAAAGGGGATATTACAGGAATGGAAAAGCAAGTAGAAACGTTAACGACAGAATTAGAAGAAAGCACAACGACTCAACAAGCATTGCAGGAACAAATTGAAAAACTAACTGTACAATTACAAAAAGTAGAAGCCGAAAAACAAACCTTACAAGAGGCTGCCCAACAAGAAGTGATTGTGCAACAACGCATGGAGGAGTTAAAGAATGAGCTTCAAAATAGTTTACAGCAAAAAAATGAAGCAGAAGTAAAACTAGGTCGACTACAAGGTGTCAATGACAAACATCTTGCTGAAAAGCAAGTTTACGAAGGGGAATTAGCTGCTCTAAGAAAAGAAGTAGAGGCCAAAGAAGACAGTTTAGAACAAGTTCAAAAAGAATTGAAGACACTACAAGCCGTTTCAAAAAATATTGAACCGAGTAGTGAGCAGTTAACAGAACTGCTACGCGCAAAACAGCAAATTAACGATTTATTAATGAAAAATCAGCAATTACAAGAAGAGGCTTTAAAATCGCAACAAGAAATTGGCGAAGTGATGGTTTCTGCCAAAAAAGAAGCCAATCGGATTGTTAATGAAGCGAAAGTAGAAGCAAAACACCTAATCAATTCCGCAGAATTAGAAATGTTAAATATTGGTAACCGAGCGAAAAGTATTTCGAATGAAGTCGAAGCATCAAAAGTAGAAGTACTTGAGATTTATCGCGAATTAGAGGAACGTTTAACTAAACTGACACGTCTTGAACAAGATAACTATTAATAAAATGGTCAGTAAAAAGTTAATGGGAGCAAGGAAACTACATTGTCTTGGGGTCCTTTTTTTAGCTGTTACATTAAGTAGCTCCGCAGAACGATTACAGGCTGCTGTTGTCTCAAAGGAAGAGCAGTCGCTAAGTCAACCGCTTGTCAGGAAAAACATCGTAACAGAGAAGAGCGAATATCTTGTAGAAGCAAATCAAAGTATTTGGGAGCTGGCACAAGATGCGCAGAAACCATTGAATCAGTTTATGAAGGAAAACCAGTTACGTAGTAGCTATATTAAAAAAGGAACGCAATTAGTTAAATAGAAAAAAGGAGCAAGAAAGGAAATGTTTATTTAAGAAGCTTTTCCTTTTAAGAAAACGATGGAAGAATGGATAAAGCCCGTTATGCGAACAATTCGCCACATTAAGCGCGCCTTCTTGAAGCAAAAGTTGCCTGCGACATATCAGCTAAAAAAGCAAAAGGCTAACACAGCAATGGAATATTTGCTTGAGCAAACAGATAACCATCAATCAATAAGAGGACCGCAAAGAAAAATGACCGCTGAAGAGATTAAAAAAAAGCGGCAAGCCTACCAAAAGAAACAACGCATCCAAGTCGTTAAATTTTTTATGCCAGCTATTCTTTTCGCCATTTTTGTGTTCTTTTTTGTGTTAAAGACATCTAGCTACCCAATTGCTGGGCAATCCATGAAGCCGACACTTAACGCAGGGGAACGAGTCTTAGTACAACGGACGAAGCAAGTAACAAGGTACGATGTGATTGCATTTAAAGCACCGCTAGCTAGCAAAGGTACGTACGTCAAGCGAATTATCGGGGTTCCTGGTGATCGAATTTGGGTAAACGAGGGAAAACTTTATCTTTCAGAAGAACCTATAGCAAGCGATAATGAGGTACTGCCTGAGAATGCCAGTCGTTTTGACTTATCAGAAGAAGCAGCAGCCCAATTTCGCCTGTTTCAGAAGATTCCAGCCGGTCATTACTTTGTCTTAGGGGACAATCGTACGCATTCAAGTGATAGTCGTACGTTCGGCTTTGTCGAGATACAAGCGATTGAAGGAATCGTGGTGTTTAAAATGGCGCCGTTTAAGGAAATAGGGAAAGTAAAATAAAAAGCTTAAGTCAGCCATCTGAGAGTAGGGCACTTAAGCTTTTTTTATTAGAGATTATTTGCCCAATAACAATTGAATGATTTTTTCAATTGATTGTAGGTCGTAACGATTACTAATATCCGAAAAAATATAGTAATGGTCATACTGGGCAACGAGCTGTTCATTATTGGTATTCATTAAAAGCAAATCATAATGGTTTTCTGCGTTGTAAGGCTCAATTTTCAGCGGATATTTTCCAGCGATACTCTGTTGTATTTTTTGTGCTACCAACTCGCTATATGCACTGCTCAGTGAGTGATAAACACCAATCGTTATTTTTTTTTCATTTAATTCAGCAATGTGATTCAAAATAAGTGTATAATTAATTTCAGTAAATTGATTTTGGTACTTAGAAGCAGTGGCTTTTGTGGCAAAGTTCGTTGTAGCGATCTCCACTAATTCGTAAACTTCACTTTCGCTAAAAGGATGACGTACGACTTTCAAAAGTGACTGAATTGTCCAATAATCAAAGGGTAAAATAAATCCTGAAAAATAATAGAGTTGCGCATGTAATTGGAAAAGTAAATTTTCAATATAAAGTAGCCGAATAGGCAGCACGTAATGGGATAAATAACCACGTGCTTTAAGGTACGTTAAAATGACCCGGTTCATTTCGTTAAGATACGTTTTTTCAATTCGTTGTTGTTTTGCTAAACGAAAGGCGAAAGCAGCATTCGCAGAATAATTATGCATGGAACAAAAAAAGTCATAAAACATATAGGCTTCGTTGATTGTATATGGACGGTCGATTCTTTTCATATATGTATGTATAGATAAATTAATTTCTTCAAATAAAGGTCGATCGAGTTGGACATCATGTGGACTAATCGTTGGCAGGGGTTCTAAAACCATGCGACGAAAAGAAATTTTCATCCAAAGTTTAATTTGGAGAATTTCTGTATGGTCAAAGGTAATTCTGGGGATTTCTTGTAATATCTCGATTAATCCTAGGTATTGATTGGCCAGTTCTTTTTCTAAATCTGTTTTTTCTTCAAAGATAAACCAGAAAAAATTAAAAAAGAAAAAGCGAATTTGTTTTTCTTCGCCGACAAGTTTTCCTCGTTTGATACGTAAATTAAACTCATTGAGTAAGTCATTTAATTCAACAATTTTTCGATAATAGGTAGCAGAGCTAATGGCATAATTCTGTTGGAAATACCCGCCATTTATTTCATTTTTATGGAAGAGTTGCTGGACCATGTGAAACTTAATAGATTTATCTAAGAACAACATGATCATTGCTTTCATGGAAAAGGTAGGCGCTTTATTTAGATATAGAGTGTCACCTAATACTGTTAAGGTGAGGTTTTCTTGAAGTTGCTCTTCTTTCAAAAATTGCTCTAAAAAAGAAAGATACTCATTCAATGTTGGTAAACTAATATTGAAAAAATCTACTAATTCATTTCGTGTCGCTTGACCTTTATTATTATATAGGAACAATAAAATATCATTCATATAATCATAAGGCTTTTCTAAAAAATCTCGTTTTAGCATCGTTACTCACCTCTCTTTTAAGAATACTGTATCTATGATAAAATGGCAATAAACAACTGATAAAAAGATTGTTTTTTGAGGTGTTTTTTATTATCGTTGAGAAAAAGAAATAAAAAGAAAAAACAAAGTATTTAAATGATAACAAAATAATTAAAATGAAGGAGCGATAGAACATGAACAGCGTGGTGAACTTTAGAGATATTGGAGGATTTCCAACGCAACAAGGCACAGTTGTCAAGACAGGGCATTTTTTTCGGAGTGGTGAACTCGTCCATGTTGCACAAGCGGATCAACAGAAACTGGTAGAGGACTATCAAATTAAACGAATCTATGATTTTAGAAGTGCAGCGGAAACGCAAGAACGACCAGATGATTCAATTCAAGGAACCAACTATCTACATATAGATATTTTGGCCGATATTCAGGCGCAGACTGCTTCATTAGAAGGAATGCTTAAAACGGTTGGTTCACCCGATGCAGCAATGGACATGGCTTATAAAGAAATGGTTCTTTCCAATTCGGGGCGCAAAGGTTACCAAACATTTTTTGAAAACTTTTTAAGTTATCCACAGGAAGCTATTTTATTTCATTGTTTCGCAGGAAAAGATCGAACAGGAATCGGCGCAGCCTTGATATTAAGTGCTTTAGGTGTGGAACATTCTTATATTTTAGAAGATTATTTAAAGACGAACGAGCAAAGAAAAACCGCTAACGAGCAAATTATTGCGCAATATCAAGCAAATGGAACGCCTCCAGCAGAAATTCAACAATTAGAAACGCTACTTTATGTGAAAAAAGAGTACTTAGCGACCGCTTTACAGGCGATTGAAAAAGAATTTGGTTCGGTAGAGGGCTATTTAAAAGAGGGACTCGGCTTACCTTTATCCGCCAAAAAAGACATGCTAAGTCTGTATACAAAATCATAGATCCTAAAAAAAGGACTATCCTTTCTAAAAAAGAAGTTTTATAATAGAAAAGAATCTGTTTGTAAGGAGGGATAGGGAATGAAAGAAGGACAAGAACAATTCTTAACGTTCATACTAGATCGAACAAAAGAAGATAAAAAAGAAAAAATGCAAGCGCTACTTGCAGAAATGTTTGAACGCCAACAAACAGGCAAATTAGATAAAATGTACTTGATGACAAAAGCACCAAAACTTTTGGCTTATTTAAAACCAGAAGCCATTGATGAAGTTAAACAAGTCGTTTCGGAATTTTCTAAAAATATGAAATAAACAAACTTAGCTTGAACTTACGACATTTTAAAAATGTGTCGTAACATTCAAGCTTTTGTTTGTTATTCTCTTGTATTTTATGCTAAAGTTATTCAGGCACAAAAAAAAGCAGGTGATTTTATGAAACATATAAAAAATACATGGGAACTATTTATTTTAGATTGGAAAAGAATTTTTAAAAACCCAGTAGCAACATTTTTGATTGTTGCCTTAATGATTATTCCATCATTATATGCATGGTTTAACATTAAAGCACTATGGGATCCGTATTCAAATACAGGAGAGTTACCAATAGCGGTCTATAGTGATGACCAAACAGCAACTTTTCAAGATAAATCGGTCAATATTGGTGATGAAGTCTTGAAAAACTTGAAGAAAAACAAGCAATTAGGTTGGCGTTTTGTTGATTCGAAAAAGGAATTAGACAAAGGAGTCCAATCAGGAAAATATTTTGCCGGGATTTATTTACCTAAAGATTTTTCCAAGGATTTGCTAAGTTTTACTTCTGGTGATATCAATAAACCTAAAATTGAATACTCAATTAACGAAAAAATTAATGCAATTGCGCCGAAAATTACGTCAAAAGGCGCTTCTTCCATTCAGTCACAAATTTCGGAAGAATTCATTAAAACGGCAAGTAGTACGTTAATCAAAACATTCAATGATATTGGCTATGATATTGATAAAAACATGGTCAGCATTCAAAAAGTTAAGAGCATGATTTTAGATACAGATGCCAACATTGGAACCATTGACACGTACGCGAAACAAGTCACTGACTTACATGGTAAGATGCCTGAGCTAAAAGAAAAATTAGCGAAAGCCAACGATGCGATGAAATATTTACCTGAAGTTGATGCTTTAGGAGAGAAGATTGTTGAGCTAAATGGTAAAATGCCAAGCATCAAAGAACAAGCTAGTGTTATTTTGACGTTACAAGAAAAAATTCCAGAAATTCAAAACGCTGGCCGACAAATTGCTATGATTGATGAAGACTTTGCCTCTGTGGAACAAACAATGAGCGAAGGAATCCAAGAAGCAAAACAAGGATTAGAAATCATTCAACAAGTTCAAACGGCGTTACCAGATATTCGTAAACTAGGTGATCAAGCCAATGATTTAGGGAATGTCACATTAGATGGCGCCAATAAATTGCAAGAGGCGTTACCAAGCATTACGAATAGCGTTGAAGTTTCAATTCAGTCTTTAAAAACGATTAGTTCTAATATCAATTCGATAGCTGGCCAAATTGATCAACTAATTGCTGATAATGAGCTAACCCCAGAAGAGAGACAACAACTTGGTGAAATTGTTACTCGTTTTTCTGAAAGCTTGGAAAAACAAATTGCAGCAGCTAATCAGTTAATTGAAACATTAACTAAATTACAGGAAGCGGCGGGTAATGATAGTTTAGCAGGTCCCATTTCAAGACTGGAACATTTGGTTAAGGTTTTAACAGAACTTAAAAAACGAGTGGATGGTATTGATTTTAATGCAATAAGTGTTGACCAATTACGTGAAACTTTGAAAGATATTCAAGATTTCTCATCTACTATATCAGATATATTGCTGGATATTCATCCAGATGAAATTAGTAACACTGTTAATACAGTCACAAGTAAATTAATTGCTACCATCCAAAACGCTCAAGGTCAACTAAACAAAGCGCAACAAATTGACTTTGAAGGATTATTGAGCTCAACAAGTCAAACGGTCACTAATGCGATTTCTTTATTAGAAAAATATCAAGCCGAAATGCCGGCAATTAAACAAGAAATTCATGATGCGAATACGATGTTGAATGGCAATATGGAAACCATTGTCAATGGCATTAATCGTGGTGCTGATTTGTATAAAAACGATTTACCAGTCATTCAAGACAAAGTCAGCAAAGCGGCAGCCTTTATGCAAAATGACTATCCAGGTATCCGAAAAGATTTAACGAATACCTTGAAAACAGTCAATGAGAAAATGCCAGATGTTGAAGCGGCCTTAGACAAAGCCAACGAGCTGATTATTAATGATTGGCCAAATATCAAAACAGGATTACACAAAGCAGCGAATGCAATCCGTAAAGGTGAAAAAGAAGTTGATTTAGGTGAAATTCTTAAATTACTAAAATTAGATGCCAATAAAGAAAGTGACTTCTTTACACAACCAGTTGAAGTCAAAGAACATGCTGTTTATCCGATTGCTAATAATGGTTCGGCAAGTACCCCATTCTATACAGCTTTGTGTTTATGGGTTGGCGCTGTGTTATTCTCAAGTGTTGCGACAACAGATGTTTATCTTGAAGGAAAAGATAAAAAACGCTTTTCTAAACGGGAACAATTTTCAGCACGGATGTTTACCTTCATTGTCATGGGGATTGGTCAAGCACTGATTGTAACCTTAGGTAATTACTTTGCGTTAGGCGTAGATGTTCGTAATCCAGCGTATAGCGTCTGGTTTGCGGCATTGATTGCCATTACGTTTATGATAATGGTTTATGTGCTCGTTGCTCTCTTTGGCAATGTAGGGAAAGGAATTGCGATAATAATCTTGGTACTATCCATCTCTGGTGGGGGTGGGAACTACCCAATTCAAGTCTCAGGTAAATTCTTCCAAATGATTAATCCGTTCTTGCCGTTTACGCATGCCGTGAACTTGCTAAGGGAATCAGCAGGAGGCATTTACTGGCCAAATGCTTGGTTTGCCATTTGGATTATGGTGGGGATTTCAGTCGTCTTTAGTATTGGCGGCGCAATTCTTTATCCACATCTGGAACACAGATCGAAAAAATTTGCGGCTTTAGCACAAAAGAGCCATTTATTCCATTAAAAAACAAAAAGCTGAAAACGTCTCTAGCGTTTTCGGCTTTTTGTTTTTCTTTATTTTCAAGGTAACCCTAACAAAGAAGTTTTGGGGGCTCTTGCTTTTGACTTTTTGGCAATGCTAAATAATAAAATCTCCCTCAGAAAGTGAGGTTTTTTGTGTACAAATGTATAAAAAGGTTTTATAGTATTTTTTTAAGAAATAAAAAGTGGGTAGGGGTTGTAAAATGATTCAAGCATTGCTTCAACGATATGAGAAAAAAATTGAACGTCGTAAATTGGAAAAACGAACAGCATTCGGTGCTTTTGCCGGGCGGATTGGGCTTGTTTCTAATTTATTTTTATTCGTTAGTAAATTTATGATTGGCTTGCTTTCAGGTAGTGTTTCAATCATGGCAGATGCCATTAATAGCTTGTCCGATACTATTTCTTCAGTTTTAACATTAGTCGGTTTTTATATTGCTGGTAAGCCAGCGGATAAAGAACATCCCTATGGCCATGAACGTTTTGAATATATTAGTGGAATGCTTGTATCATTAGTGATTACGTTTATTGGGTTTGAGTTTCTAACGACCTCCGTGGATCGCATCCTGCATCCAGAATCAATCAAGGTGACACCCATTTTATTTGCTGTTTTAGCTTTATCAATTGGGATTAAAATTTGGCAAGGGCTGTTTTACAAAAAAGTATCAGCAAAAATTGATTCTCAAGCATTAGTTGCTTCTGCTAAGGATAGCTTTAATGATGTTTATACTACATTAGCTGTTTTGATTTCTGCATTTATTGAAGGCGTCACTGGTTTGCGAATTGATGGATATATTGGTTTTTTAATTGCTGCATATATTATTTATAGTGGCTTGCAGTTAATTCGCGAATTTATTAATGAGTTGATGGGCATGCGTCCGAGCCAAACAGAAATTGATGAAATGAAAAATGTCTTATCAAAAATGGAAACAATTGTAGGATATCACGATTTACTGATTCATAATTATGGTCCCAGCCAAACGTTTGCGTCTGTTCACATTGAAATTGATGATCGCTGGGATTTAAATAAAGCCCATCAGACAATCGATGCGATTGAAGCGAAGTTTAAAGAAGAATTGGATGTTAACCTTGTTTGTCATATTGATCCAGTGAATTTGTATGACCCAACACAACAATTTGTTCATCAAACAATCAAAAAGATTATTCGTTCTTTTGATGCGTCTTTAAAAGTCCATGATATCCGCTTAGTTACCCATGGTGAAGAGCCGAAGATTTTGTTCGACTTGGTTTTGCCTACAGAATCAAAATTATCTGAATTTGAACTGGGTGTGGAAATTCAACGGCAAGTTTATGAAAAAATTGGTCGTTATAAAGTGGAAATTACCTTCGATCATACGTACTTGTTACAATAAAAGGGAATAATTAACTAAGTTTTTAAGCGAGAGCCAAAAGGTCAAATAGACTTTTAGCTCTCGCTTTTTTGTTTATGACTTTAGTCAGTTGAAATCTCTAAAGAGATTCCGACAAAAAAACCACGCGTACTGCGCGTGGAGGCCAGAGCTTTAGCGATAAAAACTCCTTTCGATATAATAGATAAAGGCTACCAACCGTTATCAAATCGAAAGGAGTTTTTGAATGTCGAACGACGATAAAAGTTTAGCACATACTCGTTGGAATTGTAAGTATCATCTTGTGTTTACACCAAAATATAGAAGAAAAGTAATCTATGGTAAATTGAGGCGAGATATAGGGAAAATACTAAGGAAATTGTGTGAGATGAAAGAAGTCGAGATCATTGAAGCACATGCAATGCCCGACCATATCCATATGTTGGTAAGAATTCCGCCGAAGTTGAGTGTATCAGGTTTTATGGGTTTCTTAAAAGGAAGAAGTGCAGTAATCATTCATGAACGTCATGCGAATTTAAAATACAATTATGGAAATCGATCCTTTTGGTCAAAAGGCTATTATGTGAGCACTGTAGGATTGAACCAAAAAACGATAGCTAAGTATATACGAGAACAAGAAGCAGAAGATCGAGTAAGGGATAGTATAAACAAAAGAGAGTATAAAGATCCATTTAGGAAGTAACAACTAGATAAGAATAGAATGGTAGCGGTTGGCGGTCTCTAAAAAAAGCTCCCTTAAAGGGAGCAGCAGGTAGCGAGCTCTTCTAGGGCTATTAAAAAGCCACCCGCTATGCGGGTGGATATTTACTTAGAGAATGCAAATCCTTTTGTTATCTGGATTCTCTTGATAAGATAAAGGAAGTGGGGGACTTTAAATGAGTGTATGATTAAAAAAAGATGGTGATTTTTTTATCTTTTTCAGTAACAAAAATCAATTGACTTTTCATTGTGAGAAGCGTAGCATATGGATTTGTTTGATAAAAAATAATGAAAAAAGTGAGCGGGTCACTCTAGAGAAAAGGAGTAGAAAAAAATGGCGGATTTAAAACGACTGTTCATTGGGAAACCATTGAAATCAGCCGAAAATGATGAACATAAATTAAGCAGATTTGCAGCGCTTGCGTTGTTATCTTCTGATGCACTTTCATCCATTGCGTATGGTACAGAACAAATAGTGGTGGTTCTGGTTACTTTGTCGGCGGCTGCGATTTGGTATTCATTGCCAATTGCTGCATTTGTTATTATTTTACTTATTTCTTTAACATTGTCGTACCGACAAATTATTCATGCGTATCCGCATGGCGGCGGCGCATACGTTGTTAGTAGTGAAAACCTTGGCAGAAATGCAGGTTTATTGGCTGGTGGTTCGTTGTTAGTCGATTATATGCTAACAGTAGCCGTTTCAGTTTCAGCGGGCGCAGAGGCGATTATATCGGCGATTCCAGCGTTATATGGTCATCAAGTAGCAATTTCTATTGGGATTGTGATATTGATCACCTTAATGAACTTGAGAGGCCTGCGAGAATCTGCTTCGTTCTTAATGTTGCCAGTGTATAGTTTTATCGCAATTATTACCTTACTGATTGTTGTTGGGCTATTTAAAATTGTGACTGGCGCACAGCCATTGAATGCGACAGCTTTACCAGGAGCCGTGGTTCCAGGAATTTCTATTGCCTTGGTTTTACGGGCTTTTTCATCTGGTTCTTCTTCCTTAACAGGGGTCGAAGCAATCAGTAATGCAGTGCCATTCTTTAAGAAACCACGAGCAAAAAATGCTGCTGGGACGTTAGCGTTAATGGCAACGATTTTAGGGTTCTTCTTCGTGGGGATTACATTTATTAACTATTGGTATGGGATTGTACCAAAAGAAGAAGTGACAGTTCTTTCACAAATTGGGAAAGCGGTCTTTGGTCAAAATATTTTATATTATTTATTACAGTTTGCGACAGCCTTAATTTTAGCGGTTGCCGCTAACACAGGATTCTCAGCCTTTCCAGTTTTGGCTTATAACTTAGCCAAAGATAAGTTTATGCCGCATATGTATATGGATCGTGGCGACCGTTTGGGCTATTCAAATGGTATTTTAACTTTAGCTGCTGGTTCCATTGTTTTATTATTGATTTTCCAAGGTTCCACAGAACGTTTAATCCCATTGTATTCAATTGGTGTGTTTATTCCGTTTGCTTTGTCTCAATCGGGGATGGTTGTAAAATGGCGAAAAGAAACTAAAAATTGGTTGCCAAAATCAATTGCTAACATTGTCGGCGCCTTTATCTCTTTCGCGATTATCGCCATTTTGTTTATTTATCGATTAGGGGACATCTGGCCGTTCTTTATTATTATGCCGGTGTTGATTTATGCATTTTATCGGGTCAACACTCACTATAAAAATGTGGCGGAACAGCTACGTTTAGAAGATGGGGCACAGTTGCATGAGTTTGACGGGAATACAGTTATTGTTTTAGTAGGAAACGTAACCAAGGCAAATGTCGGCGCCTTGAACTATGCGCGTTCCATTGGTGATTATGTTGTTGCCATGCATGTCTCAATGGATGAAAACGTTGAGAAGGAAAAAGAAATTCAGGAAGAGTTTAAAAAACACTTCCCGGACGTTCGTCTATCAATTGTCCATTCTTCGTATCGTTCCCTGCAAAACCCTATCTTACGTTATGTTGATTTGGTTAGTAAAAATGCCACGAAGCATAACTACAGTACAACAGTTTTAGTACCACAATTTGTACCAAATAAACGTTGGCAAAATATTTTGCATAACCAAACAAGTTTACGCTTGCGGATTCGTTTAGCGTGGCGGGAAAATATTATTGTGGCTACCTATAGTTATCACTTGAAAAAATAAAAAAAAGTCTGCCATCTTTTGATGGCAGATTTTTTTATTGACGTAATTGTTTTTGATAAATTCTAGCGCAAGACTGCTCTTCGGTGGTTACCATGGTAAAAAATTCCCAGTCATATCTTTCATAAAAAGTAGTATGGTCTGTAAGCAGATAAAGCTTTTTAAATCCAGAATTAGCAAGAAAATCACCAACTGTTGTTAAAAGAATTCCTGCTAAGCCTTGGTGACGAAATGTTGGTTCGACATACAATGCACAAAGGTTTGGCGTAAGGTCTGCACGATTGTGGAAGTCATTATCAATTACGCCCACGCCTGCAACGATGTCCTGCTGTTTATTCAAGCAGACCCACCAATGAGGTACGTGGTTTTCGCTAGTTAGCATTTCCTGCATACTTGCTTGATACGCTTCAGCGGGGATTTGCCACTTTTGGCTAAACCATTGAGCAGCTGACGGAATTAAGTGTGGTTGTTGGTTTAAATCGATAATAGTATAGTTAGACATTATTAATCTCCTAGATAAAAGAACAGATCCCATTGAAAAGAAACAATGTTGGATCTGCTCTGCATTTTTTATTAATTGGAATGTTTGCTAGCTGGGTCTAAACGCCGTTCAATAATCCCTAGAACCCAATCTGTGATAATCGCCATAAAGGCCGTTGGTAAGGCACCGACTAAAATGATAGAAGCACCATCTGTGGCATTGGTTCCACGAATAATAATATCCCCTAAACCACCAGCACCAACGAAAGCACCAATCGCAGTAATCCCGATTGCGACGACTAACGCATTTCGAATACCTGCCATGATTACTGAAACAGATAAAGGTAACTCGACCATATAAAGAAGTTGTACTTTTGTCATACCCATTCCTTTACCAACATCTAAAATATTGCGATCCACTTGAATCATGCCAGTGTACGTATTCTTGATAATTGGCAGGAGAGAATAAAGGAAGACTGTTACAACCACCGTGTTGACACCTAAGCCCATCCCCAACATTAAAATCGAAAGCATTGCCAAAGCTGGTACTGTTTGGATAATGTTCGCTAAACGGATAATCCAGTTGGCTAAGCTACGTTTACGTGAAATCATAATCCCGATAGGAATCCCGACAATTGCAGCAAAGATTACGCCATAAATCGAAATTAAAAAGTGACGTAAAAATTGTTGAAAGACGTAGCCGCCATTTTGTTGGAAATAGTAGATAAATTGTTGGAATAAATTCATATTATTCATCTGTTACTCCCCCTCAAAATAGTTATTTTCTTTTAAGAAACGTTCGGCTACGACCGCAGGTTCAATTAAATCATTATCTGCTTGATAGTTCAATTCTTGCATTTTTTTGGTAGAAATTTTACCATCTAAGCGATTTAAGACATCTTTAATTTCCGGCGTTTCTTTTAATAATTTGTCACTAACCACAGGAGCGGCATCATAAGGCGGGAAGAAGCGCTTGTCATCTTTTAACATGACTAAATCGTAACTACCAATCCGGCCATCTGTTGAGTAACCTAAGATAACGTCCATTTTTCCAGCGTTGACTGCATCGTACACCAAGCCAATTTGCATTGGTAAAATAGATTTAAATTGGAAGTTGTATTCCTTTTTAAAGCCTTCATAACCGTCGCCTTCACGTGTGATCCACGCAGTATCGACACCAGCAACTAATTTGTCTGCGACTTTCCCTAAATCACTGACTGTTTTTAAATTGTATTTCTCAGCCGTTTCTTTTGTAACTAAGAATACATAAGTATTTTCAAACCCATATGAAGGGAACCAAGTTTGTTGATAACGTTTTTCAAATTCTGATTGAACTAGGTTAAACGCTTTTTTAGGGTCTTTTTCCGCTGGTAAGCCAAGCGTAGTGGTCACGTCAGTACCAGTATAACGAGCTGCAGAAATTGAGGCATCTCCGTTTAACATTGCTTGGTGATTGATGGTAGTAGTGGCTAAGTTGTTAATCACATTTGTTTTTTTATCTGTGTAATGCTCAACCATATCCGCTACAATGCTCCCTAAAATTTGCGCTTCTGAAGTAATCCCACCTGTAATGGCAACAGTGTTATCATCAGAAGTTGAAGCGAGACCAGGTAAAGAACAACCTGCCAATAAAAGTAAACTGCTTAAGAAGAGCAAGCTTAACTTGAGTTTCTTTTTCATCATTATTCGCCCTCCCTTAAAGCTTTTGGCGTTAAACGATTTTCTAATAATCCAAGAAGAACATCTGCTAAAAGCGCTAAAATAGTTACTGGAATAGTCCCACCAAAGATTAATTCTGGCTGATAGTTATTTAATCCACTGAAAATCATATCACCAAGACCACCTGCACCAATATAAGAAGCCAGTGTAGCCCAAGCAATGACATAGACAGCAGCTAAACGAATGCCGGCCATAATTGTTGGCATGGCAATGGGTAATTCAACACTAAAAATAGACTGTAAATTGGTCATGCCCATGCCTTTAGCAACATCTCGGTAATTTTCATCGACATTTTTCATTCCGATATACGTGTTTCTTAAAATAGGTAGAAGGGAATAGATGAATAGCGCGATTATAGCGGGTGTTTTGCCGACACCAAAAATTGGAATCATCAAAGCTAATAAAGCCAACGAAGGAACCGTTTGTAAGGCACTTGTTAAACCAATGACAATATTGGCTACTTTGGGCAAACGTGTTAACCAAACGCCAACGGGTACAGCGATAGCGACCCCTAATAAAAGTGCAAAGAATGAAATATAAATATGTTCAATACTTTTTGAAATCATTTCTGATCCATATTCTTGAAAGAAGCTACTCATTGCTTACGCCTCCTCTTTATCAGTTTCGGACTCGCTTTGTTTTGCTTCTACAGCTTCACTAATCGTTGTTTCATCGCCCCAGATAACATCATAAACAATGTCAACAAGGGAAGCACGTGTTAAGATGCCCACTACTCGTTTTTGTTCATCAACGACTGGCACATATTTTAAGCCACGTTTTAAGATTCTTTGTAAAGCATCACGTAAAAGAGCGGTTTTTTGAACAAAGAAGACATCTTTATTCAAGATATCACCAACACTAGAAGCTTTGCCACGTTGCTGATCTAATGTTTCAACATCGATAAAGCCTTTAAGCACATGGGAATTATCAACAACTAATAAGGTATCAACCCGTTTTTCACGCATCAATTTAATCGCTTCTTGTAAAGATTTTTCCGGCGTGATAGTAATAGCTGAATTTAACATGACTTCATCAACAGTAGTGAAATCAGGTTTGGCTTGTAATAAGCGATCTTCTCCGATGAGTTCTTCTACAAATTCATTGGCTGGATGACGTAAAATATTATCTGGTGTGTCAAATTGAATTACTTTGCCTTCGCTCATAATGGCAATTTTATTTGCTAATTTCAACGCTTCATCCATATCATGAGTAACAAAGACAATAGTTTTTCCTAAACGTTCTTGCAAATCTTTCACTAAATCTTGTAATGAATCACGGGTGATAGGATCTAAAGCACCAAAAGGTTCATCCATTAGAATAATATCTTGATTGGCAGCTAAAGCCCGCACAACGCCGATTCTTTGTTGTTGTCCGCCAGAAAGTTCATTGGGATAGCGGTCCAACATTTCTCGTGGTAACTCAACCAAATCAATCATTTTTTCGGCTATCTTATTGCGTTCTTCCACAGGTACTTTTAATAATTTAGGCACTAAAACGATATTTTCACGAATGGTCATGTGAGGCATCAAGCCGATATTTTGAATGACATAGCCAATTTGGCGACGTAGCTCTACAGGATTGATTTTTTGAATATCTTGGCCATCAATTAAAATTTTTCCTTTTGAAGGGTCGGTCATGCGGTTAAGCATCCGCATTGATGTTGTTTTTCCACTACCACTTGTTCCGATGAAGCAGATAAATTCACCTTTATCGAAAGACAAATTAATGTCATCAACGGCGACTTTTCCGCCTTTATAAAATTTTGATACATGCTGAAATTCTATCAACTTACTCACCTCAACTAAATATTTTGAAAATGTATCTTATTACTAGTATGCTATAAAAATGCGATTTCGACAAATGTAATCTATTTTTAATGGGAACAAGAAGGCGGTAAAATTTTTTTAATTCGTTCTAAAAAAAAAGAAAAGATAACTATTGTTTAGTAAAAGTTGTCTGAACGAAACAAGATGTTAAAAAGAGTATTCTGAGAAGGGGGAAAAGCCGCTATAACAAAGAAAAGTGTCCTTTATAGCAAGTTGACGGGAGCTGAGTTTTTCATTAGAATGGAAAGAGAACAAGGGAATAAAATAAAAAAAGGCGCTTCATGATTTAGCGGCAACTAAATCACGAAGCCTTGAATAGTCACCTGTGCAAGTGGACCATCAAGTTGCCCGTTCAATCAATGGAAACCATTGATCACTTTTATTTTACTGAATTTTTGAAAAAATTACCAGTTTTTTTAAGGAGTAAGAAGTGGAAGAACGAAGGATGCTTTTTATGGAATGTGCAATGACGTTCAGAAAAATCTGAAGGTCATTTTTTATTCTCTTGTTCAAACATTCAAACATAGGGGAAGAGAGACGGACGTAATTTTGTCACCGATTATTACGTCCGTCTTCCGTTGTTTTCTAAAGCGTTGGTTACATGTCTTTGTAGAGGTTGGCTTCAATTGCAGTCCGTTTTGGTTCTAAAAAAGGTGGTAAAGCCAACGTTTCCCCTAAATGTTCCAGAGGCTCATCCAATGTAAAGCCAGGAGTCAAAGTAGCAAATTCAACCCGATTCCCGCCTGGTTCACGAATGTATAAACTTTTAAAATATCCACGACTTACATACATTTCAATCTCCCAGCCTTGTGCTAAAGCGCGCGTGTGTAGTTCTTGTAATGCTTCATCATCAGCTACAGAAAAAGCAATATGATCCATACTGCCACGCCCCATTCGGCTTGTTTTATCCGACGTTGTTTGATGAACAGAAAAGCTTTCCGTCTCACTTAAAATAATCGTATTGCCAACTGCTTGCCAACCAAGAAATGTTTCAAAAAAGGCCAAGGTTTTTTCAGAATCTGGCACATGAAATTCAGTAGAGGTCAAACCGATAATTTGAACCGCTGCTGGAATGTCGTTAGAAACAACGAGTGTTTCTTTTAATGGATTTTCAGGAACTTCTGTCAGGATAATATGCGTATCATCTGGATCACTGAAATGTAGGCTCTTTTCTTTTTTGTTAAATGGAATTTTGTTTTCTGTTAAACGTTGTTCCCAAAAGGAAAGGCTGTTTTGGGGAATTTTTAAGCCAATCGTGGCTAAATAATTTTTTTCTTCATAGCGGTTGCCTAATAAGGGCACGATAAAAAAAGTTACTAAGCTTCCCGGTGTGCCTTGATAATCGCCATAAAAATAATGAGGCATGCGATTGTTGTCTTGATTGACGGTATTTTTGACAAAGCGTAAGCCTAACAATTTTGTATAGAATGATTGGTTTTCTTGACCATGACGCGCTAATAGTGAAACATGATGAAATTGAGCATGCATTTTGAGTTCCTCCTCTAAATAACTATGTATACTTACTTAAAGTAAGTATAGTGCTTCTGACATTTTTTGACAACTATTTAGTTTGATTCAGAAGGCTGACATAGCCAGAAACAAGAAAAAGTGTTAGAATAACCAAGATAAAAACTAGTAGAAAGAGTGACGGAAATGCTAAGTACAGAAGATTTTGATTTTGATTTACCAGAAGAATTAATTGCTCAAACCCCACTAAAAGATCGCGCTAGTTCACGATTATTAGTTGTAAATAAAGAAACAGGGGACATGGAGGATAAACATTTCCATGATATTCTTGATGAATTACAGCCTGGGGATGCATTAGTCATGAATAATACACGGGTACTGCCGGCCCGTTTATATGGAGAAAAACCTGAAACAGGCGGTCATTTGGAAGTTTTACTTTTAACAAATACAGAAGGCGATACATGGGAAACCTTGATTAAACCCGCGAAACGTGCAAAAGTCGGCACGGAAATTCAATTTGGCGATGGTCGCCTAAAAGCGGTAGTTAAAGAAGAGTTGGAACATGGTGGTCGAATCATTGAATTTAAATATGATGGTATTTTCTTAGAAATTTTAGAATCGTTAGGAGAAATGCCATTGCCGCCATATATCAAAGAACGTCTAGATGACCCAGATCGTTATCAAACGGTTTATGCTGAAGAAAATGGTTCAGCTGCAGCACCAACAGCGGGTTTGCATTTTACAAAAGAACTATTAGAAGAGATCAAAGCAAAAGGTGTTCATCTCGTTTATTTAACTTTACATGTCGGTTTAGGAACATTCCGTCCCGTGAGCGTTGATAATATAGAAGAACATCATATGCATAGCGAATTCTATCGTTTAACTGAAGAAGCGGCTAAGCAACTAAATGAAGTACGCCAAGCAGGCGGTCGGATTGTTGCGGTTGGAACAACTTCTATTCGTACGTTGGAAACAATTGGCACAAAATTTAATGGTGAAATCCAGGCTGACAGTGGCTGGACCGATATTTTTATCACACCAGGGTATCAATTTAAAGTCGTAGAGGCTTTTTCAACGAACTTCCATTTACCAAAATCTACGTTAGTGATGCTTGTGAGTGCCTTTGCAGGAAAAGACTTAACATTGGCTGCTTACCAACATGCTATTGAGGAAAAATATCGTTTCTTTAGTTTTGGCGATGCAATGTTTATTAAATAAGCGACACTTTGTGAGCAGAATACTTGGGATTGAAACAAAAATATATTATGATAAACACGTGATTTTTGGAATCACAGTAAAGGTGTGCTTTATTTTTTCTTCCCCTGTAAATAATAAAGTTAGAAACCAAAACGCTACTAGAGCAAAAATGCTTAGTAGACAATCTTAGAATAAAAAGAACGACGCAACAACGGTTGCGCCGTTCTTTTTTTATGTAAGAAAAGATTAATTATTGAAACAACAATACGAAGAAATGCTTTCTTCGTATTGCCGGTACTAAGTTGTACCTCGGCAACTCCAAGTACAATCAGAAAAATTGTCTTGTTAAGTACAGCTTATACTGTTTAGGCTTCTTGTTCTACATCGTCATTCAGTGTTTCTTTGAAGGTGAACACATCATCAATGGTTACGCCAAAGACGTTCGCGATGTCATGCGCAAGAAGTAATGAAGGATTGTACTTGTTTCGTTCCAGTTGAATAATTGTTTGTCGAGAGACACCGACTCGATTGGCCAAATCTTGCTGAGTCATACGAGCCATAGCACGATAAACATGAATTGAACTTTCAAACGAAGATTTTTTCTTTTTTCGCATAGCATTCCCTCCTTTAAAAGAAGATAAAATAGAATGTGCACCTTGAATATAACACATATGATTATTTGATACAAATATATTTTATTGCCTAAAAGAAAAAACCGAGCTTAAATTTAAGCTCGGCCTTGTTAACGGGAAGACATCAATTGGTTGAATAAGTGTTTACATTTCGCGATACATGTAAAGCAAAAGGTGAACGTGATGTGGTGAAACTAAAACCTTGTTTTCATACAGTTTCGACGCTTGGATGGTGGATAACTTGCGTTAGGTGATAACAGATAGGGTAAATGCTTTATAGAAACTCCATCCTTCTATAACCTTTCCCTATTTTCCGATACGAGTTATCACTAACAATTACTCTACACGTATTGTTTACAGGTGAATCTTGCAATTCTAACAACTTTGAGTTTACCGATTTTTATCTACTGAGAAAATCTTCAACCAATTGATTTGCATGTCCTCCTTACACTTAAAGAATAGCACCTTTTGGAAGCGTTTGCAAGTTATAGCACTTATTAATAAGATTAAATATAATATTTTTCTGGTTATTTTATAACATGTAAAATAAATAATCGTGCGAACCAAATAACATTGTATTTTTTTGTTGTTTTGTTTTGAATATATAGAAATAAACTATTTTTTTATCAGACAAAATGAAAAAAATGTCCATTGCTTTTTGGCTGAATTCGTTTCCTTTTTCATAAAATTCCCATAATTAAATAGAAACATTGCTGTAGCAACAACGAAAATACCAGTTTTTTCTGGACATATGAGAGAACGCTAAGCCAAAGATGAAAAAAGTTGCGTGTTCAAAAAAAATCATGTTATATTTAATAGAGACACTATTATATAGGAAGAAAAAATTAGAGGGGGAATAGGATGGAAGCTTACAAGCAATCTGTCGATACTGTCACAAAAGAAGTTTCAGTCAATACTGAAACTGGTTTAACACAACAAGAGGCCCAACAACGGCTGAAAGAAAATGGCCGCAATCAATTTGAAGAGGCTAAGAAGGATTCTGTGTTAAAGAAATTTATTCACAGTTTATCTGATTTTACAACGATTATTTTATTAGTTGCTGCGGCAATTTCGTTTTATACAGCAATCGTAACAGAACATGGCGAATATTTTGAAGGAATCTTAATTATTGCAATTGTGATTATCAATGCTGTTTTAGCCATTGTTCAAGAAGGAAATGCTGAAAAATCTCTGGCGGCTTTACAAGACATGAACAAGCAAAGTAGTGCAGTCTTACGAGATGGCAAGGTAATCGAAGTCGATGCTGAAGAACTAGTAGTAGGAGATGTTCTAGTTCTTGAAGCTGGTTCAATGATTACAGCCGATGCACGACTTATTCAAGCTTCTCAAATGCGCGTAGAAGAGTCAGCACTAACAGGTGAAAGTGAACCTGTTGAAAAAGATCCTACATACGTGGGGCATGACGATGATGGTTTAGGAGATCAAATAAATATGATTTTCAAAGGCTGTACCGTTGTGAATGGCCGCGGACGAGCAGTAGTAACTGCAACAGGAATGAATACGGAAATGGGTAAAATTGCTGGGTTACTGAATAACAGCGATCAGCAAAAAACACCATTACAAAAACGCTTGAATCAATTAGGCAAACGTATTAGTTTGTTAGCCTTAGGGGCTGCGGCAATTGTTTTCATTATTGGTGAACTGCAAGGAGAACCGCTTCTTGAAATGTTTATGACAGCCGTTTCCTTAGCGGTGGCAGCTGTACCAGAAACACTAACCGTGATTGTAACGTTAACCTTAGCATATGGTGTTCAAAAAATGGCTAAGAAACATGCGATTATTCGTCGATTGCCAGCAGTAGAAACGCTAGGAACTGCGAATGTTATCTGTTCTGATAAGACAGGAACACTGACACAAAATAAAATGCGTGTCCGCCGAGTATGGCATCGTGGTGATGAAGTAACGGATACGGAAGATGCCATGACCGATGAAGCCATGGAAGTATTGAAAATGGCTGCTTTATGTACAGATGTCATTGTGGAAAAAGAAGGCGATGAACTAACTGTTACAGGGAATCCGACAGAAGCGGCAATTGTTCGTGCTGTCGAAGAAAATTATCATACTAAAGAAGAACTTGAAGAAAAATATCCTCGTATTGGTGAAATTCCCTTTGATTCAGAACGAAAAATGATGACTACGGTCCATCAATGGGGGAAAAAGTACATCTCAATTACTAAAGGAGCCTTTGATGTGTTACTACCACGTTTTGGTTTCGGAGATGTCGATCAAGCGGCTATTGTTAATGATCGTTTCGGAAAACGAGCGTTACGAGTTATTGCTGTCGGTTATGCCGTATATGATGAACCACCCAAGGAAATTACATCAGCGGCTTTAGAAAAAAATCTTCGCTTGTTAGGCTTAATTGGCATGATTGATCCACCACGTCCAGAAAGTAAGGGCGCCATTGCTCGTGCGAAAAAAGCTGGAATTAAAACAGTGATGATTACTGGTGATCACGTGGTAACAGCCAGTGCAATTGCTAAAGAATTAGGAATTTTAAAAGATAAAAGTGAAGCCTTATCTGGTTCAGAACTGAAAAAAATGAGTGATGAAGAATTAGATAAACGGGTTAAAGATTTATCCGTCTATGCACGTGTAACCCCTGAAGATAAAATTCGAATTGTTCAATCATGGCAACGTTCTGGCGCTGTTGTAGCAATGACCGGAGATGGCGTGAATGATGCGCCAGCCTTGAAAGCTAGTGATGTCGGTTGCGCAATGGGGATTACTGGAACAGATGTGGCCCAAGGCGCTTCAGATATGATTTTGACGGACGATAACTTTGCAACTATTGTTGATGCAGTGGCGCAAGGACGTGCCGTGTACCGAAATATTCGTAAAGCCATTAACTTCTTATTAAGCTGTAATATTTCTGAGATTTTTATTGTTTTAATTGCCATGTTACTTGGTTGGGGTGCGCCATTTACTGCAGTTCAACTGTTGTTTGTTAACGTGGTCGCAGATGGGTTACCTGGTTTTGCATTAGGAAAAGAACCAGCGGAAAAAGGAATTATGGATGAGGCACCAATCCCTAAAAACGAAGGGATTTTTGCACGAGGCTTATGGCAAAAGATTGGGATTAATGCAGCAGTGTTCACAGTCATTACTTTGTTTGGTTTTTACCTAGGTGCCTTTGTACCAGGTGTTTCAGCCTATGTTTCAAACAGCTATGAAGTTGGACAAACAGTGGCATTTTTAATCTTAGCTTATTCCTCTATCTTACATGTCTTTAATGTTCGTAGTGCGAACTCTGTTTTCCGTGTAAAATTATCAAGCAACAAGTCGCTCTTTGAAATGGTCGTTTTAGCATTACTAATTACCACAACCATTGCTTTATTACCATTCACACAAGAACTATTTGGATTAGTGCATATTAGTTTAAATCATTGGATGTTAGCAATTTTCCTATCCTTTGTGCCAATTTTCGTCAATGAAATGATTAAGTTCCATTTCTCTGAAGTTGAAGAGGAAGAAGAAGTGATTTAAATTTAACAGGAATAAAAGAAGCTACTTTTGTTCAGAAAATTATCTTAATAGTTAGCAAGTGGGGCAGCAGTCGTTTCGACTGCTGCCCCACTTATTTTTGATTTTCCTTTTTTCAAAATAGGTGGGTTTCTTATCTAAGATGGATATTCTCTAATAAAAAGACTTGCTAAACGATTTAAAACGTATTATAGTGAGTAGCATCGTTAGTCAAAAAGCGCTTTTTGACTAATGAAAAAGATATATAAAACGTTATATAATAAAGAGTTTTAAAAGTTTTTATGGAGCTGTTGGTTAAACTAAACGAAGTCATTTCTTTTGTAGGAGGAAAGTATTGTGTTACACAAAGCAGAGGGGTTTGATCGTCGGAAATTTACGATGGCAGGGATCTTAGTTGCCATGGGCGTTGTCTATGGAGATATTGGAACGAGCCCTTTATATGTAATGAAAGCCATTGTAGGAGATAATGGTGGCTTGGCACGGGTTTCTGAATCGTTTATTTTAGGTTCGGTCTCATTAATTTTTTGGACATTGACTATCTTAACCACGATTAAATATGTTGTTATTGCTTTAAATGCTGATAACCATGGAGAAGGTGGGATTTTCTCTCTTTATACATTGGTTCGTAAAAAAAGTAAGTATTTGATTATTCCCGCAATGATTGGCGGCGCCGCTTTACTGGCTGATGGCGTTTTGACCCCAGCTGTGACAGTGACGACAGCGATTGAAGGCTTACGGGGGATTCCGGCATTTTTTGAACGTTTTGGCAATGACCAAACGATTATAGTGGTTATTACGTTGACGATTATTTTAATTCTTTTTTCTGTTCAACGATTTGGAACAGAATTGGTCGGGAAAGCTTTTGGGCCGATTATGTTCTTGTGGTTTACTTTTTTAGGCATCATTGGTTTAATGAATTTTAGCCAAGATTGGACGGTTATTCGTGCATTAAATCCATATTATGCTTTGCAATTACTAGTCAGTCCAGAAAATAAATTAGGTCTATTTATTTTAGGGAATATTTTCTTGGCTACAACTGGTGCTGAAGCTTTATATTCTGATTTAGGGCATGTAGGAAAAATGAATATCCGCATTAGCTGGCCGTATATTAAGATTTGTTTGATTCTTAATTATTTAGGGCAAGCTGCGTGGTTGTTAACGGTCAAAGAAAACCCTGAAATGCAGGCATTAGCTGAAATTAACCCATTTTTCCAAATGATTCCACGAGGTATTCTCGTATTTGGCGTTGTTTTTGCAACAATCGCCGCAGTGATTGCTTCGCAAGCGTTAATATCAGGTTCGTATACTTTAGTTTCTGAAGCGATTAAATTGAAGTTATTACCAAGACTTAAAATTATTTATCCTGGGAGCAATATCGGTCAAATGTATATTCCGGCGGTAAATTTAATTTTGTGGCTAGCTTGTTCAGCAATCGTGCTGGCTTTTAGAACATCGACACACATGGAAGCTGCGTATGGTCTATCGATTACGATTACGATGTTAATGACAACCATTTTATTGTTGTTTTATCTTTTGGATAAAATTCCAGCTTGGTCTGCGTATCTAATTTCCTTGTTCTTTGCTGCCATTGAAGTTGTCTTTTTCTTTTCAAGTGCTGCGAAGTTTTTCCATGGTGGATATGTTGCTGTGGGAATGGCAGTCTTCTTGTTATGCATCATGATTATTTGGGAACGCGGCAACGAGATTAAGGAAGCGACGGCGGAACAAGTGTCGTTGAAAAAATATGTACCACAACTTAAAGCTTTGAAAGAAGATACATCTGTACCTATGTATCAAACCAACGTGGTCTTTTTAACCTCCGATCGAGTGGATGGCGAAATTAATCGTAATATTATTTATTCGATTTTGGACAAACAACCAAAACGAGCGAATGTTTATTGGTTTGTTAATGTTCAGGTAACAGATGAACCCTTTACTCAAGAATATTCTGTTGATATGTTAGGGACTGATTTTATTGTGCAAGTTCAGCTATATTTAGGCTTCCATATTTCTCAAGAAGTGAATGTATATTTAAGACAAATTGTTCATGACTTGATGAAAACAGGCCGCTTGCCAAAACAGCCACAACGTTATTCATTAACGCCAGGAAGAGAAGTTGGCGATTTCCAATTTGTATTAATTCAAGAAGAATTATCTAACGTTTCTGAACTGAAAAAATGGGATCGACAAATTATGCAGGCAAAATTAGCTATCAAAAACTTAACTACCTCTCCTGAAAGTTGGTTTGGCTTGGAATACAGTGAAGTCAAATATGAATCCGTTCCTTTAATCATTGGCCCACAACGGAAAACGCACTTAGTCGAACGAAAGAATCGTTCATAAATAGAAGAAATTTAACTAAAAGATTGAGCCTAAGTCCTTGAGATACATGGCTCAATCTTTTTTGTAGAATCAGAGTAAATACTGTAATTCCACAAAGAATTCATTTAAAAGCGTTTGGTCTTTAAAGGAATTCATCCGCTTAAAGATGGCCAGTAAGACTTCTTTTTGAGGTTCAGTTAATTGATCTACTTTTAACAAAGGAAGAAAAGCGATAATCAGAGAATAATCCAATTCTGGATTTTGAGAATGTGTAAATAATTCATGGAGTTCTGACAAAATAAACGGATGATAATAAGATTGGTCAGACTGTTCTTCTGCAGTTGTTGGTTCATAAATAGAAATACTCTCTTGGGAATGAGAGGGGGCTTCTACTGTTAAAGGAAAAGCATAAAAGGACTGCTGTAACTTTTGCGCTTGAATCATAATTTTTAAGGAATCGTGATAGGATAGCTGTTCTTCAGATAAACGTACCATCAACTGAGTAAAAAAAGGTGGTTTTAGCAGTTGTTTATTTTGAAAATTTTCTTTTAATAGCTGGCGCACAAATCGATCAAAATCACCATAAAGTAGCCAATCTACTGTTGTATCGCAGGCTTTAGCGATTTTTTTTAAGTATCGTTTATTGGGTAAATTCAAACCTAATTCCCAGTTACTAATTGTACTTCCACTAGATAAACCAATTTTATTGGCTAAATAACGTAAAGTGTACTTCTTCTTTTTTCGAGCTTCACGCATGCGCGCCCCGACTTGCTTTGTAGTAATTTTCATTGAAACACTCCTTTTGTAATAAATATGAGGATAAGGTGTTCTTAAAATATACATACGCAAAATTCGGCTCTTTTTTTTTCTAAACTAAAAAAGTAATTATTTCTAACAATTTTCATCTTGTGCTATGCTTAAGATGAAAATACTTAAGAAGAGAAGGGATCATATGTCAGCAAAACATAATCATGAACAACACCAGGAAAAACAGCCAACAGTGTCCCACGATAAAATGAATCACATGAATCATGATATGGCGCATGAACAAATGGCTATGTCACACCAACATGAAGGAATGAAGGGAATGGACCATTCAATGCACATGGGGAATTTTAAACAAAAATTCTGGCTGTCATTGATTTTAGCTATTCCGATTATTGTTCTTTCACCAATGATGGGTTTTCAATTACCTTTTCAATTTACTTTTCCAGGTTCTGATTGGTTGGTCTTAATTTTAGCAACTGTGCTATTTTTTTATGGTGGACAACCATTTTTAAGTGGCGCTAAAATGGAATTACAGCAAAAGAGTCCAGCAATGATGACGTTAATTGCGATGGGGATTTCGGTATCATATTTTTACAGCTTATATGCGTTTTACATGAATCATTTTACGAATCAGGCCCACGTGATGGACTTTTTCTGGGAATTAGCCACTCTGATTGTTATTATGCTTTTAGGCCATTGGATTGAAATGAATGCTATTTCTAATGCTGGTGATGCCTTGAAAAAAATGGCTGAACTGTTACCTGACACAGTCAAACGAATGACTGAACATGGGGAAGAAGAAATTCCTTTGCAAGATGTCCAAGAAGGCGATCGCTTGATTGTCCGTTCGGGAGATAAAATTCCGACAGATGGTAAAATTTTGAAAGGAAGCACAACAGTCGACGAATCGATGGTTACAGGGGAATCAAAAACAGTAGAAAAAAACATTGGTGACTCCGTGATTGGTGGAGCTGTCAATGGCAACGGAATGATTGAAATTTCGGTAACTGGCACGGGTGAAAATAGTTACCTGTCAAAAGTTATGGAGATGGTTAAACAAGCGCAATCGGAAAAATCAAAACTAGAATCCATTTCAGACCGTGTAGCCAAGTGGTTATTCTATATTGCCTTATTCGTAGGTGTGTTAGCATTTATCGGTTGGTTACTCGTAACGAAAGATTTGTCTCTAGCATTTGAACGAATGGTTACAGTTTTTATTATTGCCTGTCCCCATGCGTTAGGCTTAGCAATTCCTTTAGTGATTGCTAGAAGTACCTCCATTGCTGCTAAAAATGGCTTACTTTTAAAAAATCGGAATGCATTAGAACAAGCCAATAAGGTTGAATATGTGATGCTGGATAAAACTGGAACTTTAACAGAAGGACAATTTACAGTTACTGGCTTAGAATTAATGAGTAAGCAGTTTACTAGAGAAGAAGCACTTAAATATATTGGGGCATTGGAAAAAAATGCAAATCATCCGTTGGCAATTGGGATCATGAACTATTTAAATAAACAAGCCGTTCACCCTTATGAAGCCCATAATCTGCAAGCTTTATCAGGCGTAGGACTGGTTGCTACTGTTCAAAACCAAGAAGTCAAAATAGTCAATGAAAAAGAAGTTGCACGGTTACAGTTAACCTTCGATGAAACAATTAAAACAAACTATCAAGAGCAAGGAAATACCTTGAGTTATTTAATCATCGCTGGTCAATTAGTCGCACTGCTTGCTTTAGGAGATAAAGTCAAACCAGAAGCTAAAACATTTATTGCAGAGTTACAAGCGCAAGGAATTACGCCAGTCATGTTAACAGGGGATAATCAAACAGCTGCCAGTGCAGTTGCTAATTATTTAGGAATGAAGGAATACTACGCAGAGCTCTTACCAGAAGATAAAGAAAAAATTGTGCAACAGTATCTTACTGAGGGGCATCAGGTCATGATGGTAGGAGACGGTATTAACGATGCACCAAGTTTAGCCCGTGCTTCAATCGGCATTGCGATAGGCGCTGGTACAGATGTAGCGATTGATTCGGCAGATGTTGTACTGACGGATAGTGATCCTAAAGATATTTTAAGGTTCTTAGATTTAGCCAAACAAACACGACGTAAAATGATCCAAAATCTTTGGTGGGGAGCTGGGTACAATATTGTCGCCATTCCTTTAGCGGCTGGGGTTCTTGCACCAATTGGGATTGTTTTAAATCCAGCTGTAGGTGCTGTCTTGATGTCATTAAGTACAATTATTGTAGCAGCAAATGCTATGACACTGCATATTTCAAAAAAATAATTCGATATAATTGTAGAGAGCGGAAAGTAATCAATACTTTTTGTTCTCTATTTTTTTCTTCTTAAAAAAATTTTTGCCTTATTTGACGTATTCTTATAACAAGGGAGTGAAAGGGGACGATATATGGATTTCAAGGAATTATTGTCTTTTGAACATAAAAATATGTTGGAATTGTTGGATTTACTGCAACAAGAGCAGACATTTTCTGTTTTGATGGCTGCAGAAAAACTAAAGGTGAGCGACAAAACCATCCATTGTTACATTCAACGTTTTGAAAAAAAGCAGGAAACGTTTAAGATTGAAGGGCTTTGTAAGATTTATACAACGACCAAAGGAATTGTAAAATATCGTGAATTATGCGTTTGTGGCTTGGCTCGATTTAGACAAAAATTTTGTTATTTTATTCCCGAATTTTATATTTTACGTTGTCTAATTGAAGAGCGAATCAATTATGCACAATTGACCCAGGTATTGGGATTACAGGAATCAACTCTTCGGAAGAAACTTTCTAATATTCGACGTTGGCTAGTTAATTTTGATATTATTGTACGTCAAAAACATTACGATTTAACTGGCAATGAATGGCAAATTCGACAGTTAATCCTTTGTTTTTATTTGTTTTTTCAAGAAAGCTGTCTAGAAGAAAACAGAGAAATGACTCGGAAAATCATTACCTTTTTTGAGTTGGATTTAAATGTAGCACAACAGAATCATCTTAGTTGGCTAATTTATATTTGGGAGAGACGATACCGAGGCGGGCATGAAATTTCAGTACCAAATGCTAATTTATTTCAACAAACAAGTGCTTTTTTTTATTTATTTCGTGTGGAAGTGTTGAGCACTTCTTTTATGTCTCTTAAAGAACAAAAAGCGTTATTTGTGATTCTTGAAGCACATTTTGGTGGTTGTTTTGGCAAGAGAGCGCGAAAGTATTTTATTCATGAGCAAATGAAAATAGAAAGTTTATGCTTAAAAACAGCTATTTTTATTATGAAAGAAATTAGGAGAAATTTTACACAACATCATTTTAATTATCAAGAAATTCATTTATGTCGATTTTTAAGTACGCATATGAATAGTTTATTAGATGGACAAGCATGGTTGCTAGCTCATAAACAGGAACAAACACTCGCTGCTCGTTATCAACAAACCTGGCACAGATTACAAAAACTAATTAGGCTTTTAAAACGCCTGTATCCAGTCTTTACTTCAGTAAAAGAACGGGAATTGACGAGTTGCTATTTTTATCACATCCTAGATTTATTTAACCCGATTTTATATGAAAAAAAATATATTATTTGCCTGTTGACGGACTTTCCTCCAGAAAAGGAACAAGCGTTGGGGCAATCTATAAAAAGCTATTTCAGTGAAAAAAAGAATATTACAATTATTCATGGAAAACCAACGTATCAACTTCACCAAGCACACCTCTTAATTGTCAATCATTTGTTTCAGATGAACGTAGCGCTTTCTTCTGAGACAGTTGTTTATTTGCCAGAGGAATTATCTCCTGCTTTTTTTGAAAAAGTCGAAGCGAATCTATCGTAAGAAGTCCAATTTTGTCTAAATAGTGTTAAAATGAAGAAGTAAGAGGAATGGATGAGGAGGATGTTAAAATGAAACAACTGCAATTTGGTACAAGTGACGAAACAGTTTCTTCGGTTATCTTAGGATGTATGCGCTTAAATGGTGCTGAAAATCCTCAACAGGTAATTGAAACTGCTTATGATCATGGCGTTACATTTTTTGATCACGCCGACATTTATGGTGGCGGCGACTGCGAAACCATTTTTGGTAAGGCCTTAAAAGAAAGTACCATTCGTCGTGAAGATATTTTTATACAAACAAAATGTGGGATTCGTCAAGGCTTTTTTGACTTTTCAAAAGCACATATTTTAGAAGCGGTCGAAGGGAGTTTACAGCGTTTAGGTGTAGATTCAGTCGATGCATTATTGTTGCATCGTCCAGATACTTTAGTGGAACCAGAAGAAGTAGCTGAAGCTTTTCATTTATTAGAAAAACAAGGGAAAGTTCGCTATTTTGGTGTAAGTAACCAAACGCCAGGACAAATTGAACTTTTAAAAACAGCTGTTAAACAACCGTTATTAGCCAATCAATTACAATTTGGCATCAAGCATACTGGCATGGTGGATCAAGGCTTACAAACAAATATGGAAATATCAGGAAGCATTGATTATGATCATGGTATTTTAGATTATTCACGGTTGAAACAAATGACTATTCAAGCATGGTCACCGTACCAATATGGTTATTTTGAAGGTGTCTTTATTGGAAATGAAAAATTCCCTGAGTTAAATCAAAAATTAAGCGAATTGGCTGAAAAATATCAAACAACACCAACTGGCTTAGCCAGCAGCTGGATTCTGCGCCACCCTGCTAATATGCAAGTCATCGCAGGAAGTATGAATCTTGGTAGAATTGAAGAAATTGCTAAAGCAGCAGACATTGTGATTAGTCGCGAAGATTGGTACGATATTTATCGTGCAGCGGGAAATGTTTTGCCGTAAAAAGATTCTCATACTTGTGAAGATTCAGCGTGTATTGCTGATTGATTTTGGTATTTGATATAGTTGTCACTAAGGAACTATGTCAAATACCTTTTTCTTTCATTCTGCAATCGCCGTCTACTGCAAATTCTGTAGTTTTTTGTTAAAATAGAAAGGAAACTAGTTTGCTAAAGATGAGGGGAAAAAAATGACCAAAAAAAAATTATTACTCGTTGATGGAAACAGTGTAGCCTTTCGTGCATTTTTTGCGCTACATAACTCATTAGAACGATTCAAAAATAAGAACGGCTTGCATACAAATGCTATTTATGCATTTAACAATATGTTTGAAAATGTAATGCAAAAAGAAATGCCTACTCATGTTTTAGTCGCTTTTGATGCAGGGAAAACCACATTCAGAACAGAATTTTATTCAGAATATAAAGCCGGACGTTCAAAAACACCTGGGGAATTTAAAGAACAAATGCCGTATATTCGTGAACTTTTAGAAGGTTTAGGCGTAAAATATTATGAACTACCTAACTATGAAGCAGATGATATTATTGGTACATTAGCCAACAAAGTTGATAAAGATGAATTTGATGTTGTCGTGTTATCAGGGGACCGAGATTTGACACAATTAGCGACGGACACTGTCAAAGTAGATATCACTGTTAAAGGAGTTAGCGATATTGAATCATATACGCCTGAGCATATTGCTGAAAAATATGATGGGTTAACGCCTAAGCAAATTATTGATATGAAAGGGTTGGCTGGCGACACGTCGGATAATATTCCAGGTGTAACGAAAATCGGTGAGAAAACCGCGATTAAGCTGTTAAAACAATATGGCTCAGTTGAAGGGGTTTATGAGAATATTGATGAAATGAAAAAAAGCAAAATGAAAGAAAACTTGATTAATGATAAAGAGCAAGCCTTTCTTTCTAAACGTTTAGCGACAATTGAAGTCAATGCACCAGTCGAAGTCAATGTGGAAGACTTGGCATATGAAGGAAAAAACTTAGAAAAATTGGTTCCTTTTTATAAAGAAATGGACTTTAAACAATTTTTAGCTAAGTTGGACATTACAGAAGAACCTGTTGAAATGGAAGATATTTTATTTGAAGTAGTCGAAGATCAGTTAACCAATGAAATGTTTACAGACGATATGGCTCTTTATGTTGAGATGATGGAAGATAACTATCACACGTCACCGATTGTCGGCCTTGCTTGGGGCAACGACAAGAAGATTTATACCACGAATAATTTAGCTGTTTTTGAAAGTCAGCCATTTATTGACTGGTTGATGGATGAGACACGTAAAAAAAATGTCTACGATGCAAAACGGACGTACGTTGCACTAAATCGCTATGTAGGAAAAATGACAGGGATTGCCTTTGATGTTTTATTGGCTGCTTATTTACTTGATACCAATGACAATAACGCTGATATTGAAGGTGTAGCACAACATTACGGATATGATGCGATTCAATCTGATGAAGCCATTTATGGAAAAGGGGCCAAAAAAGGCTTGCCAGAGGACGAAGAAGTTTTCTTTGGTCATTTAGCACGTAAGATTAAAGCAATTCAATTTTTAACAAGCAAATTAGATAGCGAATTAACAGAAAAAAATCAAGCTGATTTATTCTATAAAATGGAATTACCACTTTCTCGTATTTTAGGCGATATGGAAATAACTGGTATCCGTGTTGATGCCACGCGCTTAAAAGAAATGCAAGTAGAATTTTCAGAACGCTTGAAAGAAATCGAAGAAAAAATCTATGCAGAAGCTGGCGAAGAATTTAATTTAAACTCACCTAAACAATTAGGCGTTATTTTATTTGAAAAAATGGGCTTACCTGTGATCAAAAAGACGAAAACTGGTTATTCAACAGCGGTGGATGTTTTAGAACAACTAAAAGAACAAGCACCAATTGTGGCAGATATTTTAACTTATCGTCAAATTGCCAAAATTCAATCGACCTATGTTGAAGGACTCTTAAAAGTAATTCAGCCAGATAATAAAATTCATACTCGGTATGTACAAACACTGACCCAAACAGGACGATTAAGCTCAGTAGATCCCAATTTACAAAACATTCCTATCCGTTTAGAAGAAGGCCGAAAAATTAGAGAAGCGTTCGTACCAAGAGAGGATAATTGGTTGATTTTCTCTTCTGATTACTCTCAAATTGAGTTACGTGTGCTCGCACATATTTCTAATGATGAGCATTTAAAAGAAGCGTTTGTGGAAGGACAAGATATCCATGCCAGCACTGCAATGCGAGTTTTCGGTGTTGAAAAAGCAGAAGATGTCACACCTAACATGCGTCGTCAAGCTAAAGCGGTGAATTTTGGAATTGTCTATGGTATCAGTGATTATGGCTTGTCCCAAAACTTAGGCATTACTAGAAAGCAAGCGCAACAATATATTGACACCTATTTTGAAAAATATCCAGGCGTGAAACAGTACATGGAAGAGATTGTCCGCGATGCCAAAGACAAAGGCTATGTGGAAACATTGTATCATCGCCGTCGTTATTTAAGTGATATTAATTCAAGAAACTTTAATCTACGTTCGTTCGCTGAACGTACAGCGATTAATACACCGATTCAGGGAAGTGCCGCAGATATTTTAAAAATTGCGATGATTGAAATGGCGCGTCGTTTAAAAGAAGAAAAATTACAAGCGACAATGTTATTACAAGTGCACGATGAATTAGTTTTTGAAGTACCAGAATCAGAATTAGAACAATTAAATCAACTCGTCAAAGAAGTGATGGAGCACGCAGTTTCCTTACATGTGCCACTTATCACCGATAGCAGTTGGGGAAAAACATGGTATGAAGCAAAATAATAGCTTACCCATTAAGAACGATGAATAAAATAAGGATAAGTAGGATCTGGACGTTGATATCTAAGCGTTCAGACCTCTTTATATAAAGGAGCAAAAATAATGCCAGAATTACCAGAAGTAGAAACAGTGCGAAAAGGACTTGAAAAACTTGTTGTAGGAAAAACCATTCAAGAAGTCATTGTTTTTTGGCCAAGAATTATTGAATCACCAGAAGTTGATGTATTTCAAGGTCAATTAGCTGGTCAAACGATTGAAGGGATTGAGCGAAGAGGAAAATTTCTGATTTTTAAATTGTCTGATAATGATATGATTTCTCACTTACGGATGGAAGGAAAATATGAGTTTCATCAGGCTGATGATGAAATTGCCAAACATACCCATGTAATGTTTACTTTTACAGATGGCACGCAATTACGTTATTTAGATGTACGGAAATTTGGCCGTATGACATTGGTTCCTAAGAATCAAGGTCATCAATATAAAGGGATTTTAGCTTTGGGCCCAGAGCCAACACCAGACGTTTTCCAATTAGCTACTTTTCAACAAGGCTTGAAAAAGCATCATAAGGCAATTAAGCCATTGCTGTTAGATCAAAAGCTAGTGACGGGCTTGGGGAATATTTATGTAGATGAAGCACTTTGGCAAGCGCAAATCCATCCAGAACAACCAGCAGATTCCTTAAAACCTGCGGAAGTTGCTACGTTGTATCAAGCAATCATTGACGTCTTGGCACGCGCTGTTGAAGCAGGTGGAACCACCATCCGAACCTATCTAAACGCGTTAGGAGAAGCAGGGACTTTTCAAGTAGCGTTGAATGTCTATGGGCAAACAGGCTTACCTTGCAATCGTTGTGGTACGCCAATTGTTAAAACAAAAGTGGCACAACGTGGTACGCATTATTGTCCACAATGCCAACAATTGAAAGGTCGTCGATTGAAATGACAAAAGTTTTAGGCATTACAGGAGGGATTGCGACAGGTAAAAGTACGGTTGTTGCTCTTTTTAAAAAAGCGGGTTATCCAATTGTTGACGGCGACATTATCGCCCGCGAAATTGTTGCAAAAGGGCAACCAGCCTTAGCCGCAATCGTTGAAACTTTCGGACCAGAAATAGTATTAACAACTGGTGAATTGGATCGGAAAAAATTAGGACAATTAATTTTCGCTAGTCCTCAAAAAAGAGAGCTGTTAAATGAAACGCTGAAACCTTTTTTAAGAAAAGAAATTTTACGTCAAATTGAAGAAGCTAAAAAGAAAGCCGCCCTGGTTATTGTTGATATTCCTCTGCTTTATGAAGCTCATTATGAGGCGATTATGGATCAAGTTGCTGTGGTATATGTACCAGAAAAGATTCAAAAAGAGCGTCTGATGGCCCGAAACCAATTAACAGAAGAAGAAGCGCAACAACGAATTGCTAGCCAATGGCCGATTGAAATGAAAAAAGAACGAGCAGATATCGTGTTTGATAATCAAGGAACTAGAGAAGAAACGGAACAACAAGTGAAGAAGTGGCTAGAGGAACAAACTGGAAAGAAGTGAATATTTTTTTAATGGCGTAAAATGTTTTGAAAATTTCAGAAAAAAACAGTGAAAGTCTTTGTTTTTATTAAAGAATGGCAAAGATTCAACTAAGAACCAGTTCTAAAGACCTAGTAATAGCGCAATTTCATGTTATAATATAGGCAACAAAAATTATACAGAATAGAAGAGGTGAACGTTATGCGTTGTCCAAGATGTCATCATAATAATTCCCGTGTTATTGATAGCCGTCAAGCAGATGATGGACGTGCAATTCGCCGTCGTCGTGAATGTGAAAATTGCAGTTATCGGTTCACTACATTTGAAAGAATTGAAGCGGCGCCATTACTTGTAATCAAGAAAAATGGGGATCGTGAAGAATTTAATCGTGATAAAATTTTGCGTGGGCTCATTCGCTCTGCGGAAAAAAGACCCGTTGCTATGGAACAAATGGTTCAAATTGTCGATAATGTTGAAAATCGAGTGCGTAGTTTAGGGGAAAATGAAGTCTCTACAACGCTTATCGGTGAATATGTGATGGAAGATTTAGTCAATCTAGATGAAATTGCCTACATCCGCTTTGCCAGTGTTTATCGACAATTCAAAGATATGAGCGTGTTTTTGAAAGAGTTACAGGACATTGTCGACAAAGCAAAATCTTCTTCTCCTGACTCAGAAAATTAAAAAGGAGGTCTTTCTTTGAAAGGAAATCGGCAAAGAATCCAACCAAAAAATATTTTTCAAGCGGTTATTGATTCACCGCTTTCTGATCAAGAGAAAGAGGTTTTAACCTTTTTATATCAACCAATTGTCGGCGCCAATGCGTTTAGTTTATATTGGCTTTTGTTATCTGAAACAACAGACTCAGAGGAGAATGGCTCGCTGTTTCATGCAGATTTAATTAGTTTGCTGGACTTGAGTTGTCAACAATTAGAAGAAGCTTGCTACAAATTAGAAGGCATTGGGTTGCTAGAAACGTATAAAAAAACAGATCGGGAATTAGGTGATTGTTATTTATATTATTTAAAAGCACCTGAAACAGCCGCTCGTTTTTTTAAAGATGAAGTGTTAGCTTTAGTGTTATTTAATCGGGTTGGACAACGGAAATTTGATCAATTAGTGCAAAAGTTCCAACCGCATCCTACTAAAACAGAGGGCTATCAAAATGTTTCCGCTAGCTTTCAAGAGGTTTATGCCTTTAAAGAAGAACAAATTGTTTCCGAAGCGAACCGATTGACAACGATTCAAGAAACTTTTTCTCAAAAAGAAAAATCGAAGAAAATTTCTGTATCAACGGATTCTTTTGATTGGCACTATTTTGTGGAAGGTTTGCACCGTTTAGGCTTACAACTGCCTGAAGATGAGGCTAGTTTTCAAGAAGAAGTCTATGTTTTTCATCAATTATATGGCATCAATGAGTTAGATATGGTAGACTTTGCTTCGAAATCATTTGACTATTATACAAGTCGAATTTTGCCTAAGGAATTAGTGCGAACGATTCATCAAGCGTTTGATCCTGATAAAAAACCACAATCAACAAACGTAGTGACAAACAAGCAAGCACAATTGACGGTGGAAGAGCAACAAACGTATCGATATAACACATTAAAAATGAATGGTTTTTCTGAACTGGATATTCAAATGATTATGGATAGTGAAAAGAATCCGCCTATTCAATATTTAGAAGCTTTAAAAAATAGTCGAGGCGGCTATACGACACCACAAGAACGTTCATTAGTGAAATATTTGGTTGCCAAATCAGGCTTACCGACTAGTGTGATTAATATTTTGATTAACTATGTTTACAACATTCAACAACAACCGACTTTAAAAGCGGAGTATGTGAATCGAATTGCGAATGAATGGGGACAAAGTGGCATTCATTCACCAGAAAAAGCAATTGAACATGTCAGAGAATTGGCAAAACAAAGCCAAACCAAACAAAAACAGCGACAACAAAATTATTCAGGGAAACGCCAAACTGTTCGACAAGAGCGATTGCCAGAATGGGCAGATCAGCCAAACGATGAAACAAAACTTTCCCCAGAAGAACAAGCCGAGTTAGATCGACAAATTCAAGAATTTTTAAACCAAGGAGGTGACCAATGATGGAAGACGTAGGAAAAGAAATGTCAAAAATTATCCAGAAGCGTGACATCAATGAACGATATGAAGAGCTGGTTAACGAAGTATTGAAAGATCAAGATGTTCAAGTCTTTATACAAGCAAACCGAGAGCGTTTAACCGATGAAGATATTCGTAAAAGTTATGCTAAGCTGTATGAATTTGTTCAAGAAAAAAAGAAATTTCAAGTAAACGATCCGGCAATGATTGCTCCCGGCTATGAGCCAAGATTAATGTTGAATTTTCATTACATTGATGTAACGTATGTCCCAACGGCGGATTTAATCGCCCGTCAGAAGGAAGAAGAAATTCGCAATCGAGTAAGGGCAATGGACATGCCAAAAGATGTCCGAGAAGCAAATTTACGAGATTTCGATCCATCTTCTCAAGGTCGAGCCAAAGCGTTAGCAGAAGCAATGCAATTTTTAAGAGAATATCCTGCGACACCAAAAGAATTTCATAAAGGGCTCTATTTACAAGGCCCCTTCGGTGTAGGAAAATCTTTCTTATTAGGTGCGATGGCTAATGCTTTAGCAGAACGTGGATTTACTACGACAATTGTTCATTTTCCAACATTTACAGTAGAAATGAAGCAAGCCATTGGTCGCGATCAAGTTGGTGAAAAGCTCGATGCAGTAAAAAAATCCCCTATATTAATGATTGATGACATTGGTGCGGAATCCATGACTAGTTGGATTCGTGACGACGTTTTAAGCGTAATCTTGCAATACCGAATGCAAGAACAATTAGTTACTTTTTTCTCTTCCAATCTAGATTTAAAAGCTTTAGAAGAGCATTTAACCGTGACGCAACGAGGAGAACAAGAGCCGCTAAAAGCCAGACGAATTATGGAACGTGTGCGTTATCTGTCAAAAGAGATTACGATGACAGGAAATGATCGACGAAACGGTTAAAGCAATCCTTTTATTTTTATGGATTGCTTTTTTTCTTGCGTTTGAAGAGGTAGCGTAAGTTTCGCAAAAACAAGTACTTTTGTGTACACTGACAATAAAGAAGTGAGGAAAAGAGGCGTAACAATGAAGAGAAAACTTTGGATTTTTATTGGGGTATTCGTGGTGCTTCTAGGAGGATATTTTCTTTTGTTTAGAGAAAAATCCTATAAAGTAGAGGTGGAAAAAGTGAATCCAAAAATTCAACGCTTAATGTCGACAGACAAACAACATTTTTTAACAAAACATGAATTTCACACAAAAGAAACCGCTGAACGCAAAGATTTGTTGAAGTTTTTTATTGAAACCCGGCTCAAAACAGACGGCGGTTTTTTAACCAACTATTTACCAGATGCTGAACGCAAAGATGTCGCCACAGGACATGAGTTGCTAAGTGAGTCTTCGGGTCTATATTTGCGTAATTTAGCTTTTGATACGCAGGGACGTTTTGATAATTTTTACAAGCAGACGAAAGACACCTTTTACGACGGTGTCCAATTTAGTTACCGAATTGACGAGCAAGGCAATAAGTACAATGTCAATGCCTCGATTGATGATTTACGGATCATTCGTTCATTAATTGAAGCAGGGGGGCATTTTAAAACAGATCAGTACGATCAAGAAATTAAAAAATTAGGCAAGAGTTTTATGAAAACCTCTATGAAAGATAATATTCTAATTGATTTTTACGATAGTAAATCAAAACAACAGTCTTCAGAAACTTCTTTGTTTTATATTGACTTAATTACGCTGGGTTATCTATACAAAGAATTTGGGATTTCAGCAGACTACTTGCAGTATCATTACCAATTAATAGACGATGGCTATATTTCTGATGATTTACCTCTTTATCAAACGAAGTTTAATCATCAGACAAATAAATACGAAAACAACGGAACACTTAATATTATTGAATCTTTATTAACGATTGTCCATTTAAGTGAAGTGGGTATGGCGAAACAGACTAGTATTGATTTTGTACGAAAACAAGTTCAGCAAGGAACGCTTTTTAACTCGTATGATTTAAATGGATCACCTGTGGATAAAAATCAATCTGCAGCCAGTTATGCGATAGCGGCTTTAATTGGTGTTGCCGAAAATGACAAAGAGTTGTATCGTGCGGCAATCACAGTACTTAATAATTTTCAAATTATGGATTCAAGCAGTCCGATTTATGGAGGATTTGGTGATAAAGTTACGAAACAAGTCTATTCCTATAATAACTTAATGGCTCTTTTGGCCTATGATTTCTAGATGAGGTGAAAGCATGGAAAAGATCAAAAAACACATGAACTCGGCTTTTGAATGGTTGAGTCGTTATATTTCTCCAAGTCTTTTGGCCGTTTTAGGGATTGGGTTAGTGACAAGCATTTTGTTATTTGTTTATCCGATTAATGGCTTGGGAGATAATGGCGAGTATTTTCGTGTGTTAAATTCAAATAGTCTTTATCGTGTCAATGGTGATAGCTACGACAATGTGGCCTATTTTGTTAAGGACTTTTCAATTATGCGTTATTTTAATGAAACAACGACGCACTTTGTTTCCACTCAACAATTTTTCATCACCATTGCCATTTGGCTTAATAAACTTTTTTATAGTCAAACACTTTTCGATATTCGTTTCTTAGGTTTCGTTTATCTTAGTTGTTTTTTAGTGTCAATTTATATTCTGGTACGAGGCTTAACCGAAGGCGTATCTTTGAAAAAAAGTTATCTTATCTCCTTGTTGGTTATTTTCATCTTGGGGGATACCTCCTATACGATTTATTTTAATTCCTTTTATACAGAAGCGACGAGTTTTTTACTTTCTGTGAGTGTCTTAGCATTTTCAGTCTATTTTTATCGGGTGACGAAACCACGAACTTGGCTCAGAAGAATAGTTTTGGTTATCTTGGCACAAGCAGTAGTACTTTTAATAGGGACAACACGCCAAGAATATTTGCTGATTATTGGCGTAATTATTGCTGGATTAGGATTTTTTGTCTACTTGTCACAACGTTACCAACGATTGTCAATGACGGCCTTTTTAATTGCGTTGATTGGTTTTACAACGTTAGCAGCTTTTATCGTTCCTAACGATATCTATGAACGTGATGTCTACCACAGCATGACGCGCGGTGTAATGAAGGATAGTAAGGTTCCGGATAAACGGATGTCAGAGGGCGGAATCAACCCGCAATATGGGTTACAAAAGGGACGTTCCTACTTTGAAGAATACAGTCCTGTATCACCAACTTCTGAACAAATGAAAAAAGATTTTTTTGATAAAACGAGTTTTGGCTGGGTGTTATTGAATTATTTAAATTATCCATCTGAATTATGGCAAGGACTGAATTCAGCGGTCCCAAATGTTTACTTAGTAAAGCCTAATAATGTGGGGAATTTTGAGAAAACGACGGGGCGTGCACCGCTGGAACAATCTAAATTTTTTATGGTGTATAACCGTATTAAAGCCAGTTTTTTCCCTAAAAACTTTGCTTTCTATCTATTATTAGGTGTGATTCTGTTTGGTTTATATGGCGTTGGTTTATACAGAGGACTCAAGAGAAACGAACCCAGATTAGTTTTTCGCTTCTTTTTAATGACAGGAATTTATCTAAATTTATTAGTTGTTTTCATTTCAACAATTATTATTGATGGGGATAGTGACTTAGTACGTCATTTGTTTTTAGTCTCAGTATTTTTAGATTTTCTCTTGTTACAAATTGTTTCTGATGTTATTGGTAAACGAATGTGGCAAGATACAACACCACAAGTCATTGGGGAGGTAGAGGGAATTGAAAAATAAACAATATCTTATTGGCTGGGTGTGTTTCTTACTCTTTTTCGTTTTTTGTAGCTTTGCCAAACCGGCGCTGGCTGCACCAAGTAAACATGTCTTACTTGTCTATGACAGCTTGAATATTGCTGGGAAAAAAGAAAATGATGTGGATGCTTTACAACGAGTGTTGACGAGTTTTGGAGTAGAAGTTCAGAGTGTGGCGGTGTCAGACTATGTGCCTGGCGAATTGCTAAATGATGGCTATGACAGTTTGATTTCTATGGTGAATTGGCCTGAACAAGCCGGCGTTATTGCCTCTGATTTTCTAGCAGATCGAGTTCATTTTAAAGGTAAACAATTACACATTGGTCGAAACATGCGTGACGATGAAAAACAATATTTTAGCGGTACATGGAAAGAATTAAGTCATCGTCAATATCGGTTAGAAGATGAAAAAAACCGCTTTTCTCAAGTATTGCCTTTTCAAGATCAATCAGTTGTGCTGGAAAATACGCAAGGTCAGACAGTTGGTCGATTAAAAACACAAGAATTAGCACCAGAAGAATATCCATTTGGTGTAATTGAGAATGGGCATGCTTTTCTCCCAATGTTTGAACGCAAAGGCGCTGTTTTTTTAGAAAGCTTGGACGTAATTAGTCAATGGCTGGAAAGTGAAAAAATGTCACGGCCGTTTTTGACGATTTCTGATTTTAACCCGTTAAGAGATATGTCTGTGGCAACCTATTTGCAAGAAGAATTAGTTAAAACCACGTATCCTTATATTTTATCCAGTACGAGCGTTTCACAAAACAATACGATTTTACCTTATAAACTATTTACGAATGCGTTACGTGCGTTTGCTTCGACGGGGGTTATTTTCTTAGAAACACCGGTCGTTAACAATGTTGATTTAAATGACCAACGTGCCTTGAAACAATTGATGGAGCAGCAGATTAGTTTATTGGTCGACAGACATGTCTATCCAGTAGGCATTTCTGCTCCAGGATACTGGAATCAAGACCTTCAATACCAAGAGGATGGTCTAGCAATTAGTGATACAGTGATTCTAAGAGAAAATCCGCCGATTGAACGCGTTTTTTATCGGAACCAAACGGGAGAATCAATCACTTATAAGAATGCTTTGTTTGATTTACCGTATGATTATTTATCGGGGATTGAATGGACGGATAAAGATAATCCGAATGACTATCGATTTCCAATGCCGACCACCATTAGTTTTTCATTTCCAAATTCTAAAAAAGAAGTGGATCATCTAATTCAAGAAGTCAAGGAAGCACCAATAGTGTTTAGTGTTTCAGAAGCGGATCAACATTTCACTGTTCAAATACAAACGCAGAAAATCGAATTTCGGAATAATCGGTTCTTCTTAAACAATCAAATTGTCAATGGTTTGGCTGATACAGGGGCCTCAACAGTTGAAAAACAACGATTTACAGGGTTATTTTCATTCTTTTTTAGCATCACAAATAATATTTTAGTTGGCGTTGTTACACTGACTTTAATCATCCTGATTATTTTGTTTATGATTGGACGAAAGAATTATCGGTCGAAATATATTAATAAGGAGGAAGACAAATGACCATTGCTGACATTGTAATGTTAACAGCAACTATCATTATTTGGAGTCTACTAATTGTAAATATTCTCTTAGTTATTTTTGGCTATGTTTATTATTTAAAAACAGATCCTGTCGCACCACCACCTGTAGAGGACGAAGACGCGCCGTTTGTTTCAATTATGGTGCCGGCCCATAATGAAGGAATTGTCATTGTGCGGACAGTTGAAGCGTTATTGAATTTTAATTATCCGCAAGATCGCTATGAAATTATTGTGATTAATGACAACTCAAGTGATAATAGTGCTGAGCTTTTAGCGAACGTCCAAAAAAAGGCGGTTAATCGAAATTTGCAGATTATTAATACAGACAATATAACAGGTGGGAAAGGTAAGTCTAATGCCTTAAACATTGGTTTCAAGCAAGCCAAGGGGGACGTGATTGCCATTTATGATGCGGACAATACACCTGAACCGAATGCACTCCGTTATTTAGTTGGAGAGTTAATCGCTAGTGAGGAATACGGCGCAGTTATTGGTAAATTTAGAACGAGAAATCGCAATGCAAGCTTGTTGACACGCTTTATTAATATCGAAACACTGGCCTTTCAATGGATGGCACAAGCCGGTCGTTTTCAATTATTTAAGTTATGCACGATTCCTGGCACAAATTTCATTGTTCGTCGCAGTATTATTGAAGCCATTGGCGGCTGGGATGACAAAGCGTTAGCCGAAGATACAGAAATCAGTTTTCGCATCTATATGATGGGCTATAAAATTAAGTTTCAACCAAAAGCAGTGACGTGGGAGCAAGAGCCGCAAACTTTGTCAGTTTGGTTCCGACAACGGACGCGATGGGTCAAAGGCAATATTTATGTTATTGTTAAAAATGCTAAGTTATTGTTTAATCCTAAAGCAAGTCGGATCCGTTTTGATATTTTATATTTCTTGTCCATTTATTTTCTCTTAATGACATCGCTCGTTTTGTCAGACATCATGTTAGTTTTATCAATGTCTGGTTACTTAACAACGACCCTGCAAGGATTTAGCAATTCCTTGTGGTTGTTAGCGATTTTGTTATTTATTTTCAGTACTTTTGTCAGTATTACGACCGAAAAAGGCGAAATGACTTTAGAGAATATCTTAATTATTGCCTTGATGTATATTACATACAGTCAGATGTGGCTAGTAGTCGCCGCTTATGGCATGGTGATGTATATTAAAGAAAATGTTTTTCATAAACAAACACAAACAAAATGGTACAAAACTGAACGATTTAAATAAGGAGGAAACGTGCAATGAAACAAAAAACAGTCACTTTAATAGGGTTGTTCTTTCTGGCAATTCTGATTGGTGTCGCAAGTCCGACCGTATACGCCGAAAACAAAGAACAAGACAACCATACCTTTACACAACCTTTTCAAAATAAAACAATCTCTTTAACAGGTACTTCTGTCCGTAGCACCATGTATTTTACAAAAATTGATTATTGGAACGTTAAAAAAGCATCATTCAATATGACCTACCAAATCACACAATTAAAAAATAATCAGACCTCAGATTTAACTGTGGCAGTGAATGGTGTGAAGTTTTATTCTTGGCGTCCTGAAAATACGACTGGTATTCAACAAAAGACGATTGAAATCCCTTTGGAACTGATTAAAGAGACAAATACATTGACTGTTGAGGGCCAAATTATTAATCAGGCAGGAAACGACATGTATAATTTAATTGAAACTCCAGCAAATTGGTTAACGATGTATGAAGGATCTAACGTAAACTTCCAATACGATTTACAATTACCAGAGAATACGATTCATTCTTTTTATAATCATTTTGTGGGAGCAGACACGATTGCGAATAAACACAGTGTTATTTTGACACCAGAAAATGCATCGGAAAAAGAATTAGCTGCAGCGACCCATGCGTTAGCTGGTGCTGCTCGTTTGATTACTACCTCAGAAGAATTGTTGCCAATGGCTTCTTTGAACAAAGAACAGTCAGCACCCTATCAGTTGATTATTGCCAGCTATGATAAATTACCAGATCAGTATAAAAGTCAAATTGATAGCAAACGTGTGGAGGACCAGGCTGTCTTAAAATTTTTCAATCAATCAGATAAGCATGTTTTAGTAGCTACTTCTAAAGATGAGGACTTACTTGTTCGTGCAGGACGTTATTTAGCCAATTATGAATTAATGACCCAAACAGATAAAGAAGAGACAACAGTTGATGAGAATACCGATACGTTTAGTTCAACTTTAGAATTTGATGGAAATTATCCATTAACCTCAACGGGGGACAAGCTAGAAGGGGCCTATCACCAAGAACAAACGTACTTTGTCAATTTACCAGTGGATCGAAACAATGCCAATGGCAGTCGCGTGCATTTACATTTTAAATATGCTGAAAACTTAGATTTTGATTCTTCTTTAGTGACGGTCTATGCCAATGATAAACCAATTGGCAGCAAGAAATTAACCGCTGCTCGTGCAAACGGTGATGAATTAAATCTCGAATTTCCAAAGAACTTAGAAATTGCTGATAGTTTTGTTTTAAAAGTTGCTTTTGATTTGAATGTTAAATCACCAGAAGTTTTACGAAATGGTCAGACTCCATGGGCCTTTATTGAAAATAATTCGAATGCGTTTATTCAAACAGAAGAACTGAATGACATATTATTTAACAACTATCCGAACATTTTTATCAGAAGCCGTTCTTTTGCTGATTTAGCGATTTTATTACCAGAAAAAATGGACGACAACTATTTTAAAGTGTTGACCAATTTATTTAACTTAATTGGTAATTATGCCGAAAGTAATGTCGGTGAGATTACGTATTATAAAAAAGCGCCTAAAAATGCGGCATTAGAAAATCATAACTTGATTATTTTTGGTACGCCTAAGGATAATCCGATGATTCGTAAGTTAAACGATCAGTTATATTTCCATTATGATAAGGACTTCACACGTTTTGTTTCAAACGAGAAACTGAGTATCGAAAAAGATTATGGTAAACAAATCGGTACGGCGCAGCTAATGTTTTCTCCATATAATGCGAAAGCCGCGGCGTTAATCTTAACGGGAGCTAAATCACAAGGTGTCTTTTTAGCCTCTACACAAGTGAATACAGAGAAGAATACTTCTATGTACAAAGGAGATGCCATTGTGGTCGATCCGAACTATCGTCGCTATGATTATCGTTTCAAAAAACGTGTAAGCAACGTTAGCAACGAATCATTAGGTAAACGAATTGTCAATAATCATAAATTAATGATTTATCTATTTGTCTTCTTAATTGGTATGACCATTATTGGATTAAGTGCGTTCTTCATCGTGAAGAAGAATTTGAAAGGTGGGGAATAGAGTGAATCAAAAACGAGTGACCTTACTTTTGGATGTAACTTTGTTGGTAGGAATTGTTTTGGTTGTCGGCACAACCATCTTTATGGCCTTAGGAACGAACGATTTCTTTGTTGACTTAAGCTGTCTATTAATTTCAGTTATCTTAATTATTGTCACCTATTTTGTAGGAATTACAGCGGGGTTAACATTTTCGCTTATATTTATTTTTCTACAATTGACTTATGTTGTATATCAGTATGTCTATCATGATTTGTTTAGCTATGGCTCATTATTTTGGCTAATCATGCCGCCACTCTACTGTTTAACAATCTATGCAGTGACTTATCAAATTCGTATGATTCAAGAAGAAAATATTCGTTTACGTAAAGAAACTTCTCAGTTAAATGCGTTAGATGCAGTAACTAATTTAAGAACAGCAAAAATGTACGAAGAAGGATTTGATTTATTTTCTGATATTTCTACACGTTATGAAGCGCCGTTATATTTAGTTGTGATTCGAGTGGCCTATTGGGAAAGTATTCGTAATTTATTAAGTCCTGAACAAAAGAATGAATTGCTACAAATCGTGACAGCGGCGATTAAAGAGACAACGGATGATCGCTTCTTACCATACTTTATCGACGGCACACCGCCGACTTGGGCGTTATTAATTTTCCGCGATGGGGATGACGGATACACTACTAGAAAAGAATTCAAACAACAAGCTCAAGAGAAATTTGCCCATTCTGAAACCTTAAGGAATATTACTTTGACATTACAAGTTTCCTATACCAAATATGATCCTGCCGAATTTAACAACGCTTCAGAATTTTTAGGGGATGGAATTAATTCTCTTCAATATGATGTTTAAAAAGGAGGCAAACAAATGACTGAAAAAATTGCTGTTTTTACAGGGAAATTAGCAGATGCTGGTGTGTTAAATGAGACGCAGCCATTGTCAATGCGATTACATTTAGAAAATATCCAAGCAGAAAGTGATCCAGAATCCATTGTGCCCTTATTTTCTCATGGGGTAATTTTAAACATACTTGTTGAACAGTTAGAGGAAAGTATCCCACTGTCTCACTTGAAAAAAGGGACCAAAGTCCGTTTCACAGTCGTGGGCTTGCCGCCGATGACTATGTCAATTCCACCGCATGTTGGTGGGCAAGCGATTGAATTGATAGAAGAAATCTAAAAAGCTTCTGCATTAGCTATGATTATTAGCTAATGCAGAAGCTTTTTTTATTCAAAGGTCATTCTTTCAATTCGATCGAACGCTTCCTTTAATAAATCTAAATTTTGTGTTGCGGCTAAACGAATGTACTCATCGCCCGTTGTTTCACCAAATGCTTTTCCAGGAATCACTAATACCTGTGTCTCTTTTAAAAGCTTTTCCACAAAAGGGACGGAAGTTAGTCCGGTTTTTTGAATGTTAATGAAGGCGTAAATACTTCCTTTGACTGGATGAAGCGAAAGGAAAGGAATTTTTGCTACTCGTTGGGCCACATACTCTAAACGTGTTTGGAACACTTCAACGATTGGGTCTACAAATTCGTCAAAATGTTGTAACGCATAGATTCCTGCTTGCTGTGACAACGTAGGCGCAGAATACGTAACGCCTTCATTAATTAATTTGGCTACTTCGTTAATATAGTCTGGGGCAATCATATAACCAATACGCCAACCAGTCATTGCAAAGGCTTTTGAAAAGCTACCAAAAGTGATAGTATTTTCTGGAGCAAACGTAGCCATGGGAGTAAACGTTTCTTGGAAACAAAAGGCTTCATAAACTTCATCTGAAAGAATGTATAAGTTGTGTTCAATCGCTACCTGTGCAATTTCTCTGAAAGTTTCTTCAGAGAAAACAGCGCCTGTCGGGTTATTCGGTGAATTAAGAATAATCGCTTTGGTTTTAGGCGTGATTTTTTCTTTCAAAAGAGCTACATCAATTTGGAAACCATCTTTTTCATAGGTTGGTAAAAAGACCGGAACGCCATCTGCTAAAAGGACTTGGTCTTTATAAGGAGAGAAATAAGGTTCATGAATAATCACTTCATCTCCATGATTTAGAATCACTTGTAAGGCAAGGTACATTCCGTGCAGAGCGCCAACTGTGGCCCGGACTTGATTCGGTTGAAAAGATAATTGATAATGTGACTGATAAAACTGAATGACCGCCTCAATGAATGTCTCGCTACCATCAGAAGCGGTATATTTTGTATGCCCATTTTTGGCATCGTTAGCTGCTTGTTCGATAATCCGCTCATCGGTAATTAAGTCAGGGTCACCAATAGATAAATCGATTAAATTTGGGGTCTTTTTCGCCAATGTTGCAATATCCATGAGTAAATTTTCAGTAGGTTGTTGGTAACGTGTTGCGATATTCTTGCGATCCATACCAGGTGCTCCTTTTTATAAAACTTTTCTTAGAAAATCTTGTGTTCTTGGGTTTTGTGGCGCATCAAAAATTTCTTCAGGTGTGCCTTCTTCTTGAATAATTCCTGCATCCATAAAAATGACACGGTCCGCAACTTCTTTTGCGAAGCCCATTTCGTGGGTAACCACCACCATTGTCATCCCTTCAATAGCTAAATTTTTCATAACGGATAGCACTTCGCCCACCATTTCAGGGTCTAAGGCAGAAGTTGGTTCATCGAACAGCATCACGTCAGGGCGCATGGCTAAAGCACGAGCAATCGCTACCCGTTGTTGTTGCCCACCAGAAAGTTGAGCGGGATAATTTTCTTTTTTATCTGATAAACCAACTTGTTCCAGTAAAGAAAGAGCATGTTCTGTGGCTTCAGCAGCGGCTTCTTTTTTTACTTTAACAGGACTAATCGTTAAGTTTTCCAAGACATTTTTATGCGGGAAAAGATTGAAATTTTGGAATACCATTCCCATTTTTTGACGAAGTTGATCAATGTTGGTATTTTTATCTAATAAATTTTTTCCTTCAAATTCAACGCTGCCACCAGTTGGTGTTTCTAATAAGTTCAAGCAACGTAAAAAAGTACTTTTACCACTACCAGAAGGGCCAATAATTACGACAACTTCACCAGCTTCAATTTCTAAGTCAATTCCTTTAAGTACTTCATTTTTTCCGAATGTTTTCTGTAAGTTTTTAATGTTAATCACTAGTACTCATTCTCCTTTCAGCAACACCTAATAGACGTGAGATAGTAAAGGTTAGGACGAAATAAATTAACGATACAATTAAGTAAGGTAAGAAGGGTTTAAAACTTGCTCCTTGAACGTTGCCAGCTTGGAAAATTAGTTCCGAAACACCAATGACTGAAACAACGGAAGATTCTTTAATTACTGTAACAAATTCATTGCCTAACGCTGGTAAAATATTTTTAATAGCTTGTGGGAAAATGATGTATCGCATTGCTTGGTTTTGATTCATTCCCAAAGAACGAGCAGCTTCCAATTGTCCTTTATTAACTGCCTGAATACCAGCACGAATAATTTCTGCTACATATGCACCACTGTTTAAAGAAAGAGCAATACAACCAGCTGCTACTTTTGATAAGTCTAAACCAAGAACGCCTGTCCCGAAATAGACAATAAAAATTTGAACAAGCAAAGGAGTGCCACGAACATATTCAATATAAGCAATGGCAATGCCACGTAAAATTTTGGAATTGGCTAACTTCATTAAGGCAAGTAATGCCCCTAAAATGGCACCAAACAAAACACCAATGAAAGCTAGGAAAATGGTATAGCCTGCACCGTTAAGGTAGAACTTTCCATACTTTTGTAAAAAGCTTTGATCTTTTTGGAACATTAATTGATTGGCTTCTTTTTTATAACCGTCCATTAATTTTTGATCATTAATTTGTTTAATAGAGGCATTTACTTTCTCCGTCAAAACGGGCGCATCTTTAGGAAAAGCAACGGCAGTATCTTTTGAGCCTTTTTCAAAGGTAACATCAGCAAAAGCTAAATCCTCATTTTGAGAAACATAGGCTTCGCCAACCGGTTCTTCCATAACGACTGCATCTAATTTATTATTTTTTAGATTCATAATTAAATCTGGAATTTTTTGAAGAGAAGTAGGGACAGCACCGGTTAATTCGGTTTTAATTAATTCTTCTTGTGTCGTTTGCTTTTGGGCACCTGCACGAACGCCTTCGAAATCTTTAGTGGAATGAAATTTATCTTTGTCTTCTTTCCGAACAATGACTCTTTGTTGAACATTCATATATGGTTGAGAAAAAGCTACTTCTTTTAATCGTTCAGGCGTTGGCGACATGCCAGAGATGACCATGTCAATCTTGCCAGTTTTTAAGGCCCCTAACAGAGCATCAAAGCCTAGTTCTTCGATTTTTAATTTAACGCCTAAATCGTCGGCAATTTTTTGAGCAATAGAAATATCAAAACCAACAATTTTATCTTCACCATCTACTTTTGCATGAAATTCATAAGGGGCATAGTCTGCGGATAAGCCGACAACTAGTTCTCCCTTTTGGATGATTTTGTCATAGACTGGATCGTTTTCGGCTGCAAAAGTTTCTTTAATAGGTAATAATGAGAGCAACAAGAATAAAATTGGTAAAATCGTCTGTAGCCATTTTTTACATTTGGTCATTTGCGTAAACTCCTTTTTGTATTATTTTTATAAATATTCAAAAAAAGCGAATAAATGTATAAAAATTTATTGTGTTATGATGTGGTTTATCATATCATAGAATATGTAAAAGGAAAAGTAGTAGAGTTGAAAAAATACAACTTTTTCAAAAAAATTTTCAAAAGTCAAAAATGAAGGGGATTTTCAAGATGGAACAATCATTAATTGTGAGAGGGACACCACAAGAGTATCTTTGCGAAATTGGTTCGTGGGAATTATTAGAAGGACAACTATTATGCAGAAATATTCATCGTGTATTCATTTTACACGGGACTGAGTCATGGCAAGCGGCAAAACCGTATTTTCCGACGTTTCAAAAAGTAACAGCTGTTTTTGAAAACTATGGAGGTGTTTGTACAGATCAACGTGTGCAAGAGTTAGAAGCGCAAGTGCTGGACAATCATTTAGAGGCCATCGTCGCTGTTGGTGGAGGAAAAGTGGCCGATTTGGGCAAAGCCTTAGCACACAAAATGGCGTTACCGGTCATTATTTTACCCACTTTAGCAGCTACTTGTGCACCGTGCACGCCATTGAGCGTAATGTATCGAGAAGATGGAGCAATGGAACGGTATGACGTTTTTCCGCAAGCAAACGCTTTGGTGTTGGTAGAACCAAGAGTGTTATTGCATTCGCCTCGGTCCTTAATGGTGGCAGGTATTGGGGATACATTAGCTAAATGGTACGAAGCAGATGCGATTATTTCGCAGTTAGACGTCCAAGTGTTACCTATTCAAGTTTCTCATTTTGCCGCGGAAAAATGCCGCGATATTTTGTTAAATGAAAGTATCAATGCTTTAAAAGCGATGGAAGAGCAGCAATTAAATCAATCGTTTATTGATGTCATCGAAACGAATTTAATTATTGGTGGAATGGTGGGTGGCTTTGGCGATGATTATGGTCGGACAGCAGGTGCCCATTCCATTCATGATGCACTAACTTTGCTGCCAGCTAGCCATCGACAATTGCATGGAAACAAAGTGGCGTATGGTGTGTTTGTTCAATTAGCCATTGAAGAGAAATGGCAAGAAATCGCTGAATTGATTCCTTTCTATCACCAACTAGGTTTGCCTATTTCTTTAAAAGAAATGGAGATGGACTTAACTGAAGCCGAGTATCAAGAAGTAGCAGAACGTGCTTGTATAGAAGGCGAAACGATTCATTATATGAAACAAAAAATTACCCCTGAAATTGTGAAAACAGCGATGCAAGATTTAGAAAAATATACAGCGACAAAATAAGTGCCAAACAGCAACTAGCTCATTTGAATTATTTGAACTAGTTGCTGTTTTTTAAGGATCCTTTTTTGAAAAAAGAAACCTTGAGAAATCCTTGCAAATTCAATAAAAAAAAAGTATGATGATGGGAGGACAAATTATAGTAGAAAGTAGGGAAATGAATGACGGAACCAGCCATTCGTTATCGTTTAATCAAAAAAGATAAACACACAGGTGCGCGTTTAGGTGAATTAATTACTCCTCACGGCACATTTCCAACACCAATGTTTATGCCGGTAGGTACACTTGCGACAGTTAAAACAATGTCACCAGAAGAATTAAAAGAAATGGGTGCCGGTGTTATTTTAAGTAATACTTACCATTTATGGTTACGCCCAGGTGAAGATTTAGTCGAAGAAGCAGGCGGTTTACACAAATTTATGAACTGGGATCAACCTATTTTAACTGATTCAGGTGGCTTCCAAGTCTTTTCATTAAGTGATATGCGGAAAATCGAAGAAGAAGGTGTGCATTTTAGAAATCATTTAAATGGTTCAAAAATGTTCCTTTCTCCAGAAAAAGCGATCAATATTCAAAATAAATTAGGATCAGATATTATGATGAGCTTTGATGAATGTCCACCATTTGATGAAAGCTATGAGTATGTCAAACGTTCGATTGAACGGACTTCTCGTTGGGCTGAGCGTGGCTTAAAAGCCCATGCGAATCCTGATAGACAGGGATTATTCGGTATTGTTCAAGGTGCGGGATTTGAAGATTTACGTCGTCAAAGTGCCAAAGATTTAGTGAGTATGGATTTTCCTGGCTATTCGATTGGTGGCTTATCTGTTGGTGAGTCTAAGGAAGAAATGAACCGAGTCTTAGACTTTACGACACCGTTAATTCCTGAAAATAAACCACGTTACTTAATGGGTGTGGGTGCCCCTGATTCATTAATTGATGGAGTGATTCGTGGGATTGACATGTTTGATTGTGTGCTACCAACACGTATTGCGCGCAATGGTACTTGTATGACTTCACAAGGTCGCTTGGTTGTTAAAAATGCCCAATATGCAAGAGATTTTCGTCCGCTTGATGAAAAATGTGATTGTTATGTTTGTCGTAATTATACGCGGGCCTATATTCGTCATTTGATTAAATGTGATGAAACATTCGGAATCCGTTTAACATCGTATCATAATTTATACTTCTTGTTAGACTTAATGAAAAATGTCCGTCAAGCAATTATGGACGACAATTTATTAGAATTCCGACAAGCGTTTTTTGAAGAATATGGCTTTAATAAAGCGAATGCAAAAAGTTTCTAAAAATTAGAGGAAAAAACTAGTTCTTCAAGCATTTTTTTGATACAGTTAGTAGTGTGAATAATGCAGAGTGAGGTGAAACAAATGGGTGGCGGATTTACAATGATTTTTACATTAGTCCTTTTAGGAGGAATGATGTTTTTCATGACACGTTCTCAAAAGAAACAACAGCAAGAACGTCAAAAACAACTAAACGCAATGAAAATTGGCGATAGTGTTGTCACAATTGGTGGTTTACATGGTGTTTTAAGTGAAATCAACGAAAAAACAGTTTTAATCGATTGCGAAGGTATTGTCTTAGAATTTGACCGTGCAGCAATTCGAACTGTAACACCTGGAACTGCTGTTACAAATGATTCAGCAGTAACTAGTGTACCAGTCACAGAAGTTGAAGAGACAGTCACAGAAGAAGTAACTGAAGTTCCTGAAACATCAGATCCTTCAAAAGAAAAGAAAGACTAAACGATTCAACTGATTCATTTAATGGTTAAAGAGAGCGGAACAGGCTTTTCAAAGGCGAAACTGTGACCAGTAGTCACACGAGAAAGCCAATAAGAAGAGATAATTCCTATTCCGCTCGTGTCGTTTATCTTAAAATGTAGGACTAGGAAGGTAGGTCATTTTGACTTACGCCCTAAGTCCTTTTTAACTATTAAGTTTACAAAAAAGGTTCCTTTTTATAGTGTTGAAAGATAGTTAAAAAGTGAGCAATCTTTCGCTTGGTTGGAAGGAGAAGAGCCCATGACAAAGGAAAAATTAAGTTGGTTACAACAAAAAATGCTCAATAAAAGTATTAAAAAGAAGTGCCAAAATTTTCGTGAACTAGGTTATTCTTCCATCAACGAAGAAGATTTATTGACTTATTTACTCACCTATCGTTGGAAAAAACAAACCCATTTATCTGTCAAAGACTGTCGTAAAGACATTCAGAAGGTTAAGCCGAATGAATTTTTTGACTATCAACAATTATTGGCACAGACATCAAAAAATCCTTTAAGGGACTGGCATGATATTGAAGACTTATTCTAGAAAAAAGAATAGGTCTTTTTTTTTGAGATAAAAAAATTATAAATAGTTGTGAAAAATATCACAAAAACTATTTACAAGATTCGTTTTATGTTGTATGATGTGAATGTGAAATAGTTAACAAAGTTTTTTTAAAATGAAACTCTTAGGAGGATGAACATGGTTAAAACAGTAAAAAAAGAAAAGACAGAAACGGTTGATGTTTCATCAATGATTGATGAATTAGCAACAAAAGCGAATGTCGCTTTAAAAGCAATGGAAGATTTTACACAAGAACAAGTAGATCACATTGTCCATCAAATGGCGATGGCGGCGTTAGACCAACATATGCCTTTAGCAAAAATGGCTGTCGAAGAAACTGGCCGTGGAATCTATGAAGATAAAGCAATCAAAAATATGTATGCATCTGAATACATTTGGAATAATATTAAACATGATAAAACAGTGGGTGTAATTAACAAAGACGAACAAACCGGTTTAATGGAAATTGCTGAGCCAGTTGGCGTGGTATGTGGGGTCACACCAACAACGAACCCAACGTCAACAACTATTTTTAAATCACTAATTGCCTTAAAAACAAGAAATCCAATTGTTTTTGCTTTCCATCCTAGCGCACAAAAATGTTCGGCAGAAGCGGCACGTATTGTACGGGATGCGGCGATTGCAGCAGGTGCACCAGAAAATTGTATTCAATGGATTGAACAACCATCGATTGATGCAACATCTGCTTTGATGAATCATCCAGGGATTGCCATTGTTTTAGCAACTGGTGGCGCAGGCATGGTAAAATCTGCGTACTCAACAGGTAAACCAGCACTAGGCGTTGGTCCTGGGAACGTACCAGCTTATATTGAAAAAACGGCTAAAGTGAAACGTGCGGTTAATGATTTAATTGTTTCAAAATCATTTGATAATGGAATGATTTGTGCTTCTGAGCAAGCGGTCATTGTGGATAAAGAAATTTATGCTTCTGTCAAAGCTGAGTTTGAAGCACACAATGTTTACTTCGTGAAACCGAATGAATTACAAAAACTAGAAGATGCAGTGATGAATGAAGGCAAATACGCAGTAAATCCAGCGATTGTCGGTAACTCTGCAGAAAAAATTGCTGAATTAGCAGGAATTAGCGTACCAAAAGGCACAAAAATTTTAATCGCTGAATTAGAAGGTGCAGGTCCAGAATATCCATTATCAAGAGAAAAATTATCGCCAGTTTTAGCAATGATGAAATCAAACAATGCAGAGCATGCTTTTGAACTATGTGAAGCGATGTTAAACTTAGGTGGTTTAGGACATACAGCAGTAATTCATACAGAAGATGAAGAGTTACAAGTTGCTTTTGGTTTACGTATGAAAGCTTGTCGTATTTTAGTGAATACTCCATCAGCAGAAGGCGGTATCGGTAACATTTATAACGAAATGATTCCATCCTTAACACTTGGTTGTGGTTCATACGGGAAAAACTCTGTTTCTAAAAACGTATCAGCCATTAACTTAATTAATATTAAAACGGTAGCGAAACGGAGAAATAATATGCAATGGTTTAAATTACCTCCAAAAATTTTCTTTGAAAAAAATTCTTTACAATATCTACAAAAAATGGAAAATGTTGAACGTGTCATGTTAGTTTGTGACCCAGGTATGGTTCAATTTGGCTATGCAGATATCGTACGTAAAGAGCTACAAAAACGTAAAAATGATGTGAAAATCGAAGTATTTTCTGATGTTGAACCAAACCCATCAACAAATACTGTTTATGCAGGTACCAAAATGATGGTTGATTTCCAACCAGATACAGTGATTGCCTTGGGTGGCGGTTCTGCAATGGATGCGGCGAAAGGCATGTGGATGTTCTATGAACACCCAGATACAGAGTTCTTTGGTGCAAAACAAAAATTCTTAGATATCCGCAAACGGACATATAAAATTGCCAAACCAGAAAAAACACAATTTGTTTGTATCCCAACTACTTCAGGAACTGGTTCAGAAGTTACACCATTTGCCGTTATTACTGATAGTGAAACACACGTGAAATATCCGTTAGCAGACTATGCGTTAACACCAGATGTAGCGATTGTTGATCCACAGTTCGTAATGTCTGTGCCAGCTTCAGTCACTGCAGATACAGGTATGGATGTTTTAACACATGCTATTGAATCTTATGTTTCCGTGATGGCTTCAGATTACACACGTGGTTTAAGTTTACAAGCAATCAAGTTAGTTTTCGATCATTTAGAAAATTCAGTGAAACGTCCAGATATGGAATCTCGTGAAAAAATGCATAATGCATCAACCATGGCAGGGATGGCATTTGCCAATGCATTCTTAGGTATTTGTCACTCTATTGCTCATAAAATTGGTGGGGAATATGGCATTCCACATGGTCGTACAAATGCGATTTTATTACCACATATTATTCGTTACAATGCGAAAGATCCATCAAAACACGCAATGTTCCCTAAATATGATTACTTCCGCGCCGATACTGATTATGCAGACATTGCAAAATTCTTAGGCTTAAAAGGAAATACTACCGCAGAATTAGTAGAAGCTTTAGCAACAGCAGTAGCAGACTTAGGTAAATCAGTCGGAATTGACATGAACTTGAAAGCCCAAGGTGTCTCACAAGAAACATTAGACACAACAGTTGATCGTATGGCAGAACTTGCATATGAAGACCAATGTACAACTGCAAATCCGAAAGAACCATTAATTAGTGAACTAAAACAAATTATCTTAGATGCTTATGTAGGATAAAAGAACTCAAATAAAGAGACCAGAACATTAATGTTCTGGTCTCTTTAACGTTTTGCGAAAACAGTGCTGTCGATACCACGGTTATGACACCAATTAACTAAAACTGGATCGAGGATAAGTGCGGTACTCGTCAATTCTTCTGTCGTCTTTTTTCCTAAAAGAGTATAAAGCATTTTCACTTCTTCTTGCCATTGCTGTACAAGGGCTAGGGTATTTTCTAAACCATTTTTACTCATAAGGGAAGCTAAGATAGTCCCAGCAACTCCCATGCTTTTGGCACCTAAAGCGAGTCCTTTGACAATATCAAGAGAGTTACGCACACCGCCAGAGCCAAGAATAGTTAGTTTCTTTTGCCAATTTTGTGATTCCAGAAGAGAGATGACCGTTGACTGCCCCCAATCATCTAAGAAAGAAAGTTCTCGTTTCTTCCGCCGGGCATTTTCAATTTGTGTAAAACTCGTTCCGCCTTGGCCGCTCACATCCGCTGCTTGAACGCCGATAGAGGTGAGTTTTTCTAAGGTTTCATGGCTCATGCCAAAGCCAACCTCTTTGACAATGACAGGCACTTCTACGGCCTGTACGATAGCTTCAATCTTGGTTAGCCAATTAGTGAAATCACGATCTCCTTCAGGCATGACCAATTCTTGGGGCACATTTACATGGATTTGTAAGGCATTCGCTTGAAATAAATCAAGCGCTCGCTTTGCTTCTTCCACACCCAAGCCTGCACCAATATTGGCAAAAATGAGTCCATCTGGGTTTTCTTTTCGCATAATTTGATACGTATCCGCTAAACTAGCATCTTTTAACGCTGCCGAGACAGATCCTGTCGCAACTAAAAGGCCAGTTTCTTTGGCAATAATGCCTAATTGCTGATTAATTTCTTTTGCACGCTGACTACCACCTGTCATTGCATTGACATAAAAAGGTTGGGGAAGCTGAAAAGAAAGAAACGAAGTGGAAATATCCACTTCGTTAACAGCGGATTCAGCAAACGATTGGTGAACAAAACGCACACGATCAAAGTCATTACTTTTTTCTTTGTGGAACGCTTTAGCTAATGATAGATGTTCATCTTTTCGATTCATGCTTCTCCTTACACTCCTTTTGACCATAGGTATAGACGTGAAGTGGCAGTGGGGTAATTCCGTCTTTTTCCCAAGCAGTCATTAATGGTAAAATCCCAGATTTTTGGCGGAAAATTACAATCCCACAATCGCCCCCGCCAGCGCCAGAAGATTTCGCAGCTCCTGTATAAGATTCAGCCAAATCACAAAGATTTTTCAAGGCTTCTGTTTCGATTACCACACCAGTCAGTGAAGATAATTCGGCGAGCAATTGGCGATTTTTAGTAATTTGTTTTTGAATAACAGAAATTTTTCCTGTGTTAAAGCCATTAATCATTGTTTCGACACAAAGCCGACTTTTCATTAAGAACTGCTCATAAGCCGCTTGTTTTTCTTCTTTTGATTGATGAACTCGATCAACTAAGTCTGAAGTGGACGCAGGACTACCTGTCCAACCAATTAGTAAACGTAGTTGTTTCGGTACTTTTAACGGAAAAATCATTAATTCAGGCCAGTCCATTGCTAACAAATCAGTTAATGTTTCAGTGGCTACTTTTTGATTGACCCAATCATGATCGAAGGTTGAAAAGGCAATCCAGCCCCCGTAACAGCTGGCGGCGATATCTCCGCAAGAACCATTTCCTTGAACGGCTAAGTGAGCTAATGCTGATAATTTGAAAATTTCCTCATTTTCCAAACCTAAGTCATAAAAAATATTCAAGGCTTTGACAGTTCCAACGGTTACTGCACCGCTTGAACCAAGACCATATTTTCGTCCATTTGAACTATCTAATTCACTCGTCACTTTTAAATGATAAAATGACAATTCTTTGTTTTGCTCTTGCGCATATTTTTCAGTTAGATGAATCGCCGCTAGAACATAATGAAAAGGATTTTCGCGAATATCTAATACGAGCTCACCATTTCGGCGTGTCCAACGAATAGGTAAAGAGCTGTATTGTGCAGATTGAATACTGCCTTCATCTGTTGTTTCTTCGACAGTTACAGTTACGAATTGATCCACAGCAACGATAATGGCAGGGTGGCCAGGTTCAACAACGGCATATTCTCCTGCAATAAATAACTTTCCTGGCGTAGTAACTTCAATCATGCTTATTTATCCATTCCTTTCGTTTCAAACAATTCAATTCCGGGACCAGCAAAAGCTGGGACTAACTGCTCTTTTGAAAAATGTTCACTTAAAAATGTTTTTAATGCTTCTAAGTTTTTCTTTTCGACTAAGACCTTGACATTCGGACCTGCATCCATTGTAAAGTAACAAGGAATTCCTTTGGCCCGTGCTTGGCGAACTAAAGCCATCGCTTGTAAACTGCCTGGGGACCAGTAAGTAAATGGAGGGACAGCGCCTAAGGTTGTTCCATGCATCCTTAACCCATTGGCTTCAATGATTTCTCCTAAACGAGGGAAGTCTTTTGTTTTAATTGCTTCATGAACTTGGGATAAATCTTTTTCCACATTGTCCAACCAACCTTGATAAAAGCTAGAAGTTTCTACTGTTCGTTTCATTCCATCACGGCTGGAAACATCTTTTTCGCCATCATTAATTAAGATAAATAGCATGGCCAATTCGTTTTCCCAATTATTGGCTGGAATATTTTCAGCAAACGACGTTTCATCAGAGTGGCCTTTGTTCCATTGAGCAAAACCACCAAAAATACTACGACAAGCAGAACCTGAACCACGTCGCGCTAAACGTGATAAGTCTTTTGCTGAAAGATTTAATCCTAAGGCTACGTTACAGGCCCCTGCTAAAGCAGCTAGACCACTCGCTGAAGAAGCCAAACCAGCTGCAGTAGGCACAAAATTTTGACTTTCTACTTTTGCAAACCAAGTACAATCGGCTTGTTGACGAACAAGGTTCAAAAATTCTTTGACTTTTTTTGTTTGTTTTTCGTTTTGCAAGATACCATCTAAAATAAATACATCTTCTGAATAATGGGCATCAAATGTCACAGTTGTTTCTGTGTAAAAGGCATCTAATGTTAATGATAAACTACTATTCATTGGTAAAATGTATTCTTCATTGGCTTTTCCCCAATATTTAATCAGAGCAATATTTGTATGCGCTCGTGCTTTTCCTGAAAGCATTACTTTTTCACCTCTAATGATTGAATCCATGTAGCAACAGCTCCATTTTCTTCTAAAGTCTGTGCAATGGTTTGTGCGGTCTTTTTATTATCTGTTAAGGCAATCATACAGCCACCGCGACCGCCACCGGTTAATTTTGCTCCTAGAGCGCCATGTTCTAAAGAGAGAGCCACTAGTCGATCCAGCATATCGTTGCTGACGGTTAATTGCTGGAGTTGCTCTTGCGCTAACGTCATTAGCTGACCTAATTTTTGTTTATCATCTTGTAAAATTGCTTGCTTTGCTTCTTTAGTAAAAGAACCTAATTGTTTCATTGTTTCAGCGATTGCTGTGGGATTATTTTGAGCTAGCTGCGCAATGTCTTTCACGGCTTCACGTGTTTGACCTTTAATTCCCGTATCAGCTACTACTAAGTAGGCATTAGATAAATTCATCGAGAAATGTGTGGGCGGAAATCCTCTAGTAAAAAATAAGGGATCAGCGCCGCTTGTTGCTGCGGCATCGATACCACTAGGATTGCCATGAGCAATTTTCTCACTTAAGGAAACAAGCTCAAACAATTCTTGATATGTATAAGCGTAATCAAAATAATCAAAAAGGCTTCGAACGATGGCCACAGCGGTTGCTGCGCTTGAGCCCATTCCTCGTTCAGCGGGAATCGTACTTGTTAAGGTCAAAGTGCCTTTAAACGTATCTTCCTTTAAAAAATGTAAGGTTTGCTGAACAACTTCCTTGATATTTGCTAGCTCTTGGGGCACGTCTTCAAGCAATCCTGTAAAATATGCACAATCTATCTGCATAGTTTTTGCCGGGGTAAAGACGGCTGTGATTTCTGTCGCTTGAAAAGGAAAGGCGATTGCTGGTTCGCCGTAAACAACGGCGTGTTCCCCCATTAAAATGATTTTTCCCGTCGCTTGACCGAGGCCTTGTTTTTTTATATTCATTCACTGACATTCCTTTTGAGTAGAATCGAGTATAGGACAAAAGACGTTCTTGGATTAGAAGAACGTTTGTCATAATCTCTTCATGATTTATAGGAAATGATTCCAAAAGTTTCTCTTGTTCCAAAAAAAGAGATTGCTTAACCTAAGATAGTTTACCTAAAAATAAGGCACAAGTAAAATGGTTCCGTTGGTTTTTCCAAAAAATTAATAACAATTTAATAAGAAAGAACCGACAGAACCAGTTATTCGGCTATTTTTTTAAAATTTTCTTAGGTAATCACCAAACCAAGGGCACTTGCCAAATAAATGGCTTGTTCAGGGGTGACTTTAAGACCTGATAAATAGTTTGGTGAGAAAGTCAAGCGTTCAAAGGTGTTTTGGGAAAAATCCAATCCTTTTAAAGAAGTATTTAGCCAATTACTTTCGGTTAAATCGCAAGCTTCTAGCAGGAGTTTCTTCCAGGTGACCTCGAAAAATTCACTTTCGACTAAACGTGTCTGATTAAAGTGAACAAGATTAAAATTTGCAAAACGAAAAGAAACATAATCGGCTTTGCAATCCTCAAATAGGCAATCTTTTAAATAGCTATCTGCAAAATTCGTTCCTGTCAAATTGCAACGAAGGAAAGTCACTCGATGAAAACTACCAGACAGCCATTCGACGTTAGAAAAATCGCAAGCTTCAAAACGCACATTACTACAATCAAAAGAAGCAAACTGGCCATTTGCTAATGAAAGATGATCGAAAACAGCATCCCGAAAGACTAAGTTACGAACTTCTTGATTCGGTAAATCAATCTGCTGATACAAATGATTTTCTAAGATTGCCTCATCTTCTAATTGACAGTTCGTTAATAGAGGAAGTTGTTCTGGTAGATTTGGTGGCAAGGGATAAGTTATTTTCATAAAACGCCTCTTTCTTCTTGTTGATTTTCAAAGGTTTCATCAATTGAGTAGGCCCGATTATAGAAACGTAGCGCAGTTGTGAAAACATAAGCGCCGGCAAAACCAAGTAAACTACCTAACACAATCCCGACTAATCGATAGTTTAAAAGATTACTAATGACTTGCTGTCGTGCAAGATTTGATAATAATAAGGACATCGGGGTAATAAAAAAGCTGGCAATCGCATAGTTTCTGTTAATGAATCCTTCAAAAGCTGCATATAGAATACTAATGATACCGATTGTTTGTAAAGGTGTAAAGGGAATCATTAATAAAATTGCAGAAAGCAACAACCCAAGACTCGTACCTAGAATCCGTTGCACATTTCGCTGCATCACAGAATGTAAATTTTCCCCTTGTAAAATGGCTGCGCAAGTAAACGTCATCCAATAAGCGTTGACTAAATGAAGCGATTGACTTAAATAAGCCGCTAAAAATAAAATGGCCGCATAATGCAAAGCATCTAATAAAGAAGCGGGATCAATATAAAGTCGTTCTTGAAGAGACATCCGTTTTTGAAAAACGTAGGGGCGCTTGTCGATGAAATGAAGCACAATGCCCATGATAATGCCGGTCACTACTCCTAAAAGAACAAAACTGGCCATGATGGGAATCTTATGTAAAGGAAAATTGTTGCTTGTTCCCATTGCGGTTGACATGATAACTAACAAAGCACCAGGCTTCTCAATGCCATACAATCTAAAAAGTAAGCGTGCAAGAAAAGCGACGATGGCAATTGTAATGGGAATCAACCAAGGTACATGGTGACTTAGCATTCCTAAGCTGTTGCCCAGAACAATAAAAAAGCCAACAATATTCAGTCTGCGCAATAATTGGGGCAAAGGAAGCGGCTGATAATAAATAAACGTATAAATGCCCATCGAGCCAAAGGTCCCAATGAGTAAATTATTGGAAAAATAACCAATTAATAATGGAATTGCCATACAAATTGCGACACCAACTAACCGAAATAATTCGTCATTTGCTTTATCAATAGCAAACAAATCCTTTAAAAACGTAGAATTTTTCATATTTTGTCACTCCTTTACTTCCTAATTTACCATAATGTTTAGAAAACTGACAAAAGAATTGCAATAAAAGACAGGAAGAAAAAGAGTGGTTTCTGATAGGAAGAGAAGAAAAATTAAAAAAAGTTAACATTTTGACTTGCAATTTTAATATGAAAAATGTAAGATATATTCCATAGCAATAAATAATTATTAAATTCTGATTTTTCAGAAAATACAGATTGCATTATTTTAGGAGGCAACACTATGAAATTGAAAAAGTCATTAACATTCGGTGTGATTACATTATTTAGCGTAACAACTTTAGCGGCTTGTGGAGGCGGCGGAACGTCAGATAGCTCAAGCGCGTCTGGTGGCGGTAAGGCAAGTGGCGAACAAGTTTTACGTGTCACAGAACAACAAGAAATGCCAACAGCTGATTTATCACTAGCAACAGACAGAATTAGTTTTATTGCATTAAATAATGTATATGAAGGAATTTATCGTTTAGACAAAGATAACAAAGTCCAACCTGCAGGTGCAGCGGAAAAAGCAGAAGTTTCTGAAGATGGACTAACATACAAAATTAAATTAAATAAAGATGCAAAATGGTCAGACGGTAAACCAGTGACTGCTAATGACTATGTTTACGGATGGCAACGAACAGTTGATCCAGCGACAGCTTCTGAATATGCTTATCTGTATGCCTCTGTAAAAAATGGTGATGCCATTGCTAAAGGGGAAAAAGATAAATCAGAATTAGGAATTAAAGCAGTCAGTGATACAGAATTAGAAATCACTCTAGAAAAAGCAACACCATACTTTGATTACTTATTAGCTTTCCCATCATTCTTCCCGCAACGTCAAGATATTGTGGAAAAATATGGTAAAAATTATGCATCAAACAGCGAAAGTGCTGTCTACAATGGTCCATTCGTCTTAGACGGCTTTGATGGTCCTGGTACAGATACAAAATGGTCATTCAAGAAAAACGATCAATATTGGGATAAAGACACAGTGAAACTGGACTCAGTAGATGTGAATGTCGTGAAAGAATCACCAACTGCGTTGAACTTGTTCCAAGATGGACAAACAGACGATGTCGTTCTTTCTGGTGAATTAGCCCAACAAATGGCCAATGACCCAGCTTTTGTTAGTCAAAAAGAAGCATCAACACAATATATGGAACTAAATCAACGTGATGAAAAATCACCATTTAGAAATGCGAACTTACGTAAAGCAATTTCTTACTCAATCGACCGTAAAGCGTTAGTTGAATCAATCTTAGGGGATGGTTCTATCGAGCCAAACGGTTTAGTACCAGCAGATATGGCAAAAGACCCAAGTGGCGGCAAAGACTTTGCTAAAGAAGCAGGTAGTCAAATTGAATATGATACGAAAAAAGCTAAAGAATACTGGGAAAAAGCGAAAAAAGAATTGGGGATTTCAACCTTAACAATGGATATTCTTTCTTCAGATGCAGATTCTTCTAAGAAAACAGTTGAATTTGTTCAAGGGTCAATTCAAGATGCTTTAGATGGTGTGAAGGTAACGGTTAGTCCGGTTCCATTCTCTGTTCGTTTAGATCGTTCAAACAAAGGCGACTTTGATGCAGTAATCGGTGGTTGGAGTGCTGACTATGCTGATCCAAGTAGTTTCTTAGACTTATTTGCTTCAGATAACTCATATAACCGTGGACGTTATAACAATGCAGAGTTTGACAAGTTAGTGAAAGCAGCAAGTAGCGCAGATGCGACAAATCCTGAAAAACGTTGGGATGATATGTTAAATGCAGAGAAAACGATTATGGGAGACATGGGTGTGGTACCATTATTCCAAAAATCAGAAGCGCATTTACGTGCTGAAAAAGTCAAAGATGTCGCAGTTCATCCTGCTGGCGCAACGTATGACTACAAATGGGCATACATTTCAGAATAACTTGACAAAAGATCGATAGCAAACAAAAAAGGACCTTTGCCATGGAATAAAAGGCAACGGTCCTCTTGCTATCTTGTCTTAGACCAAGTAAAATAGTAGAAAGCCTAAAGACAGAATCAGTAAGATGCCCCCAGTTTTTAGCCAGAAAGAGCGATGTGCATCGCCAATGACTGAAAGCGGGATAAACTCTTTCGGTTCATTTTTCTTTTTAAAACGAAACGCGTTTTTCATTGAGCGCTGAAAGTTATCGAAAAAGCCAGAGGACATAATCCATAAAGCAATGCCGATAATTAAAAAGAAAAGCGAAACGATAAAGAAGGTATCTGATAATGAGGAGGTAGTGATAGGTTCTTTACTTATTAATAAGTAAAGAAAAATGCCGATACTGGAAATAACGGCTGTAATAATTGGCCATTTAAAAGTTTTCATGTGTTCACCCTATCTATTATTGTGGTCTATCTAGTCATTACTTTAACGAAAATAACTGAGGAAGTCAAAAAAATCTCGGAGGTGTCATTATTGAATAGTTTTGGAAAATATTTTCTTAAACGGATCTTTTTCATGATTATCACTTTGTGGTTAATCGCAACGATTACGTTTTTCTTAATGCAATTATTACCAGGTACGCCTTATACCAACCAAGAAAAACTTAGTCCAGAAACAATCGCTATGTTGAATAAACAATCTGGCTTAGATAAACCAGTGATTGTTCAATACGGAATTTACTTAAAGAACCTGGTAACAGGAGACTTTGGTATTTCATTCCAATTTAAAAACCAACCTGTTGCTAAGTTATTAGCTGGTCGAATTGGGCCGTCCCTTCAACTGGGAGGACAAGCGATTATCTTTGGTACGTTAGTCGGTATTTTATTGGGGATTATCGCAGCGATGCGTCAAAATACTTGGGTAGATACGTTGGCAACATTGTTAGCCATTTTAGGTCGTTCTATTCCAAACTTTGTTTTCGCGGTATTATTACAATACATTTTTGCAATGAAATTAAGAATCTTACCAATTGCTATGTGGAATGGTTTTGCATACACAATCTTGCCAACTATTGCCTTGGCAATGAGTCCAATGGCCGATTCGGCTAGGTTTATTCGAACCGAGATGGTAGAGGTCTTGCATAGTGATTATGTCGAATTAGCCAAAGCAAAAGGCTTGAGTCGCTGGCAAGTTGCATTCCGCCACGGGTTAAGAAACAGTTTAATTCCATTGATTACCTTATTAGGACCTTTAGCCGTTGGTTTAATGACAGGTTCTTTAGTAGTAGAAAATATTTTTGCCATCCCTGGAATTGGGGAACAGTTTGTAAAATCAATTATGACAAACGACTATCCAACAATTATGGCAGTAACTATTTTGTATTCAACAATGTTAGTTGTTGTAATTCTGATTGTTGACTTACTTTATGGTTTAATTGATCCAAGAATTCGCGTATCAGGAGGTGCAAAAGGCTAATGGAAACAGTCAATAAAAATAATCTACCACAAGCGATTAAAGATATTCCGGCAGATGAGTTTCAGCCTCTAAACACTTCAACTCTAAAAGAAAGAGAGCGTATTGCCACACCGTCTTTAAGTTTCTTACAAGACTCATGGCGTCGTTTGAAAAAGAATAAAGCTGCAGTTATCTCAATGAGTTTCTTAGCAGTTATTATCTTTATCTCTATTATTACCATTTGGGTTTCACCACATAACCCAACGAAACAAAATGTTTCTTACATTAACTTACCACCACGAATTCCTGGCTTGGAAAGCGTGAATGGTTTAAATGGTAAAACAACAGTTGCTGGTCAATTAGTTGATAAATATGCACAAGCAAACGTTCCAGATAACGTAAACTTTTATCTAGGAACAGATGGTTTAGGTCGTGATGTCCTAAGTCGTTTATTTATGGGAACACGTATTTCCTTATTAATTGCGTTTATCGCGGCGATTCTAGATATTACGATTGGGGTAACGTATGGACTGATTTCCGGGTTAGTCGGCGGTCGTGTCGATACAGTGATGCAACGTATTTTAGAAGTTCTTTCTGGTATTCCTAACTTAGTTGTTATGATCTTGATGCTAACAGTCTTTGATCCAGGGATTGTTTCGATTGTTTTAGCCATGGTTATTACAAACTGGATATCAATGGCCAGGATTGTGCGAGCCCAGACCATGAAACTAAAAGACCAAGAGTTTGTCATGGCAGCAGAAACATTGGGCGAATCTCGTTGGAAAATTGCTATTAAACATATTTTACCGAATATCTCAAGTGTCATTATTGTCCAAATGATGTTCAGTATCCCATCGGCAATTTTCTTTGAAGCGTTCCTAAGTTTTATTGGGTTAGGCTTACGTCCACCAACCGCATCTTTAGGAACCTTGTTAAACGAAGGATACAAAACTTTCCGTTTCCTTCCATATTTAATGTGGATTCCAGCGGCAACACTTTCAGTTATCATGATTTGTTTCAACTTGTTAGCTGATGGTTTACGTGACGCATTTGATCCTAAGATGAAAGAGTAAGAGTGGTGAATGACTATGGAAAAAGTATTAGAAGTTAAAGACTTAAGAATCTCCTTTGATACATTTGCAGGTAAAGTCAACGCCATTCGTGGTGTGAGTTTTGATCTTTATAAAGGTGAAACGTTAGCCATCGTAGGTGAATCAGGGAGTGGTAAATCTGTTACAACTCGCAGTATTATGCGTTTGTTGAGCAGTAATGCCAATATTGATAACGGGGAAATTTTGTTTAAAGGGCAAGATATTGTTCATAAAACAGAAAAACAAATGCAAGCCATTCGTGGTAAAGAAATCGCAATGATTTTCCAAGATCCGATGACTTCATTAGACCCAACGATGCCAATTGGCAAACAAGTGGCGGAATCATTAATCAAACATAATAAAGTCTCAAAAAAAGAAGGCTTAGCGCAAGCATTAGAATTACTAAAATTAGTCGGCATTCCTAATGCTGAAAAACGTTTGAAAAACTATCCGCACCAATTTTCTGGTGGACAACGTCAACGGATTGTCATTGCAATTGCTTTAATTTGTTATCCAGAAGTTCTAATTGCAGATGAACCAACTACAGCGTTGGATGTAACCATCCAAGCACAAATTTTAGAGTTATTAAAAGACTTACAAGAAAAAATTAGCACTTCGATTATTTTCATTACCCATGATTTAGGGGTAGTAGCGAACGTGGCTGACCGTGTCGCTGTCATGTACGGTGGACGTCTGGTTGAAGTGGGAACAGCAGAAGAAATTTTCTATAATCCACAACATCCATATACTTGGGGACTTTTAGGGTCAATGCCAACGATGGAAGGAACAGAAGACAAACTTTATGCGATTCCAGGTTCACCTCCAGATTTATTAGATCCACCAACTGGAGATGCCTTCTATCCACGGAATGAGTTTGCTTTAAAAATTGATACAGAAAAAGAACCACCTTATTTTGAAGTATCACCGACACACAAAGCAGCAACGTGGTTATTAGCACCACAAGCACCAAAAGTTACGCCTCCAGCAGAGATTGTTCGTCGTTGGGCAATTTATGCAGAGCGTCAAAAAAATCCAGGAGGTAGTAATTAATGGCAGAAGAGAAAAAAGTCCTATTAGAAGTCACTGGTTTGAAACAGTATTTCAATGTTGGTCGTAAAGACGAAGTAAAAGCCATTGATGACATTAGTTTTCATATTTTTGAAGGCGAAACCTTTGGATTAGTTGGCGAATCAGGAAGTGGAAAATCAACAACTGGTCGCAGTGTCATTCGTTTATATGATCCAACTGCTGGTGAAATTCTTTTCGATGGAAAAGACATTAGCAAAATTAAATCAAAAGCGGACATGCAAGCATTCCGCCGCGATGTTCAAATGATCTTCCAAGATCCATATGCTTCATTGAATCCAAGAATGAAAGTCAATGATATTATTGCTGAAGGAATCGATGTCAATGGATTAGCTAAAACACCAAAAGAGCGGGAAGAAAAAGTCAATGAACTTTTAAAAACGGTGGGATTAAATCCAAGTCACAGTACGCGTTATCCTCATGAGTTTTCTGGTGGGCAACGTCAACGGATTGGGATTGCTCGTGCTTTAGCGGTTAATCCACGTTTCATTATCTGTGATGAGCCGATTTCGGCTTTGGATGTGTCGATTCAAGCTCAAGTAGTAAACTTATTACAAGATTTACAAAAAGAACAAGGCTTAACTTACTTGTTTATTGCACATGACTTATCGATGGTAAAACATATCAGTGACCGAATTGGCGTAATGCACAGTGGGAAATTATTGGAAATGGGCACAAGTGATGATGTCTATAATTTCGGCGTTCATCCTTATACAGAAAGTTTACTTTCTGCGATTCCATTACCAGATCCAGACTATGAACGCACACGTAAACGGATCGTTTACCAGCCTGCAGCGGCAGATGGGAAAGATCGTGAGCTCCGTGAAATTCTCAATGGACACTATGTTTATTGTGCTGAAGACGAAGTTGCAATGTACCGTGAAAAAATTGAAGAGAAGAAAAGAAAAGCTGGTTTATAACCAGCTTCTTTTCTAACTATCTTGGTAGGGTGGTTATGAGATGAAGGCTCTGAAAGCTTATAAATACAGACTTTATCCAACCTCAAAACAAGAAGAGTTTATTCAAAAAACATTTTCTTGTGTTCGATTGGTGTATAATTTAATGTTACAAGACCGGATTGATATCTACAAAGAGATGCGAAAAAATCCTCAACAAACGTTTAAAATGCCAACGCCAGCTAAATATAAGAAACAATACCCTGTCCTCAGAGAAGTTGATAGTTTAGCCTTGGCAAATGCACAAGTTTATTTGGATCGAGCCTTTAAAAATTTTTATCGGGAAAAAGGGATGGGCTTTCCAAAAAAGAAAAAGAAAGAAACGGTGCATTCCTACACTACGAACAATCAACATGGCACGGTCAAAATTTTGGATAATCGTTATTTGAAAGTACCTAAATTGAAATCTTTAATTAAAATGAAGGTACACCGCCAACCGCTGGGGGAGATAAAATCTGTAACTATTTCTATGAGTGCGAGTCACAATTATTATGTTTCCATTTTGTGTGAAGCGCCGATTGAAACGAAAACAAAGCAACAAAAAATGGTGGGAATTTGTAGCAGTAGGGAAAAATTTGCGCTGCTTTCGAATGGTGAAAGCTTCGAAAAAAGCTATTGTTCAAAGCATTTAAAGCAAAAACTACGTCAAGAAGAACGAAAATTAAACAAGCGTAAAATGATTGCTTTAGAAAAAGGTGTCGATCTTTCGCAAGCAAAAAATTATCAAAAACAAAAAATAAAAGTCGCAAAAATTCGCGAAAAAATAGCCAACCAACGGACGGATATTTTAAACAAAATTACAACGGAATTGGTTTCAAGTTACGATGTTATTTGTATTGAAAAAGCCCATCACAGTAATGAGCGGCCGCCAAAACATGATCGTTCTGAACTAGCTTGGTCTTTATTTTTAGCTAAACTGTTGTATAAAGCACAATGGTATGGCAAAGAACTCATTTGTATTGAGTCAGAGGAGATCGAAACAGAGTTGTCTTTTTCTGAAAGTACAGAAAATTCAGAGTATCTTAGAAGCCAAAAAATCTTAGAACGTGGCTTGTCTAAACGAGAAACCTTATAAATAGAAGAACTGTAGGGACTACAGGGATCGCCTAGGGGATAGAAAATGTACACCATGTGTTGAACCATTTGTTTCTAGGAAGTCACATTGGGACAGTCCACTAATTATTAATGATCAAAATACGAGTTCAAACGAATCTAGTGCTAGATTCGTTTTTTTTTGAGGAAATATATTGACAACTAGGATAATCTAAGGTAAACTAGTGAAGTTGAGAAATGAAAGCAGAAGCACCCGCTTCTCGCCTTAGTTGAGTATATCGCTGGGCTAGATAAAGTATTCCTTATTTTTTTTAGTAAGGCAGACTGTTGGCGGGTTCTGGATAGGAACCTGTTTTTTTATTGCATTTAGCAAACAAAGCAGACTTCCGTTAGGATTTTCTCTTAAAAATTTTGGAGGTGAATGACCATAGCAAAGGATATGATGGTTAACGACGGCATTCGTGCACGCGAGTTACGTTTGATCGGACAAGATGGTGAACAATTAGGTGTAAAAACCAAAGCAGAAGCATTACAAATCGCTGAATCTGCAAACTTGGATTTAGTACTTGTAGCGCCAGGAGCGAAACCACCAGTTGCGCGAATTATGGATTATGGAAAATTCCGTTTCGAACAACAAAAGAAAGAGCGTGAAGCTCGCAAGAAACAAAAAGTGATCAACGTCAAAGAAGTTCGTTTAAGTCCAACAATTGACGTAAATGACTTCAATACAAAACTTCGTAATGCGCGTAAGTTCTTAGAAAAAGGAGACAAAGTGAAAGCTTCTATCCGTTTCAAAGGCCGTGCCATTACCCATAAAGAGATTGGTCAGAAAGTTCTTGATCGCTTAGCTGAAGAAACTGCGGACATCGCCACAGTGGAACAAAAAGCGAAAATGGACGGACGCAGCATGTTTCTAACGCTGGCACCGAAAAACGACAAGTAAACGAAGAGACCGAACATTCGGACTTTTGGTAATTTCTACAAGAAGGATATTCGACAGTTGTGACTGTTAGAGTCTTTCACTTGAAGCAAAGATTTTGAGGAGGAAAATTAGTCATGCCAAAACAAAAAACACACCGCGGATTAGCAAAACGTGTAAAACGTACTGGTGGAGGCGGCTTAAAACGTGGCCGTGCCTTTACATCTCACCGTTTCCACGGTAAAACTAAAAAACAACGCCGTCAATTGCGTAAAGCAAGCATGGTTGCAAAAGGCGATTACAAACGTATCCGCCAACAATTAGCAAGAATGAAATAAAACAACTCGGTGACTTTTAGATTACCGTCAAGAGAAACAAGATATTAGGAGGAATTCAACATGGCACGTGTTAAAGGTGGAACAGTAACCCGTAAACGTCGTAAAAAAGTCCTTAAGTTAGCGAAAGGCTACTACGGATCAAAACATACTTTATTTAAATCAGCAAAAGAACAAGTAATGAACTCTTATTACTATGCATTCAGAGACCGTCGTCAAAAGAAACGTGACTTCCGTAAATTATGGATTGCACGTATCAACGCGGCAGCTCGCATGAATGGCTTAAGCTATTCTAAATTAATGCACGGTTTGAAATTGGCAGAGATTGATATCAACCGCAAAATGTTAGCTGACTTAGCCGTTAACGATGCAGCAGCATTTACAGCGTTAGCTGAACAAGCAAAAGACGCTTTAAGCAAATAAGCTTAAATAATCTTTCACACCCTACTCCTTGAGTAGGGTGTTTTTTTTTAATAACTCCGTTGGTAACTTTCATCTATAAATGAAAAAACTTGTGAGAGCGGAATTTCTTCAGAAAGACTTAACCAATGCTCTTTATTCATATGATAGGCAGGAAAATAGCCAGGTTGGTTCTTTAATAAGGCAATCAATTCAGGCGCAAGTTTAACGGTTAAAATAGTGAGCTGCTTATTCTCGGTAGCGCCGAGCAGTTGTGCATCCAGTGGCATAATTAAAGCAAACCATTTTGCATTTCTAGGATGACGAAAGACGAGATAGTCTGGGTGTTTTTCAAAAGGAAAATCGGGCGTTATCTGATAACGTTCTTGGATATAGGCGCTAATAGTTTCTTGAAAAGTCATAGGTTTCTTCCTTTCGTTAAGGCTAGGCATATCTATTTACATCATAGCAAAAATTACATAAAATTACTTCGTTCAAAGGAATGGGAGGAGGGAGCAGATGACATTAATTTCAACAATTTTAGTAACCTTGGTGGCTGTAGAATTTTTCTACATTATGTATTTAGAAACGATTGTACCAACATCTGAGACAACAAGCCGTGTTTTTAAAATGGATAGGCAAGAGTTACAAAGAAAATCAGTGACTACATTGTTTAAAAATCAAGGAATCTATAATGGACTAATCGGTGCAGGACTTATTTATAGTGTCTATTTTGCGCAAGCAACGATGGAGATGACAAAATTTTTATTGATTTATATTATTTTAGTGGCGGCGTACGGTAGCTTAACTAGTGATAAAAAAATCATTTTAACACAAGGCGGTTTAGCTATCGTGGCTTTGATTAGTTTACTTGTTTAGCCATCAGAGTTAATAGAGAGAGACAGTCAAATCGACAGAAAAAACACGGTTGATTTGACTATTTTTTATGGAATTGAGAGAGACAAAATGTGGTATACTTTGTTTATTAGATAGGGAGGAATTAAAAATGCTGAACCAAAAAGAAGTAAAAAAAAACGATTATCCTCAATTAATTTCTCTATGGCGTTCTTCAGTAGAAGCTACCCATTTGTTTTTGAGTCAGGCAGATATTGATAAAATCGAAGTAGTTTTACCTGATTATTTTCAACAAGTTCAATTAAGTATGTGGTTAAATGAAGAACAGAAATGTGTGGGCTTTAGTGGAACAAATCAACAAACGTTGGAAATGTTATTTATTGACCCAGTCTATTTTCGTAAAGGCTATGGTGGAGAAATTATCAAAAAGTTAATAGAGCAAGAATCAATTGTCTTTGTTGATGCCAATAAACAAAATGAAGGGGCTGTGAAGTTCTATCAATCTCAAGGGTTTCAAGTAATTGGTGAATCAAAGGAAGATCCTCAAGGAAATCCGTTTCCTATTTTACATATGAAACGGATATAGAAAAGAGGGAAGAAATCATGCGGGTAATCGTTACTGAATACCAACCAGCCTGGGTGGAACAGTTTGAAGAAGAAGCCCAAGCGTTGAAACAGATTCTAAAGGAAAATTGTCTTAAAGTTGAACATATCGGTAGCACATCTGTGCCTAATTTAGCAGCCAAACCAATTATTGATTTTTTGGTCATTGTTGAAGAAATTGAAAAAGTAGACCTGTTACAAGGGGAATTTGAAAGAATCGGTTATGAATATATGGGGGAATTTGGACTATCAGGACGTCGTTATTTACGAAAAGGCCCGATAAAAAGAACACATCATGTGCATATTTATCAGTTTGACAATACGCAAGAAATTTTGCGCCATCTTGCTTTTCGAAATTATTTACGAGAAAATCCGGCAATTGCTACAACCTATGGTACATTAAAAAAGCAATTGGCCCAAGCACACCCCGATAGCATTGATAAATATATGGATGGCAAAGATGCGTTCATTAAGAAAATAGAAAAAGAAGCGTTGAAGAAATATTGGGAAAAATAAAAAAAGTTGCTAAAGCTAGCAACTTTTTTTTGGTTCTTTTTTGAAAAAATGATAAAGAAGACCACTTAAAAGAACACCTAGAATAATTCCAATCGCTAAATTATGCGTATAGACGATCACACCAACTGTCACGAGTAAAATAACAATTTCAGTAATTTCAAAAGTTCGGAAAAGCTGTAAACTTTCCCAATCAAAGGTGTCGACTGCCACTGTCATCATGATCCCAATCAATGCAGCTGTAGGAATGGCTACCATCACGGATTTAAAAACAAAAATGAATAGAAGGAGGGTAATACCTGAAATCAAAGTAGAAAGCCGTTTTCGTCCTCCAGATTTAACATTAATGACCGCTTGCCCGATCATCGCACAGCCAGCTTGGCCACCAAAAAAGCCGGTAATTATATTAGCGAATCCTTGCGCCTTAACTTCTCGTTGGCTATCACTTTGGCTCGCTGTCATTTTGTCCACAATGGGGATCGTCAATAAAGATTCAATTAACCCGACCATTGCTAAGGCAACAGAGCTAGGTAAAATAATCCACAACGTTTCTAAGTTGACGGGTACATTAGGCCAACGGATCGCTGGATGAAATTGACTCATTTTACCAAGATCACCTACCGTTTGCAAATGACCTTTTAAAAAATAGGACAGGATAGTCATGAATAAAATAACAATTAACGCAGGAGGCACAATTGTAATAAACTTAGGTAATAGATAAATAAGTAAGATACTACAGATAATCATGCCGTAGGACCACAGTGTTTGATGAGGCAATTGTTGTACTTGCGCCATGAAAATTAAAATGGCTAACGCATTGACGAATCCGTACATCACTGTCTTGGGAATAAAGCGCATTAATTTATGGATACCTAAATAACCTAAAATAAATTGTAGAAAGCCTGTTAAAATAGTCGCAGCAAGCATGTATGACAAACCATGTGCTTGAATTAAGCCTGCAAGGACTAAGGCCATTGAGCCAGCAGACGCCGAAACCATTGCCGGACGGCCGCCCGTAAAAGTAATCACAAGTAAAGTAACAGCTGAAGCAAACACTGCAGAAAGCGGGTGAACACCAGCAATAATCGCAAACCCGATTACTTCTGGTAAAATGGCGACAGAAGAAACGAGACCGGCAAAGAGATCATTTCGTTCATTGCCTAAGCATTCGCTTTTTTTAATACTAAATAACATCGAAAAACTCCTTTAAGTTAATAAAACCTTATTCATAATAGCATGAATAAGCTGAAATAAAAAAGTTTGACGTGTTAACGTCAAACTTTTTTATTAGAACTGTAACAGTGCCAACAACAAAATGGCTAGGACGACTTGAACAGTTCCTACTGATAAACCATAGATTAAGAAACGTTTGCCTTCTTGGAAAAACTTTTTAAAATCGAGTCGTAACCCGATTGCTGCCAAGGCAGTAATTTCAAACCAAGAACTAAAGAAATGAGCAGTCTCACTGATCACGACGGGGAAATGAATCAAACTATTAAAGACACAGGCAATGAAAAAGCCAACTACATACCAAGGTAGGGCGCTGCTTTTTTTGGTGACTTTTACCAACTCAGCTTCTGATTCTGCCGTCTTACTTTGCTTGAAACGTCCAAATAAATAGACAACTGCTACGAGTAGGACAATCCGCATAATTTTAAAGAGCATCGCAAGTTGAACTGCGTTCTCATTGACCATATTGGCACTGGCGACAACCTGACCAACTGATTGTAAAGTCCCTCCGATTAGTGCGCTACGAGCCAACAAATTGGTATCATAGAGAATCCCACTTAAAATGGGTAAGGTCAACATTAAAACGGTTCCTAATAAGTTTACTAAAGTAATGATTTGGCCTTTTTCTTCCTCATCTGCTTGAATTGCTGGAGCAATCGAAGCAATGGCAGAGGATCCACAAACGGCATTACCACCAGCCATCAATAAAGACATATTATCAGAAAAAGCCAGTTTTTTACCGATCAAATAGGCAAAAATAATGGTCAGCGACATTTGAATGAGAATAAATGCGACACCTTGTAAGCCAATTTGGGCAATCGTTTGAAAGGTCACGGTGGTTCCCAATAAAACAACAGAAAATTCTAGTAATTTACTTTCGGCTACTTTGGTTCCGCGATTTAAATTGGCACCGCGAACAAAGGTATTTCCCAAAAAGATTCCTAGTAAAATAGCTATCGTTGCGGCGCCTAAGCTAGGTAACCAGATGGCAAGAAACTTGCTAAGGCAGGCGACAAGGAAAGCTGTTAGCAAGCCGGGAAGAATTTGGAATAAAGATTGGATATAATCATTTTCTGAATTTTTCATTGAAAAAATCTCTCTTTCTTGTTCATTACTTCCAGTATAACGAAATTTTTTACATTTGAGAAATAAATAGTTAAAATAATATTTATAATAGAAAGTTATCGAAAGGATACCTATGTTTAAATTATTAAAGACTTTTCAAATTGTGTATGAGCAAATGAACTTTTCCAAAGCAGCTACCTGCCTATATATCTCACAACCAGCCGTTTCTAATCAAATCAAACAATTAGAAGAAGAATTAGGCTGTTCATTGTTTTTAAGAAATGGTCGACAAGATGTAGTCCCTACTAGGCAAGCAGAAGTCTTGTATAATCGTTTGCTAAATTTAGCTGATGATTGGCAAGAAACATTAACAGCTCTTCATCAGGCGAGATTACCTAAAGAAACTTGCCGAATTGCTGCGTCTAATACTTTTGCAGTTTATTATTTGCCGCAACTGATGCAGCATTTGCAGACACAGTATGCAACAATCAATTTTGTTTTAGAAATGAACAATTCAGAAGAAGTAGTGGAAAAAGTTGAAAAACATCAAGTTGATTTTGGCTTTATCGAAAAACCATTAATTACGAAAGGCGCCTCTCGTGAAGAAATTATTCAGGATCAATTGGTTTTAGCTGGGGACCCTGCCAATCAGAATTGGTTGGTACGTGAAAAGGATTCTGGGGTCTTTCATTATACCCAACAGTATTTAGAAGAAAGTAATCAAAGCCCAACACTCATGACGGTTAAAAATAATGAAATGATTGTTAAAATGTTGGAATTGGGTATGGGGCAATCGTTGCTTTCAAGAAAAGCGATTACTGAAAAAATTCCTTTCCAAACGTTAGGTGAAAAGTATTGGCGTTCCTTTTATTTTTTGACACGGGGACATTTAAAATCCTCCTTGCTTCAAGAAGTAAAACAAGCAATTTATCGATTCTATCAGAAGGAAATGAATAAATACTAAAACGTTCTCTTTGTTTATTTATCAATCTTTGACTACACTAAAGAAAACGAAGGAGGGAACCACAATGCCTAAATTTTCACCTTGTTTATGGTTTGACACACAAGCGGAAGAAGCTGCTAACTTCTATACAACAATCTTTGAAAAAGGTGCGATTCTAAGTAAAACGAACTACGTTAATGAGGAGCATCAACCTCAAGGAACATCATTAATGACCATTGAATTTACCTTGGCGAACCAAACAATCATTGGTTTAAATGGCGGACCAGAATTTTCCTTTACGCCAGCTAGTTCATTTTTTGTTGAATGTAAAACATTATCACAAACAGAAACGTTGTGGAAAAATTTAACAGCAGATGGACAGATATTGATGCCTTTTGGGGAATATCCTTTTAGTCCTTTATATGGTTGGGTAGTGGACAAATTTGGTGTCTCTTGGCAAGTGTCTTTTTCAGGAAAAGAACAAACAATTGTACCAACCTTTATGTTTGCTAATGAAAAATATGGCGAAGCAGCCAAAGCTCTATCAGAATGGTTGGCGATTTTCGGTCCAGGCGAAATAATTGAAAAAGTTGAATATGAAGATGGGAACGTTGCGCAAGCACTTTTCACATTACAGGAGCAACCGTTTCGAGTAATGGATGCACGAGATAAACATGACTTTGATTTTACCATGGCCTTCTCCATTTATATTGATTGTGAAAATCAGGAGGAAATAGATCGGCTATGGCAACAAGTGACTGCTAAAGGGAAAGAATGGCCGTGTGGCTGGATGGAAGATCAATTTGGGGTCAGTTGGCAAACAGGCAATCCTGAACTGAAACGTTATTTATCTGACTCAAATCCAGCTAGAGCAAATGAAGTGACCAAAAAATTGTACCAAATGAAAAAAATAGATTTAAACCAGTTAAAAGAAGTGTATGACAAATATAATCATTAGAAAAACTGAGGTTGTCTGATCGACTACACTTCGTTACGTTGGTATCAATTCCAATACATGGAACATACTAGAGTTGAAGGGCTTGTCTTTTAAGGATCAAGACCTTCAACTCTTAAAAAAGGCTCGATTCTTGCGAGTTCCAAAGAGGCTGCTTCTATTCTGTTGTTTATCTTAAGGGTTAGGACTCTGCCGATTTTTTTATAAGATTATGCTATAATTAAGAGTAGTAAATTATTGAAGGAAAAATGAAAAGTCCGAAATAGGAAGTGGTAAAATGATTGAGTTAATTGTGTTATTAACAGTTTTTACTTATGGAACGAACTTTGTTTTATATCTTATTTTGAAAAATAAAAAGTCCATGCCAATTGTCGAAAAAGCTTCTATTGTATTAGGAATTAATATGTCTGTGTTATTATTAGATGGTATTTTTGCTTTCGTTGGCAAATTCATCATGTTATCAGAATGGGAATTATTAGCGCCTATTTTTGAAATAGTGTAAAAATCATCATAAAGTCCTATATCCAAAAAGAATGAAGTTTGTTAGGATAAGAAAGATGAAAATTTAGAAATAAAAGAGGTGGGATTGCATGGCTAAAATCATGATTGTCGAAGATGAAACAACCATTCGAGAATTAATTAGCGAGGAATTACAAAAATGGCAATTTGAAACGATTGGAACAACCGATTTTAATGATGTATTGGATGATTTTCAAGAGGAGAATCCCCAATTAGTCTTGATGGATATTAATTTACCTGTGTACGATGGGTACTATTGGTGTCAAAAAATTCGTGAAGTTTCTAAAGTACCAATTATTTTTATTTCGAGTCGTAGTACCAATATGGATATGATTATGGCGATGAACATGGGCGCGGATGATTTTGTTACAAAACCGTTCCAGATAGATGTTTTAATTGCTAAAATCAATGCTTTGTTGCGCCGCTCTTATAACTATTCCGATACGGATAGTGAAGTGCTTTCACATAATGGCATTACTTTAAATGTGGACAATGGACGAATGGAAATCAAAGGCGAAATGATCGATTTAAGTAAAAATGAATACCGATTACTGTATCTTTTAATGAAAAAGCACGGAAAAATTTTAACACGTGAAAAACTATTGCGCGCTTTATGGGACGATGAACGTTTTGTGGATGACAATACGTTGACGGTAAATATCAATCGTTTACGAAAAAAAATTGAGCAAGCGGGGATTGCTGGCTATATTGAAACCAAAGTGGGCGTCGGTTATATGGTGCCCTAGATAGGAGTAGACAATGACCATTCTAAAGTATTTAAAAGATCGCTGGTTATTACTAATTGGTTGGTTATTTTTTCTGTTCTTAACTTGTTTTATTTTATGGTTGGCTCCTAATGTCCGCTTAGATTGGACAGTGGTTGGCTATATCTTTTTACTGCAAAGTGTTTTTTTATCGCTATTTTTAACAATTGATTATTATTTAAAACGTAAGTGGTGGCTTTCGTTGGCAACGGAAAAAGAGCCGCCTTCTTTACAAGAATATTTGAATACAGCAGAAAAAGAAGAAGAACTACTTGTCCAAACGTATATTAACGGTTTATTGCAAGAGCACCAACAAACCATGCAGCAAGCAATTAACAACCAACAGGACCAAAAAGATTACATTGACTCTTGGGTTCATGAAATCAAAGTCCCCCTAGCGGCTATCACGTTACTGGTACAATCTGTCGAAGATGATATTCCAGAGAAAAAATATTATCTATTGGAAAATGAGTTAGGGAAAATTGATGAATATGTCGAGCAAGTCCTATATTATGCTAGACTGGACAGCTTTTCTCGAGATTATTTACTCCAAGAATATTCTTTAAAAGAAATTGTGCAATCTGTTGTTCGTACGCAAGCAAATTATTTTATCCAAAAAAGATTGCAATTCTCAATTGAAGGGGAAGATGAAGCGGTTTTAACCGACCGAAAATGGGTCATTTTTATTTTCCGCCAATTATTAAGTAATGCAGTCAAGTATACGCCAGAAGGCGGCACGATTACGGTCCTAATTTCCAAAAATAAACAAGGTATTTATTTATCTTTAAAAGATTCTGGGATTGGCATTCCGATGCAAGATCAACGACGCATTTTTGATAAAGGATTTACTGGTGAAAACGGGCGGAAAAGTGAACAGCATTCGACTGGTCTTGGCCTGTATTTGGCCCATAGCTTAGCGAAAAAGTTAGGTCATGATTTAACAGTCGAATCGACAGAAGGGCAAGGTACGACGATGACATTGTTTTTCCCTTCCCTCAGTTATTATAATGAAGTGAAATAAAAAGTAGGTCTATCAGCAAACTAAAGAGGTGATAGGCCTTTTTTTTATTTATTAAAACTTTCTTGCTAACTTCTCTTACTCTTCTTAGTTGTTTAGAAAACGTTTTTATTGTTAGAATGAAATGAAATAAATTTGTTAGGAGAATATTATGAGTTTACTTATCGCTTTAGTGCCCATGATTGCGTGGGGCAGTATTGGTTTAGTCAGCGGTAAAATTGGTGGAAGCGCCAATCAACAAACGTTAGGTATGACAATCGGCGCATTATTATTTTCAATTGTTGTCTTTTTTGTCATCCAGCCTACGTTGACGACAGCCACATTAATTGTTGGATTTATATCTGGTTTATTCTGGAGTTTGGGACAGAATCAACAATTTCATAGCATGAAATATATGGGCGTTTCAGTTGGCTTACCAATTTCAACTGGGATGCAGTTAGTTGTTAATACCGTTGCAGGGGCTGTTTTTTTCCATGAATGGACAAAAACAAAAGATTTTGTTGTGGGCTTTATCGCTTTAGCCTTTTTAGTTTTTGGGGTGTATTTAACAGCTCGACAAGATGATGATAGTCAACCGAAAACCTCAAACAGTATGTTAGATTTTAATAAAGGGATTCGGGCGTTGATTTTCTCAACAGTTGGGTATGGTGTCTATACCATCATTATTAATGCCACTGGTTTAGATCCGTGGGGAATTATTTTGCCACAAAGTATTGGCATGTTAGTGGGGGCTAGTTTCTTTGCCTTCAAAAAAGTCAAAGTTGATCGTTTTGTTTGGATGAATATGACGACGGGTCTGCTTTGGGGCTTAGGAAATATTTGTATGTTATTAACCATGCGTGAAATTGGCTTAGCTATTAGCTTCTCTTTATCACAAATGGGGATTATTATTTCGACTCTTGGGGGCATCTTCCTTTTAGGCGAAAGAAAATCAAAAAAAGAAATGTTTTATGTTATTTTTGGTTGCATTTTTGTTATTCTAGGTGGTATTCTTTTAGGGTATATGAAAGCGTAAATAGTTTATTTACGCTTATTTTTTTTACGGGGGTAAACACATGTCTATTTTCAGAAAAAAAGAAATCACTGTGCCTGTCAATGACAGTGGTGGGATGAAAAAAAATCTTAAGACGATGGACTTAATTTTTCTAGGAATTGGGGCTGTAGTAGGAACAGGGATTTTTGTTGTGACAGGTGTCGCAGCGGAACGCTATGCAGGTCCAGGGCTCGTCTTATCATTTCTGGTAGCAGCAGCCGCAATTATTTTATCTGGTTTATGCTATGCAGAATTTGCATCACGTATTCCGGTCATTGGCGGGCCGTATGCCTACATGTATGTGGTCTTTGGAGAAATTGTGGCTTGGATGACTGGTTGGATGATTATTTGTGAGTTTTTCTTGGCGGTTTCATCCGTTGCTTCAGGTTGGTCAGGCTATGTCCATGGCTTTTTGGATAGCTTAGGTTTTTCTTTGCCGCAAGCGTTAAGTGGCGCTTATAATCCAACAAATGGTACATATATTGATTTGATTGCCATGTTGGTCGTTGTAGCTGTAACTTTTTGGGTATCCTTAGAAGCGAAAACAGCGTTACGTTTAAATAACTTAATGGTTTTCGTGAAGTTTGGGATTATTTTATTATTTGTTCTCGTTGGGATCTTTTATGTAAAACCAACGAACTGGCAACCATTTATTCCTTATGGTTTTTCAGGCGTTTTCAGTGGCGCTGCTTTAGTTTTCTTTGCCTTTTTAGGGTTTGATGCGGTCAGTATGGCCGCGGAGGAAGTGAAGAATCCGAAAAAAGATATTCCAAAAGGGATTATTGGTTCCATTATTATTTCAACATTGTTATATATTGTTGTTACGTTAGTTTTAACTGGGATTGTTCCATTTACGGATTTAGGGGTCAAAGATCCGGTGGCTTTTGCGATGCGTTTCATTAATCATGGCGCAATTGCGACAATCATTTCAGTTGGCGCTATTTTAACCTTATTAACAGTGACGATTGCGATGATGTACAGTTTAGCCCGTGTGATTTATGCGATTAGTAAAGATGGATTATTGCCGCAGTTTATGAGCAAAATCGATGAGAAGCGGCACACACCTAAGAATGCAACCTATGTAGCTGGATTTTTAGCAATGGTTTTTGCTGGTGTTGTTCCAATGGAGATGTTGGCTGAACTTACAAATATCGTGACACTCTTTTATCTGATGTTTCTCGCTTTAGGAATTATCAAATTACGGACAATGAAAGGAGAACCGCAAGCAGGTGAATTTAAAGTACCACTTGTGCCGGTTCTACCATTAATTTCAATCGTGGTTTGCGCGGCTTTGATGTTCCAATTGTCTTTAGCTACTTGGCAAGTATTTGGCGTAGCCGTAGTGATTGGTTTGGCTATTTATTTCTTTTATGGACGACACCATAGTATCGTTCGTTTCGAGACAAAAGAATAAAAGTGAACGAAAAAAGAGAGGAATACTTGTCAAATAGACAGGTGTTTCTCTCTTTTCTTTCTGGCATTTTCTTCATTTTCAAGAGAAAACCGACAAGAAATATAGTTTAATAATGTCTAATTATGGTATACTGTTTAGGAGTAAATCCTGAGGGTTTAGGAAAATGACTAAAGGAGGTTTTTTCTGTATGTCACAGAAAGAAACATTTTATATTACCACCCCAATTTATTACCCAAGTGGGAAGTTACATATTGGGAATTCATATACAACAATCGCCTGCGATGCAATGGCCCGTTACAAGCGTTTAATGGGTTTTGATGTATTTTATTTAACAGGTGTGGATGAACATGGCCAAAAAATTGAAAAAAAAGCTGCTGAGTTGAATGTGACACCAAAAGAGTACGTTGATAAAATGGCAGCAGATGTTCAAAAATTATGGAAAACATTAGATATCAGCTATGATAAATTTATTCGGACAACGGATGATTATCACATGGCAGCCGTGCAACAAATTTTTGATCGTTTAGTAGAACAAGGAGATATCTACCTTGGAGAATATGAAGGTTGGTATTCAGTTTCTGATGAAGAATTTTTCACTGAAACACAATTAGCTGAAGTATATCGTGACGACGAAGGCAATGTCATTGGTGGGAAAGCACCAAGTGGTCATGAAGTTGAATTAGTTAAAGAAGAATCCTATTTCTTCCGCATGAGTAAATATGCGGATCGTTTGGTACAATATTACGAAGAACATCCAGAATTTATTCAACCAGAATCTCGTAAAAATGAGATGCTAAATAACTTCATCAAACCAGGATTGGAAGATTTAGCCGTTTCAAGAACGACTTTCTCTTGGGGAATTCCATTAAAAAATGATCCAAAACATGTGGTTTACGTATGGATTGATGCGTTATCAAACTATATTACAGCACTAGGTTATGGCTCAGAAGATGATTCATTATTCCAAAAATATTGGCCTGCGAACGTGCAAATGGTTGGGAAAGAAATCGTGCGTTTCCATACGATTTATTGGCCAATTATGTTAATGGCCTTGGATTTACCATTACCGAAAAAAGTCTTTGGACATGGTTGGTTATTGATGAAAGACGGAAAAATGTCTAAATCTAAAGGAAATGTTGTTTACCCTGAAATGTTAGTAGAACGCTACGGTCTAGATGCGTTACGTTATTATTTATTACGAGCAATTCCATTTGGTAGTGATGGCGTCTTTACACCAGAAGATTTCGTTTCTCGCTTAAATTATGATTTAGCTAATGACTTAGGAAACTTGTTGAATCGAACAATTGCGATGATTAATAAATATTGTGATGGCAAAGTACCAGCCTATGCTTCAAAAGTTACCCCATTTGATAGTGAACTATCGACAACTGCGGCGAATGTTATTGGAAAATATCATGAAGCAATGGAAAAAATGGAATTTAACACGGCCATTGCAGAAATCTGGACGCTGGTTTCTCGTGCCAATAAATATATTGATGAAACAGCGCCTTGGGTATTGGCTAAAGAAGAAGAGAAACGCAATGAATTAGAAAGTGTCATGATCCATTTAGCGGAAAGCTTACGAATTGTGGCAATCTTATTGCAACCAGTCATGACAGAAACACCAGGGAAAATTTTCGAACAATTAGGCTTAGATCCAGAAACAATGAACATGGAAAATATTCATTTTGGTGAGTTCCCAACAGACGTAACAGTAACAAGTAAAGGAACACCTATTTTCCCACGTTTAGAAATTGAAACAGAAGTAACGTATATTCAAAAGAAAATGTCCCAAAGCGAAAGTGCTACAGAAGAGGATATTAAATGGAATCCAGAAGAAACAACGTTGGTTTCAACGAAAGAAAAACAAATTAAGTACGATGATTTCGATAAAGTGGAATTAAAAGTTGCCGAAGTTATTGACTGTAAAAAAGTCAAAGGAGCAGATAAATTATTGCAATTTCGTTTAGATGCTGGAGATGAAAACCATCGTCAAATTCTTTCAGGTATTGCTGAATTTTATCCAGATCCAGCTGCGCTAATTGGCAAAAAAGTAGTCATTGTGGCTAACTTAAAACCAAGAAAAATGCGTGGTCAAATTAGCCAAGGAATGATTCTTTCAGCTGAATCACCAGAAGGGAAACTTCAAATTGTTGAAGCACCAAAAGAAATGCCAAATGGTGCAGGAATCGCATAAAAGCATAAGTGGTAAAGATAAAAGGTGAATTGTAACCTTTTATCTTTACTACTTTTTTTGTATACTAGAAGAAATTTGATGTGGGGGAAGTTTGATGGCTTATCATAAATTTATGAGCAACGAAAAAATGAACCTAAATGGCGTCCGTATTATTTAGAAGCTATGAGAGTAAGGGAACAAGCACGGCTAACAGTTCAACGTAGAAAAAGAAGGGCAAGAATTAGAACCTTTTTAGTGGTTGCGATACTGGTTATTTTAGTTTTTCTGTTATTGGCTCATTGGACATATTCACAAACAAATGAATTCTCTTTCTCCAGTTTTATCGACGTCCTAAAATCGAAAATCAACGAATTTTTAAATTAAAAGAATCGAAGAAAAGCCTAGAAAAAATCATTTGCGATTTTTCCTAGGCTTTTCTATTTTAGAGTTTCACTTTTTTAGGTATTCGTTTTTTACCAAAACGGCCTTTCGTTAGGCGACTTGGTAAAATGATCAGTAAGAGTGAAAAAGGGACACTAATAATTTGCCACGTGAGTAAACGGCCTAAGCTATTATTTTTATAGAGCCACTCTAATATAAAATGCAGCCCTAAAATACTTAACAAAGCCAAGCCTGTCAGGAAATAAGGCGTTGATACCCAGTCGGTCGTTTTCAAGAGACTAAAACCTAAAGGAATTAGATAAAAGTAAGCACTTGTTAAAGTAATACGCCAACTTTTCATAACGGTGCCTAAATTAATTATAAAAAAAAGTAAAGATAGGACTAAAGCGAAAGGTGGAAACAAAGCCACTAACGCCGAATAGATGGTTCCCCAGACGAGCATTAAGGGACCTTTAACAATAGCGGCAATAAGTGTAAACAAGCCAATTAGGAGTAACTGCTGTGTCAGTGAGCCAAAGGTTAGCAAGCCAAATAAAATAAGCAGTAGCCAGTGCCAAATGGTTTGGTTTTGTTGTTTTCGCTCAATAGTTACATTTTTTTGGATAGAAGTTTTTAAAAAATTTTCTAAATCAGGTGATTGTTTCACCTTCTCACGCTCCTCTCAACTTAAGAGACAACAAACGAGTAGGACTGCTAATTAAAAAGCAGTACCTACTCGTCTATTATAAGTGGTTTTTCTAAAAATAAAATCCGCCTTAAGTCTCAGTTACCGGGCTGCCAAGTAAGGTGTAAACCATTCAGAAAGTGTGCCGGTATAAGGTAAAACGACCCGTTTCATTCCACGAGAAATAGCAGTATACAGGATTCTTTTATCTCGTTTATTGTCGGAATAACGATTAACATTTGGGTTATGAAGAATTACATTATCAAATTCTAGACCTTTTGCCATATCAATTGATAAAACTTGCAGTGACGGATGTTCTTCCAATGAAAGAGAAGCACTAAGTTCTTTTGTTAATTGTTCTTTTTCTGCAAATGTTTTAGTAATAATGGCGGTGCTTTCTTTCGAATCAAAGGTTGTAATGGAAGTGACGATTGCTTTAAGATAGTCAGACGCAGAGTCACAAGGAATAAATGTCGGCTTTTCTCCATCATGCCGGATGGGCACAATGGTTAATTGCTCTGGTTGAGTGCCTAATGTTTGGAAGAGTCGTGTAATTTCTTTACTTGAACGATAGCTGTTTAATAATTGATAGGTTCCAACAGAACGGCTGGTTTCGTTAACCAATAAATCATGGGCTTCAGAAAATTCAATGGCTGTATTAAAAATGGCTTGATTTTCATCACCAGCTAAAGTAAAACTAGCTTTAGGGAAAAGTGTCAGCAGTAATAATAATTGGGATTCTGTATAATCTTGGACTTCATCGACTAGGATAAAAGCCATTTGCTGGTTGGCGAGGTTTTCAATAAATGCATGTTTCACCAAAATAAGGGCCACAATTTCATCGGCTGTGAAAACAGCTGTCTCTTTTTGATACGATTTTTCAGTGAATAAAGAATAAAACGTTTCAAAAAAGGCCCATTGATCTAGCCAAGCATCATTTTTAATAGCGGCAGTGATAGAGCGATATTTTTTCTTCAAACGTTTTAAAGCAAAATCAGCCAGATGTTTTTCATTATCTTCGGTAATCACTGTGCCAAAATAACGAACTTGTTCAGCTTCTGTTAAATCTTGGAATTGATCCAACATTTTTTTAGAATGGGCTTGTTTTAATAAGTACCGTGTCCAAAGACTGGTTAATTTTTCTTTTGTGGCTGAAATTCGTTGGCGAATACTCAAGTCAGCTGGTGTTTCTTGATAAAGTTTAAAAATTGTTTCTGAAGTAAATAAGGTCTGCTTTTTAAAAGTTAAAGGACGGAAAAAATGTGGCTGCACAACCGCTTTTTCAGGATTGCTTAAAAGAAACGTTGCAAATTCTTTTGAACGAATAACGTGCTCTTGCTCCGTTGCCTCAGAGCGAGTAATGCGTTCGAAATAGTCCGTTTCTTCTTCCATTGGCCATGCTTCTTTGGTAGTGAAGCGTAAAAATTGTAAAAGAGTCAAATTCAAGGGATTTCGTTCGCCTAAATTCGGTAAAACTTGAGAAATATAATCAATAAATGTTGAATTTGGTGAAAGTAATAAAATATTATCCGCTGTAATTTCTGCTCGATGTTGATAAAGTAAATAAGCAATCCGTTGCATAATCGCAGACGTTTTCCCACTACCAGCAATCCCGTTGACTAGTAGGAGTGGCTGCGTTTCGTCACGAATTATTTGATTTTGTTCTTGTTGAATGGTTGTCGTAATGTCCTTCATATAAGGAGAAGCATCTTCTTCTAAAGAATGCAATAACACATCATCTTGAATCGCAATGGTTGTGTCAAAATAGTTGATTAATTGATCTTTTTCAATAATTAACTGTCTTTTCAAATCAAGTTGTACTGGAATGGTTTGTTGATGTGCCATGTAGGCTGTTTTTCCTAAAACATTGTCATAAAATAACGAAGCAATCGGTGAGCGCCAATCGTGAATGCGCGTTTCTTCTTCTAAAGAAGTAAAATCGTTTACGCCGATATAAAAGTTTTCTGGCTCTTCAGGGCTGTCTTCAAAAGTCACGCCAATTTTACCAAAATAAGGAACTTGTAATAGGCGTTTCACTTTGTCTAAATTTTTAGCCGTTGCTTCATTTTTTAAGTTCCACTGATCAATTTCACGGTTCTTCATTTCCAACATGGCAAACGTTTCTAGATTATCGGCATAACTATCAAAATTCAGCTTAGAATCGCGACCAAATTCCTCTAGCATATGTTTGCCATCTTTCATTGTGTTCGCCAATTGCTCTTCGTAAACTTTTTTAGCCGCTTGCAGCTCATGATAAACCATTGTTAAATGCTGTTGTTCAAAAATTTTTTCATCGGTCATGGAGATTCCTCCTTTTAATAACATGACTGAATAGTATACGTTACTTTTAGCATAAATGCAAGCGCTGTTTATGAGGAAATGGCGAATCTTGTCGCCTAGTCATTCAGATTTTTCAAGAAATATGATAAAGTAGAGAGGAGATGAAGGAGGCAATCATAATGATTTTTGATACACATACACATTTGAATGCAGAACAATTTAATGATGATATTCCAGAAACGATTGCACATGCCCAAGAATTGGGTGTTACAGAGATGGCCGTGGTCGGTTTTGATGAACCAACGATTGAAAAATCTCTTTTACTTAGTCAGGAATATGCCAATATTTATAGTATCATTGGTTGGCATCCAACAGAAGCGGGTAGCTATACGCCAGAGGTTGAACGTCGATTACAAGAACAATTAACGTTGCCAAAAATTGTCGCATTAGGTGAAATCGGTCTTGATTATTACTGGATGGAGGATCCTAAAGAGGTGCAAGAAAAAGTCTTTCGCCGTCAAATTGCGATTGCTCGGGAAATGAATTTACCGTTTAGTGTGCATACGAGAGAGGCATTAGAAGATACCTATCGAATTTTAAAAGATGAAAAAGTTTCAGATATTGGTGGAATCATGCATAGTTTCAGTGGCGATGCTGAGTGGATGAAGAAATTTTTAGATTTAGGTCTGCATATTTCTTTTAGTGGCGTCGTGACGTTTAAAAAGGCGTTGGATGTTCAAGAAGCGGCGATGGCGGTACCACTCGAACGAATGTTGGTGGAAACAGATGCACCCTATTTAGCCCCGGTTCCTTATCGTGGTAAACGGAATGAACCAGGCTATACACGATACGTAGTGGAAAAAATTGCTGAATTGCGTCAACTAACCTTTGAAGAAGTGGCAGAACAAACGAGAGTCAACGCTCATCGCTTGTTTCGGATAGATAAATGAAGGAAAAAATGAAAGTTGCAGAAATCATTGTCGTTGAAGGAAAAGACGACACACGCCGCATTCAAGAGGTAGTTGCAGCGGATACGATTGAAACGATTGGCTCTGCTATCAATGATGAAATTTTGACACAAATTGAACACGCACAAGAAACGAGAGGCGTGATTATTTTTACAGATCCAGATTATTCGGGCGAAAAAATTCGTAAAACAATAATGGAAGTCGTCCCTGATGCAAAGCATGCTTTTTTATCAAGAAAAGTTGCAGTTCCTAAAAAAAATGGTGGTAGCCTAGGGGTTGAACATGCTAGTGATGAAGCAATTATTGAAGCCTTAAAAAAAGTCGTAACACCTGTTCAAGTTGGTGAAGACTATCAAGAAATTCCTAGACAAACACTAGTTGAATATGGTTTAATAGCGGGAGCAAATGCAAAAAAATACCGTGAATTATTAGGAGATGACCTAAGAATTGGCTATACAAATAGCAAACAGTTAGTCAAACGGTTAAGCATGTTTCGGATTACAGAAGCAGAATTGAAAGAAAGCATGACACGTATTTTAAAAGAACTTGCAAACGAAGAATAACTACATGGAGGAACAAGCGTGACGGACTATAAAGAAATTGCCACACCATCCAGAACCAAAGAAATACTAAAAAAGCATGGATTTTCATTTAAAAAGAGTTTAGGTCAAAATTTTTTGACAGAGCCTAATATTTTAAGAAAAATTGTAGAAACAGCGGGAATTAATCAGCAGACAAATGTTGTCGAAGTTGGGCCTGGAATTGGTGCATTAACAGAGCAATTAGCGATGAACGCGGCACAAGTTGTGGCTTTTGAGATTGATGATCGCTTGATTCCTGTCTTAGCGGATACCTTAAGTCGCTATGATAATGTAACAGTGGTGCATCAAGATGTTTTAAAAGCTGATTTGGTCGAGACAACCAACCAAGTTTTTCAAGAGAAGTATCCGATTAAAGTGGTAGCTAACCTACCTTACTATATTACTACGCCAATTATGATGCATTTTTTAGAATCTTCTTTAGATGTAGCCGAAATGGTTGTGATGATGCAAAAAGAGGTCGCTGATCGAATTGCTGCTAAACCAGGAACGAAAGCTTATGGCTCATTATCAATTGCTGTCCAATATTTTATGGAAGCAAGTGTCGCCTTTATTGTGCCAAAAACAGTTTTTGTGCCGCAACCCAATGTTGACTCGGCGATTATTAAATTGACGCGCCGTGCTACACCAGCGGTGACAGTGACCAATGAAAAAGAATTTTTCAAATTAACCAAAGCCAGTTTCCAATTAAGACGTAAAACATTGTGGAATAACTTAACGCATTTTTATGGGAAAGATGAACAAACGGTAGCTTGGCTAAAAGAGAGCCTAGCTGAAGCAGAAATTGATCCTTCTAGACGTGGTGAAACATTGTCTTTAGAAGAATTCGCTCGTTTAAGTAATGCTTTAGAAAAAAATAAACCAGTATAAAAAAGAACTTTCTGTTATTTATGAGAAATAACAGAAAGTTCTTTTATGTGTCTTGACACATTGCGACTGTTCAGCTACACTTGAGAAAAACAAAAGGTGTCATGACACCTTTAGGAGGCAGTTTTAATGAAAGCAAACTCAGTAAAACGTTTAACAATTTCAGCACTTTTAATTGCAATGGGGATTATCATTCCAATGGTTATGCCAAGAATTACCATTGGTCCAGCCAGTTTTACATTAGCAAGTCACGTCCCAGTTTTTATTGCCATGTTTATTTCTCCAGTGGTGGCAATTGCGGTTAGTCTAGGAACAGGTTTTGGTTTTTTCTTATCCGCAACACCGATTATTGCTTTGCGGGCCTTATCTCATTTGATTTTTGCAGTCATTGGCGCAGTGATTTTACAAAAGCATCCAGAAATTTTAATCAATAAAGAGGGGAAATTCACTTTATTAAATGGGAAATTACAGTTGTTTAACGTGGGAATTGGAGTGATTCATTCCGCTGCCGAGCTAGTGGTTGTTTCTGTATTTTACACAATGGGCAACTTGCCAGGAACCTATTATACAGCCGGCTTCATGTATTCTATTTTTCTTTTGATGGGCGTTGGTGGATTAATTCATAGTTTGGTGGATTTCAGTATTGCCTACTTTTTAGCAAGTACCTTAAGTAAACATGTAGATATTCCAACTTTTACAGAAGCGAAACAACCCAAAGTGATAAAGAAGAAGGTTAAATTAGCATAAAGAGAAACAATCGAGGCATCCGTCATTGCGACGGATGCCTCGAGATTTTTTTATTTAATGACTTCTTCTGTTTGAGGGTCGAAGAAATGTCCTTTGTTAATATCAAAAGCTAAGTCAATCATTTCACCAGGATGGTGGAAGTCACGAGCATCTACTTTTGAGATAAACTCTGTATCACCAATTTTTGTATAAAGCATGGATTCAGCCCCTAATAATTCAGAAACAACGACTTCAGATTTAATCACCGCATCTTTCATTGCTGTTAAAGCCACTTGTTCGCTATGAATATCTTCTGGACGAATACCGAAAATTAATTCTTTGCCTTCATAACCATGTTCAACAAGCTCTTTGTTTCTTCCTTCAGGAATTGCTAGTTTTAAGCCATGTTGGTTAGAAATAACCCCATTGTTTAAGGTAACTTTGAAGAAATTCATGGCAGGTGAGCCGATGAACCCAGCTACGAACATATTTTTTGGTGTATTGTAAACTTCTTTTGGTGAACCAATTTGTTGAATAAAGCCATCTTTCATAATTACGATTCGATCAGCCATGGTCATCGCTTCGGTTTGGTCATGTGTCACATAAATTGTCGTAGTTTCTAAACGTTGGTGTAGTTTAGCGATTTCAGCACGCATGGCTACACGTAATTTTGCATCCAAGTTTGATAAAGGTTCATCCATTAAAAAGACTTTGGCATCACGAACAATTGCCCGGCCAAGTGCAACACGTTGGCGTTGTCCACCAGAAAGCGCCGCAGGTTTACGTTGTAAGTACTCTGTTAAACCCAGAATATCCGCAGCATTTTCCACCCGTTTTTTAATTTCAGCTTTATCATATTTTCTTAGTTTTAAACCAAAAGCCATATTATCAAAAACAGTCATATGCGGGTAAAGCGCATAGTTTTGGAAAACCATGGCAATATCACGATCTTTCGGTGCAACGTCATTCATGACTTTGTCCCCAATTGATAATTCACCTTCAGTAATATCTTCTAAGCCAGCAATCATTCGCAATGTTGTTGATTTACCGCAACCAGAAGGTCCGACAAAGACGATAAATTCACGGTCTGTAATTTCTAAGTTAAAATCTGTAACAGAATAATGTTCTGCATTGTCATATTTTTTATACACATTTCTAAGCGCCATTTCCACCATTTGATACGTCACTCTTTTCTTTTTGATTTGTTACTCATAGTTTAAATGAAAACGCTATCTTTCAGCAAGGGAGAGTTGCACAAGAAAAAGAAGACTTTTTCGTCAAGGTGACAAAGGACAAACACTCTCAGCGGATTTATCGCTAAACTTTTGTTATAATATAACAAAGACAGGAGTTGGATAACATGAAAATCGCTTTAATCGCTCATGATCGTAAAAAAACATTAATGATCAAACTAGCAACCGCTTATAAACATATTTTAGAAAAACATGAATTGTATGCAACAGGAACGACAGGCATGAAAGTGATGGAAGCAACTGGCTTACCCGTGCATTGCTTTAAATCGGGGCCATTAGGTGGGGATCAACAGATTGGCGCAATGATATCAGAAGACAACATTGATTTAGTTATTTTTTTAAGAGATCCTCTTTCCGCGCAACCGCATGAACCAGACGTGACGGCTTTGATTCGTCTAAGTGATGTCTATGAAATTCCTTTAGCAACCAATATCGGCAGTGCTGAAATTCTTTTGAGAGGTGTCGAGGCGGGGTTTGCGGACTTCCGTGAAGTTATCCATGAAGGCGATCGTCGACCGTTAGCTTTTTAGAGAACCTTAATGGTTATTTTGACTATTTTGTGGTATATTTTATGAGGACTTTTGTCCAAATAAAATAACAGAGTAGGAGACAAAGCGTTAAGTGCTAAAAGGATGGGATGTTGCCTTTTGGACGAAGAACATAAACAGTGTGTTGCTAGAAAGCAAAGGTTCTTACTTTGCTTATCATCAGAACAACACGTTCAGCTTTTTAATGTTCGCGGTTTTGTTTTCGCATTCGCTGCATGGTTCGTCATGTAGCAGCTCTTAGAGGAGATGCTAAAAATGACAAAGAAAAAATTTGGCACAAAATCCATTGCGTTAATGGGCGTACTCATTGCGGTGGTCGTTGTCTTTTCACGCTTTTTTGCGTATGAAACAACGTTTTTAAAAATCAGTTTCACGTTTATCCCAGAATCATTGATTGGGATGATTTTCGGACCTTTTTGGGCTGGAATCGGCACGGCGGTGGCTGATGTGGTAGGAATGCTGCTTTTTCCAAAGGCAGGCTATTTTCCTGGGTTTACTTTAAATGCCTTTTTGGTTGGTGCTATTTATGGTTATTTCTATTATAAGAAAGAAATGACATGGCAACGAGTGATTTTGGCGACATTGTTGGTCACCGTTTTAATTAATATCATTTTAACTCCTTTGTGGTTAAGTTTAATGTATGGAGTCAATCTAGCAAATTTTGCTTGGTGGGTACCACGCTTAATTAAAACAGTTATTTTCTTTCCTATTCAAGTAATTGCCACTTATTATTTAGGCAATAAAATTCCCTTTAAACGTTTATTTGGAAAACCATTATCTGAATTAGATCAATAAATTTAAAATTAAAAGAGTCACTTTTCATCATCCCAGAAAAGTGACTCTTTTTTATTGTGCTTTTTGATTAAACTGCGCTTCGTAAAGGTCACGATAATAACCCTGTTCTTTTTGCAATAATTCGTCATGGGTGCCAATTTCAACCACTTGACCATTGTCCATAACTAGAATTTTTTCAGCACTTTTGATTGTTGCTAAGCGATGGGCAATAACAAAACTGGTCCGGCCAGTCATCATTTGTAAAAAAGCATCCTGAATTTTTTTCTCAGTCAATGTATCAACTGAACTGGTCGCTTCATCTAAAATAAGCATCGGCGGATTACTAATCATCGTGCGTGCAATAGTCATTAATTGTCGTTGTCCTTCAGAAATTTTAACGCCTTGGGAACCAATCTCGGTATCTAGTCCTTGAGGTAAACGCATGACGAAATCAAAAATATGGGCTTTTTTCATGGCTTCTATAATTTCTTCGTCAGAGGCTTCAGGATTCCCGTATGTTAAATTTTCCCGAATGGAACTATCGAATAGCCAAGTATCTTGGAGAACCATACCAAAACTTTTTCGTAAGCTGTCCCGAGTAATTTGAGTAATGTCGTGAGTATCAACCGTAATTTGGCCACGGTCGACCTCGTAAAAGCGCATTAACAAATTCACTAATGTTGATTTACCCGCACCAGTTCGCCCAACAATGGCAATTGTTTCTCCTGGTTCAGCAATTAAATTAAAGTTTTCGATTAAAGGTCGCGTCGGCGTGTAAGAAAAATCAACGTCTTTAAATTCAACACGGCCTCGCGCTTCTTTCAAAACAATTGCGTTCGGGGCATCAGGACGTTCAACTGGTTGATCCATCATATCAAAGGTACGTTCCAATCCAGCTAAGGCGGCTTGGATTTGGTTGGTGATTCCTGAGAGTTCAATAAAAGGTTTAGAAAATTGACTAGAGTAAATGGTGAAACTGGAAATAACACCAACTGTGACTAAAGGATTGCCACTTAAAACTAACAAGCCACCGACTAATCCAATTGATAAATAAGATAAATGATCGATAAATCGAGAAAGTGGGTTGGTTAAGGAAGAAGAAAACTGAGCCTTCTGTCCTTTTTCATACAACGTTTGATTCAATGCTTCAAATGTTTCTTGTGTAGCTTGTTCTTGTTGAAAGGCTTTAACAATTTTTTGGTTGCCAACCATTTCTGAAACGAAGCCGGAAATTTCACCAACAATCGTTTGTTGTGCAGCAAAGTTTTTTTGTGAAGCTTTTGCAACAAGCCAGTTTACAATAAAAATAATCGGCGTACTGATAAGAACCACTAATGTGAGCAGGGGACTTAGCCGAATCATAAAGAGCAAAGCAACAACGACGGTGGCCATGCCGGAAAATAATTGGTTGAAGACAGCCGAGCAAGCCATTGAAATATTGTCAATATCGTTGGTAAAGCGACTGACGATATTTCCGTGTGACGTTTGGTCATAATAACTTAACGGTAATTGATTTAAATGGGCAAAGGCATCTTTTCTCAGCTGTGTGGTCGATAAATAAGACACGCGATTACCGAGACGTTGAATCAGCCATTGACTTAGAACGGTTACGAGTAAAATTCCTGCTAATAAACCTAAAATTTTGATGAGTTGCGCAGCATTGACTTGTCCTTTACCAACCATTGTATCAACGGATTTACCTATATAATAAGTCATGAGGACAGTCGAAAAACCACTGAGAATTCCTAGGATTAAGGCGCCAATAATTTCTTTTGGATAGCGTAGTAAATACGGCTTAAAACGTGAGAAGGCACCAAAATGAATTTTTTTAGTTTGCATGGGTATCCTCCTCCTGTGACGCAACGATTTCTTGATACTCTTTAGAAGAAGTAAGTAATTCTTCGTGGGTGCCAAGGCCAGCGACTTTTCCACTATCTAGGACTAAAATTTGATTCGCCGTAGCAATCGAACTCACGCGTTGTGAAATTAAAATAACGGTTGTCTCTGCTCGTTCTTTTTGTAAAGCACGGCGCAGATTCAAATCTGTTTGATAGTCGAGGGCACTCAAGGAATCATCTAAAATAAGTAAATGTGGTTTCCTAATCAAGGCACGGGCAATGGTCAACCGTTGTCTTTGTCCACCAGAAAAGTTTTTTCCGCCTTCGTTAACAGGCGTGTCTAACCCTTGGTCTAATTGTTCAACAAATTCTTTACATTGGGCGATAGATAATGCTTCCCAACAGTCTTCATCAGTTGCATTTGGTTTGCCCCATTGTAAGTTTTCTCGAATAGTCCCTGTAAATAAGACGGCAGTTTGTGGGACACTTGCCACTTGTTGGCGTAAAGTAAAGAGCGGCCAATCGCGCACATTTATACCATTAATAAAAAGGTTTCCTGCACTCACATCATAAAATCTGGGAATGAGTTGGGTTAAGGTACTTTTCCCGCTGCCGGTAGGTCCCGTGATGCCGAGAATTGAGCCTTTAGGAATCGTAAAATTGATATTTTCCAAAGCCAAACCGGCCTCTGGTTCATAGCGAAAATCTACATGGTCAAAGGTAATATCACCAAATTGTGGCGATGTTTTTGCTGATTCTGGTGTATCTGTTAACTGACTTTCTACAGTTAAAACCTCATTGACACGGTTTGCGGAAGCGGCAGCTCGCGTAAAAATTACCACGAGATTAGAAGCAACAATTAAAGCGAGCATCATTTGATTCATATAATTGATCAATGCTAAAACTTCCCCTTGTTGCAAGGAACCAAAAGAAACTTTTAAGCCACTAAAATAAAGTAAAAATAAAATTCCAACATTCATAATCAAAGTGGTTAAAGGCGTTAATAAAGCAGAGACATTCGATACGCGAATGTAAATATCGCCTAAATCATCGGAAGCTTTATCAACATGTCGTTGCTCTGTTTCCTTTCTAGCAAACGCACGGATCACACGGACACCGCTTAAATTTTGACTAATTTGACGGTTTAACCGATCCAAATATTCTTGGACTTTTTGATATAAAGGCACAGTCACTTTAATGATAATAAAGAGAATAAGGCTAAAAATTGGTAAAAGTAATAGGAAAAGAAAGCCCATCTGTACGTCAATGTAAAAAGCCATGACCACAGAACCGATACTTAAAAAAGGTGTCCGAATGACCAACCGAATAAACATCGCTAAAGCCAATTGAAGCTGGTTGATATCGTTTGTGATCCGAGTGATGAGGGTATCTGTACCAAAACTATTCAATTCTTTGTGTGAAAGCTGATTAATTTTCTTCATTAATTGATTTCTTAGCTCTGTTCCAAAACCTTGCGAAGCGACTGAAGCATAATATTGACAAATCATGACAAAAAATAAACCAACTAACGACATAACAAGCATCCAGAGGGCCATTTCTATGACAGTCTGTCGGTCGTTTTGACGAATACCGACATCGACTAAGTGAGCCATGAATAAGGGCAAGACTAACTCGAAACAAGCTTCTAAAAATTTGAAGACTGGACCGAGGATAATTTGTTTTCGATAATTTTTTGCGTATTTCAATAAACCAAACATAAGATTCCTCCCTTTGCTGCTCTCATTGTAGCCTAATCTTTCAATGAAAGAAAGTTGTTCGCTACATTTTCTCAACTTCTGTTAAAATAGAAGAAAAGCGCAAAGAAGTGGAGTGTGACAGAAACGTGGAAAAAATGAGTCAGGTTATTTTGTTATTTTTTATTTATTCCTTTATCGGCTGGTTATGGGAAACGGTGTATTGTTCATTAAAAGCCAAAAAATTTGTTTATCGAGGATTTTTGGTAGGGCCTTATTGTCCTATTTATGGATTTGGGGTCTTAAGCGTTCTCTATTTTGTGGAACCCTTTGAGAACAATCTCTTGGTATTGTATGTCGGATCGGCTGTTTTAGTGACGATTTTAGAATATGTCACTAGTTATGGCTTGGAAAAACTGTTCCATGCCTCTTGGTGGGATTATCATGATGTACCTTTTAATTTAAACGGTCGTGTGGCTTTACCGGTTTCTCTTTTTTGGGGATTGGGTTGTGTCTTGATTGTCAAAGTTATTCAACCAGAAATCGCCAAAGTTGTCAGTTTTTTACAAGCAACCTTTGGCAACTACTTAGCCCTTTGTATAGTGATTGTAATGGGGCTTGACTTAATTTATACGTTGCTGAACATGCAAGGTTTCAAAAAACTTATTACCGAGATGGGCCAAACGTTGGAAACGAACCAACAAGAATTTAAGCAACGGTTGAACACAAAAATGGAAATCGCTACAGCTGATTGGCAGAAGTTAAAAGAACGAACCAAAAAAGAGCATTTCCAAAATCGGTTAAATTTCCAACAACGTCGTTTTATTAACAATTACCCAAAACTAACTTTAAAAAACATTAAAAATTCCAAAGAAGTTCGGCATCTCTTAGAAGATTTGAAGAAAAAGGGCCAATAATTAACAAAAAATATTACAAAATATTTCAATCAATGGTCTAATGGGATAAAAAAAAGAAAAATCGTCAAAAGCTAGTTTTTAAGGCATCTTAAGAAATTCTTAAAGAATTGAGATAGAAATGGACTAATGAATAAACGCAGGATAAAAAAAGAGTTGCATTTAAATTGTAACAAATTGTAACATTATTGAAATAAAACAAGCCCTCCTGACTAGTATAATGAGTAGGTGTTTTAGATAAGTTAGGAAAGGTGTTGGATTTAGTGAAGGTTAAAAAGTTGATACCATTTTTAACAACAATGATGCTTATCAATTTTGGACTTCCAGTCGCTGCGGCAGCAGAATCACTTGATTCGTTGCAAGAAAAAGAAGCGCAAGCGAAACAATCTGGGGAGTTAATTAGTAAAGAAATCAATTCAGCCTTAGACGATGTAAATGCTAAATATGCGGAAATCGAACGTTTAAAAACGCAAATTTCAAAAGCGGAAGATACGTTGAAAACTTCGAAAGAGGAAATAGAAAAAACAGAAAAAAATATTTCTCGTCGTAAAGAAGCTGTTGGCGATCGTATGAAGGATATTCAATTAAATGGCGACCAACGTACTTGGCAAGCCTTATTAGATGCAGAAAATTTATCAGATTTCTTTAATCGGGCCTACGCCATGACCGTTTTACAAAACTTTGAACGGGAAAAGATTGAAAGCTTAACTAGCGAAAAAGAAAAGTTAGCTGCATTACAAGAAAAAGTTGAAAATACGCAAACAACTTTAAAACAAAATGAAGAAAAATTACAAGTTGAAGCTTCTTCAATGAATAATAAAGTCTCTGAGTTAAAAGAAAAAATGGCGGATAATGAAGAATTATTGGCTCAAATTTCGACAGACAAACAGAAAGAGCAACAACGCTTAGTCAGCGAAAAAGCAGCAGCTGAGGCACAGAAAAAACGTGCGGCAGAAACTGCCAAAGCAGAAGCAGCGAAGAAACAAGCAGCTGCCGACAAACAAGCGCAAGCAGATGCGGCGGCTAAACTAGAAGCCGAAGCTGCTGAAGAGTCAAGCAGTCAAGCATCAAGCTCTTCTACAAGTACGGAAAGCAGTAGCACTGAATCTTCAAGTTCAGCTAGTTCATCCGAATCGTCATCAACGACAGAATCATCGACAGGCGAATCATCAACACCAGGAACTGGCTCTGGTCGTGTGCTTCAGATGGAATCAACCGCTTATTCTTGGCGTGAGCCAGGTGCAAGTAATCTAAGTGCTACTGGTATTGACTTAAGTAAACAAAGCAATGTAGTTGCAGTCGATCCAAGTGTAATTCCTCTAGGTTCATTAGTGAAAGTCTCTGGTTATGGCTTTGCTATTGCTGGAGATACAGGTGGCGCTATTCAAGGAAATATTATTGATGTTCATTTTGATTCAGTAGACCAATGCCGTCTTTGGGGACGACGTCAGGTTACAGTAGAAATTCAATAATAAATTTGTTATACTAAAGACAAGATAAAAGGAATTGGCTAAGTCAGTAATGATAGTAGCCAGTTCTTTTTTAGTTAAATGTAAAGGAGAATTACAATGATTCGCTCGGCAACAAAAGAAGACGGTCAAGCGATTGCTCGGCTGGTCTTAGTTATTTTAAAAGATATGGAGTTACCAATTTTAGAAGAAGTCTCAGAAGAACAAATGATTGACCTATTAGCAGAGGCAACGGCGTATCCAACCTATCGCTATGGCTATCAACGAATTTTAGTTTATGAACATGCAGGTGAAGTTGCAGGGATTGCTGTCGGCTATCCTGCGGAAGATGAAAAGATTATTGATGAACCTTTAAGAGAAGTCTTTAAAAAACATGGCTTAGCAGAAGATGTTCGGCTATTTATTGAAGAAGAAACCTTGCCTAATGAATGGTATTTAGACACGATTTCTGTGGATGAACGTTTCCGTGGAATGGGAATTGGTTCTAAGTTATTAGATGCTTTACCTGAAGTAGCTAAAGCTAGCGGGAAGCAAGCCTTGGGTCTAAATGTTGATTTTGACAATCCAGGGGCGAGAAAGTTATACGCAAGTAAAGGCTTTAAAGATGTCACAACAATGACTATTAGTGGTCACTTATACAATCATATGCAAAAAGAAGTGTAAAAATAACGAAGCTAAAGTCAATCACTTTAGCTTCGTTATTTTTCATTAATCCGTTAAAGGATCAAAATCTAATCCAAAATCATCGGAAGTTTTTTGTTTTTTCTTATTATATAACCAGTAGTCAAGGACAGCTGCTATACAGATGCACAACGGTGCGTCCTCATCATTGGCAACAGTTAAAACAAAATAGTCGCCTGTACAAAGCATGGTTTTATCCATTGACATAATTTTTTTATGGACTTGATAAATTGAATATTGATGCGCTTTGATATCACCAACAACTGCCCAGTGAAGGCCTTGAACATAATAGAAATCAGCATTCAAATTGAACAGTTTTCGTAGAGTACCCACTTTTTCAAAACGCTGATATAACTCAAATCGTGTACCAAAAGTCCAAGAAACTTGTTTAATACTGGCTAAAATTTCTCCGTTCATTGCATATAAAGAAAGCGCATCTCCTCGTGTACCCCAGCGCCCCACCAATAGAAAAAGTGAACGGCCTGCTTGGTCTTTCACGATGGTTCGCGTAACCTTTCCTAACTGTTGTTCTTGAATAAAAAATTCAGACACGACACGATCTCCTTTCTATATATAAATGAGTGCTGTAACTGGTAGTGCTTATTACAAATCTTCTCTTATTGCACGCAGGATGGCTTCGCCAACACCATTTTCTAAATTAGTGGCTGTTTCATATTTAGCGTATTCTTTTAATTCCAGTTCGGCATTGCCCATTGCAAAACTTACTCCGGCCCATTGAATCATGCTGACATCATTTAAATTATCACCAATAGTCATGACTTGTTCAGCGGGAATCCCACGTTCTTTAGCGACGCGCGCAACCGCAATCCCTTTTTGTGCTAGGCGGTGGTTAATTTCAATATTATTAAGCGCAGAAGAGGTAACAACCAAATCATCTAGTTCTTCTACTTCCATCCCAGCAGGACCTAATACTTTCGGCCCATCCATACTGAAGCCAATAATTTTAAGGACTTCAATCGAATCATCTTTTAAAATGTCGTCCAAACGATCAACATAGGTAATATGCAATAAAGATAGGTGTGCTGAAGCCATGGCAATCGCCACTTTATAAGTTAAATGGGGCATGGATTCTGCAATATGAGCGGCAAAGTTTTCAATTCTTTTTTCTTGATGTTCAGAAAAAATACCTTTATTTGTAGAGATTTCATAGTAAACATTGTGTTGACTCAAAATAGTTAGTACTTCTGTTACTGTTTCTTTTTCGATCCCAGCCGTGAAAAGTGAGTGTCCATCTTTGTCGAACACTTGGGCGCCGTTTAAAGTAATCATGGCGCAGTCAATTCCAGCTTCTTCTAACGCGGGTTTCGCTTCGGTATATGCGCGGCCAGTAGCAACCATAAATTCGATTCCTAAACGTTCCGCTTCGCGAATTGCTGAAGCGTTATCATTTGTGATGCTCATTTTTGCATCTAAAAGTGTTCCATCCATATCTGAAGCAATTAATTTAATCATCGATTCTCTACACCTCATTATCTATTTAAAGCTTACCTATAGTTTACCACGTTTTTCCAAGAGAAAGTACCCAGAAATTTCTTGTCAGGTTTGGAGAAATTCGTTATGCTTAGAGAGCGAAGGAGTGAGCATTATGAAAGAAATTATTCACAATAGTTGGCAAAACATTTTATCTGCTGAATTTGAAAAACCGTATTATCAAGAATTGCGGGAATTTTTGAAAAAAGAATATCAGACACAAACGATTTATCCAGATATGTATCATTTATTTTCAGCGTTAGAACTAACCCCTTTTGAAGAAGTAAAAGTAGTAATTTTGGGACAAGATCCATATCATGGACCCAATCAAGCACACGGACTAAGTTTCTCTGTCCAGCCAGGTGTGAAAGTGCCGCCATCTCTTGCGAATATTTACAAAGAATTACAAGCTGATTTAGGGTACCAACCCGTCAACCATGGCTTTTTAGAAAGCTGGGCCAAACAAGGCGTGTTATTATTAAATACTGTGTTGACCGTTCGGGCAGGTCAAGCCTATTCCCATCGAGGTAAAGGGTGGGAGCAACTGACAGATGTCATTATCGAAAAGGTGAATGAGCGTGAAAAACCTGTTGTTTTCATTTTATGGGGACGTCCTGCTCAAGAAAAAATTAAAATGATTGATACGACTCGGCATGTGATTATCAAATCGCCACACCCAAGTCCATTGTCAGCACATCGTGGTTTTTTTGGCTCACGTCCGTTTTCTCAAGCGAATGCCGCTCTAGAACGTTTAGGGGAAACGCCGATTGATTGGCAACTTCCTGAAACAGTGTAGTGTAACAGTGTATGCTGTTATAGTGTAGAAGAGTTAGTTTGTGAAAAGTTTATCGGATTATTGGTTTTTTTGACTAATACAGCTAGAAAAAACTGTTATTTTCTTTGAGAATAGTGTATGATGGATTTTGTAAATATAAAACTGGAGGGTTTATCGTGGAATTATTCGATAGCTTAAAATTTAAAGTCGTACGCCGTAATATCAAAATTGTTTTCCCTGAAGCAACAGATCCTAGAATCTTAGGTGCTGCTGCCCGCTTAAAATCTGATGAATTAGTAGAACCAATCTTAATTGGTGATCCAACAGATATTGCAAATGCTGCTATGGCTCGTGGAATCAACACATCAAACTTTATTATTATCAACCCAAATGATTATGAAAAATGGGATGAAATGGTCGAAGCATTTGTTGAACGCCGTAATGGAAAAGCTACTAAAGAAGATGCTGAAAAAATCTTAAAAGATGTCAACTATTTCGGTACTATGTTAACTTACATGGGTATTGCTGATGGTATGGTTAGTGGTGCTATCCACTCAACAGGTGATACAGTTCGCCCTGCGTTACAAATCATTAAAACAAAACCAGGCGTGAGCCGTACAAGTGGTGCTTTCTTAATGATTCGTGGTCGTGACCAAGAAAGATATTTATTCTCAGACTGCGCGATTAACGTGAACCCAACTGCACAAGAATTAGCTGAAATTGCTGTTGATAGTGCCAAAACAGCTGAATTATTTGACATTGAACCAAAAGTTTCATTGTTAAGTTTTTCAACAAAAGGTTCTGCAAAAGCACCAGAAGTAACAAAAGTTGCTGAAGCTACAAAAATTGCGCAAGAATTAGCACCTGAATATGCGATTGATGGTGAATTACAATTTGATGCTTCTTATGTATCTTCTGTTGCACAATTAAAAGCGCCCAACTCAAAAGTTGCTGGAGAAGCAACAGTCTTTGTATTCCCAGATTTACAATCAGGAAATATTGGCTACAAAATTGCTCAACGTTTAGGTAACTTTGAAGCAATTGGCCCAATCTTACAAGGATTGAACAAACCAGTTTCTGACTTATCACGTGGTGCAAACGAAGAAGATGTTTATAAATTATCAATCATTACAGCTGCTCAAACATTAATGAACGACTAATTAACTATGTCGAAGCATGATAAATAAGCAAAGTAGAAGTTGAGGTTCCCAGGACACTTGGGCCTCAACTTTATTTTTTTGAAGCTGCTACTAGTCAACTTATTGAATTTTCGGTATACTTTCATACATAGATTCTTGCAGATGGGAGGCAAAAAAATGAACATTGTCCTGAACAATCTATTGGAAACAGAAGCAATTGCTAAAATCATTGGACAAAAGGCACAAGCTGGTGATGTAATTGTCCTGACTGGTGATTTAGGGGCCGGTAAGACGACAATGACGAAAGGGATTGCTTTAGGATTAGGCATTTCCCAAATGATTAAAAGTCCCACCTATACGATTATCCGCGAATATCCACAAGGACGACTTCCGTTATACCATATGGATGTCTATCGTGTTGAAGAGGGTGCGGATGAATTAGGGTTAGATGAGTATTTTGAAGGAGATGGGCTATCCGTTGTAGAATGGGGCAGCTTGATTGAAGAAGAATTGCCAGAAGATTATTTAGAAATTATTTTAAATAAAGATTCTCAAGAAACTGACAAGAGAGTTCTTGAATTCCGTGGAACTGGTCCATTGGCAGAAGAAAGAATAGCAGAGATTTTACAAGCGTGGGAGGCTCGCGAATATGACTGAACAAACATTTTCTATTCGAGAAGCAGTGCCTACTGATGCGGATCAATTACTATCTGTGATGTCAAAAATTGGGAGTGAAACGCCCTATTTGGTGATGGATGAGCGAGGAATGGCCATGTCGACAACAGAATTGGCTGAAAATCTAGCAACACTCTATGAATCGCCAAATAATGTTTTATTGGTGGCATTAGCGGGAGAAGCGATCATTGGCACCGCTTCTGTGTCTGCTTCTTCTAAAAAGCGGATGGAGCATATTGGTGAAATTGGCATTAGTATTTTAAAAGAATACTGGGGCTATGGACTAGGCAGTATCCTAATGGAAGAACTTATTCGCTGGGCGCATGAAAGTCATGTTATTCGTCGCTTGGAATTAACGGTACAGGATCGCAATCAACGAGCGATTCATGTCTATAAAAAATTAGGGTTTGAAACAGAGGCAATTATGCCTCGGGGTGCCAAAACAGACCAAGGTGAATTTTTAGATGTTCATTTAATGCGTTTGCTGATTGATTAATTATTGGTTAATAATTTTAATTTCTTAAATAATCGAACGATAATTGCATGAAAAAACAAAATTTTCGCAATTATCGTTTGTTTCATATTTATTTTTCTGATATTTTTGTTATAATTATAGAAGAATTTAACGAAAAAATGAAAATTTATTTTGGGAAGGAATGTAAGAAATGGCGAAGGCAACGAAAATGAATGTTAACTATCGAGAGTCGATCTTGGATCGTGCGTATCGTTTAGAGCTAATAAAAAAAGATGAGTATGCAAAACATCAAGAAAAATTATCATTATTAAATGAAAAATTGTCTGACGGGGAACCAGCTCAATTTGATGCAAAAGAAGAAACGTTTTGGAAAAAAATTTCGCAAAAAGTTATTTTATAAAAGTAATACATACGAATAAGAGCGTACACATAGAAAGAAGCGTAAGCAGTGTTAAACTGCTTACGCTTCTTTTTTAATGAATAGGAATAACTGTTTCACGCTTAATTAATTTGTGAGGAATAACGAGACGGACACCATTCGTCAATTCTTCGTGGATTAATTCATATAATTTTTTCATCGCCATTCGACCTAATTCTGACGTGTCGATGTCAATGCTTGTTAGATAAGGATGTGTCAATGTTGAAAAGATTGAGTTGTTAAAACTAATAATGGATAACGTTTCAGGAACTTGATAACCATAGATTTGCGCAAGTTGCATCGTCCGCAAAGCAAAGATATCATCAATCACCACCAACGCCGTGGCATTATTTTGATGAAGAATGTCATCGAAAGCCATGTAATCTTCAGGTTTTTCTAACGCAACGCTTGGTAAAACAGTTAATCCTTGCATCATCATTGCTTTTTGATAACCAAAGTAACGTTCAAAGTACAAACTTTCATGCGTTGTATTGGTCACAAATAAAATATTTTTATGGCCGTTTTCAATTAAAAATTCCGTCGCTTGTTTCCCTAATAATTGATTATCATTATCCACGTAAACTATTTCCGTTTCATGTTGGTAAGGTTGACCGATTAAAGTAAAGGGAATGTTGTTTTCATATAAGTAATCAATGACGGGGTCCTTACTATCTGAATACACAAGAATAAAACCGTCCACTTGTTTTTGAAGATGCATTCTTTTAACGTTTTCTAATAGTACATCAAAACTTTTGGCAGTTGCAATAGCAGTAGTCATATCATAAAGACGGGCTTCCTCGTTGATGGCTTCCATAATTTCTAAATAAAATGGATTCCCTAACCGTTCTTTCGAATCTAAAGGAGGTAAAATTACGCCAATGGCACTTGAAATTCGTTTACCCAAATTCCGTGCCGTCATATTTGGCACATAGCCTAAGTCATCCATGACTTTTCGCACTTTCTTTTTTGTCGATTCAGAAATACTTGGATGATCGTTAATGACACGCGAAACGGTTGAGGTTGCAACCCCCGCTTTCTTAGCGACATCTTTTACTGTAATTGCCATTTTTGCCACGCCTTTCTTAGTGATTATAGAAGGTTAAATTGATAAACCGTTTGGTAGGTTTGCTTTTTATTAGCTGGTAATAAAATAGAGCCCCACTGAGGATGATGAACTATGTCTGGATACTCTTGAGGTTCAATTGCTAAGCCATAGTTTGAATGCATCGCTTGTCCATTAATAGAAAAAGGAGCCTCAAAACCAGTCGTAGAAAATAATACCATACTTTGGTTCGTTGTTGCTATCGTCATTTTTCTTCCAGAAGTAGGTTCTTGTAAGCATAATTGTGGCTGTCTTAAGTCAGAGCCAACTAAGGGGAAAACATCATCTAACCCAGTTGGATAGCGTTGGAGGATTGTTTCGATAGGTGTCAGTTCATTAAAACGTATGGATAGTTCAGAAGCTGGTAAAATCCGTCCAGTAGGCAGCTTATTATCGTCTAATTCTAACATACCTTGACAGTTCAAAGATAGCAAATGTGACAGAATGTCTAACTTTCCATTGCCAGATAAATTAAAGTAGGCGTGGTTTGTAGGATTAAAAAGTGTTTCCTGTTTACTCCGTCCAGTACTGATCATTCGTAAATGATTATCCTCTAGCTGGTAGGTGATGGTGGCCTCAATTGGTCCGGGATAGCCAGAAAGGGTGTCGGTTAAATGAAAAGCAACGCCGATGATATCCTTTTTTTCAAAGGGCTCGACTGTCCAATATTGAAAAGACCACCCCTTTGAGCCACCATGGATATGATGACCGTCGCTATTTTGTTCTAATATTCCATTTTGCCAATGGCCATTACGAATGCGTCCAGCAACTGGTCCAACAGTGGCTCCAAAAAAGCTTTGATCCTTTAATACATCTTGATACGAATCATACGATAAAAGGATATTTTCCCAATGATTATTTTTGTTTGGCATCAAAAGTTGATGGAGGCGTGCGCCATAATTGAGAAGAACGACTTCTAAAAAGTCGTTCTTCAAAGTAATTTTTTTTAAGTTTGTGTTTGGAATATCGGTTACGGTGATACGATTATCCTTCATGATCAAGCCACACTTTTTTTAAGTAATCAAACGTTAAAGCGCTCGTCTCTGGCACGATGGGCAACCCTTCGCCTAACTCTTCTTTGCGGCCAACGCCAACAGGTTGCGCTCCGCTAGCAAGAATCGCTTGAATCCCAGCTTTGGCATCTTCAATGCCAAGACATTCTGCTGGTGTCAAATCAATTTCTTTCGCAGCTAAAATGAAAATATCTGGAGCGGGTTTGCCTGCCTGAACGTCTGCTGGATTAGCAATGGCATCAAAAAGGGGCGTCAATTGCATTTTTTCTAAAAGGAAAGGCCCATTTTTACTTGCAGAAGCCAAGGCGATTTTAATATTGGCTTCACGTAATTCCGTTAATAAAGAAAGAATTCCTGGGTAGACATCTTCAGGTGTAATCGCTTGGATCATTTCCAAGTAATAATCGTTTTTCCGTTGCGCTAACTGGGCAAATTCTTCAGAAGAAAACGTGCCTTCTTTTTTTCCGTATTTTAACAGTAACTGCAGAGAATCTTCACGGCTTACTCCTTTCAGTTGTTCGTTGAAAACACGGTCAATGGAAATTCCAATTTCGTTCCCTAATTTTTTCCAAGCGTGGTAATGAAATTCTGCTGTATCAGTAATAACGCCATCTAAATCAAACAAAACGCCTTTAAACATGAACTTCTTCCTTTCTGATCGGTAAAACTAATCGATCTTTTAATGTGTATTTTTGATCGTAAACAGTTAATGGAATTGCAGGGCCGTCGAGTAAAGTGAAGGCCACTTGGTCTGCTGCAACTTCAACAAATAGTAAACGATTCCGATAATTAATGTGGAACGAGTAGGCTGTCCATGTCGCTGGTAAAAAGGGGGCAAATTTTAGTTGCTGATGGTCCGTTTTCATTTGGGCAAAACCTTGCACAATCGCTAGCCAACTACCAGTCATTGAGGTAATGTGTAAGCCATCTTCTGTATCATTATTGTAATTATCTAAGTCAAGGCGCGCTGTTCGTTGATACATTTCCACTGCTTTTTCTTCCATGCCTAATTCAGCAGCTAACACAGCATGAATGCTTGGTGAAAGAGAAGATTCATGGACAGTCATTGGTTCGTAAAAGTTAAAGTTCCGGCGTTTTTCTTCTAAAGAAAAGGCATCATTGAAGAAATAAATTCCTTGAAGAACATCGGCTTGTTTAATGAAACAAGACCGTAAAATTTTATCCCATGACCAATGTTGATTTAAAGGCAGCTCACTAAGTGGTAAATCAGAAACAGGCATTAAATCTTTATCTAAGAAAGTGTCATGTTGTACAAAAATGCCTAATTCATTATCCACTGGGAAGTACATATTTTCTACAATGTCTGCCCATTTAGCTAATTCGTCGTCTGCAATTTTGAGCGTTGTTTCTTCTTGGAATTTTAAATAAGACTCACGGGTGTAACGTAGAACCCACGCAGCGATGGTATTGGTATACCAGTTATTGTTGATATTATTTTCATATTCATTTGGCCCCGTTACGCCATGAATCATATATTGTTTATGACGTTGGGAGAAGTGGACCCGATCTGCCCAAAAACGAGCGATTGCCACAAGTACTTCTAGACCAGCATCTTTTAGATAGTCTTCGTCTCCTGTATAGTTGACATAATTATAAATCGCATAAGCAATCGCACCATTTCTGTGAATCTCTTCAAAAGTGATTTCCCATTCGTTATGACATTCGACACCAGTAAAAGTAACCATTGGGTAAAGCGCACCCTTTAACCCTTGTTGTTGGGCATTATGAATGGCTTGAGGCAATTGATTGTGGCGATATTTCAGTAGATTTTTAGTAACTTCGGGCTTAGCCAACGCCAAGTAAAGTGGGACAGCATATGCTTCAGTATCCCAATATGTGGCACCACCATATTTTTCGCCAGTAAAGCCTTTTGGTCCGATATTTAAACGATCGTCTTCACCATAGTAGGTTGAGAAAAGTTGGAAAAGATTAAAACGGATGCCTTGTTGGGCTTCGTCATCTCCTTCAATAACAACATCAGCTAATTGCCAACGTTTTGCCCAAGCGGCAGCTTGCCCAGCTTTTGCTTCAGGGTACAAGGTAGTCATTTCTGCAAATAATTCGTTTACTCGTGTGATTTGTTGCGTTTCTGGCACATCACGACTGGTAACGACAAGCACTTCTTTTGTGATGGCGGTCGTTTCGCCTTCGTTTAAAGACACCGTCAATTCTGCGGTTAAAGCCAAGGGCTGTTGTGTATATGTAGGCACAACAGCGGCTCCATCGATGAAATGGCGCATGCCTGCAGTCACTGTAAAACGCTCTATTTCAAAGTTGTTAGGAATGGTCTTAGTCGTAACAAAGCCAAGTGTTTCTTGTGTTTCAATAGCTCTTTCTTCCCAAAAATGTTCTTCATAATTGCTGTCTTCATTTTGAACATCGCCATCCAATTTTGAGTGAAGAGTGATTGTGCCTGTACCTTCCAGCATTTCAATTGTTAAGTGGATGTAAGCTGCTTCTTTTTTTTCTAAGCTTAAAAAACGTTCAAAAGAGAAGCGCACTTTGTTCTTCGGTGTTTGGATGGTGAATTGCCGAGAAAGGACCCCGTTTTGCATGTCTAATTCTAAAGAAAAATCTTCGTAAGGTGTAGTGGCTAAATCAATTGTTTGTCCATCAATTTGTAAGTCCATTGCGATGAAATTAATTGCGTTAATCACTTTACCAAAATATTCAGGATAACCATTTTTCCACCAACCAACACGTGTTTTGTCTGGATACCAAACACCTGCTAAATAGGTTCCTTGATGGTGGTCGCCAGAATAGTGTTCTTCAAAATTTCCCCGCATCCCCATATAGCCATTTCCGATGCTTGTTAATGATTCTTGTAAACGTAAATTTTCTTTATCTAAGTGTGTAGTACGGATTTTCCAAGGATCAATTTGGAATAAACGTTTGATTTGTTTCATGAGAATCCCCCTCAGTGATTTTATTGATAGGTCTATCATAAACGCAACCGATTGCATTAGTCAATAGTCAATGCTTAAAAAGTGTAATCTTATGAATAAAAGCTGAAACAAAGGTAGGACAGAAGGAACTTTATTTGCTTTATTAAAAGACAAAATAAAAAAGGATTAAGTAGTAGGGAGTTGTTTTCCACAATATTTTTGAAATTAAAGCATTTACAAAAAGGAAACAGGAGTATATAATGGCAACATAACGAAACCGATTGCGTAAGGAGTGGCAGGAATGAAAAAAATGTTTAGTTTTGAATTTTGGCAAAAATTCGGGAAAGCTTTAATGGTCGTTGTGGCAGTAATGCCCGCAGCGGGTTTAATGATTAGTATTGGGAAATCGCTTCCTTTAATCGATCCTAATTTAGGCTTGTTAGTAACAACAGGCGGAGTTCTAGAGAGTATCGGTTGGGCAATTATTGGCAACTTACATTTACTATTTGCGTTAGCAATAGGTGGCAGTTGGGCCAAAGATCGTGCAGGTGGAGCATTTGCAGCGGGGATTTCTTTTGTTTTAATCAACCGTATTACTGGAGCCATTTTTGGTGTAACAAATGAAATGTTGGCTGATGAACAAGCTTTCACGCATACCTTATTTGGCACCAAGATTATGGTGAAGGGATTCTTTACAAGTGTCTTAGAAGCTCCAGCATTAAATATGGGTGTTTTTGTAGGGATTATTGCTGGTTTTGTCGGTGCGATGGCTTACAACAAGTATTACAATTATCGGAAATTACCAGATGCGCTATCATTTTTTAATGGTAAACGGTTTGTCCCATTTGTCGTTATTTTGTGGTCTACAATTGTCTCAATTGCATTAGCACTTATTTGGCCAAATATTCAAGCGGGAATTAATAATTTTGGGTTATGGATTGCGCAATCTCAAGATAGTGCACCTATTTTAGCGCCATTCTTATATGGAACGTTGGAACGTTTGTTATTACCTTTTGGGTTACATCATATGTTGACGATTCCAATCAACTATACACAATTAGGTGGAACGTATGAAATTTTATCTGGCGCACAAGCTGGAACCCAAGTCTTTGGTCAAGATCCTTTATGGTTGGCTTGGGCAACAGACTTAGTGAATCTTAAAGGCGCTGGTGATATGAGCAAGTATCAGTTTGTCTTAGAAAATTGGACACCAGCTCGATTCAAAGTAGGCCAAATGATTGGTTCTTCAGGGATTTTAATGGGGATGGCTTTGGCGATGTATCGTAATGTCGATGCAGATAAAAAAGCTAAATATAAATCAATGTATTTTTCTGCTGCTTTAGCTGTTTTCTTAACTGGTGTGACAGAGCCGTTAGAATTCATGTTTATGTTTGCTGCAGTGCCGCTTTATGTAATTTATGCGGTGATCCAAGGTGCTGCTTTTGCAATGGCTGATATTTTACCATTGCGTGTGCATTCGTTTGGAAATATTGAATTGTTAACAAGAACACCGCTAGCAATAAAAGCTGGTTTAGGTGGCGATTTAATCAATTTTGTTTTAATGGTCATCATTTTTGGTGTTGTCACTTATTTCTTAGCGAATTTCTTAATTAAAAAATTTAATTACGCAACACCTGGAAGAAATGGAAACTACGACAATGATAACGGCGAAGAAATCGCATCTGGCGCGGCTGGTTCAGGCGTCGTCGATCAGCAAATCGCGCAAATTGTCTACTTACTTGGTGGTAAACAAAATATCAAAGAAGTTGATGCGTGTATGACACGCTTACGTGTCAGTGTAAAGGATCGAGAAAAAGTCGGTTCGGAAGAGGCGTGGAAACGGGCAGGCGCAATGGGCTTGATTGTGAAAGATAATGGCGTTCAAGCTGTTTATGGACCAAAAGCTGATGTTTTAAAATCCGATATTGAAGATTTACTAGCTTCCGGCGTTGACATTCCAGAACCAGTTATAGCAGAAAGTACAGCAGGAGTGCCAACAACGAATTTCTTAGGTAAGAAAAAAGATTTCGTGGCTGTAGCGACAGGGGAAGTTATTCCAATGGCGCAAGTCAATGATCCTGTCTTTTCACAAAAAATGATGGGGGATGGATTTGCAGTTAAGCCGCTAGAAGGAGAGGTGGTGGCACCAATTTCGGGGAAAGTCCTAAGTGTTTTCCCAAGCAAACATGCGATTGGGCTACAAACAGAAGAAGGCATCGAAGTACTTGTCCATATGGGGATTGATACAGTCGAAATGGCAACTCCTGCTTTTGAATCTTTTGTTAAAGAAGGACAATCATTGAAAGCTGGGACGAAACTAGCTAAAATGAATTTGGATGTGATTGAACAAGCTGGCAAAGAAACAACGATTATTGTCGCCTTTACAAACAGCGACAAAGTGGAACAAGTAGTTATTAATCAACTAGGAACCACCACTGCGGGAACTGTGATCGGACAGATTGAAATTTAAATGATTAGGTATGAGGTCGGGACAGAACCGTTTAACTCCGAGAAATAAGAAGGAATTTCCGGAAATTGCTTTTTAATTTTTGGATAATTTCGGCTTATTTCCGAAGGAGTTGGTTCTGTTCCCGCCGTTTATCAGGTTTTGCGCGTGAAGCAAAAATCCAAAGTGATTTTTGTCCCACTCACTGACCTAATAACATGTAAGAGAAGGGGAAAAGATGAATCTTTTAACAATCAATACTCATAGCTGGTTAGAAGAAGAACCATTAAAAAAATTAGAGGAGATTGCCAAGGTGATTTTATCTTCTGAAAGTGAAATAATTGCCTTACAAGAAGTGAATCAGAAAGTCGCTTCCAAGAAAGTGCCGTTAGAACAGTTAACTACTTTTTGTCCCATAGCGACCCAAACGCCGATCCATGAAGATAATTTTGCATATCTAATCGTTCAATATCTAGCTGAAAAAGGCCAACACTATTATTGGAGTTGGGAAATGAGCCACATTGGTTATGCTATTTATGAAGAAGGGAACGCACTACTTTCGAAATGTCCGTTGACTAGTGAAGCTCTCCTTATTTCAGAAAGCCAAGAACCAACGAATTATCGAACAAGAAAAATCTTAGTAGCGGAGACAGAGAGTTCAAAAGGTACGCTTACTGTTGTCTCTGGTCACTTTTCTTGGTGGGAAACACCCTGTACAGGTTTTGCCTATGAATGGCTACAATTAGAGAAATACTTAGCGACGGGGCAACAACCGTTAGTCATTTTAGGCGATTTAAACAACCCAGCTGGTACAACTGGCTATCAATTAGTGGAAAATAGTTACTTGCCGATTCAAGATGCATTTGTGGTAGCGGAAGAGACAAGCGGTGAAGCGACAGTAGAGAAAAAAATAGATGGCTGGGAAGAAAATGAAGCAGCCTTGCGGATTGACTACGCATTTGTTCCAAAACAGTGGCACGTACGAAAATATGAAGTAATTTTTGATGGTAGGAAAACACCGATAGTCAGTGATCATTTTGGCTTACTCATTCAACTAAAATAAGAAAAAGCGCTGAATTTTCAGCGCTTTTTCTTATTTATTCGCTCATGTAATTATTCTTATCAGTCTTGTTTGGCTAATTCTTGATCCCGAAGGATGGTGGCCTCAATCCCTTTGATGACTGTTGAAATAAACGCATTGTTTTCTAATTCGACAATCCCAGCAACCGTGGTTCCACCAGGGGAACTGACTTGGTCGATTAAAGTCCAAGGATTCTCTGTGCTATTTGCCAAAGTTTGAGCGCTGCCTAGTACAGCTTGTGTGGCAATTTCTAAGGCTAACTCTTTGTTCATACCATTTTTAACGGCTGCTCGGGCAATCGAATCAATAAATAAGAAAGCATACGCAGGAGTGCTACCTGCAATAGCAGTAAAAATCGAAAAATACTGTTCCTCTAATTCCCAAGCTTGGCCAACTGCTCGAAACAATGATAAAACAGTCTGGATGTCTTCAGGGGATGCAAAAGCGTTACCACAGACAGCTGCTGCACCTGCGCCAATTAATGCATTCATATTGGGCATCACACGAACAAGACGAAGCGGTTGGGTAGTCTCAAACAGTTGATATAATTCTGCAATAGTCGTACCTGCTGCAATGGAAACAATTAACGGTTGCTTGTCTAAAATTGCTTCTTTTGCTTCAAGTAAAGCTGCTTGAACGAATTGCGGTTTCACCGCTAAAATAACTAAGTCAGCTACTGCAATGGCTTCTTGTGGTGAAGCAACCGCGTGTGCACCAATTTCTTGTGCAAAAGCGGCGGTTTTTTCGACTTGAATATCATAAAAATAAAGGTTTTCTGCGGCAATAAATTGCTTTTTTAGCGCACCTTTGGCAATAGCGGATGCCATATTTCCAGCACCAATAAAACTAATTTTCATAAAAAATTCCTCCTAAAAACTGTTGAATCTCTTTTTTCGTGTTACCATGTATCTAGTATAGAAGGAAACGCCAAAGAAAAAAATAGAGGGAGTAAAGTAAAAAGTGTTGGATTATGAGGTGATTAATTGGCAAGCAAAGAAGAACAATATGCAGCATTTTATCAGTTTTTAGAGACCTTAGATTGTTATTTAACCACTACCAGTGCTCTTGAAAAGGAAGTAGCGCAATTTAAGGAAAATCCGCATCGAGAAATTGCGGGCTTTATGTTGGCATCTTCGGAAACCATTGACGTTCCGAAAGGATTTATTCGGATGCTCTATTGTCTAGAGCAAGATGGCAATGCTTATTTGGATCAACAAAGGTGTTCGTTTTCGGCTGGTCAAGTCATGATTGTCAATGAGGCCACCTCGGTTAGCTATCAGGGGCAAGGAATGTCTATGATTATATTTTATTTTAAAAAGCACTATTTTCTTGATACGCTCTTAAATCAGCTGGCGGAAGAACCAGTCATGTATCGTTTTTTTACAGAAATTGCTAGCAGTGAATTTGAAAACATTCCTCGATATTTCGTTTTTGCCAGCCAGCCAAATTCGGATGTTCATGTCTATTCGCTATTATTGCTGAAACAAATTGTGAAAATGGCCTATTTTAATAATAAAGTGACCAAAGCGGCCTTTGTTTTGCTAGTGGTGGAACTAGGTCAACTGCCTAGAGAAGCTTTAAAGATGCAAGATAATTATTTGTCGAATCATCAACGTGTTGAGGTGATTTTAGCGTATATTGAGCAACAGATTGCGCATGTCACTTTAGCAGAAGTCGCCGCTAAATTTCATTTTCATCCGAATTACTTATCGAATTTTTTAAAAGAAAAAACAAACAAAACGTTTACGGAAATTGTCTTAGCCTACCGAATCCAATTGGCGAAAAACTACTTGAAGCAAACAGATTTATCGATTCAAACAATTGTTGAACGAATCGGCTATCAAGACAAAGCCTTTTTTTATAAACGTTTTAAAGAAGAAATGGGCATGACCCCAAAACAATATCGACAGAAAGAGGGAATGGCAGATGTACGAAGAAGTCTTTGAAGAATTTCAGTTAACTGTAGTAGAATTACCAATCGAATTCGTTGATGATTTGCCTGTCTATCGCGGACACTTAAAAGAATTAACGTTTCTTTCAGCGGAAGCCTCTTCACGAAAAAAACTTTACCAACAGCTTTTACAGGCTTATTTGTTGTATAGAGAAGAGAATCAAGCAGTTGTTGAAGAGGAAGAAATAACCTCCTCATTATTGTCTACAGAACAGTTATTAAAATACTATGATGGTGAAACGTTCGATGGGTTTCAGTTGCCATCAAATGAATAAGAAAGCAAGGGAACAAATGGATACAATGGCAAAAATTAATCAATTTCGTGATGAAAGAAATTGGCGCCCCCACCATAATGAAAAAGATTTGGCGCTCTCAATTTGTTTAGAAGCAGCAGAATTGTTAGAACTTTTTCAATGGAAAACAGCAGAAGAAGGCATCAAACAAGAAGAACGAATCAAAGAAGAATTGGCTGATGTTCTCATTTACTCCTACATGATGGCTGATAATTTAGGGTTTGATTTGGACGAAATTATCGAAGAAAAGTTGAAGAAAAATGCGTTGAAATATCCAGTGCCACACTAAGAAGCTTGTATTTTGATTACACGCCCCAAAGTTTAGAAAAATATCAGTTTGGGGCGTATCAAAATTGATACTTTTTTAGTTTCAACTAGTTGTATTTGATTTAATCTATTGTCTCGAATAAGTAGATGAATCCTATCTGCGAAGTGGGTGTCGTTTATACTCCTAGTCTTAGCCAACGTTTATTATTTACCCTTGCAATAGCCAGCGCGATGACTGTTAGAACTATAATATACAAGATAATCAATAAATTGTGGTCAAAACTAATTGAGTTTTCTGAGCCTTCTAAAAAATTCTGGACGTTTAGATATAATTCGTTTGAAGCATCAAATATTGCAAAAAAACGTAAAAATCCACCAATTGCAACAAAAAGTACTGTTGTAATCCAATAGAGTATGCTAAAACCGATAGATAAAAGAACGTTAGCAGATAAAAAACTGATCAACGCAACAATTAAAATATACTGAATTGAAATCATCGATAATAAAAAAAACATTTGCAGAATTACAGAAAAATCCATAAAAATAAAGGAAACGATAAATAACAGAACTAGAATACTGCCTAGGGTCTCTACCGTAAGTGTCAAAACTTTTTTTATATAAAAAGTAAGGCTATTGGTATTCATCATACGATAAAATAAAATTGTTTTTCCTGAGTACTCTTTATTAATAAAGAAAGAGACTAGAAACGAAAACATTAGAAAGCCAAATTGTGTAAATACAGTATATGTACTAAATAAGTATTCTCGGTAACTTAACCTAGTTACTTTATCGATGCCAATAGGTAGAATCCATCCCATTGCAAAGATTGCAACGATAATTGCAATTAAAATAATCATTATTTTGTTGGAAATCGTTTTTTTTAATTCCAAAATTTCACCCCTCAATATACTTCTGAATAACTTCAGTTTGATTAGTAAAACGAATCATTTTGAAATCTTCAATTAAGTAATAGTTGCCTTTTAAATTTTTTAAATCTGATAAATTGTGTGTGATGTTTAGAATAATTTTTTTAGGATGATTTTTTATATATGCAAGTAGAAATAGATAGATTTCATTAATTGTCTGTTTATCTAAGGCGTTGGTAATTTCATCTAATACAATAATTGATTTATCTTCCAGAAAAAAAGAAAGTAATTTTAGTTTTTGTTTTTGTCCATCACTTAATTGTCCAATTAAGGAAGTTTTAGAAATATTTGTAGCGTGCAAAGAATGAGCCAAGTGTGCGACTGAATCTAAACCAAATCTTTTCTCTAGAAGAATAAATAATTCGCAGACTTTTAAATCGTTAGGGACATTAGAAAAGCTTGAAATAATCGTAACATTTTTACTTATTTCAGAAGGGATTAAACCACTTCGGTTTAACAATAAATCCTTAGCAAATTGTGATTTCCCTACACCGTTTTTCCCTAAGATATGATTAATCACCCCTTTTCTAAATGAAACTTTTGTATGTTCTAAAAGTAATTTATTATTTATTTTCAATGTGTAATCATTTAGTTCTAACAACTTAGTCACCTCACACAAACCAACTAATGACTGTTTCAATGACCAATAACAAACTAATTGCTTGTATTAGCTTTACAATCAAGTGATTTTTTCTTTTATTTTCTAATTCATCTACACTGAATAACGTGATTAAAACTTTATAACCATCAGAGTTTAACACAGGAACTAGATTCCATAACAACGCATATGAAAAAAAAATGAATGAACTGTCGAGTATTTTATTTTTTAAAAATAAGAGATTGATGACCTGAATAAAGTTAATGGTTAGATGATTTCATTTCGATTGCCTTTTAGTAAATTAAAGATTATAAAACTCTAATTTTAAGAAGGTATACTAATCGTATCAACTGTTTTGGTAAATGTAAAGGAGATTTTTAGAAAATAACAAGAGAAAGATCACGGGAATATCCAAATAAAATAGAAATGTATGAATAGAAACTTTTTCATTGACTTTCACATGGTGTCAAGGTTTATGATAAGAATATCAATTGAATGAAAAGGAGACTCTATGTATCAAATTGGGCAATTTGCCAAGTTAATGGATATTTCCCCACGGATGCTGCGTCATTATGAAAAAGCAGGAATTTTTGTTCCAAATGAAATTGATAAAAAAACAGGATATCGCTATTATAGCGCACATCAAATTCCTTTATTGAAACAAATTTTACTGTTAAGAGATTCAGGGTTTAAAGTTGAAGAGATGGCGGAAACTTTGAGAAAACTTAAGGATGCTTCTTTTTTGGAAACTATTTTGTTAAGAAAACGAGATCAATCGCGACATTTAATTCAAATGGAGGAGCAAAAGATTAAAAAAATTAATCAACAGTTAGTAGCTTTGAAGGAGGAAAAACAAATGATTAAAGGGACAGAAATCGATTTTATTGTTAGTGATAGCCTTAAGGCGCTTGCCTTATATAAAAAGGTGTTTGAAATAGAGGTAGTAGAAGCAACTGAGTACCCTGTCGGAATGAATGAAGCGGTTTTTCAACTTTATGGCACGAGGTTTCACATGTTAGATGCCAATGAAGAATATGGTTTAAAATCACCAACCCAAGAACATCCCAATACTATCTGGTTTAATATAACAGTAGAAAATATTGAAGAGACACATCAACTGGCAATGGAAAACGGTTGTCAAGAAGTACAGCCTATTACTGAAATGATGGAAGGAGCGCTCAAAAATTCATTGTTTATTGATCCGTATGGGTACATGTGGATGCTCCACCAAATCTATCAAGAGTTGAGTTTTGATGAGCGGATTGAGATTTTAGAAAACGAGCTGTAAAAATCAATATTCTTGTATTTGTTTAACTAGTTATCTGAAAAGAACGTAACGTTTGTCAACTAAGCGTTACGTTCTTTTTTATGCGTGTTAACAGAAATTAGTTAAAAAGATAGAGATTTGAACGTCTATATTCGGTATACTAACTATTAAGAAAATAAATTTTTAATACAAAAAAATTTATTTAGCTCTGTGGAAAATCAGAGCTAGAACATTCGGTAGGAGTGGAAGGGAGAAAAAATCAGTGTATGGGAAAAACAAAGTAGGGATAGAATTACAAATTAGCGTGGGGGAGTATCGAAAAATAAAAGTAAAAAGTATTGTAATGAAGAATTTAGTTTATCTAGCTGTTCTTTTAATAGGGATCTATTTGGGTATGAGTTTCTTAAAACGATTTGAAAGGACTTATTCAGCTCCAACAGACGATGTCGTAGTAAAAATTAATCAAAATCATCTTTTTGTTTCAGATAATGCACAAATTTTGAACGAAGAAGTCATTAATAATGTACAAAAAATTAATCAAGAACTTAGTAAGACGGAAACGAAACCACAACTAATGGTTATCACAGTTGAGCAAGTTCCTGAAAATGAAACGATTGAAAGTTTTACTAATCAAATAGGTAATAAATTAGGTATCGGAAATAAACTTTATAATAATGGAGTGATTTACTTAGTATCTGTGAAAGACAGGCAAGCAAGACTTGAAGTAGGCTATGGGCTTGAAGAGATAATCCCAGATAGTTTAACCGACGAAATAACAGATAGTACCGTGAAAGATTTTTATAAATTAAAGGATTTTAATGCAGGAATACATATTGTCACCACTCGAATTAAGGAACTACTTACTACTGATACTATGTCTAAAACGACCTCGCTACCTAAGATTAGTTTTTTGCAGAAAATTTGGTTATATTTATTAGGAATAGGAAGGTCGTTAAAGCCTTGGCTAATTATAGTTTTTATTATTGTTATGTTGTATTTTTTATGGGAATTACGTAATGCGGGGAAAGAACTTAGTGCCCGCTTGGCTCTAGTTGACATGGCAAATCGCTATAAGGAAGATGTAGCTATGTTTTATAATGGCGGTATTTCCTCTAAGGCAATTGTTTTAGGAGAACAATCAGTTGAATTTAAAGCTGCCAAGGCGCGTTTGGAGAAAAATATTTTATATCCTGAAAATTCGAAAAAAGAGATAATAATTCCCGCATACTATGATATGGATTTTGCATTTGGCGAGGTGACACCAAAGAAATTTATTTATAATTATGTTGCACAGTGGAAAGATTTAAGAAGCTCTTCTATGTGTGCTTGTTTTTGGAAGGTGAATCAACCATGGATCTACTTACCGCGTTTTTGGATAGGTGAAGTATATTGGGAAAAAGTTCCAGAAACGAAACTGCCTGCGTGTCGGATTAGTGGAATTAATGATAACTTAATACCTGCTTACCTAAAAATTATTTTGTTTCCTCTTTCGATTTTATTAAAACATCCTTTTTTGGTATCCGTGACTCTGATTATTTATGTTCAAGTTAGTTTATCAGAGCAGTCGTTTCCTTCGACAGTTTTCACACTAATCACAGAGATTCTGACATTTTTAGAAGACGAAGACTCTTTAGTACCCATGGTTAGTCTGGTCTATTTTTTGATTCCGGTCTTTTTCTTATTTGGTTATATAAAATCAATAGGTGTTGGCTTACAAAATAGATTGCACCTGGATTCTATGATCCGTAGGTTTTTAAAAGATATCCAGCAAGTAAGTTCAGAAAAATCAAAATCATTAAAACAATTAGCAAACGATTTAGACAACCAGCAATATAAAATTGAAAAAAAATTATTGCGGAAAAAAATTAGAGAAAAAAAGATTACCAACAAAAAAGCTTCAAAATCCTTCTATCCGATAAGATTTATTAAGACTACGTATCCTGAATACTATGATATGCGTTTTGCTTATGGAAATGTGTCTATTGCTAAATTTCTAGCAAGTTCACGTTCTGACAGGCAACTAAAAAAGACCAGTATGTATGCGAATCGTCATGATTGGTGGGTTACAAGCAACGAGGGTTCTTCTGATGATGGCTCCGGTGACGGTTTCGGAGGTGGGAGTTTTGGCGGAGGTGGAGGTACTTCAAGTTGGTAGAAAGTTAAACTAGGTTAGGATGAACTTGGGATAACAAAAGCGCCTCTTAGAAACCCTGGTTTCTAAGAGGCGCTTTTGTTATCTTTACGTCACAGGAGGGATTCGAACCCCCGACCGTCCGCTTAGAAGGCGGATGCTCTATCCTGCTGAGCTACTATGACAATAGTTGTAATACAACAAAGCTAATTATAATGGAAGTAGTGTTAGAAAGTCAATCGGAAATTTAAATAACAGAAGAAGTTTTTTTGGAGAGAGAAAGTGAAGAAAATAGAGAGTTTATATTGACGAGGTTTTCTGGTTCTGTTATTATAGTTAGTGTTGTAATTGTGGTCTCCACAGCTACAACCGCACAGAACAAGTTTTTAAGCATGAGTAATCATCACTTGGGATGGCGAGTCTAAGTCTAGAAGAAGGAGGTGCTGTATAGCATGTACGCAATTATCAAAACTGGTGGTAAACAAGTGAAAGTTGAAGTAGGTCAAGCAATCTACGTTGAAAAATTAAACGTTGAGGCTGGCGAGAAAGTTGTTTTTGACGAAGTTATCTTAGTAGGTGGCGAATCTACAAAAGTTGGTGCGCCAACTGTTGCAGGCGCAACTGTTGAAGGAACTGTTGAAAAACACGGCAAACAAAAGAAAGTCGTGACTTTCCAATACAAACCTAAAAAACACTCTCACCGTAAACAAGGTCACCGTCAACCGTATACAAAAGTTATGATCGAAGCAATCAACGCTTAATCTCTCTTGTTGACAGGAAAGAAGGCCTATCAATGATTAAAGGTTCTTTTAAACGAACAGGCTCCGGCCGAATCGTTTCATTCGAATTAACCGGGCATGCTGAAGCAGGTCCTTATGGCAGCGATGTGGTTTGCGCGGCAGTTTCTGCCTTAGCAATTAGCACAGTCAATGGGATTGATGCCTTAGCAGGTTTTGAACCGATTGTGGAAGTTGACGATGTAGAAGGTGGCTACCTTTATGTCGAGATGTTAACAACTGTCAATCAGGAACAAAAAAATATTGCCCAAATTCTATTAGAAAATCTTTTATTAGGTTTACAATCAATAGAGAACGAAAATACTGAATTTATTCAAATAAAAACAATCACTGAGAAATAGGAGGTGCAGACTATGTTATTGACTATGAATTTACAATTATTTGCCCATAAAAAAGGTGGCGGTTCTACATCAAACGGCCGTGACTCTGAATCTAAACGATTAGGCGCTAAAAGTGCTGATGGCCAAACAGTTACAGGTGGTTCAATTTTATACCGTCAACGCGGAACTAAAATTTATCCAGGTGTGAACGTTGGAATCGGTGGCGACGATACGTTATTTGCAAAAGTTGACGGTGTGGTACGTTTCGAACGTAAAGGCCGCGACAAAAAACAAGTATCAGTTTATCCAGTAGCTAACTAATACGATTAAAAAGCTGAATCTGCGGATTCAGCTTTTTTTGTCTTGCATAAAGGGTTAGCCGGAAAATAAAGAAACATCTCAAAATAAAAAAAATCTCACATTGGGTTTAACTGCTTGTCTGACAAGGTTAATTGATGATATATTTAATGTAATAACAAGCATGTTATAAAATAATTGAGTCAAAAGAAAGAAGGGTATTATGCAGAAGAATTTTAGTGTAGTAAAGAAGTACGTGAATTTGATTTTGGATATTGTGTTAGGGATTTTAGGAGTTTTCTTATTAGTATTTATGGCTAGTTATTTAGTTGACCTCGCTACATATCTCATGAAGCCAATGACGCCGGATAATTTTTCAGTTATCATGCAAGAAATTATTTCATTCTTTATGTTATTTGAGTTTATTATGATGATTCTTCGCTATATTCAAGAAGGACACCATATTCCGATTCGTTATTTGATTTTAATTTGTTTAACCGCAATTTTACGTCAATTAATGGTTGCACATGGCGATGGCTTGCAGACTTTATTGTTATCTTTATCAATTCTTTTACTAGTGGTTGTGCTATTTATTCTCGGGTTAAATGGCAGCAAATTTTATACGCTAGGAAAAGCGAAAGTAGAAGAAGATCACGAGCAAGATTTTCATCATTAATCGAACATAATCAAAGACCGTCCAACGTGAGAATTTTTCTCTAACGTGGGGCGGTCTTTTTAATGCATAGTTAAATAGTTAACTCAATCAGTTCAATTGTTGGTAAGACACCAAAGCGTGCGCTGATTTTAGTGGTTCCGATTCCTGGGTGAACAATTAGCGGCGTTTCATCTTCTAAATGATAAAGCCCATGTGTATATTTTTTAGCAAGCTGATTTTTGTAAGTGAAAAAAGGCAAGCGAATCTGTCCGCCGTGACTATGTCCTGCTAAAATGAGGTCAATGTTTTTGTTGACTGCTGAGTCTGCGACATCTGGCTCATGGGTTAGTAGCAGAGTGGGCGTTCCAGTAGGGCGGTTGACTAAAGCTGCAGCTAAGTCGGTTTGTCCATATAACGAATCTTCTAAACCAGCGACGTACAAGGAGATGCGGTGTGAGACAGGCAGTAATTTGCCCGTGTTTTTTAGTACGGTAAAGTCGGCAGCTTCTAAGATTGTTTCGTAAAAATTGGTATCTAACCCGCTATACTCGTGGTTGCCATAAATAGCGAATTTGCCATATGGGGCGTTAATTTTACGGAAAAGTTGACTCACTTCATCCTGAATTTCGATACCGAAACGGGCATAATCATCAAATAAGTCTCCTGTAAAAACGACTATGTCTGGTTGTAATGTATTTGTTTTTTCAACAATCTGTTTTAAGGCCTTCACAGAATAATTCTTTTTTAAATGAATATCAGAGAGTTGAACAATCCGTAAGGTTTTCCCTGATTCTGTTACTTTAATTTGATTTTTGTGTATGACTAAGCATTTAGGTTCAATAAAAAAACTATAGCTTAAAATGCCGATAATAATGAAAAATAGTGCCAGAAATAAATAAACGTTCATAATTTCCTCCTTGAAATCGCTAAATTAGTTTACTACAAAAGTGTTAAGCAAAAAATAAGGAAAGGTAAAATTTTCAGTAAACTTTCTCGATGAAGTTTTTTGGTGATTCATGCTTTTCTGAAGTAAATTTGCTATAATGAAAAATGAGAAAAAAGAAAGAAGGTCGAACCAATGATGGCAAGAGTCGAAAAGCTACGGGAGTTAATGAAAGAAAATAATTTACAAGGATTTTTAGTGACAAGTCCGTATAATTTACGTTATTTAACCAATTTTACTGGGACAACAGGCTTGGCAATGATTACATTAGATAAAGCTTTTTTTGTAACGGATTTTCGTTATACGGAACAAGCTGCGGAACAAGCAACTGGTTTTACTATCGTTAAAAACACAGGACATATTTTTGACGAAGTAGCAGATTTAGCTGAACGTTTGCAATTAGATAATTTAGCTTTTGAAGAAACGCAAGTTAGTTTCGCTGATTATAGCTTATTGGAAGAAATTTTACCATGTGAATTAGTTCCTGTAATGGGTTTGATTGAAGAATTAAGAGAAGTGAAAGATGAAGAAGAAGTAGCGATTATTGAAAAAGCGTGTGCCATCGCGGATCAAGGATTTGCCTTTGTCTTAGAGATGATTAAACCTGGAATGACAGAGATTGAAGTGGCTAATCAATTAGATTTCTTCATGCGTTCAAAAGGAGCCAGTGGTGTTTCTTTTGAGACAATTGTGGCCAGCGGTCTACGTTCAGCGATGCCACATGGCGTTGCTAGCCATAAAGTCATCGAAAAAGGTGAGTTAATCACTTTAGATTTCGGTTGTTATTATGAAGGCTATGTTTCTGATATGACACGGACATTCGCTATTGGTAGTATTCAGCCAAAACTAAAAGAAATTTATGATATTGTTTTAGAAGCACAATTAAAAGTGTTAGCAGAAGCTAAACCTGGGTTGACGGGCATTCAATTAGATGCGATTGCACGGGATCATATTGCTTCCTATGGCTATGGCGATGCGTTTGGTCACAGCACTGGTCATGGCATTGGGTTAGAAATTCATGAAGGACCAAATGTTTCATTCCGAGCAGATAAACAGTTTGTACCAGGGAATGTGATTACGGACGAACCTGGAATTTATTTGCCAGGAATTGGTGGCGTGCGTATTGAGGACGATTTATTGATTACTGCTGAAGGTAATCGTGTATTGACACACGCGCCAAAAGAATTAATCATTTTATAAAGGTTGGGAGAACATGGATATTCAAGAGTATCAGCGGTTTATTAGCGCGTTTTATAAAAAACGTAACTGGTATCAATATGATCCGTTTATTCGTTCCAACTTTTTAACAGAAGAAGTCGGCGAAGTTTGTCGGGCCATTCGGACAATTGAAATTGGCCGTGATCGACCGGATGAAACAGTTTTGGCAGATGAAGAGAATCTGGAAAATTTAACGGAAGAGTTAGGCGATGTGTTGGATAATTTATTTATTTTAGCGGATAAATATGACATCTCTTTAGAAATGATTATGCAAAAGCATCGGACGAAACTAATGGAACGTTATCCTGAAGAATAAAGACGTAAAAATAAGAAAGCCAAAATTACTTGGTCTTTCTTATTTTTACGTCTAAAGCCTTGAATTAGAAATTTATGACAAGAAATTATCTGTTCTTTTAGTCAGAACTTAGCTTTTCTGGTAGCGAAATAGGCTAATTAATGATAAACTAAGAACGAGTATTGATAAGCAAAATTTGGACGTTCTTTCACAACTAACTGAAGAAACCAGTGTTGTTTTAATTTTTAAGAATCATCCGTTGCTTAAAAGAGAATCCTTAAGAGACTTAGTGATTCATCAAATAAATCGTTTATTTAACGATTTTGTGCGTAATAGATAAGGAGGACAACCAAATGTCAGAAGAAAAAAATCTTGTAATCAATGCAAACGATTCTTTAGGAGAAATCGTGATCGCTCCTGAAGTCATTGAAGTAATTATCGGAATCGCTGCTTCAAAAGTAGAGGGCGTTTATGGGATGCGTGGCACGTTTGCCAATAATGTGAATGAATTATTAGGCCGTGCAGCACACGGCAAAGGTGTATATTTACGGACAGAAGAAGAAGGCTTAAAAGTCGATATCTATTGTTACTTGAACTACGGTGTTTCTGTACCAAAAGTTGCGTTAGAAATGCAAGACCGTGTGAAACAACAAGTCTTATTTATGACAGATATTGATTTAGTTGAAGTGAATATTCATGTTGTAGCGGTAGTACCTGAAAAAATCCCTCAACCAGACTTAAATGAATTATTCCCAGAAGATGAAGATGGAGAAGAGAATGAGTAAAACAGAATTAACCCGTCACGAGATTCGTGAAAAAGCGCTCCAAGCCCTTTTTCCTTTAGATTTTAATGCTGATTTAACCAAACAAGATGCCATTGATTATGCATTGGCTTATGATAATCGGGAAATCGTCAGTGAAGATGGCGAAGACCTAGTCCCTACGTATTTAGATTTACTTGTCGGCGGTGTGTGTAGCCGCAAAGCAGAACTAGACGAAGTGATTACGAACCATTTAGGTAATAACTGGTCTATGCAACGCTTAGCAAAAATAGATATTGTTATTTTACGTTTAGCTATTTTTGAAATGCTATACGTTTCAGATGTGCCAAACATTGTGGCATTAAATGAAGCCGTTGAGTTAAGTAAAAAATACAGCGACGACCGTTCACGTAAATTTGTTAATGGTGTGTTATCAAATGTAATGAAAGAAATTGATTCAGAGGCGTAAGCTCTGAATCTTTTTTTACTATCTAACTGGTGTTAAGATACTGGGTTATATGCTAAAATAAATACTATTAAAGAAGTAAAGAAACAATAGAGGGAGCGAAGGAATGAGTACAGTAATTAACGGTCGTGAATTAGCAGATCAAATGCAAGCAGAGATTCAAAAAGATGTAGAAAAGATGACACAACAAGGCATCCAACCAGGATTAGTTGTTTTATTAGTTGGGGAAAATCCTGCCAGCCAAACGTATGTGAGAAATAAAGAACGTGCAGCAGCCAAAATTGGCATTCTGTCAAAGGTCGAAAAACTGCCAGAAACTATTTCAGAAGAAGAATTATTGGCTGAGATTGACAAATATAATCAAGATTCACGCTTTCATGGCATTCTTGTACAACTACCTTTGCCAAAACATATTGATGAAGAAAAGATTTTATTAGCGATTGATCCCAAAAAAGATGTAGATGGGTTCCATCCAATGAATTTAGGCCGTTTGTTTGTAGGCAAACCTGAAATGATTCCTTGCACGCCGTATGGAATTATGAAGATGTTTGAAGCCTATGATATTGATTTAACAGGTAAACGTGCGGTGGTTATTGGTCGAAGTAATATTGTTGGCAAGCCAATGGCACAATTATTGTTAATGAAAAATGCGACCGTGACGATTGCCCATTCTAAAACTGAACATTTAGCAGAAGTTGCAAGAGAAGCGGATATTTTAGTTGTAGCAATTGGACGCGGGCATTTTGTCACCAAAGAGTTCGTGAAACCAGGTGCGGTAGTGATTGATGTGGGTATGAATCGCAATCAAGAAGGAAAACTGATTGGTGATGTAGCATTCGATGAAGTTTCTGAAATTGCAAGCTATATCACACCAGTTCCCAAAGGTGTTGGCCCAATGACGATTACCATGTTAATGTATCAAACAGTCGAGGCAGCAAAAAAACAAAAGTAAGGTGAAAAAATGACGCAACAGTATTTAACAGTAACAGCCTTAACGAAGTATTTAAAACGTAAATTTGATGCAGACCCTTACTTAGGACGTGTCTATTTAACAGGTGAAATTTCGAACTTTCGCTTCCGAGCGAACGCGCATCAGTACTTCAGTTTAAAAGATGATCATGCGAAGATTTCTGCAATTATGTTTAAATCAGCCTTTCAAAAATTGAAGTTTCAACCAAAAGAAGGCATGAAAGTCATGGTGGTGGGGCGGATTTCGCTTTATGAAAACAGCGGCTCCTATCAAATTTATATTGAACATATGGAACCAGATGGTGTAGGTGCACTTTATCAAGCATTGGCAGAATTAAGAGAAAAACTAGGAAAAGAAGGACTTTTTGAAGGGCCTAAACAACAGTTGCCTCGTTATCCCAAACGAATCGCTGTGGTTACAAGTCCTAGTGGTGCTGTCATTCGGGATATCATAACGACAGTTAAAAGACGGTATCCGATTGCACAACTGGTCCTTTTTCCAACCTTGGTCCAAGGCGAGCAGGCGGCGGATGACATTGTGCGGAACATTCAGCGAGCCGATGCGCAAGGCGATTTTGATACGATGATCATCGGCCGTGGCGGTGGTTCAATCGAGGATTTATGGCCATTTAATGAAGAAAAGGTAGCTCGAGCCATTCATGCTGCTACCACACCGATTATTTCATCGGTTGGGCACGAAACAGATGTGACAATTGCCGATATGGTAGCAGATGTTCGTGCACCAACGCCAACGGCAGCAGCGGAACTAGCGGTACCAGTTTTAAATGAAGAACTATTAAGAATTAGTGAACGGCGTAGTCGTTTAGAACAAAGCTTTTTATATCTCTTACAACAACGAACAGAACGTTTCCAACGACTACAAAACTCTTATGTGTTTAAGCAACCTGAGCGACTTTATGAAGGTCAAACGATTAAATTAGATCGAATGACGCAACGTCTTTTCCAAGCAATGACAACAATTCATCACCAAAAACAACGTCAAGCCCAAGGAATTATCGCTCAATTGCAACAACAGACACCAAAGGGACAATTAAGAGAAAGTCAGCAACAATTGGCATTTTTACAACGAAACTTGCAAACACAAATGACACAATTGTTCCTAAACAAACAAAAGCAATTCACGTCTGCTGTTCAACAATTAGACTTACTCAGCCCACTCAAAATTATGGGTCGAGGATATAGTTATACTACAAAAGAGGACCGTGTCGTTAAAACTGTTACCGAGTTACAGCCAGCAGATCAATTAACGATTCATTATGCTGACGGTACAGTTCAAGCAAACGTCGAAACAATAACAGCGAAAAAAGAGGAGTTTTAACATGCCAGCAAAAGAAAAAACGTTTGAAGAATCATTAAATGCCTTAGAAGAAATCGTTCAGCGCTTAGAACGAGGAGATGTTCCTTTGGAAGAAGCCTTAGCTGCCTTTCAAGAGGGCATGGCATTAAGTAAACAATGTCAAGATACATTGGAAAAAGCGGAAAAAACTTTAACGAAAATGATGACAGAAAACAATGAAGAAATTGTTTTTGAAGAGAGCGAGGAAGCGTAATGACGAATTTTAGTCAACAGCATTTACCGTTGGTTGAAAAAGTCATGGTCGATTTTATCGCAGAATATACTGAAAATGAGCGTTTGAAAGAAGCAATGCTCTACTCAATACACGCAGGTGGTAAACGATTACGCCCGCTATTAGTGCTAACAACAGTGGCCGCTTTTCAAAAAGAGATGGAAACACAAGACTATCAAGTGGCTGCCTCTTTAGAGATGATTCATACGTATTCATTAATTCATGATGATTTACCAGCAATGGACGATGATGATTTACGTCGTGGCAAACCAACCAATCATAAAGTGTTTGGTGAAGCGACTGCCATTTTAGCAGGGGACGGCTTATTAACAGGTGCATTTCAGTTACTTTCTTTGAGTCAATTAGGCTTAAGTGAAAAAGTTTTACTGATGCAACAACTGGCAAAGGCAGCGGGGAATCAAGGCATGGTTGCCGGCCAAATGGGTGATATTGAAGGAGAAAAAGTCAGCTTGACTTTAGAAGAGTTAGCGGCTGTTCATGAAAAGAAAACCGGAGCGTTAATTGAATTCGCCTTAATTGCTGGGGGCGTATTAGCCAATCAAACAGAAGAAGTCATTGGCTTACTGACACAGTTTGCGCATCACTATGGCTTGGCTTTTCAAATTCGTGATGACTTATTAGATGCCACAAGTACAGAAGCAGATTTAGGTAAAAAAGTAGGCCGAGATGAAGTGTTGAATAAAAGTACGTATCCAGCTCTTCTAGGGATTGCTGGCGCGAAAGATGCGCTAACACATCAATTAGCAGAGGGCAGCGCTGTTTTAGAAAAAATCAAAGCAAATGTTCCCAACTTTTCAGAAGAACATTTAGCAAACTTGTTAACTCAGTTACAATTGAGATAGAAAGAAGGCACTTATGAAAAAAGAACGCGTCGATGTCTTGGCGTTTAATCAAGGACTATTTGAAACACGAGAAAAAGCCAAACGCAGCGTGATGGCTGGTTTGGTTTACAATGATAAAAATGAACGTTTAGATAAACCAGGGGAAAAAATTTCTGTGGAGACACCCTTACATACTAAGGGCCAAGTAATGCCTTATGTTTCTCGTGGGGGCTTAAAACTAGAGAAGGCACTAAATGTTTTTGCAATCAACGTTCAAGGCAAAACAATGCTAGATATTGGTTCCTCCACAGGTGGTTTTACCGATGTCGCTTTACAAAATGGGGCTCGTTTGAGTTACGCTTTAGATGTTGGCTACAACCAACTAGCATGGAAAATTCGGCAAGATGAACGCGTGGTGGTAATGGAACGTACCAATTTTCGCTATAGTAAACCTGAAGATTTCACCGAAGGGGTGCCGGATATTGCAACGATTGATGTTTCCTTTATTTCATTACGCTTAATTTTGCCACCTCTTCATGATATTTTGAAAAAAGGCGGTAGTGTGGTGGCGTTAATTAAGCCACAATTCGAAGCTGGCAAAGAGTTTGTTGGGAAAAAAGGAATCGTGCGTGATCCAGAAACCCATCAAATGGTTGTGGAGGAAATTACACGCTTTGCCATGAATAACGGTTATGATGTGAAAAACTTGGATTTTTCACCAATCACTGGTGGCGAAGGAAACATTGAATTTTTGGCACATTTAGTTTCTGTTGAAGGGGAAGGATCCTATCAAGCGACAGAATCCATTGAAGAAGTTGTCGCGCATGCGCATCAAAAATTAGCGGAATGATGAGAAAAGTTAGAAGAAAGAAGTGGACGCCTATAGGTGAAAGCTTCTTTTTTGTATAAATCTAGTAATTCATCTTTTAAAATGCATAAAAATAAGCTATGATGAGGGCAAGAGTAAACTGAAAAGGAGAGCGGCGCCATGAGAAAGCAAGATAGACACCGTTTAATTACACGTTTATTGACTGAAAAAAATATTCAAAAGCAAGAAGATTTTGTCAACTACTTACAAGAAAAGGGCGTAGCTGTAACACAAGCAACAATTTCTCGCGACATTAAAGATATGAAACTGATCAAAGTTCCATCTGCAGAAGGGGGTTATCGATATAGCCTTCCATTAGAAACACAAGCTAATACGAGTGCTAAACTTGCAAAGCTTTTAAAAGATGCCTTTGTAGCTGCAGAACAAATGGAAAAATATGTCGTATTACGAACCATTCCTGGCAATGCGGCGGCGTGTGGTAGTTTAATCGAAAAGAATTACCAAGAGAAACTTTTTGCCGTCATCAACGATGATGATAGTGTCCTCATGATTGCACGAACTGAGGAAGCAGCAGAAAAACTTCATAAAGAGCTGTTAAGCTATCTATAAAGAATGAGGTGAACAAGATGTTACAAGAACTTTCCGTGAAAAATTTTGCGATTATCTCTTCGTTACAATTAGAGTTTCAAATGGGTATGACCGTTTTAACGGGAGAAACGGGTGCGGGGAAATCCATCATTATTGATGCAATGGGATTACTCACAGGCGGACGCGGCTCCAGTGACTATATTCGTCAAGGAGCAAATAAATGCACCTTAGAAGGACTTTTTTCAATGCCGAAAAGTCAAGAATTAAAGAAATTATTAGAAGAATTAGGTATTGAAACAGAAGAAGATTCTTTAGTGATTCAACGAGATATTTCCGCTTCTGGTAAAAATGTTTGCCGTGTCAACGGACGGATTGTCAACATTACTAATTTAAAAAGAATTGGGGAATATTTAGTAGATATTCATGGCCAAAACGAACATCAAGAATTGATGCAAAGTGAACGCCATATTGATATGTTAGATGAATTTGGTGGGAAAAAACTTTTAGCAGTCAAAGAAAAATATACACGGGCATATCAAGAGTATCGCGCACTCGAAGCCAAAGTCAGAAAGCGACAAAAAAATGAAAAAGAATTTGCCCAAAGAATGGACATGCTTCATTTTCAAAGTGATGAAATTGCTAGTGCACAGTTAGTCGCTGGCGAAGAAGAACAATTGTTAGAAGAACGCAATAAACTGAACAATTTTCAAAAGATTGCTGATGCACTGACGATTAGTTATGCCGCGCTAAATGGTGAAGACGATAGTAGTTTGGATAAAATCGGAACAAGTATGAATGAACTCGCTTCGATTGAATCCCTTGATCCAGAATATAAAACATTGTCAGATACTGTTCAAAATGCTTACTACTTACTACAAGAAGCCAGTGGAGATCTTTCTAGGTTAATTGATGGCTTAGAACTAGACGAAGGTCGCTTGAATGAAGTAGAAAATCGTTTGGAATTAATCCGTCAAATGAAACGTAAATATGGCGATTCAATCGAAACGATTTTATCTTACTATGAAGAAATCACCAAAGAGTTAGCAGAGGCTGATTTTTTGGAAGGTGGTACAGGTGACTTAGAAGCGTTGCTTGCAGAGAAACAACAAGCGGCTCATCAACAAGCGTTAGCTTTACGAAAAGAACGAAAGCGCCTAGCCAAAGAGCTTGAACAACAAATTTTAACCGAATTAAAAGAACTATATTTGGAGCGAACGGAATTTGAAGTCCGCTTTACAGAACTTGAGCATTTACAAGAAAATGGCTTAGACGGAGTAGAATTTTATATTACTACTAACCCAGGGGAACCATTAAAACCGTTAGTTCGGGTGGCTTCTGGCGGAGAACTTTCGCGAGTGATGCTGGCTATGAAAACAATCTTTTCTCAAACGCAAGGGATTACTAGTATTGTTTTTGATGAAGTGGACACAGGAGTCAGTGGTCGAGTAGCACAGGCGATTGCCGATAAAATTTATCAAATTTCAGAAAATTCGCAGGTGTTGTGTATCACGCACTTGCCACAAGTGGCGGCCGTTGCCGATGAACATTATTTTATTGAAAAAGAAATCGTGGCGGGTCGGACAGAAACAAGCGTCCGAATTTTATCTGAAAAAGAGCGAGTAAACGAAATTGCGCGTATGCTCGCAGGAAGTGAAATTACGAAATTAACCATTGAACATGCACAAGAGCTGTTGGCGATGGCGAAAAAATAGCCGCTCTATTTGAGCAAGTAAAAAAACAGCCCCTTCAATTGATAGAAGGGACTGTTTTTTTACTTTTAATGTGTGAAAAAGTTCTCCAGTTTAAAGACTAAGAATTGCTGTTAAAACAGTTGAACCTACAATTGCGATCAGCATTAGCCAAACCACGACTTTCGTGATTTTTGAAAAGCGACTTTGTTCTTTGTCGTTCATAAATGACACGTCCTTTTTAATTTCTGCTAATAGTGTACAACCTTTTCCTGAAAACAGCAACCTAAAGTTATAAGAGATTCTTTTTCTTTAAAATTCGAATACTAATTACGCAGATTAAGGTAGTGATGGCAAAAATAATCCAAAAGGAATATTCATGCTCTGCAAAAGGGAGTTTCACATTCATGCCGTAAATTCCTCCGATGATGGTCGGAATGGTCAAGACAATTGTTAAGGATGTTAAAATTTTCATGACATTGTTTAAGTTATTTGAAACGATTGCTGAAAAAGTATTACTAATGTTATCAACTAATTTTAGTTGTATTTTAGTCGTATTCAGTCCTTGTTCTAGTTCAATCAGAATATCCCTTAAAAATGGCAAATGTTTTTCTGGATGATTAAAAATTTCAGCGCTATATAAACGTTTTAATACTTTTAAATTATCCGTTAAAGCTGCTTCAAAATAAACTAGACTTTTTTGAATGTCCATAATCTGATACAATTGACTATTTTCTGTGGCTACTTGGAGCTCTCCTTCAAGTTTGTTGGTTTGTTGGATAAGTGCTTGTAAGTTTTTATTGAAGGAAAGGGCCATCTTCCATGAAAGGGCTAAAATTAAGGCCTTCTCAATAGAAAGATCTTGATGGGTGAACGCCTCTTTTTGAATCCCATGAACGATATCGTTAGGCCCCTTGCTAACAGTAATTAGTTTGTTATCGACGGTTGCGATTAAAGCAATCGGCACCGTTTCTACTTGCAGATAGCCACTAGGACTGATACTAGCTTTGGGATAACGAAATAAAAGTAACGTAGGCGTTTGTAATTTTTCGTGGCGGAAACCTTCCACTCGAGCATTTTCTTCATCATCTAAAACGCCGGTAAGATAATCTGTTGGTAAGTGGTATTGATTGACGAGACGCTCGATTTCTTCTTCTGTAGGAGATTCTACCGAAATCCAACTTAGGGCTTCATCGTCTGGTGAACAAGGTTCAAAATAGTCATTTTTCAATAATAAATAATTAATCAAAAGATTCACCCCGAATCAACATTTTTTGTTCTAAATCCATTATAATAGAAGTATGACACAATACGAGAAGAAAAGCTTATAAAAAACATTCAAAAATAAGTGGCCGTGATAGGTGAGGCCTCGTTTTGAAAATGGTTTGATAAGTAATCCGTTTTTTATATGAAAAAGCAAGCAAAAAGGGCTTTTAGCACATATATTTAAACGAAATGAAACATCTGTGTAACGTTGATGAAGTATAGTTATAGCAGGTGGAATGAAAGGATTTGTTGAGAGAATGGTGTCGTTTTCGGCAATAATGTTATTTTGGTATATTTTTCCGGTAATTGTGCTCTTTGCGTGCAATTTTCTCGTGTCCACTTTTTCCCTAACGGAACGTTGGAAAATAAAAGCACCGGATTTGGCCATTCCGTTTTTATTCATAGGGATCCATGAGTTATCCAAAGATAGTTATGATGAATCGATTATGCCGTATTTTGTGATTTCTATTTTGTTATTAGGAGTCGCTGTTGCCCTGTTTCAAGCTTATTATTATGGAGAGATTTTATATAGACGATATTTCAAGATGTTTTGGCGGTTGACGTTTTTACTAACGTTTGTGTTGTATGTGTTGCTTATCTTGCTAAATATCAGTCATTATCTACTGTAATAAAGCGTGGAGACAATAGGGGAAATACGCTGTGGGAAAATGTCCCCCACAACTCCCCACTCCGTGGGGTTTTTTTGTTATTTGTGGGGTTATTTTATAAAAAACATAGTAAAAACCTTGTTATAATAACATTTTTTGTTGGATGATGCTTGTTACATAAAACCCTGTAAATATTACAGAAATTTTAAATAACAGTTAAAAAATAGAAGTTTTTAGATTTATAGTGGTAGAAAGTGGTGGGATGTGGTAGACTTGTTCTATCAAGTGGAAAAGCGGGTGTATTGGCTATGCTTATGGGTGAATACCAACATAATATCGATGCCAAAGGCCGCCTAATCGTTCCATCAAAGTTTCGTGAGGAACTTGGTGAAAAATTTGTGGTAACGAGAGGGATGGATGGCTGTTTATTTGGTTATCCTTTAAATGAATGGTCACAACTTGAAGCAAAACTTCAAGAAATGCCCTTAGCTAAGAAAGATGCACGTACATTTGTACGATTCTTTTATTCCGCTGCAACAGAATGTGAGATTGATAAGCAAGGTCGTATCAATATTCCGGCGAATTTACGAACACATGCCAGTTTAGAAAAAGGCTGTGTTGTTATCGGCGTCTCTAACCGAATTGAAATTTGGAGTGACGAACGTTGGCATGCATTCTCTGATGAAGCTGAAGAAAACTTTGATGAATTAGCAGAAACAATGATTGATTTTGGATTTTAGGAATGAGGCAAATGATGACTGAAGAATTTCGCCATTACACTGTTCTTTTAAAAGAAACAGTGGATGGATTACAAGTGAAGCCGGATGGCGTATACGTAGATTGCACACTCGGTGGTGCCGGACATAGTGAATACTTACTGACACAATTGAATGAGCACGGTCATTTATATGCCTTTGATCAAGACCAAAAAGCGTTGGCACATGCTAAGACTCGTTTGCAGAAATATGTAGACAAAGGTCAAGTGACCTTCATCAAATCAAATTTTAGAAATATTAAAGAAGAATTGGCAGAACACGGGGTGTTCCATGTTGATGGAATTCTATACGATTTAGGTGTTTCTTCACCACAATTAGATGAAGCAGAACGTGGTTTTAGCTATCATCAAGACGCGCCCTTAGATATGCGCATGGATCAAGATGCATCCTTGACGGCTCGCGAAGTGGTGAATACGTATAGCTATGGTGAGTTAGTAAAAATTTTCTTTCGTTATGGGGAAGAGAAATTTTCGAAACAGATTGCTCGAGAAATTGAACGTGTTCGCGAAAAGCAACCAATTGAAACAACAGGTGAACTCGTTGAGATTATTAAGACGGCGATTCCAGCTCCAGCAAGACGCAAAGGTGGACATCCTGCAAAACGAATTTTCCAAGCAATTCGCATTGCCGTTAATGATGAATTAGGGGCAGTTGAAGAGTCGCTAGAACAAGCAATTGATTTGCTAGCGAAAAATGGCAGAATCAGTGTGATTACGTTCCATTCGTTAGAAGATCGTATCGTTAAAACAATGTTTAAAGAATACAGTACGGTACAAGATTTGCCACCAGGCATTCCAGTGGTACCAGAAGAATTTCAACCAGAATTAAAAGTAATTACTAGAAAACCAATTTTACCAAGTGACAGTGAGTTATCTGAGAATAATCGTTCACGAAGTGCGAAGTTACGCATTGCCGAAAAAATAAAATCTAGATAGAGAGAGGGGTAGACACATGGCTGAATTGAAGAAAGTAAATGATTTCCATTATGAAGCACCAGAAATGGATCAGCCAATTGTGGCAACAGAGCAAGACAGAAAAATGCAAGAGGAAACACTACCTGTCCCCACTCTATTACCCAAAAAGAAACTAAAAAATGTCTCTTTACTAGAAAAATTAATCGGTGTTGTATTAGTTTGTGCAACGATTGGTATTGCAATTGCGACAATTCAAGTAAGAACGACAATTGTCCAAACCATGAACGATATTACAGAAACACAAGCAGTCATTAAAGAAAAGGAAGATAACGCTTTGAAATTGGAACAAGAAAGAAGCGAACTTTCTAAATCAGATCGAATCAAAGATGTCGCTAAAAAACAAGGACTAGAAAATAACGGCGACAATGTTAGGACTGTTAAATAATGAGTAAAAGACATAAATTTAAACAATTCATGAAAAAGAAAAACTTAAATCCGATGAACAATCGTAAAAAAGTAGGCATCATTTTATTCGCTACGAGTATTGGATTGTTCTTTTTATTTGCCTTTAGAACGACATACATTGTGGCAACAGGCAAAGTAGCCGGTGTATCACTAAAGGAAAAAACAGCTTCTCTATATGAAGGAAGCCAAGTGGTAAAAGCTAAGCGAGGATCAATTTTAGATCGATATGGTAATCCAATTGCAGAAGATGCTACTTCCTATTCGTTATATGTCGTATTATCAAAAAAATATACGGGACAAAATAATGAAAAGCTATATGCGGAGAAAAAAGACTTCGATGATATTGCTGAAATTTTAGCGAAATATACCAAACTAGACAAAAAAACAGCATTGAAATACTTGAATAATGGGATCCATGAAGATGGGTCAACACAATATCAAGTGGAATTTGGTACGGGTGGTCAAAACATCACCTTGGAAACACGCCAAAAAATTGAAGCAGATTTGAAAAAGAAAAAAATCTCAGGTGTTTATTTCAATGAACATCCAGCCAGATTATATCCCAATGGGCAGTTTGCTTCTCACTTTATTGGCTATACAAAAGCAGCCAATCCAGATGATGATAAAGAAGGCTTAGTAGGCGCGATGGGACTAGAACAGGCCTATAATGATATTTTAAGCGGAACCGATGGCCGTGTGTATTTTGAAAAAGATATTTACGGTAATGCCTTACCAGGAACTGTGGCGGAAGAGAAAAAAGCAGTGGATGGTCAAGATATTTACACAACGCTAGATAGTCGCTTGCAAAATACCTTAGAAGATTTGATGACGCAAGTTAATGAAAAATATGAACCAGTTTCCATGACTGCCATGTTAATGGAAGCAAAAACAGGCGAAATTGTTGCCATGTCTCAACGGCCAACATTTAATCCTGAAACGAAACAAGGATTAGACAATAATGGCACGTGGCAGAACCTATTGGTTGAAAGTCCGTATGAACCTGGCTCAACGCTTAAATTATTTACGTCGGCGGCTGCCATTGAGCAAGGATTGTTTAATCCAAATGAATCATTTAACCGCGTAGGTGGCATCACTGTTGGTGACACCACGATTAACGACCATGATGTCGGCAATTTAAAAGACAAAACGTCTTTAACTTATCGTCAAGCTATTTCTTGGTCTAGTAATATCGGAATGGTGAACTTGGAACAACGAATGGGTGGCGACAAGTGGGTCGAATATTTGAAAAAATTTGGGTTTGGTTCAAGCACACATTCAGGTTTAACTTCAGAACACACTGGGAAACTTCCAGATAATAATATTGTTGATCGGGCCAATTCAGCTTTTGGTCAAGGGATTACGGTTACTAATTTCCAAATGATGAAAGGTTTCTCAGCTATTGCAAATGACGGTTCAATGTTGCAACCTCATTACATCAGCAAAATTGTTGACAAAAATACAGGAAAAGAAACGATTACGGAACCACAAATCGTAGGAACCCCAATCAAAGCGCAAACAGCTCAACAGATTCGTACGTACATGATTGATACTGTTGAAGACCCGACTTACGGGATTGCGTATGATATTTATAAAGTACCAGGCTATCATGTTGCTGCCAAAACAGGAACTGCCCAGATTTCAGATGGTAAAGGGTACGTTGATGGAGCAAGTCAAGTCTTGTCTTCTGTAGTGGAAATGGTCCCAGCGGATAATCCTGAATATGTTTTGTATATTACACTTAGACAAGCAAAATCAGGTTCGCCTTCAGAAGCAATGGCGGCAATTGCAAACCCATTAATGAAATTAGCGTTAGACATTAAAGAGACAGATCCGGAAACAACGAAAGTAGCTTCTGATAAAGTCACAGTTGCTGATTATAAAAACATGACACCAGCGGAAGCGTTGGCCAATGCCAAAGTGAACGGGGTGGATCCTGTGATTATCGGTGATGGTGAAAAAATCAAGAAACAATCAACACCGTCTGGTCAAACATTAATGCCTAATCAGAAATTGATTTTGATCACAAATGGAACGAACTATATGCCTGATTTAACCGGCTGGTCGAAGAGCGATGTTACCAAGTTTGGCGATCTATTAGGTTTGACTGTCGAGTTTAAAGGTGAAGGTTATGTGACGAAACAAAGTATCGCTGCTGAAACTGAAATTACGGAGAAAAAATTAACCGTGACTTTAGAAGGCACAGAATAATAACGTAGAATAATTAGGAGAGATAACATGGAGTGGACACAGATTTTTATTCCCATAGTGGTGAGTTTTGCCATTACAGTGAGCGTAATGCCACTATTCATTGGCTATTTTCAAATGAAAAAACAAGGGCAGGTTACTCGTGAAGATGGCCCAACTTGGCATAGCGTGAAAACAGGTACCCCTACAATGGGGGGAGTCGTTTTCCTTGTAGCCAGCTTGATTACTTCGCTAGCAATGGGGTTGTTCTTCCACCAATTTACGCCGTCTCTACTAATTATTCTATTTATTTTAGTATTATACGGTTTGCTAGGTTATTTAGATGATTTCATTAAAGTCTTTAAAAAACGGAACATGGGCTTAAACTCTCGTCAAAAATTAATTGGTCAAATTTTTGGTGGGTTGGTTTTCTACTTTGTTTATCGAAGTGAAGGCTTTTCAGACACCTTAGATTTGTTTGGATTAGCAGAAGTTCCGTTAGGTATTTTTTATGGCGTGTTTATTATTTTTTGGTTAGTCGGTTTTTCTAATGCCGTGAATTTGACAGATGGGATTGACGGCTTAGTTGCTGGTTTAGGAACAATTTCATTTGGTACTTATGTAATTATTGCCTGGAAACAACAACAATTTGATGTTGTGATTATCTGCCTAAGTGTGATTGGTGGGCTGATTGGCTTTTTCCCTTATAATAGAAAACCAGCAAAAATCTTCATGGGTGATGTTGGTTCATTAGCATTAGGTGGATTGTTAGCAGCAATTTCAATTATTTTGCATCAAGAATGGACGCTACTTTTAATTGGACTTGTCTACGTTTGTGAAACAGCAAGTGTTATTTTACAAGTTGCTTCATTTAAATTATTTGGTCGACGGATTTTTAAAATGTCACCAATTCATCACCATTTTGAAATGTGTGGTTGGTCTGAATGGAAAATTGATTTTGTCTTTTGGTCTGTCGGTTTAATCTGTTCAGGAATCACATTATGGATTCTTTTCTAATCTATCAAAGGGGAATTTGACAATGAAAAAAATAACAACCTATCAAAACAAAAAAGTGTTGGTTTTAGGACTAGCTAAAAGTGGTGTCAGCGCAGCGAAACTCTTACATGAGTTAGGTGCGCTCGTTACCGTTAATGACGCAAAACAATTTGATCAAAACCCTGACGCCCAAGATTTATTAACCTTGGGTATTCGTGTTGTTACAGGGGGGCATCCAATTGAATTGTTGGATGAAGAATTTGAACTAATCGTTAAAAATCCTGGTATTCCTTATACAAATCCACTTGTGGCAGAAGCACTAACTCGGAAAATTCCTATCATAACTGAGGTGGAATTAGCAGGTCAAATTGCCGAATGTCCAATTGTCGGCATTACGGGCACCAATGGTAAAACAACCACGACCACGATGATTGGTTTACTGCTAAACGCTGACAGAACGGCTGGTGAGGCACGTTTGGCGGGAAATATTGGTTTTCCAGCGAGTACGGTGGCTCAAGAAGCAACAGCCAAGGATGATCTTGTGATGGAACTTTCTAGTTTTCAGTTAATGGGAATTGAGACGTTTCACCCACAAATTGCAGTAATTACAAATATTTTTGAAGCACACTTGGATTATCATGGTTCGCGGAAAGAATATGTTGCTGCAAAATGGGCCATTCAAAAAAACATGACCGCAGATGACACCTTGATTTTAAATTGGAATCAAGTAGAGCTTCAAACGTTAGCCAAAACCACAGCTGCCAACGTATTGCCTTTTTCAACGAAAGAAGCAGTAGAAGGGGCTTATCTTTTAGATGGGAAATTATATTTCAATGAAGAATATATTATGTCCGCCGATGAGCTAGGGATTCCTGGCAGTCACAATATTGAAAATGCACTCGCAGCGATTTGTGTAGCTAAATTAAAAAATGTATCGAATGTTCAGATTAGACAAACTTTGAAAAACTTTTCGGGCGTTCCCCATCGAACGCAATTTGTTGGCGAAGTTCAGCAAAGACGTTTTTATAACGATTCAAAAGCAACCAATATTTTAGCTACAGAGATGGCGTTAAGTGGGTTTGACAACCAAAAGCTACTTTTACTTGCGGGTGGCTTGGATCGCGGTAACTCATTTGATGAATTAGTTCCTGCTCTGCTGGGACTCAAAGCAATTGTTTTATTTGGAGAAACCAAAGAAAAATTGGCGGAAGCTGCTAAAAAAGCGAACATTGAAACAATTTTATTTGCTGAAAATGTTCAAACGGCGGTTACCATTGCCTTTGATTATTCGGAAAAAGATGATACTATTTTACTATCACCTGCTTGCGCAAGTTGGGATCAATACCCGAATTTTGAAGTACGTGGGGAAGCCTTTATGCAAGCTGTTCAACAATTAAAAGAAAGTGAAATGTGAGAAAATGAAGATACTAGTAACTGGTGGTGGCACAGGTGGGCATATCTATCCTGCGTTATCCTTCGTCGAACACGTCAAAAAAGAAGCACCTGCAACAGAATTCTTGTATGTGGGAACAGAAAATGGTCTAGAAAGTCAAATTGTGCCAAAGGCGAAAATTCCATTTAAAACGATTAAAATTCAAGGATTCAAGCGTTCGCTAAGTCCTCAAAATTTTAAAACAATTTATTTATTTTTAACAAGCATTAATAAAGCAAAAAAAATTATTCGTGAATTTCAACCAGATGTGGTCATTGGTACAGGCGGTTATGTTTCTGGTGCAGTGGTTTATGCGGCCCACCAATTAAAAATACCGACAATTATTCATGAACAAAATAGTATCCCTGGAATGACAAATAAATTTTTAAGTCGTTATGTGGATAAAATTGCGATTTGTTTTCCGGATGTCGCTAGTTTTTTCCCGAAAGAAAAAACAATTTTGACAGGGAACCCGCGGGGACAAGAAGTCGTAACGGTGGAAAAGTCAGCTATTTTATCAGAGTTTGGCTTGGATCCAGCAAAGAAAACGGTGGTTTTATTTGGCGGAAGTCGTGGCGCCTTGAAAATTAATCAAGCGTTTGAACAGGCCTTTCCTTTGTTTGAAGAGAGAGAGTATCAAGTTTTATACGCTTCAGGAGAAAGATATTATCAGGAACTTCAAGAAAGTCTAAAGCTTTCTGAAAAGAAATTGACAAACATAAGTGTGCAACCGTATATTGATAAAATGGTTGAAGTGATGGCTAATACCGATTTAATGGTGGGACGTGCAGGAGCAACCTCAATTGCGGAGTTCACCGCATTAGGATTACCAGCAATTTTAATTCCGAGTCCTTACGTCACAAATGATCATCAAACGAAAAACGCGCAAAGCTTAGTAAAAGTTGGTGCTGTTGAAATGATTCCAGATGCAGAATTGACCGGCGCTCGTTTAGTTGCGGCAATTGATGATATTTTATTAAACAATGAAAAAAGACAACAGATGGCAACGGCGTCCAAAGGGGAAGGCATCCCAGATGCAAGTGATCGTTTGTATCAAGTTGTGAAAACGTTAGTCTGAGATAGGAGGTGTGGAAGATTAGTAACGAGAACGATATATTCAAAAAAAGAAAACCATTACCTCCAAAAAAATCGGAAGAGTCTCAACCTGAACTGACACCTTGGCAAAAACAAAACCAAGAATATTTGAAGAAGCAAGCGGAAGAAGCTGCTTCAAAAGGTGAAAACGAACAAGCAGAAGTCACCATCACTTTACAAGAACAAAGTCAAGAAGAGCCTCAACAACATCTTCCACAAGAAACAGTGGAAGAAGAGGAGCATTTTGCAGATCGTTTACCGAACGTTAAGAAAACACGGAACAAGCGCTTATATAGGCGTTTAGCCTTTATTTTAACTTGTTTAGGGACAGCCATTTTAGTGGCATTGTATTTTGTTTCGCCTCTTAGTCGATTGAGTGAAGTAACAGTTTCAGGTAACAAAAGTGTGGAGAGTCAAGCGATTATTCAGCAGTCAAAACTTGAAACGGGCAGTGGCTTATGGGAGCAGTATTCAAATAGAAATTATTTTTCTGCAAATATTCAGAAAAAGTTTCCAATTATAAAAAAGGCGAACATTAAGTTAAATGGTATTAATTCATTTAAAATTGATATTCAAGAGTATCAAATTGTCGCTCTTGCTGCGACTAAAGGCGGCTATCATCCGATTTTAGAGAATGGTAAAACTTTGGCGGAAACCACCAAAGCTGCTGAAAGTGGCAAACCAATTTTTGAGAATTTCAAAGAGGATAAATTAATCCCTGAATTAATGGCCTCTTACAACAAATTACCTCAAGAAATTAAACAAGGAATTTCAGAAATTAAATATGCACCATCAAAAACCAATAAAGACTTGATTAATGTCTATATGAATGATGGAAATCGAGTGATTGTTAATATTTCTGATTTAAGTGAAAAAATGGCTTATTATTCACAAGTAGCCGAGCAAATGGACAAACCTGGAATCGTTGATATGGAAGTCGGCATTTTTTCTTATCCGTATGAAAAAGAAAGTGAAGAAACGGGCAGTGAAGTTTCCGAAGATTCAGCGGTTGAAAATCAAGAAGTTGTGGACCCAAATGCAGGCGTAGCAACGGATGAAGCGAATAACGGTACGCCAACAAATGGAGAAAATCAAGAAGTGCAACAAGCAGAATAAGTTTTTTACAAAAATGTTTCAAAAATTAACGAACAAATTCGTATAATCTGCTTTCTAAAACCCCCATTTTTATGGTAAAATTGGAAGAAGTGAATAATACTAAAAAAGAGATAGTTAAACGGACGCCTTTGTCCGCTTAGATATTGGAATTAATAGGAGGAGGAATTCCGTTCATGGCAAAAACAGGAATGTATGTAGGCCTCGATATTGGTACAACTTCTGTCAAAGTAGTTGTCGCTGAATATATTGAAGGTCAAATGAACATCATCGGCGTTGGAAATGCAAAATCAGACGGTTTGAATCGAGGGATTGTCGTCGATATTGATCAAACAGTTCAAGCAATCCAACGGGCCGTTCGACAAGCCGAAGAAAAAGCCGGCATTCAAATTAAAAGCGTAAATGTTGGATTACCAGCGAATTTATTAGAAGTAGAAAGCTGTCAAGGAATGATAGCTGTTAGCAGTGAATCAAAAGAAATTACAGATGAGGATGTGCGCAACGTCGCATCTGCAGCTTTGGTTCGTTCAACTCCTCCTGAACGTCAAATTGTTGCAATCTTACCGCAAGACTTTACCGTCGACGGCTTTGAAGGCATCAAAGACCCACGTGGAATGCTTGGCGTTCGCATGGAGATGTTTGGCGTTGTCTATACTGGACCAAAAACAATCATCCATAACATCCGTAAATGTGTTGAAAAAGCTGGCTTAGGAATTAACGAATTAGTGATTACACCGCTTGCTTTAACGGAAACAATTTTAACAGATGGCGAAAAAGACTTTGGAACAATTGTCATTGATATGGGTGGCGGTCAAACAACGACATCTGTTATCCACGACAAACAATTGAAATTTACTCATGTTAACCAAGAAGGCGGCGAGTTCATCACGAAAGATATCTCAATCGTATTGAATACTTCTTTTAACAACGCCGAAGCCTTAAAAATTAATTATGGGGATGCTTATCCAGAAAGAACTTCAGCAAACGAAGAGTTTCCTGTTGATGTTATCGGTAAGTCAGAGCCTGTAAGAGTGGACGAACGTTACCTTTCAGAAATTATTGAAGCGCGTGTGGAACAAATTTTGAGAAAATCAAAAGAAGTTCTGGATGAAATTGATGCGTTTGAATTACCTGGAGGCGTTGTGTTAACTGGTGGCGCCGCTAGTATGCCAGGTATTGTCGATTTGGCGCAAGAGATTTTTGAAGCCAACGTAAAACTATACGTACCAAATCACATGGGCTTACGTAACCCAGTCTTTGCTAATGTCATTAGCATTGTGGAATATTCAGCGCAACTAAACGATATTTATCACATTGCCAAATATGCAATCCCTGGTGAAAAATCGAAACCAGCACAATCAGTCGCTGTCCAACAAGAAGTTCGCTATGACACATATGCTGAACAGCCTCAAGAAGAATACGAAGAATTCAACGAACGTGAGTCTGGTGAAAAAGTGACAGGCAAAATCAAAGACTTCTTCTCGAACATTTTCGACTAATCACACAAACAGGAGGATACGATATCATGGAATTTTCATTAGACAATAACATTAACAACGGTGCAGTCATTAAAGTTATCGGTGTAGGTGGCGGCGGCGGAAACGCTGTAAACCGTATGATCGAAGAAAACGTTAAAGGCGTGGAATTTATCACAGCCAATACAGACGTTCAAGCATTAAAACATTCAAAAGCAGAAACAGTGATTCAATTAGGCCCTAAATACACTCGTGGTTTAGGTGCCGGTTCACAACCTGAAGTTGGCCAAAAAGCTGCAGAAGAAAGTGAACAAGTGATTTCAGAATCATTACAAGGCGCGGATATGATTTTCATTACTGCTGGTATGGGTGGCGGAACTGGTACAGGTGCTGCGCCAGTAGTTGCAAAAATCGCTAAAGAATTAGGCGCTTTAACAGTTGGTGTAGTAACTCGTCCATTTAGTTTTGAAGGTCCAAAACGTGGTCGTTTTGCCGCTGAAGGAATTGCTTTATTAAAAGAAAACGTTGATACACTATTAATTATCTCAAACAACCGCTTATTAGAAGTAGTTGACAAGAAAACGCCAATGCTTGAAGCATTTAGAGAAGCTGATAATGTATTACGTCAAGGTGTTCAAGGGATTTCAGATTTAATCACAGCACCAGGTTACGTAAACTTGGACTTTGCTGACGTGAAAACAGTGATGGAAAACCAAGGAACAGCTTTAATGGGAATTGGTGTAGCGAGCGGCGAAGAACGCGTAATTGAAGCAACGAAAAAAGCTATTTCTTCACCATTGTTAGAAACATCAATCGATGGTGCGGAACAAGTCTTATTAAACATTACTGGTGGCTTAGATATGACCTTGTTTGAAGCACAAGATGCTTCAGATATCGTTACAAATGCTGCTTCAGGTGATGTGAACATCATCCTAGGTACATCAATCAACGAAGATTTAGGCGACGAAATTCGTGTAACAGTAATCGCTACAGGTATTGATGAATCAAAAAAGGATAGAAAACCGCACCGTCAAACAAGACAAGCGGTTCAACCAATGCAACAAACAACTCAATCTGTGGAAATGGATCAACCAAAATCACAAGAAGAAGCAAGTGCTTTTGGCGATTGGGATATTCGCAGAGAACAAAATACACGTCCAAAAGTTGATGAATCTTCATTAGAACAAGTAGACAAAAAAGAATTTGACACATTCCACCGTGAAGAACCAAATCACAATGATGACGAATTAAGTACGCCACCATTTTTCCGCAGAAAACGATAAGGAGCATCGATTAGAAATGATAGCTGAAAACTTAACAAATATTAATAATCAACTTCAGCTAGCATGCAAAAGCTCACAGCGCTCTGTTGCTGATGTGACAATGATTGGCGTCACTAAATCAGTAGGAATTGAGGAAGCAGCAGAGCTTGTTCAGCTTGGTGTCCAGAATTTAGCTGAAAACCGAGTAGATAAGTTACTAGAAAAGAAAGCTGGATTGGAAAAATTTAATGATATTCAGTGGCATTTAATTGGTAATTTACAACGTAGGAAGGTAAAATTAATTATTAATGAGATAGATTATTTTCATGCATTAGATAGTCTGAGTCTAGCCAAAGAAATTCAAAAAAGAGCAACGAAAGTTATTCGTTGTTTTGTTGAAGTGAATATAACTGGGGAAGAAAGCAAGCACGGCTTTCGTAAAGAAGACGTCTTACCTTTCATTCAAGAACTTGCTGATTTGGACAAAATTCAAATCGTCGGTCTAATGACTATGGCACCTTTTGGGGCAAGTGAAGAAGTATTACATGCAACATTTAGAGAATTAAAAGAGCTGCAAATGACCGTAAATGAGAAACATTTATCTTTTGCTCCTTGTACAGAACTTAGCATGGGAATGAGTAACGATTTCCCAATCGCAGTTGAAGAAGGTGCAACTTTTATACGAATCGGAACAGCGTTATTCAGAGATGCGTAAAGGAGAGGAATTTATGTCAATTTTTAACAAGGATGCGTTATCGAGCTTTTTTGGCTTATCTGGCGAAGAAGATGATTATTATGATAACTACGAAGAATATGAAGAGCGCAAAGCAGTTAATGAACCACCGCGTCGTGCAGCTCGGCCTAAACCACAACGCCCTGTTCAACAACAGGAAAGTTACAATCAGCCAGCTTATACACAACAAAGTGAGCCTGTAGTTGAAAAACCTTCTGCACGCTATCGTTCTGCTGAAGCGCATCAAGAAAGAGACACACAACAAGCTGCTTACACAGAGAAAAAAGTGGTTTCTATGCGTAGTTCTAATCAATCAGCGACTACGAATACAAGACGAGCACAAGAAAGCACCGCCAATGCAAAAACACATAAAATTACTATTATTGAACCACGTGTGTATTCAGAAGCAATGAGCATTGCGAAACATTTATTTGCTGAAGAAGCTGTGCTAGTTAATTTTACATTAGTAGAAGAAGACCAAGCACGACGCATCGTTGATTTCTTAACTGGTACTGTGTATGCTTTAGACGGAGATATTCAGCGCGTTGGCAATGAAATCTTCTTATGCACACCAGCGAATATGGAAATTGATAGTGCGACAGCACAATCTTTAGCCAACAAACAATTCTTTGATTTCTAAGCCTTAGGGAGGTGTTATTATCGCAACACTGATTACTCTATTATACAAAGGCGTTCAAATCTATTCAGGATTACTAGTGATTTACGCGCTACTTTCATGGTTTCCAGGAGCATATGATTCTGCTTTCGGGCGTTTGCTCTCTAGAATTTGTGAACCATACTTAAGTTTGTTTGACCGTTTGAATTTAAGGATTGGAATGGTTGGATTTAACGTAATGGTAGGGATTATTGTCCTTAACCTAGCAGCGGGTGGCTTAGCAGTCATTTTACGAGCTATTGTTTATTAATAACTTTTAGAAAGGATGATTTATCTATGAACGCAAATGTGTATCAACATTTCCGCAAAGATGAACATCCTTTTATTGACACTGTCGGGGATTGGCTAGAGCAAGTGGAGATGCAATACGCGCCTTATTTGACAGACTTTCTTGATCCTAGACAGGCGTATATTTTGGAAACGTTGATTCGACAAAACAGTGATTTATCGTTTACTTTTTATGGTGGTTATGAGCAAGCAGAACGAAAACGCTGCTTGATTTATCCAGCGTATTACATACCAGAAGAGACAGATTTTGGTGTTGTATTATTTGAAATTATTTATCCATCTAAATTTGCGACATTATCTCATGGGAAAATTTTAGGCACCTTGATGAATGTTGGGGTTCGTAGGGAAGCCTTTGGAGATATTATTTCCGATGGTGATAAGTGGCAGGTTTTTATAGCACAAGAAGTAGCTGGCTTCGTTGTTAACCAAGTCGACAAAATTGGTAAAATTACTGTTCGTTTAGAAGAGCGTGATTATACACAAATTTTGATACCGAAGGATGGTTGGCAGGAAGAGCGAACGACTATGAGCTCTTTGCGGCTGGATAGTGTGATTTCCGCCGTATTTAATATTTCAAGGCAGCGATCAAAACAATTGATCGAATCTGGTAAAGTAAAAGTCAATTGGACAGAAACGACACGACCAGATTTTGCTTTAGACTTATTAGATATTGTTTCGATACGGGGATTTGGGCGCCTTCAGATTCAAGAATTAGAAGGAAAAACAAAGAAAGAAAAATTTCGTGTCCTCTTAGGGGTATTGAGAAAATAATCTCGAACTTTTGTTTAAGAAAACCATTTTGGCTGTTCATTCAGACGAAGTTGTGTATAATAAAAAAAGTAAGATATTTGCTATTTCAGGATTAGTATGAGAATGTGTTCATAAGGGGTTTTACAAAAATAATCCAAAGAGGTGAAGGAATATGGCATTAACTCCATTAGATATTCAAAACAAAGACTTCTCAACAAAAATGAGAGGCTATAACCAAGACGATGTAGATGACTTTTTAGATCAAGTCACACGTGATTATGAAGATGCATTACAAAAAAATCGTGAACTTGAGAAATCATTAAAACACGCAGAAGAAAAATTACAATACTTCAATGAATTGAAAGATGCATTGAACCAATCAATTATTGTTGCACAAGATACCGCTGATAAAGTGAAATCAAGTGCCAACAAAGAATCAGAAATGATTATCACTTCGGCAGATAACCAAGCCAAAGAAACCTTGGTAGAAGCTGAACGTAAATCAAATGCAATGATTGCAGATGCTGAAGCGAAATCAACACAAATCTTAGCAGAAGCAATTGAACGTGCTCGCCAATTAGCTGGGGAAACAGAAGACTTGAAGAAGAAAACACGTGTCTTCCATCAACGCTTAAGCTTAATGCTTGAAACTCAATTAGAGCAAGTGAAGAGTGAAGAGTGGGAAGAGATTTTAAAGCCTTTTTCTAGTTATGTCGGAGACAAACATACAGCAGTTAAGGAAATTCTTGATGAACAAGACCTTGACAACGAAAATGAAACTGTTGTAAACTCTGAAGAGAACACAGATGCTGTAGTAGAAAAAAAGCCTGTAATTGAAGTCACTGAAGAAACAATTGAAGAAGAATCAAAATAGATAGAACAGAACGTTTAATGTTTATTCTTAGCAGCGAGTCAATGATAGTGAAAGTTTGACAGACACTGGCATTAAACAGATCCTCTATCCTAGATGCAGTTCTGAACACTTGAGTAGGAACTGCCGGATAATTACCGTTATCAATTTCAGAGAAAGTAGGGGCAACTCTACTTTGAATTTGGGTGGTAACACGAGTACTTCGTCCCTTGGGATGGAGTACTCTTTTTTTATCTACTTTTATCAGCTATCGTTCATCTTTAGTATGAACTAACACAATTAAATCGATAAAATGAAAGCGAGGCAAATGCATATGAAAATGAAAGAAACATTGCAATTAGGAAAAACAGCTTTTCCAATGCGTGGGAACTTGCCAAACCGTGAAGCAGAATGGCAAAAAGACTGGGAAGAAAAAGGCTTATATGAACAACGTCAAAAATTAAACGAAGGAAAACCAACCTTTGTTTTACATGATGGCCCTCCGTATGCAAACGGAAATATTCATTTAGGACATTCTTTGAATAAAATCAGTAAAGATATTATTATTCGTTCAAAATCAATGTCTGGTTTCCGTTCTCCTTATGTGCCTGGTTGGGATACCCATGGTTTACCAATTGAGCAAGTGTTAACCAATAAAGGGGTTAAACGTAAAGAAATGACTGTCGCTGAGTATCGCGAAAAATGTAAAGAGTATGCCTTATCACAAGTCGATAAACAACGTAACGATTTTAAACGTTTAGGTGTGTCAGGCGATTGGGAACATCCATATATTACGTTAGATCCAGAGTATGAAGCAGCAGAAATTCGTGTTTTTGGTAAGATGGCAGAAAAAGGCTATATTTATAAAGGCTTAAAACCAATTTATTGGTCTCCTTCAAGTGAATCTTCTTTAGCAGAAGCAGAAATTGAATACAAAGATGTAAAATCACCTTCTATTTACGTAGCTTTTAATGTGGCCGATGGTAAAGGTCTTTTAGATAACGAGACAGCCTTCGTCATCTGGACGACAACCCCTTGGACATTACCAGCCAACTTAGGTATTTCAGTTAATCCTGATTTTACGTATGTTGAAGTGAAGGCAGACGGTCGTAAATTTGTAATTGCTAAAGATTTATTAGCAACAGTTAAAGAAGCGATTGGTTGGGAAGAAGTAGAAGTCTTGCGAGAATTTTCTGGTGAAAAATTAGATCGTATGACAGCTCAACATCCATTCTATGATCGAACATCACTTGTTATGCTAGGCGACCACGTGACGCTAGATGCCGGAACTGGCTTAGTTCATACCGCACCAGGACATGGTGAAGATGACTATATCGTTAGCCGTAAATATGATTTACCTGTTATTTCTCCTGTTGACAGTCGTGGGGTCTTTACAGATGAAGCACCTGGTTTTGAAGGAATTTTCTATGACAAAGCGAATCCAATGATTACTGAGTTATTAGAAGAAAAAGGCGCGTTATTAAAATTAGATTTCTTTACGCATAGTTATCCACATGATTGGCGTACCAAAAAACCAGTTATCTACCGTGCAACGCCACAATGGTTTGCTTCAATCTCTAAATTCCGTCAAGATATTTTAGATGAAGTTGAGAAAGTTGACTGGCTAATTCCTTGGGGAAAAACACGTTTGTATAATATGATTCGTGACCGTGGTGATTGGGTAATTTCTCGCCAAAGAGCGTGGGGTGTACCATTACCGATCTTCTATGCTGAAAATGGGGAAGCCATCATTACGCCAGAAACAATTGAACATGTAGCGAATTTATTTGCAGAACATGGATCAAATATCTGGTTTATGCGTGAAGCAAAAGAGTTACTACCAGCAGGCTTTACACATCCAGGTTCACCAAATGGCGAGTTTACCAAAGAAACAGATATCATGGACGTTTGGTTTGACTCAGGTTCTTCACATGAAGGAGTTTTACGAGAAAGAGAAGAGTTAACTTTCCCAGCAGATATGTATTTAGAAGGTTCTGACCAATATCGTGGTTGGTTTAACTCAAGTATTACAACAAGTGTTGCTATCAATGGGGTAGCGCCTTATAAATCAATCATTTCTCAAGGGATGGTTCTCGATGGCGAAGGCCGTAAGATGAGTAAATCGTTAGGCAATACCATCTTACCTGAAAAAGTTATTAACCAAATGGGGGCAGATATCTTACGCTTGTGGGTAAGTAGTGTTGACGCGGAAGCTGATGTGCGTGTCTCAATGGATATCTTAAACCAAGTATCTGAAGTGTACCGGAAAATCCGTAATACTATGCGTTTCTTGTTAGCGAATACGAGTGATTTTAATCCAGCTGAGCATACTGTAGCTTATGCTGATTTACGTTCTGTAGATAAATACATGACGGTTCGTTTAAATCAAGTCATTCAAGAAATCCGTGAAAATGGTTATGAAAAATATAATTTTATGCATATTTATCGGACAGTTATGAACTTCTTAACGGTAGATTTATCTTCTTTCTATTTAGACTTTGCGAAAGATGTCGTTTATATTGAAGCAGAAAACGATTATCAACGTCGTTGTATGCAGACTGTTTTCTATCAAACATTGGTTTCATTAACAAAATTATTGACACCAATTATTCCACATACAGCGGAAGAAATTTGGAGTTTCTTACAAGAAGAAGAAGAGTATGTGCAATTAGCTGAATTCCCAGGTTACGAAACGTTTACTAATGAAGAAGAATTGATGGATACATGGGCAGCCTTTATGGATTTCCGTGACAATGTCTTAAAAGCGTTGGAAGAAGCTCGTCATTCTAAATTAATCGGTAAATCGTTAGAAGCCAAAGTGACCGTTTATCCAAATGAACAAATTCGTCAATTAATGACAGCTGTTGATGCAGATATTGCTCAATTACTAATTGTTTCCGACTTTGAAGTATCAAAAGAAGTAGCACCTAGTGAAGCTGTTCAATTTGAAGACATGGCTATTTTAGTTGAAAAAGCAGAAGGCGAAACGTGTGACCGTTGTCGTTCCGTTCGTCAAGATGTCGGCTCAGATGAAAAATTACCAACACTTTGTGGCCGTTGCGCACACATTGTTGAAGAAAATTATCCAGAAGCGGTTGCTGAAGGATTCGAATAAACAAGAAAAAAGATCCGCTAGTTAACGACTAGCGGATCTTTTTTGGCTTATTTATTGATCAAGTTGACCGCGGTCACGGTACCAGTTATCTGGTTGCCATTCCCAAGTAAAGCCATCTTTTTCTAATAAGTCGAAGGCAGCTTGCGGGCCCATTGTGCCAGCGGCATAATTAGGGAAAGAAACGTCTGTTTTATCCCAAGCATGTCGAATAATGTCAACAATGCGCCAAGATTGGGCAACTTCGTCCCAATGAGAGAAGTTTGTACTATCGCCATTTAGGCAGTCTAATAGAAGTTTTTCGTATGCTTCTGGACTATTTTCAGTCATTTCAGCACTTTGACGGAAATCAAGTTTCACTGGAGTTGTATTGAACCCTTGACCGATTTCTTTTCCATTTAAGGTTAATGAAAATCCTTCAGTTGGTTGGATATAGATAGTTAAAACATTCGGTGGTAAATCGGTTTTATCGCATTCTTCACACGTATCATCTTTGAAGACATTAATAGGTACTTGTTTAAAGACGATGTTAATACGTGTGCCTTTTTCAGTTAATCGTTTACCTGTGCGAACATAGAAAGGGACGCCAGACCAACGGAAATTATCAATTAAAAATTTACCAGCAACAAAAGTTTCAGTGGATGAAGTTTCTGCCACATTCGGTTCATCACGATAGGCTGCAAATGTTTGATCAGCTAGCTGACCTTCGCCGTATTGTCCACGCACGAAATTTTGAAGGGCTTCTTCTTCAGAATAAAGGCGGATGGCACGTAAAGCTTTTACTTTTTCAGTCCGAATTTCTTTTTCAGAAAAAGCAACAGGAGGCTCCATAGAAAGCAATGCAACGACTTGTAAAATATGATTTTGAACCATATCTTTTAGTGCGCCACTGTGGTCATAATAGCCGCCACGATCCTCGACACCTAAGCTTTCAGCGAAGGTGATTTGGACATTATCAATGTAACGATTGTTCCATTGTGATTCAAAAATATTATTGGCAAAACGAATGGCTGAAATATTTTGGATCATTTCTTTGCCTAAGTAATGGTCAATTCGGAAAATATCTTGTTCAGGAAATGCAGCACGAATTTCTTCATTTAATTCGTAGGCAGATTCATAATCAGAACCAAATGGCTTTTCGATAATTAGACGATCAAAGCCTTCTTCCGAAATAATATGTTGTGATTTCAAGTGATTAACAATGGTTCCAAAGAATTGAGGGGCCATAGCTAGATAGTAAATGTGATTGCCTTCTAAGTGGTATTGTTCATTTAGGCGATCAGATAATTCTTTTAAGGTATTATAATGTTCCGTATCATTCACATTATGTGATTGGTAATAGAAATGACTAGAAAATTCAGTCGCCTCTTCGGCCGTGGGATTTAAGTCTTGAATGGTTTCACGAACGATTTCACGATAGTATTCGTCTGTCCATTCCCGACGTGCGGTACCAATCACCGCAAAACGCTCAGCTAATAATCCTTTTTTATATAAGCGGAACAGGGAAGGATACAATTTGCGTTTGGCAAGATCACCTGTCCCCCCGAAAATAGTAAATAATGCTACTTTTTCATTCATTAGTTTTCCTCACTTTCTCTAATCAACGGCTCAACAAAAATTGTGTTTGCTGCTTTAAAGCTGACGGATAATTCTTTGTTTTCATTATAAATGGTGATTGGTCCTTCATATGCAGCAATTTCTTTAATCGTATATTCTTCTTGAATATTTAAATCAATGGAAACTAAATAATCCAGTAATTCTTTTTCGTCTAAGACACGTGCAATCCGAATTTTTGTGCCAACAGGGTAGTCTGTTAACGTTTGGCGTTTCTCCTCATGAATGGGTTGATTATCTTCGGGAATAACACCACCGTGTGGACAAAATTCTGGATGATTTAAATAATCCGCTAAACGGTTCACAAGCGTCTGTGAAGTGACATGTTCTAAAACTTCTGCCTCTTCGTGCACATCATTCCAAGTGTAATTTAAGTGCTCTACTAAAAAGACTTCCCAGATTCGGTGTTTGCGAATTAACGTACTCGCTTTTTTTAAGCCTTTTTCAGTTAATTGTACCCCTTGATAAGGAGAATGCTCAACCAAATCTTCTTTTACTAACTTTGAAATCATCTCACTAACCGAAGCTGCCGAAACATCGAGTCCAGAAACAATTTGTTTATTATTCACTTTAACTTCGTCGCCACCTAATTCAAAAATTAATTTTAAATAGTCTTCGCGATTTGGTGTCATAGGGGCTCATCCTTTCAAAAAAACATCATCCTAAGTTTATCAGAAAAAGGCGCATTTGACTATTTAATAATATTCAAGTTGTAAGAAAACTTTCTGAATGCTTTTGCAAGGGATGTAAAAAAATAAATCACCCACCGCACATACTTCATTTTATGTGTCGTGGGTGATTTATTAATTGTAAATGGCCCGTTCTAGTGTGTAGGTTTCATCGTCGGCTTCATCGTAAAGCGTTGCAGGGACACCATTTTCACATTGAATGATTAAATGGTAACCTAACTTGTCTAAGATAACTAAGCGTTTAGGGGTTAATTCAACAAGCAAGGCATGCGTTTGTTTGCCATCAATGAAAACATTGAAAGATGAGGTGATTTCCAAGGTGTGTTGCGTGGCTTTCTTCACGTCTACAAACCACCAATGCCCAGTATAGTTGTGTTGAAGCTCCTGTGGGGAAGGGAGCTGTTTATTTTTTTTCCAGAGGATAGAGCCTGCTAATCCAGTAAGTAAAGATGCACCAACCAAGAAAGTCCAATGTTTTTTCAAAGAAATTCCTCCTAACCTTCATTTTCATTTATTCGTCTTCGTTACCTTTATTATATAGAACTTGTCTAAAATATTCGACTAAATCGCTGAGAATTGACAAATATTTAATGATTGACACAAGATAGTAAAATTGTTGGTTTTGGTCTATACTTTTCCTTGTTTTTTTATGGTATAGTGTGTAAGAAAGGAAGTCTGTGTATGAAGTACCCGAATGTCCAACTTGCTTATTTTATCGAACGACCCAATCGGTTTATTGCACACTGTCGTTTAATGGAAACGAATGAAGAAGTGGTCACACATGTCAAAAATACTGGCAGAGGGAAAGAAGTTTTTTTACCAGGTGCTATTGTGGCGCTTAGTTATCAACCATCGCCTAAAAGAAAAACAGATTACGATTTGATTGCAGTAAAAAAAGGTTCTTTTTGGATTAATATTGATAGTCAAGTACCGAATACATTAGTCAATGAAGCGTTAAAAAATGGTCAAATTGTGCTTCCTGGTTTAGTTGGTACGATCCAAACTGTTAAACGTGAGCAACGATTTGCACATTCAAAATTTGATTTTCTAGTGGAAACGGATGCGGACGAACAAGCTTTTGTCGAAGTGAAAGGCATGACTTTAGAAAATAAAGGCATCGGTGCTTTTCCTGACGCGCCAACACTTCGTGGCTTGAAGCATGTCACTGAACTAATGGCTGCAACTAAAGCGGGTTACCGCTGTTACATTTTGTTTGTGGTCCAATTTGAAGAAATTAAGCAAGCAACGATTCACCAAGAGATGCAACCTGCCTTTGCTGAAAATCTGGGTGCTGCAATTGATCAAGGTGTGCAAGTCCTTGCTTACAATTGCCACGTAACACCAGCAACGATTGAACTTAAGTCACAGGTAACCTTTGATTTATTACAGGCATTTGATGATCCTAATAAATAACTTGAAGAACTCCTAGCGCTTTAAGGCAGGGTAATTACGTGACTTTTGTACGAGAGATTACTATTATAAAGAGAGTAAATAAACAAAAAATGGAGGTTTTTGATTATGATACATTTAGGCGTAATTGGTACCAATTGGATTAGTCATCAATTTGTTGCAGCAGCTTTAGAAACGGGTGCGTATGATTTAACGGCTGTTTATTCTCGGAAACTAGCAACGGCACAAGAATTTGGTTCTCGCTATGGGGATGTGGAATATGCAATTGATTTAGAGACGTTTTTTGGTATTGCACATATGGATACGGTTTATATTGCCTCACCAAATTCATTACATTTTGAACAAGCGAAACAAGCAATTTTAGCGAAAAAAAATGTAATTGTTGAAAAACCAGCTTTTTCAACACCTGATGAGATGGCAGAAATTATTGAATTAGCGAATAAAAATCGTGTGTATTTCTTTGAAGCGGCCCGTAATATTCATGAGCAAAGTTTCCAAAAAATTGCTGAATTATTGCCATTAAAAAACCAAATTTTAGGTGCGAATTTTACGTATATGAAATATTCTTCTCGCTATGATCAAGTATTAGAAGGCAAAGAGCCAAATATTTTTTCTCCTCATTTTTCTGGGGGAGCCTTAGCAGATTTAGGCGTTTATTTAGTTTATGCAGCCTTGGGCTGGTTTGGCGTACCAAACGAAAGCCATTATTTTGCTAGTAAAATTGCGACAGGTGTCGATGGCTTAGGAACAATTATTTTACGTTATGATCAGTTTGACGTGACGTTAAACACTGGAAAAATTAGTGGTTCTTTTGCGCCATCCGAAATTTACTTTGAAAACGGGACCTTGATTTTAGATAGTGTCAATGCTATTTCTTCGGCTGAGTACCATGATCGCGCACATGAAGAACGTGATGTCTTAGATATTCAAGTAGCCGATAATCCAATGATTGAAGAAGCCCGTGATTTTGCAGCAGTTTTAAATAACCCAACAGATAAGTATTGGGGCACCAAGTATGAAGAATGGGTTGAGCTTGCTCGAAATGTCAATAAAGTAGTCACTGATTTACGTCATAGTGCCGGCATTATTTTTGATGCTGATAAATAAGAATTAAGCGATAGGAAAGGAACAATATGAGATTTTTAGAACAACTTCCAGAGGCTTGGCAAGAACAGTGGCAAGCTTCTGGCTTTAACGAACCATCAACAATTCAAGAAAAAAGTTTTACGCCCCTTCGCGAAGGAGAAAATGTTTTAGGAATTTCGCCGACAGGAACTGGAAAAACACTTGCTTACATGCTGCCTTTACTATTAACTGTTGAAAAAGGACAGGGAAATCAATTGTTGATTATTGCTCCGTCTCAAGAATTAGCTATGCAAATTGCTGAAGTTGCTCGGACTTGGGCTAAGCCACTTCAATTAACGGTTCAAACGTTAATCGGCGGGGCAAATGTTTCACGCCAGATTGACAAGTTAAAAAAACGTCCCGAAGTGTTAATCGGAACACCAGGTCGAATTTTAGAGTTAATGAAGAATAAAAAAGTCAAAGCTCAGTTGTTAAAAACAATTGTAATGGATGAAGTTGATCAACTTTTCCAAGAGGAAGAGCTAAGTTTAACCAAGCAAATTTTGACACACACACCAACCGAATACCAACTTGTTTTTTATTCAGCGACTGCTGATCGTGTCGTGAATCAAGCGCAATCTTTAAGCCAAAAATTACAGGTGATTGATGTGACGGAAGAAGATACTTCAGCAGGTCAAGTCGCCCACTACTTTATTCGGTTAGCACCAAGAAAAAAAGCTGATTACTTACGTCGTTTGGCCCATACAGAAGCATTCAGAAGCATGGTCTTTTTCAATCAAGTTGCTGATTTAGGTGCAGCAGAAGAAAAATTAGTTTATGAGAATGTGCCGGCTATTGGTCTGGCTTCAGATCAAAGTAAACAGTTGCGTAAATTGGCGATCGATCAATTTAAAGCAGAACGAGTGAAGTTGTTACTAACCACGGATATTGCGGCACGGGGCTTAGACTTCACAGGGGTCCCTTACGTCGTAAACGTAGATGTTCCTTTAACCGAAGAGAGCTATATTCATCGTTCTGGTCGCGTTGGCCGGATGGGTGCACAAGGGGCAGTGATTACGTTTATCAACGATGGCACCAAAAGGGATTATCAACGTTTGATGAAACAATTGGCCATTCCTTATCAGGAAATCTTTTTATATGATGGTGCACTTCATGAGCAGCCAAAAGCCAAAGATGAACTAGAAAAAAAGAACGTAGCCAAAGATACGTATTCAGAAAAAAAGAGTACGAAAGAAAGAAAACCAGAAACAGTAAATTCTGTTGTCAAAGAACCACAAGAAACACGCAAAAAGAAGAAAAACAAAAAGAAAAACACGAAAAACAAAGGAGCTCGTAAAGCGAAGAAATAACGCTTTACGAGCTTCAAGCAGAACGTTGTATCGAGGAGGATTCCATGAAATCTCGGAAGGAAGAAATCTTAGCGTTACTTCAAAAAAATGAAACTGGCTTAACGGCAGGAGCGGTAGCAGAACAGTTAATGATTGATCGCAGTAATGCCAGCCGTTATTTAAATGAATTATTCAAAGAAAAGAAAATTACTAGAAGTACTGGACGTCCTGTTATCTATTCAGTGCCAACAATCAATGAAGGAGAACAAGTCCATGTAGATGAGTCTACCTCTGTTAGTTTTGACACATTAGTAGGTGCCAATGATTCTTTAAAAGTGAGTATTCAGCAGGCCAAGGCGGCTATTTTATATCCACCAAGAGGTTTGCATACGATTATTTTTGGGAAAACAGGAACAGGGAAATCTCTTTTTGCTGAATGTATGTACCGTTTTGCCATTGATTCAAAAACCTTAGATGAAGATGCCCCTTTTGTCTCTTTTAATTGTGCTGATTATGCACAAAACCCACAATTATTATTTGGTCATATCTTTGGCGTAAAAAAAGGCGCCTATACTGGTGCGAATGAAGATAGTCCAGGCTTAATGGCAAAAGCAGATGGCGGGATTCTCTTTTTAGATGAAATTCATCGTTTACCGCCAGAGGGTCAAGAAATGCTCTTTACGTTTATTGATAAAGGCGTGTACCGTCCATTAGGAGAAAGTGGCCAAACCTATGAAGCCTCTGTTCAAATTATTGGTGCGACAACGGAATCCTCAGAAAACTTTTTAACCACTTTTAATCGGCGGATTCCGATGTCGATTACATTACCATCTTTAGATGCACGGACGCTAGATGAGCGTTATGCCATCATTTCGTTATTTATTCAGCAAGAGGCAACACGTTTGGGCCAACAAATTGATATCGAACGCGAAGCAGTTTTGGCGTTCATGTTATACGATGCAGAAGGAAATATTGGTCAGGTGAAGCGGGACTTAAAATTAGTTTGTGCTAAGTCATTTCTTTATTATCGGACGCACAATTTAGAACATTTGGTTATCCGTAAACGGGATTTGTCGTTACCTGTCCAAAAAGGATTATTAAAAATTAAAGAAGTACCTGAGCGCTTGGATCAATTTGTCGACAGTAAAAGTAATTATTTATCTTTCCAACCAGGTACCAACAAAATTGTTTGGTCGCAAGATCCAGCTAGAGACATGCAAGTTTACAATGAAATCGAAGAAAAAGTCGCTGATTTGTCCGAAGCAGACTTAGAAAATGTTGATTTAGAAGAATTGATTTCTAAAGATATGAATGCGTATTTTAAAAATTATGTCGAAGAATTAACCCAACATTCTTTACATAAGGAGTTATTACCAGAAGCTATTTGGGACTTAACGAATCGTCTTTATGATATCGCAGAAGAGCGTTTGGAACACACGTACAACGAAACAGCGCGCTTTGCCTTTGCGCTTCATTTACAAAGTACGATTGAACGTGTCAAAGAAGGTCACGTGATTGTCCATCCTGATTTAAATAATGTCCGTAAAAATATGAAAAAAGAATTTCAAGTAGCCTTAGATTTATCTTCTATTATTGAAGAAGAGAACAACATAGAGATTCCTTTCGATGAAATTGGCTTTATTAGTATGTTTTTATCTATTAATGTCGGTAAAGAAGAAAGAACTCCAGAAAATAATGTTGGTGTGTTCGTCTTAATGCATGGGGATTCTACTGCCTCAAGTATGTTGAAAACCGCCCAAGAACTTTTAGGAACGTCAATCGGAACAGCGATGAATATGCCGTTAACGATGGAAGTTCAAACAATGTATGAACAATTACGAAACCAAGTAATTACGCAAAAAGAATCGTTAAATAATGGGATTTTATTACTGACCGATATGGGTTCATTAAATTCGTTTGGAAATATGTTGTTTGAAGAAACAGGTATCCGAACGAAGGCGATTACAATGACGAGCACAATGATTGTCTTAGAAGCTATTCGAATGGCAAGCGTGGGACGAAGTTTAGAGGACATTTACCAAAATATTCAACTTTCTTTTGAAAGCGTTGTGAGAGAACAATTTCGCTCTAGTCTGCAAAAACGTCAAAACGTAAAAAAAGCAGTAATCGTGACGTGCTTTACAGGAGAAGGGGTCGCCGCAAAACTATACCAACGAATCTTACCGGTTATTGATGAAACAAAAGTGGAACTGATTCAAATGCAATTTATTGAACGAGAAACATTTAAAAAGCATATCGACAATTTGATGGAAGAATATGAAATTAAGGCCATTGCGGGCACTGTGGATGTTGAATATCAAAATATTCCCTTCTTTTCCGTCTATGATATTTTTGATGATGAAAAATTAAATGTACTGAAACGGATTGCTAGTGATGAAGTGGCGATTGATACAATTGTTCATTCACTAAGTGGCGTCATTACTTCTGTGGACTCCTTACAAAAATTAATTCTCATGTTACAAAAAACAGTTCATCAAATACAAACAGACATGCATATTATTGTTGAACCAGGGGTGGATGCCGGAATCATGATTCATTTGGCTTTTCTGGTAGATGCTTTAATTAAAGGAGAAGAAGCAAGAACTTTTCCAAACTTAGCGGAATATGTTAAAACACATCGTTTAGAAATCGATGTCGTACGCACGAATTTTATGTTAATTGAACGGGCGTATCGTGTGACGATTCCAGAAGCGGAAGTTGCGCATGTTACCCAAATGTTTTTAGAAAATGAAATTAAAAGTAAACAATAATAAATAAAAAAACATCAAGAAATGAGAAAACGCTCTCTTTTTTCTTGATGTTTTCTTTTTGTAAGTTACACACAATTTCATGTGTGTAAGCGTTTTCTTTTAGTGTGTACACGCTTTTTTTGATGGTGAAAGCTGTTATATCAGCATTTTAATAAGGAAAAAACTTGGCACAATTATTGCTATAAATAAAGTGTATAACGTCATAACTTTTAAGGAGATGAAGAAAAAATGGCAAAAAAAACAATTATGTTAGTTTGTTCCGCAGGAATGAGCACAAGTTTATTAGTAACAAAAATGCAAAAAGCAGCAGAAGATCGTGGCATGGAAGCAGACATCTTTGCAGTATCGGCTTCTGAAGCAGATACAAACTTGGAAAATAAAGAGGTGAATGTTTTACTTTTAGGTCCACAAGTTCGTTTCATGAAAGGGCAATTTGAACAAAAATTACAACCAAAAGGGATTCCTTTAGATGTAATTAACATGGCAGATTATGGCATGATGAATGGCGAAAAAGTTTTAGATCAAGCAATCTCATTAATGGGATAAGGAATTAAAACGTTTAAGAAAAGTGAATAGCAAACAAGGATAGTGCATGTTACCAAAGGTTTTATTTTGTACGCTCGATTCATTCGTTTAATGAGGCTACTGCCTTTTTAATAAATATAAATGGATACAGGAGGAATAAAAATGAACGGATTAATGGCATGGATGGAAAAATATATCTTACCAACTGCCGCAAAAATTGGTGCACAGAAACATCTGGTGGCACTAAGGGATGCTTTTATTGGTACATTACCTGCGACAATGGCTGGATCAGTCGCCGTAATGATTAACGCAATTATTCGAGATCTTCCCCAAGAGTTTGTCTCAACTTATGCGGCAAGTTTGGAAGCAGACAAAGGTATTTTTGCAGTATTGAATGTCATCATTGGGATTAATGGTTTTGTTTGGAATGGTACATTGGCTATCGCTGGTTTGATTTTCGCTTTTTCTTGGGGCTATAACTTAGCGAAAGCATACAATGTGAATGAGCTAGCTGGTGGGATTGTTAGTTTAGCTACCTTAATTTCAGGTGTTGCTTTTGCACCAAATAACACAGCTGAATTAGCTGTGAAAGTGCCAGAAAAGATTGCCAACGCAATTAATGGGGCAGAAATTGGTGCGTCAATTGCTAATAATCAATTGACTGTCAATCCATGGGGTTGGTTAAATCTCAACCATCTAAATGGTAACGCTTTCTTTACGGTGATGATTATGGGCGCTTTATCAACCATTATTTTTTGTAAATTAATGCAAGCGGATTTAACAATAAAAATGCCTGATTCTGTTCCGCCAGCAGTTTCAAAAGCGTTTGCGGCAATTTTACCAGCAACAATCGCATTGTATGTCGTAGCAATTATTAACTTTACGGTGTCAAAACTTTCAGGCGGTCAATTATTAATTGACTTAATTCAAAAATATATCGCGGAACCGTTCCTTGGGTTATCACAAGGACTAGGCGCTGTGTTAATCGTAACAGTTTTTGTTCAAATTTTCTGGTTCTTTGGTATTCACGGGCCAAACGTTTTGGCACCAGTTCTTGAAGGCATTTGGGGACAAGCACAATTAATCAATATTGATATTTTCCAAAAAGGTTATGAAGGAAAAACAGGAACAGCTGCGGTTTTAGCCGCTATTGACGACGGTAAAGCCTACATGTGGGTCCGTGGTTCGTTTGATGCTTTCGCTTGGTTTGGTGGTTCAGGCGGTACAATCGTCCTAATTATTGCAATCTTGTTATTCTCCAAACGAGCAGATTATTTAACAGTCGGTAAATTATCATTAGGACCTGGGATCTTTAATATCAATGAACCGATTATGTTTGGTTTACCAGTTGTTCTTAATCCAATTATGTTTATTCCATTTGTAATTGCGCCATTAGTTGCTACTACAATTGGCTGGGTTGCAACGTATCTTGGGCTAGTCGCCCCAGTTTCTCAACAAGTCGCATGGGTGACACCGCCGTTGCTATTATCTTTCTTAGCGACAGGTGCCGACTGGCGCGCACCAATCGTAGCGTTGGTATGTATGGTAGTCACTTTCTTGATTTGGACACCGTTTGTTATCGCTGCTAACAAAATGGATCCTGCATTAGGCGAAAGTGAGCAATAGGCAATAAAAACAGCAATTACTTGTATAGAAAGGAGCGAGCGGCATGATTTCGATTGCAAGTGCAATGAAGCAAGAGGAAATTATTACTTTATTAGAGGCATATCAAGGGGAAAATGAAACATTTACTTTTAAAGAAAAGAATGGTATTAAGTTATTTTTTGAAGTTGAAGGAGACCCTGAAACTGCTGCACAAGTAGCAAAACAGCTGATTAAGGAACAACCTTGGGGAGGCGTTTTATACTTCCAAGCAACGGTAGTCTAAAAAGATAGGATGGATGAAAATGATTAGAAATGGATTATTTTTATGTAGTATTGGCTTCTTGATTGTTTTGTATTCGTTGAATCCCAGCTCCTTAAACTATGATTTATTAAGTCTGACAACGGGGATTTTTTTCATTGGACTTGGTGGTTACCTGTTTTTTAAAGGAAAAAAAGTTGCTGAAGAAGAGGCGACAAAGGATGAGGTGAAACGGTAATGGAAATTACGAAAACATTAACTATTTCAGCAGATGAATTTTACACGCAATTAATGAATTCTGTTATTTTTGATATCCGTAAGCAAACAGGCAAAACTCTTACAAGAAAGCAGTTGCGTAAGTTTGAATATATCAAAGAATATAGTAAAAATAGTCGCGCGAAAATAGTTATTGAAGAAGCTGTAGAAAATAAGACCTATCAATTTCGAACATCCACAACTAAAAATGATTTCTCGGTGCGGTATGAGCTCCAGCCAATTGATGAAAAAAGCTGTGAACTGCGTTATACAGAAACAATGGTTTCTTATGGGGCGTTACAAAAACTGAATGATGCAGTATTAGGTATCTTTTTAAGTTATTTTAAAAAGAAACAGTTTTATAAAATGCTTAAAATGATGGAAACTGCTTAAAGGGAAAAAGTGGCTTTTGTCCAGTTGATTCTCTTCAGCTTTAGAAAGTGAGCGATGAGTCGTTTCGACTTATCGCTCACTTTTTTTTGTTGCCCTATTGTTTTGGAAACGCACACAAAAAAGCTGTGTGTAATCGTTTTATTTTTAGTGTGTACACGCTTTCCATGTTGAAAAACGTTGTCATATCAAGGTTTCCAATGTGTTAAAACTTGGCACGCTTCTTGCTTATATAAAGGTGTAAAGCAAAACAAAGAGAATTTAGGAGATGAAGGAAAATGGCAAAAAAAACAATTATGTTAGTTTGTTCCGCAGGAATGAGCACAAGTTTATTAGTAACAAAAATGCAAAAAGCAGCAGAAGATCGTGGCATGGAAGCAGACATCTTTGCAGTATCGGCTTCTGAAGCAGATACAAACTTGGAAAATAAAGAGGTAAATGTTTTATTATTAGGCCCACAAGTTCGTTTCATGAAAGGGCAATTTGAACAAAAATTACAACCAAAAGGGATTCCTTTAGATGTCATTAACATGGCGGACTATGGCATGATGAATGGCGAAAAAGTTTTAGATCAAGCAATTTCATTAATGGGATCATCAAACTAGAGCAGAAAATGGGGTAGAGGTAATGGACGGACAACAGAACTTAGAAGCAATCATGGGTTTAATCATGTATGGCGGAAATGCTAAAAGCGATGCAATGGAAGCGATTGCCGCAGCAAAATCGGGGGATTTTGAATTAGCAGACAAAAAAATTGCAGATGCAGAAGAATCACTTGTACATGCACATCATTCGCAAACAGGAATGTTAACAGAAGAAGCAAAAGGCAATAACATGCAAGTAACATTGTTAACAGTGCACAGTCAAGATCATTTAATGACTGCGATTGCATTTACAGATTTAGCAAAAGAAATTATCGATCTTTATCGCCGTATTGATAACGAGTAATCTCGTTGTCAATGCGTCTTATAAGAAAAACGCGCTTGAGAAAGCGTTAATTAGGAGGAATAACAATGGACGGATTTGTTCAATGGATGGAGAAACACTTTATGCCGAAAGCGTCAGTAATCGCAGCGCAACGGCACTTGGTAGCAATTCGTGACGCGTTTGTCGTAACGATGCCATTAATGATTTTAGGGGCTTTGGCGGTATTAATTAATAATATTCCAATTCCAGGATATGAGGACTTTTTAAACAAAATTTTCCCAATGATGTATAACGATGCACCAATTTGGAAAAGCTTTGGTGGTAACATTTGGAACGGTACATTCGCAATCTTTGCCGTTTTAGTAGCCTTTTTAGTAGCACACAATTTAGTTAAATCTTATGGAAAAGACGGCATTGCAGCCGGTACAGTTTCTGTAGCTTCATTCTTCGCAGTTGGCGGCTTAGAAGGCATGGGCGCAACTGGATTATTTATTGCTTTGATTATTGCACTTATTTCAGGAGAACTATTCCAACGTTTATCTGGCAATCCTAAATTAGTTATCAAAATGCCTGATGGTGTACCACCAGCAGTAGCAAAATCATTTGCGGCATTATTACCAGCAATGATTACAATCAGTTTATTTAGTTTAATTACATCAATTCTATTTGCTTTAGGAATTGACAATATCGTTATTTCATTCTATGAAGCAGTTCAACAACCATTTATGGGACTTGCAAACAGCTACCCATCAGCATTATTGTTAGCTTTCATTACACCATTCTTATGGTTCTTTGGTTTACATGGTGCCAATATGGTTGACCCATTAATGCAAACAATCAACGTACCAGCGATTGATGCGAACATTAAAGCTTTAGAAGCAGGTAAAGCAATTCCTTATATTGTAAACAAACCTTTCTTTGATTCATTTGTAAACTTAGGTGGAACAGGAGCAACATTAGGTCTGTTAATTGCTATCTTTATCGTAGGTCGTCGTAACAAACCATACAAAGTCATCACAAACTTAAGTTTAGCACCAGGACTATTTAATATTAATGAACCAGTCATGTTCGGTTTACCAATTGTTTTAAACCCAATTATGTTTATCCCATTCATTTTAGTCCCAATGGTTCTTGTAACTGTTGCGTATGTGGCGACAGCAACTGGTTTAGTACCAGCTGCAACCTTTATGCCACCTTGGGTAACACCACCAATTATTGGCGGATTTTTAGCAACGAAGAGTATCGCCGGCGGAGTTTTAGCAGCTGTTAACTTATTGATTTCTATTTTGATCTACATGCCTTTCGTAAAAGTAGCAACAGATCAATACTTGAAACAAGAAGCAGCCGCAGAAGCAGCCGAGTAAAAAATCGAAGGATTGAATCGTCCGGACTCTTACGGAGGGTTCAATCCTTTTTTTAATGATTAAATCGTAAAGGAGCAAACAACATGAAATATCAATTTCCAGAAAATTTTTGGTGGGGTTCTGCAGCCAGCGGTCCTCAAACAGAAGGCGTTTTTGAAGGTGATGGTAAAGGTCAAAATATTTGGGATTTTTGGTATCAAGAAGCGCCAGAAAAATTTTTTCAACAAGTCGGTCCAGATAAGACCTCACAATTTTATAAAAAATACCAAGAAGATATTCAGTTAATGAAAGAAACGGGACATAACTCTTTTCGAACATCCATTCAATGGAGCCGTTTAATTCCAGATCCTACAACAGGAAAAGTCAATCAAACAGCAGTTGATTTTTATAATCAAGTGATTGATGATTTATTAGAACACGGGATTGAGCCCTTTATGAACTTGTATCATTTTGATATGCCGATGGTACTTCAAGAAAAAGGCGGTTGGGAAAGCCGTGAAGTGGTTGATTTGTATGTTGACTTTGCCAAAACCTGTTTTGAATTGTTTGGCGATCGCGTGAAAAAATGGTTTACGCACAATGAACCAATTGTACCAGTTGAAGGTGGTTATCTCTATGGCTGGCATTATCCTGATAAAGTGAATCTAAAAGAAGGGATTCAAGTACTCTATCATGAAGCTTTAGCTAGTGCCAAAGCGATTGCCGTCTATCATTCTATGAACTTATCAGGTGAAATTGGCATTATTTTAAACTTAACGCCGACTTATCCTCGTGATGAGCACAACGAAGCCGATGTAAATGCGGCTAAATTTGTCGATGGTTTCTTTAACCGTTCGTTTTTAGACCCGGCTGTTAAAGGTCATTTTCCAGAAGATATGGTTGCTTGGGCGAAAGCAAATGACTTATTGCCAGAAACAACGCCAGAAGATTTAGCAATAATTGCTGAAAATACTGTGGACTTATTAGGAGTAAACTACTATCAACCACGTCGTGCCAAAGCAAAAGAAACACCTGTTGAAACACGACCAGAAGGCTTACTTCCAGAAGATTTTTATGATGTCTACGATATGCCTGGCAAAAAAATGAATCCTTACCGTGGCTGGGAAATCTACGAAAAAGGTATTTATGATACATTAATGAATTTAAAAGAAAATTATGGCAACATTCGCTGCTACATTTCAGAAAATGGCATGGGCGTAGAAGGAGAAGAACGCTTTGTCAATGAACAAGGAGTCATTGAAGATGATTATCGGATTGAATTCGTGCAGGATCACTTGAAATGGGTGCATCAAGCGATTCAAGAAGGTAGTAATGTTCAAGGATATCATATGTGGACGTGTATGGATAACTGGTCTTGGCTTAATGCCTATAAAAATCGTTATGGCTTCATCGCTGTGGATTTAGATGATGACGCGAAACGGACCATTAAGAAAAGCGGTCGTTGGTTCAAAGAAATGACAGCAAATAACGGCTTTTAGAAAGAGAACCGTTTCTGTGATAAAATGAATTGATACAATGTGCGAGGAGGAAAGAAAATGACAACTAAAAGAGTCAAAAAAATGGGCAAAGAAGAAATGAAAGAGATGTTTGATCTTGTCATCTATGCTTTTAATCAGGAACCCACGGCGGAACGCCAAGAACGTTTTGAAAAATTGTTGTCACATACGCAAAGCTATGGCTTCCTAATTGATGAGCAATTAACAAGTCAAGTGATGGCGACACCTTTTCAAGTGAATTTCCATGGTGTCCGCTATCCCATGGCTGGAATTGGCTATGTGGCTTCTTATCCAGAATATCGTGGTGAAGGCGGCATCTCTGCTATTATGAAAGAAATGTTGGCTGATTTAGCGAAACAAAAGGTTGCCCTTTCTTACTTAGCACCGTTTTCATATCCATTTTATCGTCAATATGGCTATGAACAAACATTTGAACAAGCGGAGTATACAATTAAAACGGAAGATTGGCCACGTGTTAAACGAGTTTCAGGTACCATTAAACGAGTTTCTTGGGCTGACGGTAAAGAGGTCATTAAAGACGTATACCTTGAAAATCAAAGAGCGCACTCTGGTGGTGTGATCCGTGAAACTTGGTGGCTGGATTATACGCTGAATCGTGCCAGTAAACCAAATAATCAAGCGATATATTATTCGTCAGAAGGGAAAGCAGAAGGCTATGTGATTTATCGGATAGCTGCTGGCACCTTTGAAATCGTAGAATGGAACTATTTAACTAATACAGCTTTTAAAGCTTTAGCTGGGTTTATTGGCTCACATAGTGGTTCCGTTCAATCGTTCCATTGGATTAATGGTTTTGCTGGAAAAGATTTAAATGATTTAATGCCAACGCCAGCAGCTTCTGTAAAAATTTTACCTTACATGATGGCACGAATCGTTGAGTTACAAACATTTCTGGAAAAGTATCCATTTCAATCAGGAGAAAAAGAAACGTATTCTTTAGAGATTGAAGATTCCTATGGGCCATGGAATGAAGGCATTTGGACAATCACAATTGACGAACAAGGAAAAGCAACAGTGACTAAAGGTGCTGTGGAAAAAGAAGGGACTGCTGCTTTGAAAGCAGATATCCAAACGTGGACGCAACTATTCTTGGGCTATCGTTCAGCAGAAACGTTATCTTTTTATGAACGCTTGCAAGGAGATGCAACGACAGTTCAACGTTTAGGCCAACGTTTAGTCAAAGGCATGCCAATTTTAGAAGATTATTTTTAAAAGTGTGTTTATTCGCAAAAAATGACAGAACCTACTATAATAAAAATGTAAAAAGAATTATTTTAGAAAGGTGATGGGGACAATGGCGAAAACGAAACAAGAAAAAGTTGCACGCAATAATAAAATTGGGCAATATATAGCTATTGCGACAGGACTTTATTATTTAGGAAAAATGATTCTTGATCGGCGGCAAAAAAAATAATAGATAAACGAACGACGTGTTTCACTGAAAGAAAGTATCTCGCATAATTATTTATGCAGGATACTTTCTTTTTGTCTATTGACAGATGTAGTGAAGACTTCTAAAAAAATACATGTTGTGGAAAGGAAAAGGCTTTTATAGAGATAAAACAAAAACTGTCAAGAAATGAATTTAAGTATTATCCGGCAGAACCCAAGGTAAACCTCTCCGAATATTGGTAATATTCTCGGCGTAAATATTATAACTTTATGGCGTATAGAAGAAATAGTAATAGTAACTTCTATATTTTTTGATATACTTATTAAAGTAAGGAGAGGAAAGTATGAATATAAGTATAGATTTAGGCAATTTCTGGGAAATGCTGAGCGGGTTAGGTACATTTGGAGCGGTTTGTTTATCAATGTGGATTGTTAGAAAAGAAAGCAAAGTGAAAATTCGCTTACTATTGAAAGAAGAACTCAAAAAAAATAAAGATAACCATAGTTCATTTAGTAATGGTGATAGTTTATTAAAAATATGTGCATATAATTCTGGAAAAACAACCGTAGGAATTGCTTTTATAGGTTTTGGTGTGGGAACTAAAAAGAAATCATTTTCAATAAAAAATCTCATGAAAAATAAAAAGGAAATAAAAACTTATATTAAATATGTAGATCAAATATTTGATATACCTAAATTGGAATTGATAGAACCAGGTCGTATTACGGAAGAATATACTATAGATAAATTGTATTTATATAATACAGGCAGAAAATATGTTGAAGAAAGTGGAAATTTAAAAGTGTATGCAGAATTTTTAGATTTCAACGGAAAACAGTATATAAAAGAAATTGAAATCGAAAAACCTGATCTTTAATTGGAGGAGGTACTTTTGTGTAGAATTCTACATTTTAGAGATAGCTCCTAACATTTGTCGTTACGACAGTAAATATATTTTATTCTACATACTATAAAGGCAAGCACAGAAGAATACAAAATAAGTATTCTAAAAATAGAAAACAATATGTATGATAATAGAAATCGCTGGAGACGTAGTAACGCTACTTAGAAAGTATCCTTATTCAAAAAGAGGTTTGAGATAATAGTATACGAGGCTATAATAAGGTTTAAGAGGACATTTTAATTTAGTAATAGCTGTGTTTTAGATGGAACTATAAATGAGGATTCGAGTTTGAAAGAATTGTAAAACACGATCAATATGTTATTAGTTTTTATCAGATTTTAGATGAATATACTGAAGAATATAGAAAGCTAAATAATAACTTAATATGAAACAGAGTTCTTTAGAAGCATCTATTTGGTATAGAGATATTTGTCTATGAATTTAACCATAAGTATTTAAGTAATAATCGTTTAGTACAAATTTTTATTATATTGAGTGAGTATGCCTTTGTTACTAAAAAACTTAGGTTGTTTTCGTGGATTAATTAAATATTTTAAAATTATTCTATATAGGAGGCAGTTATGAATTATGATGATGAATTGTTTTTTGTAGAGCATTTAGTATCAAACGTAGATACAGAATTGTATCTTATTCAGAGAAAAAAAGATGGAGTACAGTTAAAGCTACATGTGGGTGGAACTGCGTATCGAGTTGTTGATTTAAACAGTAATATTCAGAAGTTCTTAAAAAAACAAATAGAGTATGGAAAAAGATTGATAGATATTTTGAATGAAGATGCAGAAGTTGTAATTAAATCATTTGATGTTGAAAATAACATGTATAAACCATTAAATGATGAGCTGCTTAAAACTATCACAAATAAATTTAAGTAAACAAACGATTAATATAGCTATACCCCATTCAAAATGTAAAATGAATTTTAAAAATTTTTAACTTAGCACGTCCATTATGGTCGTGTTTTTTTATAATTTGTATCACTTTCTATTGTTGAAGAGTGTCAAATTATTCGTTGAAATATGCAAATTTGCATTTTATTTTATTGTATATAAATTGTTATAATTCAAACAAAAAGGAGTTTATAAAAAAGTGGATAAATACTGGGATATTTTTAAGGCACTATTTTCTATTGGTGCAGTTGGTACTGGTCTGAAATTCTTGATAGATAGAATTTGGTCTACGGATATAGAATTTGATTTAGAAAACAACTATGGTCGAGCATTTCGAGAATTGTTTAATTATGTTTTATTTACTTCGTACGTACTATTCATAGGAGCGCTACTGTTTTCTTATATGTTAGGTGATTTTTTTGGAAATAAAAAAATTGATGTAATTACTGGAGCTCATTATAGTTTTAATCAAATAGAATTAGACAAACTTTTAAAATTAAGGTATCGAAAACTACTCTATCTACTTTGTATATCATTAGCATCATTGATTTTTGGTATATATTATGCATTAAGAAATTTTTGGTATTATAATTATAGAAGAAGATCATATGTACTATTGGGAGGAGAAACTTATTTTGTTAAAAAAAGGATTTTAAAAAATAAAGTACTATTAACGAATGATAAAGGAAAATATAGGATTATAAATTTAGAGAATTTAGAGAAAACGGACTTTATAAAGGAAACATCTAGTGAACGTAATAATAAAAGGTATATCTCATATTATAATAATTTTCAGAAAAGAAAAAAATGGAGTGAAAAAGATGTATTAAGCAAGATATTTTTTATACTTCTTCTTTTATTTGTTGGAGTAATTATATATTTGTTTGATGTCATTCAAGAACACAATATTTTTTATAGAGTGGGCTTGGGAGTTATGTTTTCTGTGGTTGCTCTTTATAATTATTATCAATACAAATGCGGAAAGAAAAAATTAGAACATATGCAAACAGTTCATTTTATTTTATCTTTTTTACCTAAAAAAGAATAAAAAAATATTCTATTAATTATGTTTTTAAAAGACTATTGGTGTGGTGGATTTGTCTGTGTAAAGGTCTGTATCTTTAGTCAAAACTATGTGTATTTAATGGAATAGGCTAGTTTGCAAAATCCTATTGTATCAAGTAAAATGAGACTGTATATTGTTAATTAAACAAGGTACTTTGTTCTCGTAGCTCAGTAGGATAGAGCAACCGCCTCCTAAGCGGTAGGTCGCTGGTTCAATTCCAGTCGGGAACGTAAAAAGGCAAGTAAATTTAGGGGGGAAGACAGATGGCGATTACTATAAATATTTATTATAGTGGGACAAATGGAGGTGCAAGAGAATTTGCCAAAGAAATGATTGCCAGCGGAATTGTAGAGGCGATTCGTGCAGAAAAAGGGAATAGTCGCTATGAATACTTTTTTCCAATGGACGATGAAGAAACAGTTCTGCTGATTGATAGTTGGACAGATCAGGAAGCATTAGACAAACACCACGCTTCTCCAATGATGACCCGTATTATGGAACTTAGAGAAAAATATGATTTGCATATGAAAGTAGAAAGATATGTATCAGATGTAACAGACCCCTTGACAAAAGATGCCGCGTTTATAAGAAAATAACTAGAGTGCAATCATTGATCTTAAAATTTAGTGCTAGAAATATCAGCCGTTTCGACTGATGTTCCTAGCACTTTTTATCTTGTAAGGATGAATCATTTGTTACACACGTTAAATTAAAGAAGGACCATTTGTTCTTCAGTCACAGCCGGTTCGGTTAAAATTTTGGCTTGGGCAGCTGCGAGTTTCGCAATAGGTACCCGATAAGGTGAGCAAGAGATGTAGTTTAGGCCAAGTGTTTGGAAAAACGTGATGGATTGCGGATCACCACCGACTTCTCCACATACGCCAATACTCATGTTTGGTTTAGTGCGACGCGCTTTCTCTACAGCTAATTGAATTAGTTGACCAACACCTGTTTGATCTAATGATTGAAACGGATCTTGGGTAATGATTTTCTTTTCCCGATACGTATTAATGAATTTCCCGATATCATCACGAGAAAAACCATAGGTCATTTGTGTTAAATCATTTGTTCCAAAGCTGAAAAAGTCTGCTTCTTCTGCTAACTGATCCGCAATCAGACAAGCTCTCGGTAGTTCAATCATTGTCCCGATTTCGTAAGGGAAAGGAGTCATCTTATGTTCTTCAAAGAGACCGTCAATCGTTTCTTTTAAAATGCGTTTGAGATAGAGAAGTTCTTCTTTTTCGGCGATTAGAGGAATCATCACTTCTGGATAAACAGTAATTCCTTCTTTGACTAATCGAATGGCACTAGTAAATAAGGCTGTAACTTGCATTTTGTATATTTGTGGTTGGGTCACACCTAAACGACAACCACGATGGCCCAACATTGGATTGGTTTCTTGTAACCGTTCAATTTGTTTGGCGATGGTCACCGGGAACCGTTGTAGTTGCTTCGCCAATAATTGAATATCATTCTTTTCATGAGGTAAAAACTCATGCATCGGCGGATCTAACAAGCGGACCACCATGGGCTTGTCTTGAACTACTTTCAGCATTTGATAAAAGTCTTCCTGTTGAAAATGAAGAAGTTGCTCCAACGCATAGGTTGCTTCCTTTTCAGACTCTGCTAAAATTAGTCGACGCATTTCCAAGACACGCTCTTCACCGAAAAACATATGCTCTGTTCGCGCTAAACCAATCCCCGCTGCGCCAAAACGGATAGCAGTCTCTAAATCTTGTGTAGTTTCTGCATTGGCACGAACAGTTAAATCAGCATACGCATCTGCCCAAGACAAGAGCTCTTGAAGGTCATCGTTATTATCAGCAGAAATTGTAGGAATTTCGCCAAGATAAATTTCCCCCGTTGAGCCATCGACGGAAATGATTGTTCCTTCTAAGATGACTTGTGGCCCGCAGTGTAGTTGTTTGGTTTCTTCATTGACGGTTAAACTTTCACAACCAGTCACACAGCAAGTTCCCATTCCTCGTGCGACCACAGCGGCATGAGAAGTCATTCCGCCACGACTGGTCACAATTGCTTCGCTTACAACCATGCCTTCAATATCTTCTGGTGAAGTTTCTTGACGAACAAGAATGACTTTCTTTCCTAGATTGGTCAGTTCTTTGGCTTTTTCTGCTGTAAAAACAATTTGGCCACTTGCTGCACCAGGACTAGCAGGAAGTCCCATAGCTAAACGTTCCATGTGTTGTCGTTTCTCTTGATCAAACACGGGATGAATTAATTGATCAATCGTATCAGGTGTCACACGCAACAGTGCTTCTTGTTTAGTAATGCGATTTTCTTTGGCTAAGTCTAAAGCAATTTTAACCGTAGCTGCGGCGGTTCGTTTCCCGTTTCTTGTTTGTAAAATATATAATTTTTCATTTTCAATGGTAAATTCAATATCTTGCATGTCACGATAATGATATTCTAAAAGTTCTGCGTAATGGCGAAAATCTTGATAAACTTTTGGCATAGTCAAACGTAAACGACGAATGGGTTCTGGCGTCCGAATACCAGCCACTACATCTTCTCCTTGCGCGTTCAAAAGAAACTCTCCAAACAGTTGATTTTCCCCTGTGACCGGATTTCTAGTAAAGACAACGCCAGTGCCACTGTCTAGTCCACGATTGCCGAAAACCATTTCTTGAATGTTGACAGCTGTACCTAAATCATGTGCAATATGATGTAAGTTTCGATAAACCACCGCACGTTGATTATTCCATGAATCAAAAACAGCTTTGATTGCTTCAAAAAGTTGTGCGACAGGGTCTTGCGGGAACACCACCTGATGTTGTTCAAAAACTTCTTGGTAGCGGACAATCAAGGCGAAATGATCTTCTTCTTGAAAAGCGGTAATTTTTTTGTTGAGCTCTTGTTCCAAGCGCTCTTTTTGTTGGTCAAATAATTCTTTGGGAATGTGATAGACGACGTCTCCAAACATTTGAATAAGTCGGCGATAACAATCAAAAGCAAAACCAGGAGAGGTTAAGGTCGCAAATTTTTTCACACGTTGATCATTTAAACCTAAATTTAAAATAGTATCCATCATACCAGGCATCGAGAAGGCAGCACCGCTGCGAACGGAAACTAAGAGAATCTCATTGTCTGCGGTAAAAGATTTGCCTGTTTCAGTTTCTAGATTTTTAACCGCTTTCAAAATTTCTGATTGTAAGTGTTCTTCAAAGAAAGTAGCATCTGCCAAATAGTCCATACAGCAACGGGTTGTAATCGTGAATCCTTGCGGAATCGGCAAACCTAAGCGTGTCATTTCTGCCAAGTTCGCCCCTTTACCACCAAGAGTCTCTTTACCTTCATTGTGTGTTTCGTTAAAAGAATAAATAAACTTTTTCATGCGTGACCTCCGTTTAATATGTGTCTTATATGTTCAATAAACATCATAATAGACGGAAATAAGTTTGTCAATAGAAAAAGTTTCTTGTCAATATGTTGAAAAAACAATAAATATGTGTATAATTGTAAGCGAATGCACAATTTGTTTAAGAGGAATTGAGGAGGAAATGATGAAATTAAGTAAACGACAAGAGCAAATTATCGCTGTTGTAAAAGAGCATCAGCCAGTTAGTGGTGAACGCATTTCGGACATACTAGCCGTTTCACGTGCGACATTGCGTTCTGATTTGTCTTTTTTAACACTTTCAGGAATTTTAAAAGCAAGTCCGAAAGTTGGGTATACTTACGAAAGTGATAATATGGAGGCTTTTTTCTTTTTTGATGTTTTTCAAACAAAAGTTCAGGAGATCATGAGTCCACCATTGATGGTTGCCCAAGACACCTCAATTCGAGATGCGATTACCAACTTGTTTATGTATGATGTCGGTTCTCTTTATGTCATGGATGAAGCAAAAGAATTATTAGGGGTTTTGTCACGAAAAGATTTATTACGGGCCTCTTTAAATACAAATATTGATGGCACACCTGTTGCTGTTTGTATGACAAGAGTGCCACATGTGAAAACCTGCACACCAGAATTTACTATTCTTGAAGCTGCTGACACTTTGCAAAAATACGAAGTGGATTCTTTGCCAGTCGTTGAAAAAGAAAATCCTAAAAAAGTTATTGGAAAAATTACGAAAACGAAAATTTTAACCTATATTACGCAACAAGCGAAAGAAGCCGCACAAAATAGATAAGGGAGCTTAATTATGAAAAAAGAGATCATTGTTTATACTATTTCCGATTCACTTGGAGAAACATCACAAAAATTGTTAGCTGCAGCAAGCGCACAGTATCCAGATATTTCTTTTCTTAATCGATACAATTTTTCTTTTGTCACAACAGAAGAAGAATTATTGGAGATTTTAAAAGATGCCTTAAAAGATAAAGCCTTAGTTGTCAGTACATTAGTCAGTAAACAACTAATCACAGCGGCGAAAGAATTTAGTGAACGAACAGGGTTGTTATATTTAGATTTAATGGCGCCATTTTTTGAATTAATTCAAGCGAAAGCCGGAGTAGATCCTATTGAAGAGCCTGGACGACGCCACCAGCTAGATCGTGCCTATTTTGATAAAATCTCAGCGATTGAATTTGCTGTAAAATATGATGATGGCAAAAATCCTCAAGGGTTTCTTGATTCTGATATATTGTTGTTAGGCGTTTCGCGGACCTCAAAGACGCCAGTCAGTATGTATTTAGCAAATCAAGGCTACCGCGTTTCTAACTTACCATTAATTCCAGAAGTTCCATTGCCGCCAATTTTGGAAGAAATGGATCCACAAAAAATGATTGGTTTAGTTTGTTCGCCAGAAACATTAGGACAGATTCGTAGCAGTCGGTTGGCTTCCTTAGGTTTAGGTAATGAGACCAGTTATACCAATGTTGAACGGATTGAACAAGAATTAGCCTATGCCGAAGAAATTTTTGCGAAGTATGGTATCCCAGTGATTGATGTAACCGCAAAATCTGTCGAAGAAACAGCCTTTTTAATTAAAGAAAAACTAGATGAAAGAAATTAAAAAGCTTGGCAACCTCACTAAATTTCAGTGAAGTTGCCAAGCTTTTTATACTTAATTGGGCTTCTTTTTGTTAGTCAATATTTTTTTGATCGACAATGAGTAAAGCGATCATAACGTAGACAATCCAGCTACTTTTAGAATAAAGTGTATAGCGGGGTTGCCATTTGCTAGCAAATTTTTCCTTGTATTCGCGTAATCCTTGGAAGGAGTAAATTTCTGAACCAAATTCATAAATTAACGCAGCAATCCGTTCTTGAATAAAACTTTTTCTTGATTGACCAACGTTGGCTAACGGAGCCATCCCTAAATTGAAATAATGAATATTTTCTGTTTTCATATATTCAAATAAATGAATAAATAGGAAATCCATACTTCCAGAAGGGGCTTTTTCTTTATGGTGACGCATCAAGTCGATGGTACCAACTTCATTTGTGTAACTAGGAATGATGTTAGCGAAAGAGACCATTTCTCCTTCAGCATTTCGGACAACAGCAATTGGGTTTCTTTGAAGATACGCTTCATCGAAAAATCCTAGTGAAAAGCCTTTTTCTTTTCGATTGTCTAACCAACTATCCGAAATAGCTTTTAATTCGTGCATTTGTTCGGCACTAAAAGGAGGTTGGAGTACGTCAAATGAATAGCCGGCTTTGGTAATTTTATTAAACACTGCGCGGGTACCTTTGAATTTTTTCCCAGACATCGTAAATGTTTCTAGATTAACTAAGGCTTCTTCGCCCATTTTGATAAATTCGTAGCCGTATTCGTGTAGTAACATCACGCTGTCCTCATTGGTTTCGTAAAAGACGGGTACATAGCCGAAACGATCTGTTTCTTTAAGGAATGCATCAATCGCCGCAGGAAAATCTTCTTTGTTCCCCGAAGGATTGCCCATCACAACGCATTTATTATTAATGGTGTTGAATTGTAAAAAGACAGTCGGTTTTTCTTTGGGATATAAGAAAACCTGTTTATCATGAAGAAAGACAAGTTCACTGTCAATATTCCCGCCATAAGTTGTTAAGATATTATGCAAGATACTATCTTCTGGAAACTCACCCACTTGGTGTTTTTTCCCTTGGAGGTAGCGAACAAATAGAAAGTTAAAACTCATAACTAAGAGGATAGCGATAAATCCTGACAACCAGATCCGTTCGGAAGGGAACAAGAAAAATTCCACAAAATGATGACGATGGTGTGGGAAGTTCGGTAAATTATAAACACCAATTACCAGGTATAACAAAGTCAACAAGCCAAAGATAAACCCATCAATCGTCATCCACTCCCAAGAGTAAACCAGTTGTTCACGGTACAATTCTGATTTTGAAAAAATAACGATAAATAATAAAATAGCTAAATAGAAAATGGAAAACATACTAAAGTCAACAACAAATGAATACAAGATAGCACCAATTAATAAAATAATCGTTGGATAATAGGCTCTTTTAACACGATCAGCAATCCCACGTCCCATAATTAATAATGCAAAGCCTAAAACAATACTCGGAATTTGAATAATAATATGAGAACGGAAGGGGTTAATATCTCTTAACCAATGCACTTGAGTGAAGGCTTCTGGAATAGTGGCTAGGAGCACCATCATGATTCCTGAAAAATAAAGTAAAACCACTTCCAGCTTGTGGGCAATTTCCAAAGTAATTTGTTTTAGCAATTGACGATAATGAGTATCCAACTTTTGGCTTAAGTGTTTTGTAAAGAACAAACAGCCAATTAAGAAAGGAATAATATAATAGAATAAACGATAGAGCAATAACCACAAAACAATAATTTCACGATCGACACCTAAGTTGCTCAGTCCTAAAATCATCATGACATCAAAACTACCTAAAGCCCCTGGAATCATCGAAGCAATCCCAATAATCGAAGCTGCTACATATAAAGGAACAATATCAATTAAAGGAATCGGTACATCTAATAAGTAACCAATACTGATAAAGGTAATTAAAACACCTGTCCATTCTAAAAACGAAGAAACAACTAAAGATAAGCGATTTTTTGCATCGAGGTTACCAAAGGAACTATTTTTTTGGAAATGTAAAATAAGATAAAGTAATGGGAAATAAAGACCGCCACCTAATAACCAAATCCAATATTGCTGTAAATAAGCCATCTTTGGATCAAACTGAACAAGGAAAAAGCAAAGAATACTATAAATAGATAGACCGGATAACACAAAAAGTAAAATATGGGTTAACGCAGGTAAAATTTTCTTTTCCTCTGTTTTATTTCCATAAAATTCAGAACGAAGTCCCATGCTGACCAAACCACCGAATCCACCAATATTATTGATGGTATTGACAATCCAGCTAGATTCAAGGAGTTCCCGTTTTGAGACTTTCAAGTTTAAAATGCGATTTAATGTTAAGTCATAATTTAGCATCGGAGTAACGGAAACTAAACCGATAACCATCATCAATAACAATTTCCATAGCGGAATCTCATCAAAAATCTGTTTTAACTGTTCAAATGAGATCGTTTTACCAATTGATAAAAGTTGGGCAACAACAATAATTGAGACCGCAATAACAAACAGTGTTTTTAGTAATCCTGTATGCGTTTTGATCCAATGAATAATTTGTTTCATTTAGACACCTTCATTTCCTTTAAGAATTTTTCGATTGTTTTATTAAAAATATCTGGTGAGTTTTTGGCAAATAAATGACCCTGTTTATTTACCAAGACCAATTTACCATCAGGAATGGCATCAGCAATCGCCCGTGAATGGGAAAGCGCAATTAAATCTCGACTGCCAGTAATAACAAGAGTAGGACAGGGGATGTGTTCTAAATCTTGTTTTGTCAGTCCAGTATCTTCAAATAACAGAGCCACGATAGGGAGCCGTGCGCGCAATTTTTTTGAAAAAAAGGCGCCAATACGACAAAACCAATATTGAAAATAAGTGGCAATCGTTACATATTTTTTCAGACCAGACATGGTGACATTTCCAGAATTTAAGACGAGTTTGTTGACGAAATCAGGATATAAATGGGTAAAAACCATGGCAATATTTGCTCCGTCACTAAAGCCCAATAAATTAATTTTTGTTAAGTGTTCTTGTTGAATAATACCAGCTAAATCTTCTGCCAAAAGCGGAAAAGTTAATTGACTTTGTGTATTGGTGGAACGTCCATGTCCGCGGGTATCCACCGCAATAACTTGATACTCTTTGGAGAAATAAGAAATTTGATAATTAAAAAAAGTATGATCATTGCCATTACCATGAAGTAACACAAGGGGGTAATTTGTTTCTTTGCCAAAAATTTGATAAAAAATTTGACTGCCATCTATTGTTTGAAAATATTTTTCTATTGCCATTCTCCGTCACCTATCTCATCTATAATCAATCGAGTCCTCTCTCATTATAGAGTCTTTTGTCTTTTTTTTGTAATAAAAAACAGAAAATTTTCCGAACAGTTTTGTAAGGTGTTGTAATATAGTGTGATATAGTAGAAGATAGCCACCTAAAAATTAGGCTAGAGGAGGAGAAGTTGATGTCTTTAATCGTTTTAATTGGTGCCCAAGCTGTCGGGAAAATGACCGTTGGCAAGGCTTTAGAAAAACAGTTAGATGCTAAATTACTATTTAATCATCAAACCATTGACTTATTTGCAAACTATCTTGGGTATACGGAACGTGCGTTTCAATTGTCTGATTCCGTTAGAAAGGGACTTTTTCAGGCCTTTGTAGAAAATCCAGCCACAAATACAACAAAAAATATTATTTTTACAGTGGTGATTTCTTTTGATCAAGAACAGGATTTTCAATTTTTAGAAGAAATATCAGAAATTTTTCTTAATAAACATGAGTCCGTTTATTTCGTCGAACTCGTCTCTTCAACAGCAATCCGCCTAGAACGAAATGTTCATCCAGAGCGGCTAGAGGCAAAACCTTCAAAACGCGATGTCGACTTTTCTCGAAAAGAATTACTCAATACCTTTAAAGAACATCGATTAGTAAGCCACGAAGGTGAACTAGAAAGTACATTTCCAAATGTAAAAATAACGAAAATAAATAATTCAAACATGACACCAGAAGAAGTAGCAACGAAGATAATTGCTACTTTTGGTTTGACATAATGTGAAAGGAACATCGGAATCAATGAAAAAGTTTTTTAAATATCTCGGTAGCTTGATGGTCCTTCTTTTAAGCATAGCTTTAATTTTGATAGGATATTTAACCTTTCGAGAGTTTCGACCACGAGCGGTTGAACCAGTTGCTATAAGTAAACAATTTTCAGAGCAAACCATCGAAAAAAAGCAATCCATTTCTTTAGTCACGTATAACATAGGCTATGCTGGCCTAGGACAAACAGAAGATTTTTTTATGGACGGTGGCAAAACTGTCCAACCAGTTAATAAGGCAATGGTCCAACAGAATTTAACGGGCATTGAAGAAACCTTGAAAGAATTACCAGCGATGATTTACTTATTCCAAGAAGTCGATCGTCGCTCGCAACGTTCTTACGAAGTCAATCAAGAGGAAGAATTACAAAAACAGCTACAGCTGAACAGCGCATTTGCTTATAATTTTAAGGTAGATTATGTGCCCATTCCTTGGCCGCCGATTGGACGAGTAGAAAGTGGTTTATTAACATTATCAAATGAAAAAATAACAGAGGCCAAACGCATTGCTTTACCCAATCCCTTTCGTTGGCCCGTTAGCATTAGTAACTTAAAACGAGCGCTTCTAGAAACGCGCTTTCCAATTAAAGGCACAGACAAAGAATTAGTGGTTTTTAACTTACATTTGGAAGCCTATGACAATGGGGAAGGGAAGATTGCTCAAAGCAAAAAGTTAGCTGACGTATTATCCCAAGAATACGCTAAAGGAAACTATGTAATTGCTGGAGGTGACTTTAATCAAGTTTTCAAAGGCAGTCATCGATATCCTGACTTAGGGGAAGCTGGTTGGGTACCAGGAGAAATTGATCCAGCAGACTTACCTAAACATTTTTCACTTGCTTATGATGATCAACAGCCGACTGTGCGGGTGCTTAATAAGCCATACACTGGCTCTTATGAAACATCCCAAGTGTATGTAATTGATGGTTTTATTGTTTCTGATAATGTGGCTGTTCATAGCGTGAAAACAAAGGACGAACAATTTAAATATACAGATCACCAACCTGTGAAGATAGAAGTTGGGTTGAAATAGAAAAAGGAGGAGATAGATGAAATTAGGGATTATTGCCGCAATGGATTTAGAGCTTCAAAAATTATTGGAATATTTTCCACCACAACGAAAGATACAGCTAGCAAAAAATACATTTTATATTTATGAACAAAAAACATCGCAAGTCATTATGGTTTGTGCAGGACAAGGAAAGACGAATGCTACGCTATATAGTCAAATACTTATTGATTCATTTCAAATAGAACAACTAATTAATATCGGTATTTGTGGCTGTTTAAATGAAAAACTGCAACTCTTTGAGATGGTGCTAGGTGAGGAATACTGCCATTACGATATTCGTGAAAGACAGTCAATCAATAAATTTCCTTATCAGCTGTACTATAAAGGAGATAAAGGAATGCTGGCCGAACTTCAACATCTAGATGAAAAGATAAAGTGTGTTCGTTTTGGAACTGGAGAAAGCTTCGTTTGTGACACAACTGAAAAAAGAAACTTAATTGAACAATTCTCTATTGATTGTGTGGATATGGAATCCGCAGCTATTGCACAATGCTGCTTTTTAAATGATTGTGCTTTTGTTTCTATAAGAATTATTTGCGATAGAGCGGATGCTAACGCAGTCAAAGTAACAGAAGATACGCAAACACAGGCAATGGAAAAAGTATTTGAATTGGTCTGTGCATATATAAATTAAAAAAGAAAGAGCTTGGAACAAAAATCCAGAAAGATTTTTGTTCCAAGCTTAAAAAGTAATATAGATTGGGGATAAAAGTAACATTGTTATTGTTCCAATTATTTTACAGATAGCCTTTAGTAATAGAATGAGTGGAATTTAGCATATTTGCTGGGGTTCCTGTAAAAAGAAGCTGTCCGCCATTTTCTCCACCTTCGGGACCTAGTTCAATCAACCAGTCGGCACTTTTAATCACGTCAATGTGATGTTCTAATAAAATTAAGCTGTTTCCTTCTTCTACCATTCGATTGAAAAGTTGAAGACTTTGTTGGATATCAATTAAGTGTAAACCATCTGTAGGTTCATCCATTAAATAGATAGCTTTTTTTTGGTGAAGTGTGTCTGCTAATTTTACCCTTTGCAATTCGCCACCAGATAATGTTGAGAGCGATTGATTGAGTTTAAGGTAGCTTAAGCCAACTTCCAGTAAATTTTTTAATGAAAGAGCAAAAGGCTGGTCTTTGAAAAAATCATAGCCATCTTTAACGCTTAAAGCTAGTACTTCAACGATATTTTTTCCGTTATACAGATAATGAAGCACCTCTTCTTTGTAACGCGTTCCGTGACAGGTTTCGCAAACACTAGTAACATCCTCCATAAAAGACATATCGGAGACAATTATGCCTTTCCCCTTGCAAGTAGGACAGGCGCCTTTGGAATTATAGCTAAATAAAGCTGGACTAACATGATTTTCTTCCGCAAACAGTTTGCGGACCTTATCAAAAATATTAAGATAGGTCATAGGTGTGGATCGTAAATTTGCGGTAATGCTTTTTTGTGAAAGATGAATAATTTCTTGGTTATCAGCCTGGGCTTTTTGATAAATTTCTTCCGCTAATGATGATTTACCTGAACCAGCGACCCCACAAATAACAGTCAAAACTCCTAACGGAACTTCGACAGATAGATTGTTTAAATTATGCAGTGTCGCATGTTCGATTGATAAAGACTTCCTTGCTTTTCTTGGTTGGTCGTTTAAAGGGAGCGGCTCTTGAAGCGCTTGACTAGTCAAGGTTTTGGAGGCTAAAAATGCGTCATACGTTCCTGAAAACTGGACATGGCCACCATTTTCGCCTGCGAAAGGTCCGATATCGATGATAAAATCAGCTTCTCTAATTAATTGTGGATTATGTTCCACGAGAACCACGGTGTTTCCTTTATTTTTTAAATTGAGCAATGCACGACTGATCCGTTCGATGTCCTTTGGATGTAAGCCAGCACTTGGTTCATCTAAAATATACATAATATCATTTAAGGCGCTGTTTACATACTTAGCAATTTTAATCCGCTGTGCTTCACCACCAGAAAGTGTTTCAGTTGCTCGTCCTAATGTGAGGTAGGAGAGACCGATATTAATTAATGCTTCTAGACGTACAAGTAGCTCTTCTTGAATAGTTTTTATTAAGGATAGGTCCATTGAACGAATAAAAGAATGTAATTCAGTGAGTGGCATGTCAACAGCATCAGCAATACTTTTCTGATTAATTTTGCAGCTACGAACACGTTCATTGACTCTACTTCCTAAACAATCAGGACATCTTTTTACGGTAACAAAGTGATTAAGGTATTTTTGATGACGTTTGCCTTCGTCTGTATGCAATATGCTACGTTGCATACGCGGGACGATTCCTTCATACAAAGCTGTATGAGGCCACTCTTTGGGTGGATTAGCTAGTTTTTGTTGTGGAGCATATAAAAATAATGCTAACTCTTCAGGAGAATAGTCCTTGATTTTTTTATCCAAATCAAATAGACCACTATGGGCATAACGCTTCCACCGCCAGTTGCCAACTGTAAATGTGGGGAAATCGATAGGCCCTTCGTTTAATGATTTGTCATAATCAACTAGCTGATGAAGATTGATTTCGGTAATCTTTCCTAAGCCATCGCATGTTGGACATTTTCCATCCGGATGATTAAACGAAAAAGTATCTGAATAACCAACAAATGGAGAACCTGCTCGTGAAAACAGCAAACGTAAAAACGTATAAATATCTGTGTACGTTCCCACTGTCGAACGAGAATTACCTGCTACTTTTTTCTGGTCAATGACAATTGCAACAGGAAGATTCTCGATTTTTTCAACTTCTGGACGACCATATTTGGGTAAGTAATTTTGAACAAACGAACTAAATGTATCATTTAGTTCACGACGTGATTCAGCGGCTAATGTGTCAAATACTAAGGAGGACTTTCCTGAACCCGAAAGTCCAGTAACAACAGTTAGTTGCTTTTTAGGGATATTGACAGAGATATTCTTCAAATTATTTTGTGTTGCGTGCTTAATTTCAATCCATTCCATTAAAAAACCTCCGTTTCTATTCTATTTTAGCATATAAAAAGAACCTAGCCTAAAAGTTGAACATGGGAATTTTCAAGAGAACTTTACTTTTTAATCGCTTTCATTTATGCTATAAGTAATACAGATTTTTTAACTGTATTAATAGATAAAGGATGTGACTTATGAAGAAGTCGATTTTGTTCAAAAAGTTAGGGATTATTTTATTAATTAGCCAAACACTGGTAGGGGTACCAATGTTGGCACAAGAAAGTATACTAGAAACAACCGTTCAAACAGAGACGGAATCAGTAACAACAGAAACCAGTCAGACTGTAGCTAACTTGGAATCTGAAACTACTAGCCAAACGGTGATGCAGGAAAAAGAATCCTCTTCGGCAATCGCCGAAAGCAGTAGCGGAAATGCGGTTGCAGTAACTACTGAAACCACAAATGAGATACAAAATAGTGATACAGATGGAAAAGCTGTTTCTGCAGAGAGTGTTTTTTCAGAAGCAGATTATAAACAAGCAACTGCACTGGAGTTAGCAACTTTAGTAAGAGAAAAAAAGGTGACGAGCGAAGAATTAGTAAAAATTGCGTTGGCCATCACTAAACGTGAAAATCCTACATTAAATGCGGTCATTACTTTACGAGAAGAAGCGGCTTTGACAGAAGCAAAAGCTTTACAAGATACAGGTCAACCATTTCTAGGTGTGCCGCTCTTACTAAAAGGGTTAGGACAATCCTTGAAAGGTGAAAGCAACACGAACGGTTTTGGTTTTCTCCAAGATCAAGTAGCTGGTGGGACATCGACCTTTGTCAAAGCACTACAAAATGCCGGATTCATAATCATTGGTCAAACGAATTATCCAGAATTAGGTTGGAAGAATATTTCAGATTCAAAGTTATATGGCGTTTCCGTCAATCCATGGAATCCTAACCATTATTCAGGTGGTTCTTCAGGCGGAGCGGGTGCTAGTGTCGCCGCGGCATTTGTTCCCATTGCTTCTGGAAGTGATGCTGGTGGCTCTATCCGCATCCCTGCTTCTTGGACAGGCACCGTAGGCTTGAAACCTTCTAGAGGAGTAATCATTGGTAATTCTAATAGTGCAAAAGGTCAAACTGTTCACTTTGGTTTAAGTCGAACCGTGGCGGATACAAATGCATTATTTGAAACCTTATTAACCAAAAAAGATCTTCCTGCGGGACATTTAAGTCAAGCGCAACCCATTGCTTATACAACAGAATCCCCTGCCGGAACGCCTATAAGTGCCGAAGCAAAAGAGGCGGTCGCTGAAGCTGTTGCTTTTTTAAAAGACCAAGGGTACACATTGGTTGAAGTGAAGCACCCTGTTGATGGGGAACGTCTAATGAAAAATTATTATACTGTAGCTGCTGGCTCAGCAGGAATTGCCGATTTTATGGCGCGGCAGAAATTGAAAAGACCGCTTGAACGAAATGATGTAGAACTGTTAACATGGGCGCTTTTTCAAACAGGAAAAAATATAACGAGTGAAGAGACAACTGCGGCTTGGACAGATATTGCTTTACAAGCACAAGCGATGGACGAATTTTATCAACAGTATCCTATCTTATTAACACCAACGACGGCTGCCACGGCACCTAGTATTGATAATCCGTTACTAAAACCAGAACATGCAGCACAGATGGAAAAAATTGATCAATTGTCACCAGCAGAACAAAAACAATTGATTTATGACCAATGGCTGACGGCGTTCACATATACACCGTTTACACAACAAGCAAATTTATTTGGACATCCAGCATTAAGTGTACCAACTTACGTTTCAAAAGAAGGACTGCCTTTGGGGATTCAATTTAATAGTGCATTAAATGAAGACCGAACATTGCTACAATTAGGTGCTTTATTTGAAAATAACCACAAGATAAATCAACCACATGTAGAAGAACCAGACAAAGACAAAGAACCAGATACAAGTGGCGAACCAGACAAAGACAAAGAACCAAATGCAAGTGGCGAACTGGATAAAGATAAAGACCCAGATGCAAGTGGCGAACCAGACAAAGATAAAGACCCAGATGCAAGTGGCGAACCAGATAAAGATAAAGAACTAGATACAAGTGGCGAACCAGATAAAGACAAAGAAACAAAAACAAGTGAAGGACCAATCGAAGGAAAAGATCAAAACCAAAACCAAAACCAAAACCAAAACCAAAACCAAAACCAAAACCAAAACCCAGACAAATCTGGAAAAACTACTAGTGAGTCATCCTTAGATAATTCGCTGAATTCATCAGCAAATCAGGGAACCAAATCAACAGAAAGTACTCATGCTTTTTCTGATAAAAATATGATTGGGAAAAAAGAACAGCTTCCCAAAAAAGTATTACCAAAAGCAGGTGCAGAAGTACCTAGTACTTTCTGGGTTGTTTTAGGAGGAGCTTTCTTAGTAACGAGTGGAACGATTTATATAAGGAAAACTAGAAAATGATAACCAGTGAAGGCTAGAGACAATTTATCCCCAATTGTCTCCAGCCTTTTTTCTTTGGTATACTAAAACCAATAGGGAAATGGAGGCGAAAGTAATGAGGGCGTTTGAGAAGATTCCAGCGTTTCAGCAATGGCAAAAAGTTGAAGCTATTCACCGTGGTTGGTCAACTGATTTAAAGTTTAAAGTTACCAAAAATCAAGAAACCTTTTTATTGCGAATTTTTCAACAAGAAGAGTTATTAGCCAAACAACAAGAATATCAATTTATCAAAAAAGTAGCGGCGTTAGGATTTCCCAGTTCTAAACCTTTTTTATGTGCACCTATTCCTGAAAGTGAACAAGGATACATGTTATTAACGTATCTAGAAGGTGAAGACTTAAGCGATGTTTTACCCGCTCTTTCTCCCAAAAGACAACTGAACTTAGGCGTAGAGGCAGGCCGCTATTTAAACAAAATCCATAAGCTTTTGTTGCCTGAAAGGATTAGTCAAAGAGAGATTGCGCGAAATTTATACGAAAAAAAGCAGAGCCAACTAAATAAGTATAAGGAATCTCAATTTTGTATGCCGTACCAGCAGCCAATAATTTCATATTTAGAAAAACAATTACCGTTATTGCAACAACGGCCTGTGGTTTATCAGCATGGAGATTTCCATGTGGGAAATATTATTTACTTGCCAACTAGGCAGGTCGGTGTGATTGATTTTAATCGATGGGATTTTGGGGATCCTTATGAAGAATTTTACAAGTTACAATTTTTTTCAAGAAATGTTTCGCCATTGTTTGCTTATGGTCAATTACAAGGTTATTTTGCTGGGAAAGTTCCTACCTTATTTTGGCAGTTTCAAAAGCTTTATACTTTTCACGCAGGACTCTATTCTTTAGTTTGGGCACTGAGCTTTGGTGAAAAAGAAATCAGGACTATGGAACAGCAATACCAACAATTACTAGAGGACCATAATTGTGGAGAATTACTAGTTCCCAAATGGTTTTCAACTATCCAAAGAAAGGGATTGAGATTTTAGGTTTATTTCGATAGAATAAAAATAAAAACAGGAGTTTAAGGAATGAAACTAAACGGGATTATTATGATAGCAGTTTTTGGAAGCGTTTTATCTGGCTGTGGTTGGCAAAAATCGAAAGAGGAATCACAGAAAGTACAAACCGTACAAACCGTACAAACAAACAATGTAAATACTGAAGAAACAAGAGCGATTTCAGCAACCGAAGTTAGTCAAACCACGGCGTTGGAATTAGAGCAAACAACGCAAACACAAGAATTAACTGAATTAGTTACAGAAGAAGGGACGATTTGGAATCAGCAAAAAGCAAAACAGTTAGGACAATACATGGAAACCTGGGGTCAAGAACGCAATCAGAACTATCAAGCGTACCAACCAGGTCACTCTGTAGCTTTTTACACGATTCAAGTGCCTGATGATTTATTGAGTTATGAACCTAAAATACAACCAGCTATTGGGAACAATCCCGTTTGGTTAAATTGGTCAGAAACAGGCAGCGAAGGGGGTTATTGTCTGGTGGCAGTATACTCTGACAGTGCGACACAAGTTGCCCAGAAGCATGTCTATTTATTTACTTTAGTGAATGGTGAAGCCAAAGTCTATGTGAGTAAAGAACAGCCAGTAGAAGAGCAACCTTATTTGTTTTTAAAAGAAACAAGTAATACAGAACTGAAAGAACAATTCACAAACCTTGTGAATAATCTTTAATTTTTTATTTAATCAAAAGGAAAAGAAGATTTATCATTGACAAAGTATCCGCTTTCATTTTATTCTGTAGCTACCCCTTGGGAAAGGGCAAAAGGAAGTTTTGAAAGGGATGGAAGAAAAAATGAAGGAAACAAGTTTAGTAATTATTAAGCCAGATGGCGTTGAACGAAAGTTAGTTGGCAAAATCATTCAACGTTTTGAAGATAAAGGTATTGACTTATTGCACCTTAAATTCGAACGACTAACAGTAGAAACAGTGAAGGAACACTATGAGCATTTAAAAGATGAACTATTTTTCCCTGAATTATTAGCCTATATGACAAGTGGCCCAGTGGTTGTGATGGTCGTTGTAGGGGACAATGTGGTTAAAAAAGTGCGTAAATTAGTTGGAGCAACGAATCCGTTAGATGCTGAAAGTGGCACCTTACGAGCGGATTATGGGTTGTCTGTCACCAAAAATTTAATCCATGCTTCTGATTCTGTTCAATCAGCAAAAATTGAGATGCAACGGTTCTTTGGTTAATCAGCGAAAAAGAAGCAATCCTTTATTTTTTATAAAGGAATGCTTCTTTTTTATTAATTGTCAGAATATTCCGCTTAAATGGTTGACATCTGGAGGTAGAAGAGTAGTATAGACTACATACTAAATACTAAATGACTGCGTGTGCTTCAGGAGGATAAAATGATAACAAGTGATGAATTGACAGAAAACCTTAGTCCGTTTGAATTAAGTCTATTTTTAGAGAAGAAATTACATGAAGAAAATCATAATTTAGAAACATTGTTAAATGCAGGGCGAGGCAATCCTAATTGGACGGCGCCAACACCAAGGGAAGCCTTTTTTTTATTAGGTCAATTTGCTACAAAAGAAACCTTAAGAGAGGGGAGCGAACAAACGGCTGGTATGATTCAGCCAAGCTTTGGTAGAACGCAACGCTTCTTAAACTTTTTAGCAGAAAATCCTAGCAAAGGGGCAACTTTCTTACAAGAAATTTGGACAGCAGAGCATAACTATTTTGGGATGGATAAGGAAATGTGGTTAGATGCCATGTTAGACTATGTGATTGGGGATAATTATCCGAATCCTGTTCGTTGCTTGAAGGCGTGTGAACAACCGATTAAAGCATATTTAAATCAAGAATTATTTTCCAGCGAAGCACAACCGTTTGATATTTTTGCCGTTGAAGGTGGTACAGCAGGGATTTGTTACTTGTTTGATACGTTGGCAAATAATTATTTACTAGAAAAAGGTGATCGTATTGCGTTGTTATTACCAACGTTTGCTCCTTATCTAGAAATTCCAGAACTACCACGTTATGATTTTGACGTGGTTAAAATCAAAGCAGAGCAAATGATCATTGATGGAAAAACGACGTATCAATACTCAAACAAGGAAATTGATAAACTAAAAGACCCGTCCATCAAAGCGGTTTTTGTCGTAAATCCCAGCAATCCAACTGCCAATGCTATGGGAAAACCTACCATTGAACAAATCAAACAAATCGTTGCAGTGGATAACCCTAAGTTAATGATTTTAACAGATGACGTTTACGGAACCTTTGTGCCAGCTTTCCGTTCACTATTTACGGAGTTACCTTACAATACAGCTTGTATCTATTCTTATTCTAAATACTTTGGCGCTACCGGTTGGCGTGTGGGGACCATTGCGGTCAGCCAAGAGAACATCTTTGACCAATTATTAAAAGAATTGCCAGTGGCTCAAAAAATGGAATTACAGGCACGTTATGCTACATTGAATGCAGACACAAGCCAAATTAACTTTATCAGCCGCTTAGTCGCAGACAGCCGCGATATTGCGTTGAACCATGCAGCGGGACTTTCTTCTATTCAGCAAGCGATGATGGCTTTATTTAGTTTGTATGCTTTGTTAAAAGACGGTCAAGCTTATAAAGACGAAGTGATGGATATTTGTCATACGCGTGAAAAGCTCTTGTTCCGCACCTTAGGCATTGAAGAGCCTTTAGCAAGTTTAAATACAGCATATTATTGTGAAATTAACTTTAGAGATTGGACAGAAAAACGTTATGGCCCAGAATTTTCAAGTTATTTAACGAAATCTTGGACGATCACAAAAGTATTAACCTCTTTAGCAGAAAAAGAAAAATTAATGCTTTTAAAAGCGGATGCTTTCGGGAGTGACAAATGGTCAGTTCGAATTTCTTTAGCCAATTTAGCTACTAACCAATATAGTGAAGTTGGTAAACGAATGATTCGCCTATCTGAACACATTAAAGAAGAGTGGTTGCGCCAAAAGCGCCAAGCAATTAAATAAAAAAACGCTAAGTCTCTTAAGCTGCAGGAGGCTTAGCGTTTTTGTTTATTATTTATTCATTTTTCCGTCAGTTTTGGTTTATAAATGTTTGCTACACTGGAGATAAGAGGAAGTTAAGCGTCTATAAAAAGGAGAAAAGTGAATGAAACATATTAAAGGAATGTTGGTTTTTATCGGATTATTTATTTTGGTTGGTTGTGCGCCAGATCAAGAGCTAACGAAACAAACAACAAGTGGTCCGCAAGAGACAAAGCAAGTGAAGCAAGTTACCGTCACCAATCAAACGACTTCTGCGGTGGAAAAACAAGCGCCGACTAAAAATGACGAACTGATTGCTAATCAATTGACTTTTGATTCTCATGAATACACGTACGAAGTGGTTACAGGAGCCACACAAACGACATTTGGGACAACCCCACCAGCAAAATATACACCAGAAGAAAAAAAGGAAAAAATGTTTTGGTCCAATCAACCGCCTTTGGGATTAATGACGGGTAACTATTATAAAAATGAAGGTGTATTTACTGGCGGAAATTACGGCATTGTAGAGATTATTACGGAACCTGAAACGCAACGGATTCTGAATGTTGAGTTTACAGAGTTTGCTAGTGATCCTTATTACGATACACGATATTCGGGTGTCAACAAACGCCTGTCGGATTATCCTGAATTTCAAGCAAGCAACACGCGTACAGACGATACGTTAGTCACCGTTGTTAATGGTATTACTTATGTAGAAAAACAAATGCGTGACGAAAATCGTGTCACAGGTAATTTTTATACGGTACGCGGTTCATCAACTTCTGCGCGTGAAGGTTTAATGCCTTTAGCAGCAGAGATGGACACTTGGCTAAAAGAGCCAGCGAAAGAAACGTATATCGGTTACGCAGAAGATTTAGGCAATGGCCTAATCGCTCGACTTCAAGTGATAACAGAAGAGCAGAAAATAAAACATGTCAGCTATGATGAATACTTTTCAGATGAACAGGAAAAAATCACAGAAACAGCTCTGCGGCCTTTTTATCGTCAATCGAAATATTATTCACCAGGATATAATAAACAAACCAACAATTCTTTTATTCATTTTGTAGATACACTAACAAAGGCCATTACGACACAACAAACTTTATCCGTTAACGAAGAACAAGAGCTAAAGCATCCGTCTTTTACTACTTATCAAAGATTGGCTGAAAAAATCAGCACGTTTCAAAATTCATTGAAGGAATAAAAAAAATGAAAGTAGGGCATAAGTCGTTTCGACTTATGCCCTACTTTCGTAATCTTAAGATTATCAGCTAAACCAAAGCAAGTTCTTTTTAAAGAAATACTTTTATCTTAGCCTTTTATAGATCTAAATAATTTTCTAAGTAATCTGCTAAACCATCTTGATCATTTGTTTTTTCAGTGACATCGTTGGCTACGGATTTAATTTTATCCGTGGCATTGTTCATAGCAACACCCCAACCAGCATAACTTAACATTTCTTCGTCATTATGTTCATCGCCAAAAGCAATGATATCAGCTGGTTTGACAGATAAAAAGTTCGCCACTTGATCAACGCCATGGGCTTTTTGAATTCCTTTTGCGACCATTTCTAAAATAGGCATTGGACCGCCCCAAGTGCGGACATCAATATAATCACCATATTGTTTTGTCAATGTATCAGCAACTTTTTCAGCTTGGTTTGGTGTGGTCCGAACCATCATTGAGGTAGGATTTGTTCGTAAATTTTTAGCAGTAAGTAAATTATCTAAGGTTGCTTTGGAAGCAAAAAATTTCGGATCGAACCCATCTAACGTATCGATATAAAATGTTTCTTTGTTTTCAGCAGCAACAAAATCTAATTGTAATTCTTTTTTCTGTGCCAAAATGTCAAAGACTAGGTCACGTTCAATATTGGCTTCGCTTTCCAAGTCCCATTTTTTCTCTGGAATGTGGACTAAAGCGCCGTTAAAGTTAACCATAGGGGTCGTTAGGCCAAGTTGTTGGTAAAATTGATGACTCATTCTATAGGGACGTCCAGTGGCAATACTGACGTAATGACCGTTGTCAATCGCTTTTTTTAGTGTTTGTTCGGTTTTTGGACTGATTAAAGACTGTGCATTTAATGTTGTGCCGTCTAAATCAATAGCAATTAATTTTTTCAAGTAAAAATTCCTCCTAAATGCCTTTTACTCAGTCTAGCATAAAACCGAAGATTATCAAGGGGAGAAGCATGTTCATTTATAAGGTTTAAAAAAAAGCTTAAGAAGTATGCTACACTAAAATAAACCGTTTGAAAAAGGAGCGCAGAGCATCTTGAAAAATTCTAGAAATTATTTACGAGTGATCACCTTAATCTATTGTATCTATATGTGGTTATTTGCTACGCATTTTCATTTTATGGCGTTGAACGTGTTGTTAGCCTATATTCCAATTGAACTTAGTTATCTTTTAAGCGCAGAAAAACGTAAAAGGGATTGGTTGATAGGTTTTGCTTGGTTAATTTTTTATCCTAATGCGCCGTACCTATTTACGGATTTTTTTCATTTAGAAACGCTATCTATTTATCGAGGCTTTAATACGATTTTTGCAAACCAAATTGGTGATTGGTGGGCGTTTGTTTGCTTAACTAGCGGGATTGTTATATATGGACTTTTAGGGATGAAAACAGTAACAACTGTTAGCCAGAAATTGCAAAGTTATTGCGGCTATAGAACAATTGTAGTCTTTCAAGCCAGCCTTCATTTCTTGTCTGCTTTGGCGATTTATGTTGGACGTTTTGATCGATTACACAGTGTCTATCTTTTCATGAATCCAATTGAAACAGTGAAAATTATCTTTTTTGACTGGTCCCTTCAAAAATTAATGTTTATTTTATTAATGATGTTTCTACAGATGCTGTTGTTTGGGCTAATCCAATTATTAGGAAAAGAAGAAGCAATGTAAAGCTTTTTCTTTTTTTATATCTGAAAAACACGAACATTATATAGAAAAATATATATAATAGTTAATATTTTGTTGTAAAAAGATAGCGATTCTCTTATAATCAAAGAGTAATTATTCGAAAACATGGATTTTAAGGGAGAGAAGTGCAATTATGAATACGTTTTTCAAATTAAAGGAAAACAAGACAACGGTATCAACTGAAATAATGGCGGGGGTTACGACCTTTTTTGCAATGAGTTATATTTTATTTGTTAATCCGTCCATTCTTTCAGAAACAGGGATGCCTTTTCAGGCTGTTTTTTTAGCGACCATTATTGCTTCAATCATCGGTACATTAATTATGGGGCTGTTTGCTAATGTACCTTACGCTCAAGCACCGGGAATGGGACTCAATGCTTTCTTCACGTTTACGGTCGTTTTTGGGATGGGGTATACTTGGCAACAAGCATTAGCAATGGTTTTTATTTGTGGTTTGATTAATATTTTGATTACAGTGACAAAAATTCGCAAAATGATTATTAAAGCAATTCCAGAGAGTTTACAACATGCTATTGGTGGTGGGATTGGAATTTTTGTCGCTTATGTAGGGTTGAAAAATGCTGGCTTACTAAGTTTCACAGTACAAGCAGAACCTCAAAATGGTGTTGTGAATGGTTCGAGTATCGTGCCCGCTTTAGGAAATTTTGATAATCCAGCCATTATTTTGGCGGTAATTGGGTTAGTTTTAACAACGATTTTAGTTGTCACGAATGTTCGTGGGGCTATTTTAATTGGCATTGTGGTTACTACGTTAGTCGCAATTCCAATGGGGGTGGTAGACACTGCTTCGGTTGATTGGCATGCTAATTCGTTGGGCAATTCATTTAAAGAATTAGGTACAACTTTTGGCGCTGCTTTTGGTGCTGAGGGCTTACAGTCATTGTTTAGTGATTCTTCAAAAATTCCTCAAGTTTTAATGACCATTATTGCCTTCAGTTTATCAGATACGTTTGATACAATTGGAACATTTATCGGTACAGGACGTCGAACAGGGATTTTCTCTAAAGAAGATGAATTAGCTTTAGAAGATAGTAAGGGTTTCAGCACTAAAATGGACAAAGCTCTATTTGCAGATGCTATTGCAACATCTATCGGTGCGATTTTTGGTACATCGAATACGACAACTTATGTAGAAAGCGCAGCAGGAATCGGTGCGGGTGGTCGAACAGGTTTGACATCGGTAGTGGTAGCAATTCTATTTGCCCTAAGTAGTCTTTTTTCACCACTTATTGCTATTGTGCCGGCACAAGCTACGGCTCCAGCGTTAATTTTAGTGGGAATTATGATGTTAGCTTCTTTCAAAGACATCAATTGGACGGATTTAGAAGATGCGATTCCAGCATTTTTTGCTTCAATTTTCATGGGATTATGTTATAGCATCTCTTATGGGATTGCTGCTGGGTTCATCTTTTATGCAGTGGTGAAAGTAGTCAAAGGAAAAGCCAAAGAAGTTTCACCAATTATTTGGGTCATTGATGCGTTGTTTATCTTAAACTTTGTAATCTTAGCTATTTTATAGTAAACAGAAGTGAGGCTGAGATAACAGCGGTTAGCTTCGAAGGTGTTGCATTTGTTCAGCTATTTATCTTAAGCCCAAGTGTTAAGAAGTCTGGCAGATTGGTCGTTTTGGCCGGTCTGCCAGACTTTTTTTAAAAGAATTTTCTTTTGAGAGATTCACTCTTTTAGAGTATAGTGGTAGGTGAAGAGGTGATAAGGTGGATAAAAGTATGAAAATAAAATGGAAGCAGAATTTATTAGTCGCATGGATTGGTTGCTTTTTTACAGGGGCGAGTATTAGCTTAGTTATGCCGTTTATTCCAGTATATGTTGAACAATTAGGGACGCCTAAGAGTCAAGTAGAGTTGTTTTCTGGATTGGCAATTTCCGTCACGGCATTTGCTGCTGCGATTGTTGCACCGATTTGGGGAAATTTAGCTGATCGAAAAGGTCGGAAAATTATGATGATTCGGGCTGCAGCAGGAATGACGATCACAATGGGGGCGTTAGCATTTGTCCCTAATGTTTACTGGCTGTTGATTATGCGTTTTATGAACGGGATTTTATCCGGCTATATTCCTAACGCAACAGCGATGATTGCGTCGCAGGCGCCAAAAGAGAAAAATGGCTGGGCTCTAGGAACATTATCAACAGGTGCAATTGCTGGGACGTTAATTGCGCCATCGATTGGCGGTGCGTTGGCACAGTGGTTTGGAATGGAAAATGTCTTTATTATTACCGGCGTTATTTTATTCATTACAACGTTGTTGACTATCTTTTTAGTTAAAGAAGATTTTCAACCAGTTGAGAAAAAGGATTTATTAACGACGAAAGAAATTTTTAGTAAGATGGATCATGTTTCAGTATTGATTGGTTTGTTTGTGACTACGTTAATTTTACAATTAGGAATTACAAGTATCAGCCCAATCTTAACGCTATATATTCGATCTTTAAGTGGCGATACAGAGAATGTATTATTTGTTAGTGGTTTGATTGTTTCGATTGCCGGCGTTTCAGCAATTATTTCTTCTCCAACTTTGGGAAAAATTGGGGACCGCATTGGGAACCAAAAAGTTTTATTAGGCGGATTAATTCTTTCTTTTATTTGTTACATTCCCATGGCGTTTGTGCAAACACCTTTTCAGTTAGGCGTTTTACGATTCCTTTTAGGTTTTTCAACAGGCGCATTAATGCCATCAATTAATACGTTAATTAGTAAAATAACGCCAACGGAGGGCGTAAGTAGAGTTTATAGTTACAATCAGATGTGTAGTAATTTCGGTCAAGTTTTAGGACCGATGGTAGGGTCAACAGTTGCCCATGGTTTTGGCTATTCTTCTGTTTTTCTGGTAACCGCTTGTTTCGTTTTAGGAAACATTGGGTTGTCCTTCTTTAATTTCCGAAAAGTTTTAAATAAAAAGCTCTAAACAGTTGAAAAGATAAAAAAACCAGTTACAATAACTTTAGTAACTGGTTTTTTCTTATTTAACAGGTTTGGTTTCTTTCGGTACTGCAAAGTGTGCAATTAATAAAATAATAACGGCTGTTGCCAACGATAGAATCGTTGTCATTTTAAAGTCGTATGAACCACCAGATAATGCACCGCCGATATATCCAACGACTTGGCCTAATGCGAAGGTCCAGAAAAATACAACAAGATAACGCATATGAGCACCTCTTTTCTAGCTCTTAGTTTAGCATATTTTCTTTAAAAGTAAAGAATCCGCGATAGGAAAATAAGAGAAGAGGAAAAAAATAGCAAGGATTCAAAAAGGAGCTGTCCAATGTCATTTCCACAATTACATACCGTTACTTCCTATTCGCTTTTATCTAGTACGGTTAGGATTCGTTCCTATGTAAAACAAGCGAAAGCGTTAGGTTATCAAACATTAGCGATTACCGATATCAATGTCTTGCATGGGGCGGTTGAATTTTATGAAGCATGCCAAGAAGCGGGAATTCAACCAATTATCGGTTTAAGATTAGAATATACCCCAGCAGAAAAAGAAGGGCATTCCGAGTTGCTTTTATTTGCTAAAAATTTAAAAGGGTATCAGCAATTAATGCAACTATCTAGCAGCAAAATGACGACAGAGGGTCCCTTTTACTTAGCAGAACATCAATCCTTATTAAGTGATTTATTTGCCGTGACTTTGTCAGCCAAAGGAGAAGTCGCCCAAACATTTTTTGAAGATGAACAACAAGCGGTTCACGCTTTCCAACAACTTGCTTCATATTTTGATCCCCAGTCGTTATTTGTTGAACATTCTTTTTCAATGAATCAACAACGCAATCCAGCGCTCTTTTCTTTTTACCAAAGAGAACAATTACCTGGCGTGGCTTTGCAAGAGGTACGTCATTTAACAAGGGAAGAAGGCTTTGCCGTTACTGTTCTTGAGAGCATCAAAGAAAATAATCAATTGAATATTACAAGCCAAACACCGGAAATAGAAGGTCTGAATTACTTGCGTGAAGCAGAGACGACGATGGAACAAATGCTTCAAATAGCTGGTGCAGAAGTGGTCCAGAATACGATTCAGCTAGCTGAAAATTGCCGAGTTGACATTCCTTTACATCAAAAATTATTACCGCATTTTCCTGTGCCTGATAATCAAACGGCTGGTTCTTATTTACGCACATTGTGTTTAGAAAAATTACCAGAAAGAGTGCCTCATCTAAATGAAGTTTACCAAAAACGATTAGAAAAAGAGTTAACCATCATTCACAATATGGGTTTTGATGATTACTTTTTAATCGTTTGGGATGTGATGGACTTCTGTCATAACAATCAAATTGTTACAGGCGCTGGCCGAGGTTCAGCTGCAGGCTCTTTAGTGTCCTATGTGCTATCAATTACAGATGTAGATCCAATCAAATATGATTTGCTTTTTGAACGTTTTTTGAATCCAGAACGCTACACGATGCCCGATATTGATTTAGATATTCCTGATAATCGGCGGGAGGAAGTTTTAGCTTATGTCAGTCAAAAATATGGTCATTATCATATGGCGCAAATTGCCACGTTTGGTACGATGGCTGCGAAAATGGTTTTACGGGACGTTGCACGTGTTTTCGGGTTGTCCCAGAGTGAAGCGAATCGTTGGTCGGCAGCTGTCCCCAACAAGCTGAAAATTACGTTAGAAGAAGCATACCAAGAGTCAAAACGGATGCAAGAATTGGTCAATTTTTCACCAAATAATCAATTGCTCTATAAAACAGCTGTTCAGCTAGAAGGATTGCCTCGCCATGTTTCTACGCACGCAGCAGGTGTGGTAATTAGTGATGAAAATCTTTTGAATTTGGTTCCGTTACAACCAGGATCGAATGAAATTTTATTGACCCAATTTACTATGAATGATGTTGAAAAAATTGGTCTTCTGAAAATGGATTTCTTGGGCTTAAGAAATTTATCCATCATTGATGATACCCTCACAGCTGTTAAACGCGTCTATAATCAAACCATTCGTTTGAATCAGATTCCATTAGATGACGAAACAACGCTGGCTTTATTTAGAAAAGGGGAAACAAGTGGCGTTTTCCAGTTTGAATCTGCTGGAATTCGGAATGTATTAAGAAAATTAGGACCAACTAGCATTGAAGATATTGCTGCTGTCAATGCCTTGTATCGTCCTGGTCCGATGCAAAATATTGATGTTTTCATCCGCCGGAAAAAAGGCTTGGAACAAATTAGTTATCCAGAGCCTAGTCTCGCCCCCATTTTAGAAAATACGTACGGAATTATTGTTTACCAAGAGCAGATTATGCAAGTTGCTGCGAAAATGGCAGGCTTCTCTTTAGGGCAAGCTGACATTTTACGTCGGGCCATTAGTAAAAAGAAAAAAGATGTGCTAGATGAAGAACGGAATCATTTTGTTAATGGTGCGTTACAACAAGGCTATCCCCAAGAAACAGCTAACCAAGTGTACAATTATATTGAGCGCTTTGCTAATTATGGCTTTAACCGCTCGCATGCATTTGCCTATTCCTTTATTGGTTTTCAAATGGCTTACTTGAAGGTTCATTATCCAAGTGCTTTTTATGTCGCATTGTTGCACTCTGTTCGTCATAATCCAACAAAAATTAAAGAATATATTGGCGAAGCTAGAAAAAACAAGCAGACGATTTTGCAGCCGTCAATTAACCAAAGTCACTACAGCTTTTACCTAAATCAGCAACAGCAAATTTTATTTGGTTTTAGTTCTTTAAAAGGAATCCGCCGAGACTTCATTCAAAATATTTTAAATGAACGCCGAGAAAATGGACCGTACAAAACGTTCGATGAGTTTCTTTTGCGAATTGACCGTAAGTGGTTGAAAGTTGAAAATATCGAACCATTGATTGCCATCGGTGCATTTGACGAAATTGCGCCTAATCGCCGTCAATTAGCAGTAGGTTTAGAGAGTAATATCCAAAGTATTCTTCTCAGCGGTGGTAGTATGGATTTGTTAGAAACATTGAAGCCAAAGGAAGAAGAAATTGCCGATTATCCGCTAGAAGAGCGACTAGAACAAGAAGAACAATATTTAGGGGTCTATTTATCAGGACATCCGACAGAAGAGTTCAAAAAAACACGCTTAGCCAAGCAAACGCAACTTGTTCATGAACTTGTTGAAAATCAGCCCACGAAATTATTGATTTATGTCAAAAACATTCGGACGATTCGGACCAAAAAGGGAGAACAAATGGCCTTTGTTGATGGGGATGATACAACAGGAAGTATTTCACTAACGTTGTTCCCAACCGTTTTTCGCCAGTTAAGACAGAGTGTCGAGAAAGGGCAAGTTTATTATGTGGAAGGAAAAGTGGAGCGCAGTACGTACAATCAAGAATTGCAAATATTGGTTCAACGAATAGAAAAAGCGCAACAAGTAGAAACATCAATTAGTGACGAAACGTGTTTTATCAGAATTACAAAAGATGTCGAACAAACGGACGTTTTTCAGAAAATGAAAGAGGTACTCAGTCGTCATGCTGGACACATTCCAGTGATTGTCTATTTTGAAAAAACAGGAAAGAAAATAGTATTAAATGAAGAAAATTGGGTCGCTCATACAAGCGCTAGTCAGCAACAATTAGCTTACGTTTTAGGCGAGCAAAACGTCATTTTCAAATGATTTACGGTAAAAAATACTAGTTGTTTTCAACTTTTTTCATTTTTTTCTTCTTAACTCAAGACATTTTGGTTCTTTAATGGTAAAATGAATGACGTAATATTTTTGTATATCAATTTTTGCGAAAAGGTTTCTTTTGGCAGTTGAAAGTATATTATATGAGGTGAAATAGCGAATGAAACGCATTGGTATTTTAACCAGCGGGGGAGATGCCCCTGGAATGAACGCTGCAATTCGTGCAGTCGTACGCAAAAGTATTTTTGATGGAATCGAAGTTTACGGTATTAACTATGGATTTGCCGGTTTAGTCGCAGGCGACATCCGTCGTTTAGATGTTGCTGACGTTGGCGATAAGATTCAACGTGGTGGAACATTCTTGTACTCTGCTCGTTATCCTGAATTTGCTACTGAAGAAGGGCAATTAAAAGGAATCGAACAATTGAAAAAATTCGGTATTGAAGGCTTAGTTGTTATTGGTGGAGACGGTTCTTATCATGGCGCAATGGCTTTGACAAAACGTGGTTTCCCCGCTGTTGGAATTCCTGGAACGATTGATAATGATATTCCTGGAACAGATTTCACAATCGGTTTTGATACAGCGATTAACACTGTTTTGGAATCAATTGACCGAATTCGTGATACAGCGACTTCTCATGTTCGTACATTCGTTATCGAAGTAATGGGACGTAACGCTGGTGATATCGCATTGTGGTCAGGCGTGGCTGGTGGAGCAGATGAAATCATTATTCCTGAACATGATTTTGATATGAAAAACGTTGCCAAACGTATTCAAGAAGGCCGCGACCGCGGGAAAAAACATTGCTTAATCATTTTAGCAGAAGGCGTAATGGGCGGAAATGAATTTGCTGATAAACTTTCTGAATACGGTGATTTCCATACGCGTGTATCAATTTTAGGACACGTGGTTCGTGGGGGCTCGCCAAGTGCTCGTGACCGTGTATTAGCAAGTAAATTTGGGTCATATGCTGTTGAACTTCTAAAAGAAGGCAAAGGCGGTTTATGTATCGGTATGTTAGATAACCAAGTAGTTGCAGCTGATATTATTGACACGTTAGAAAACAATAAACACAAACCAGATTTATCTCTTTATGAGTTAAATCATGAAATTTCTTTTTAATCTTGTATATTAGCTAATCTTATTAGCTTTGTATAAACAAATTTGGAATAGGAGCGTTTTAGTAATGAAAAAAACGAAAATCGTATGTACGATTGGACCAGCTAGTGAATCCGTTGATATGCTAGTAAACTTAATTAATGCAGGTATGAATGTTTGCCGTTTGAACTTTTCACATGGTGACTACGAAGAGCATGGTGCTCGTATTAAAAACATTCGTGAAGCTGTAAAAATTACAGGGAAACGCGTAGCGATCTTACTAGATACAAAAGGTCCTGAAATCCGCACAAATGACATGGAAAATGGCGCAATCACAATGAAAATTGGTGATTCAGTACGTATTTCTATGACAGAAGTTTTAGGAACAAATGAAAAATTCTCAATCACTTATCCAGAATTAATCAATGATGTAAACGTAGGTTCACACATTCTTTTAGATGATGGTTTAATCGATTTAGAAGTAACTGATATCGACCGTGATGCAAACGAAATCGTAACAGTTGTTAAAAACGAAGGCGTCTTGAAAAACAAAAAAGGCGTTAACGTACCAGGCGTTTCTGTAAACTTACCAGGGATCACTGAAAAAGATGCTAACGATATCCGTTTCGGAATTGGTCAAGGAATTGACTTTATCGCAGCTAGCTTCGTTCGTCGTGCTTCTGACGTTTTAGAAATCACTAAAATTTTAGAAGAAGAAAACGCAACACACATCCAAATCATTCCTAAAATCGAAAACCAAGAAGGTATCGATAATATCGATGAAATCTTAAAAGTTTCTGATGGTTTAATGGTTGCTCGTGGTGACATGGGTGTTGAAATTCCAACAGAAGATGTTCCAGTTGTCCAAAAAGCTTTAATTAAAAAATGTAATGCTTTAGGTAAACCAGTTATCACTGCAACACAAATGTTAGATTCAATGCAACGTAACCCACGTCCAACACGTGCGGAAGCAAATGACGTAGCAAACGCAATCTACGATGGAACAGATGCAGTAATGTTATCAGGCGAAACTGCAGCAGGGGATTACCCATTAGAAGCTGTTCAAACAATGGCTCGTATTGCAGTTCGTACAGAAGAAACATTAGTTAACCAAGATTCATTCGCATTGAAATTATATAGCAAAACAGATATGACTGAAGCAATCGGACAATCTGTTGGCCATACAGCACGTAACTTGGGTATCCAAACAATCGTTGCGGCAACAGAATCAGGCCATACAGCACGTATGATCTCTAAATACCGTCCAAAAGCACATATCGTTGCAATTACGTTCTCAGAACAAAAAGCACGTAGCTTATCATTATCATGGGGTGTTTACGCAACAGTTGCTGACAAACCATCAAGCACAGATGAAATGTTTAATTTAGCTTCAAAAGTATCACAAGAAGAAGGTTATGCTTCAGAAGGTGATTTAATCATTATCACTGCTGGTGTTCCAGTTGGCGAAAAAGGCACAACAAACTTAATGAAAATTCAAATGATCGGTTCTAAATTAGTTCAAGGTCAAGGTGTCGGCGAAGAAGCAATTATTGCAAAAGCCGTTGTTGCAGGAACTGCTGAAGAAGCAGTTGCTAAAGCGACTGAAGGAGCTATTTTAGTTACAAAAACAACAGATAAAGAATACATGCCTGCAATTGAAAAAGCATCAGCATTAGTTGTTGAAGAAGGTGGTTTAACTTCTCATGCAGCTGTTGTAGCGATTGCGCAAAATATTCCAGTTATCGTAGGTGCTGCAGATGCAACATCATTAATTAATAATGACGAAGTGATTACTGTTGATCCTCGTCGTGGTATTGTTTACCGCGGAGCAACAACAGCTATCTAAATCTAATTAATTCAATCATTTGATTTTAAGCAATATGTACTCGGACGCAAAGCTGGGACAAACCGATTCGTCAGTTTGTCTCAGCTTTTTTTACAAGGAAGACAGTAGTATGAAATGTTCAGAAACACGTATTCAGTAAATAAAGAGTTGGGCGCAAATAGTAAAATTATGTCTGAGTTTTAAATTATTTATGTTATTTCACACAAAAATTTTGTTATTTAATTAAATAAGCGCTAAGTTATCTTCAACAGAAAAACAATTATAAAAAAAACGAAAGAAAAACAGGAAATAAGAAAGGGCTGTCAAGAAAATTTCATTGACAAAGCTTTCATACCCCTGTATAATAGCTTTTGTTGCTTAGGAGTGATAATTATGAAGTGGTCTTTGTTAGAATTAAATAAATACAAAGAAGAGCCGCTAGTGTTTTCAGAAACATTGCATCTTAAAGAAGAGCTTCTTCAACGAGATGATACCTTGTTGGATGTAAGTCCAATCAAAGTAGAAGGCTTATTAGCAGTCAATAAATCAGAATATTTACTTCATTACACTATTCAGGTAACTGTAACCGTTCCTTCATCCCGTTCTTTAGAACCTGTGGCTTTGCCAATGCAAATCACGGTCGATGAAGTCTTTATGACAAAAGAACAAATGGATACAAGAGATGAACGATTTGCAGCTGAAGAGATTATTTTATTGGACAAGCCAACAATTGATTTAGATGAATCTGTCGAAGACAACATTCTATTGTCCATTCCAATTCAAGTGCTTACAGAAGAAGAACAAAACAGTCAAGAAATGCCAAGTGGCAATGACTGGGAAGTGATTTCAGAAGAAGCATATTTGGAAAGTAAGCAGAAAGCAGCAGAACAAACAGTGGATCCTCGTCTGGCTAAACTATCAGAATTACTCAGCGATAATGCTGAAGAGGAAGATAACAGCTAGGTTGGAATATATTGTGTATGTAAATACACGCATCTTTACAAGGAGGTGGAACAACAATGGCAGTACCAGCTAGAAGAACTTCTAAAGCGAAAAAAGCAAAACGTCGCACACACTACAAATTAACAATCAAAGGCTTAAATGCATGCTCAAACTGTGGTGAAATGAAAAAAAGCCATCACGTATGTCCAGCATGTGGTCACTACGATGGAAAAGACGTAATGTCTAAAGAAGCATAAGCATAAAAACATTTTTTGAAATGTTGAATCCCCTAGGCTAACCATGGAGCCTAGGGGATTTGTATTTTTTTAAGAAAATATGAAGAAATTGGAAATTTATTGGCACTATATTGTTTTCATATGAAAGATAGTGCGTTATAATAGTGAGGATTATAAGAGAATGCTCATAGAATTTTCGTTGATTATAATATAGGAGGTCATAAAATGACAAAACAACAATTTGGCGTAGTCGGCATGGCTGTCATGGGGAAAAATCTTGCTTTAAACATTGAAAGCAGAGGCTATACAGTTGCGCTGTATAACCGTACAGGATCAAAAACAACAGAAGTGGTTGAAGAACATCCTGACAAAAACTTTCAAGCAACATACTCAATTGAGGAATTTGTGAATGCAATTGAAAAACCTCGTCGAATTATGTTGATGGTTAAAGCTGGACCTGCAACAGATGCGACAATCCAAGAATTGTTACCACACCTTGATAAAGGCGACATCTTAATTGATGGCGGTAATACGTTCTTCAAAGACACAATGCGACGTAATGAAGAACTAGCAAACTCAGGAATTAACTTTATTGGTACTGGCGTTTCTGGCGGAGAAGAAGGAGCCTTGAAAGGACCATCTATCATGCCTGGCGGACAAAAAGAAGCGTATGAGTTAGTTGCGCCAATTCTTGAAAAAATTTCAGCTAAAGCAGAAGACGGTGAACCATGTGTGACTTACATTGGCCCAAATGGTGCTGGACATTATGTAAAAATGGTTCATAATGGGATTGAATATGGGGACATGCAATTAATTGCTGAATCCTACGACTTAATGAAACAAATCTTAGGCTTATCTGTTGATGAAATGGCAGAGATTTTCAAAGAATGGAACGAAGGCGAATTAGACAGTTACCTTATCGAGATCACGGCTGACATTTTGACACGTAAAGATGATGAAGGAACCGACCAACCAATCGTTGATGTTATTCTTGATGCAGCAGGCAACAAAGGAACAGGTAAATGGACAAGCCAAAGTGCGTTAGATCTTGGCGTACCATTACCATTAATTACAGAATCAGTATTTGCACGTTTTATTTCGGCTTACAAAGAAGAACGCGTAAAAGCAAGTGGCATTTTATCAAAACCTGCAGCCTTTAACTTTGCAGGCGATGAAAAAGAATTGATTGAAAAAATTCGCGAAGCATTATACTTTAGTAAATTAATGAGTTATGCGCAAGGTTTTGCACAACTCCGTGCAGCTTCTGAAGAATACGGATGGGATTTACCATTTGGTGAAATTGCAAAAATCTGGCGAGCAGGTTGTATTATCCGTGCACAATTCTTACAAAAAATTACCGATGCATATGAAAAAAATCCAGCACTTGAAAACTTGTTGTTAGATGAATACTTCGTAGAAATTACGAAAAAATATCAACAAGCCGTTCGTGAAGTTGTTGCGATTGCTGTTCAAGCAGGTGTTCCTGTACCAACATTCTCATCTGCAATTGCTTATTACGATTCTTATCGTTCAGATCGCTTACCAGCGAATTTAATTCAAGCACAACGTGATTACTTCGGTGCTCATACGTACGAACGCACAGACAAAGAAGGAATCTACCATTACAGCTGGTACAACGAAGAATAAACACGCTGGAGACCATGAGTGTGGCTCACCATGCTCATGGTTTTACTGTGGCTTAAAAAAGAACCAGACAGATTGAGTAGTAATTCTCTAATAAGTAGTAAGGAATAAAAAGGTTGAGCTTGAGTATAGCTTTTAAAGAGAAAGGACAATTAATCAAATGAGCAACATTTTAATTATTGAAGATGAAAAGAACTTAGCGAGATTCGTTGAGCTTGAATTAAAACATGAGGGGTATACGACAGAAGTACACTACAATGGTCGTACAGGATTGGAAGCCGCTCTTAACAACGAATGGGATGCTATCCTTCTTGATTTGATGTTACCAGAATTAAATGGATTAGAAGTATGTCGCCGTGTTCGCCAAGTGAAAAATACACCAATTATTATGATGACTGCGCGTGATTCAGTAATTGACCGTGTTTCTGGCTTAGACCATGGAGCGGATGATTATATTGTTAAACCATTTGCAATTGAAGAATTGTTAGCTCGTTTACGTGCGTTACTTCGTCGTATTGATATTGAGGGCGATAAAAACGTTGCAAAACAAACAACGATTACATATCGTGACTTAACAATTGAAAAAGAAAATCGTGTCGTTCGTCGTAATTCTGAAATGATTGAATTAACAAAACGCGAATACGAATTACTATTAACGCTAATGGAAAACGTGAATGTTGTCTTGGCACGTGATGTGTTACTAAATAAAGTTTGGGGCTATGAAACAGAAGTAGAAACAAACGTTGTGGATGTGTATATCCGCTACTTACGAAATAAAATTGACGTACCTGGAGAAGAAAGCTACATCCAAACTGTCCGTGGAACTGGCTACGTTATGCGTTCGTGAGAACTAATTAATGAAAAGAACGATTAAAAAAGAACTGGAAGGCCCATCTTTAACTATAAAGTGGGCTTTCGCAAGTTCTTTCTTTATATTTGTAGTTTTTACCATTTTTGCGGTGATTACCTATAAGTCTTCTGTCAGTCTTATTGTTGCCAAAGAAAAGGAAAATGTCGAAGCAACGATTGCAGAAGTAACAAATCGATTAGCTAATGCCAATGAAAATTTAACGGTAACAGACGTTTTTGACTATTTAAAAACGCCGAGTGAAAGAGATGAAAACTACTATAATAAGCATACAGCAGTAGAAGGTTCGTTTATGGAAATGGACAGTTTCATATCTGAACTAGGACAACCAGAACTTTATTTATCTGTGTATGACACAAACCAAAAGCTAGTTTTTAAAACACAAAATGAATATGATAAGTTATTACAATTGGATCGACAATTACCTGTTGTTCGAACCGTTTTTGATAAAACCGGTTTTTATTCCGTGGAACCTATTTTTTCAAAAGAAACACGAGAAAAGATTGGCTATATTCAAGCGTTTTATGAACTTTCTTCTTTTTATGAAATTCGTAATCATTTATTATTAACACTTGTAGTTTTAGAAGTGATTTCTCTGATTGTAAGTAGTGTCTTAGGCTTTATCCTCTCTTCTTATTTCTTAAAACCATTAAAAGTATTGAGAGACACGATGGATACAATCCGCAAAGACCCGCAATCAGATGTCCACATGCCGGAGATTAATACGAGAGATGAGTTAGCAGATATCTCGGAAATCTTTAATGAAATGTTAGATCGTATGAGACGCTATATCGAACAACAAGAGCAGTTTGTTGAAGATGTTTCCCATGAATTAAGAACGCCCGTTGCGATTATGGAAGGCCATTTAAACCTTTTAAATCGTTGGGGGAAAGACGATCCTGAAATTTTAGATGAATCATTAAAGGCCAGTTTACAAGAAATTAGTCGTATGAAGAGTTTGGTCCAAGAAATGCTTGACCTTTCACGCGCTGAACAAGTGGACACCCAATATGCAAATGAACGAACAGATGCTAAACAAGTAGTCTACCAAGTATTTAATAACTTCCAATTGGTTTATCCTGAGTTTCATATCACATTAGATGACGATTTACCAACCGAAGTTGAACTGAAAATCTATCGTAATCACTTTGAACAATTGCTAATTATTCTATTAGATAATGCGATTAAATATTCAACCGATCGAAAAGAAGTGCATATTTCCATTTCTCGAACGATGAATGAATTTGAAATAGCTGTGCAAGATTTTGGTGAAGGAATCACTGAAGAAGACTTGGAGAAAATATTTGATCGATTCTATCGAGTAGATAAAGCCCGTGCAAGAAATAAAGGCGGTAATGGCTTAGGACTATCGATTGCAAAACAATTAGTCGAAAACTATAAAGGACGTATTGATGCAGAAAGCGTATTGCATCAAGGAACGATCTTTAGAATTTTTATTCCAATCGCTGGAATAAAAGACGAGAGCAACGTACAATAAAGTACGTTGCTTTTTTTTACGAATGATTAACGAACATTTCAGTAAGAGAAAAGGGATTATAAGATAAAGAAACGAATGTTTTCTTTGCAGAAAATATTCATCGTTCGAAATTGAAAAAAATGTTATTTTTCTGCAAAATAATAGTTGCGTTTTAGAAAAATCCTTGGTATATTAATATCTGTTCTGACAAACAGTTCGTTAAGAAAAAAGTTTTAAAAAGTTAAAAATTTTTCTTGACGAAAAGATAAATAACATGTTAGAATAACAAAGTCGTTAAAGAAATTGCTTTTAAATCAATCATTTAATCAAAAAAACTTGTTATAAAATAACAAAAAAGTTTTAAAAAGTTGTTGACAAACAACTGAGATAATGATAAGATATAGAAGTTGTCACAACAGATGGCGACGACCGAGCAAAACAACTTAAAAAACTTTTTTAAAAAAGTTCTTGACATTCGAACGAAAGTTTGTTATGATATAAAAGTTGCTGCGAGGTAACGTAGACCTTTGAAAACTGAACAAAGAATAGACGAACCAAATGTGTAGGGCGTCTTGATTCAATTCAAGACAACAAACATTTTTAACAAGCAAGCAATATGCTAGCAAACAAATTGAGCTTAACAATCGCAAGATTGTTCTAACTTTTATTATGAGAGTTTGATCCTGGCTCAGGACGAACGCTGGCGGCGTGCCTAATACATGCAAGTCGAACGCTTCTTTCCTCCCGAGTGCTTGCACTCAATTGGAAAGAGGAGTGGCGGACGGGTGAGTAACACGTGGGTAACCTACCCATCAGAGGGGGATAACACTTGGAAACAGGTGCTAATACCGCATAACAGTTTATGCCGCATGGCATAAGAGTGAAAGGCGCTTTCGGGTGTCGCTGATGGATGGACCCGCGGTGCATTAGCTAGTTGGTGAGGTAACGGCTCACCAAGGCCACGATGCATAGCCGACCTGAGAGGGTGATCGGCCACACTGGGACTGAGACACGGCCCAGACTCCTACGGGAGGCAGCAGTAGGGAATCTTCGGCAATGGACGAAAGTCTGACCGAGCAACGCCGCGTGAGTGAAGAAGGTTTTCGGATCGTAAAACTCTGTTGTTAGAGAAGAACAAGGACGTTAGTAACTGAACGTCCCCTGACGGTATCTAACCAGAAAGCCACGGCTAACTACGTGCCAGCAGCCGCGGTAATACGTAGGTGGCAAGCGTTGTCCGGATTTATTGGGCGTAAAGCGAGCGCAGGCGGTTTCTTAAGTCTGATGTGAAAGCCCCCGGCTCAACCGGGGAGGGTCATTGGAAACTGGGAGACTTGAGTGCAGAAGAGGAGAGTGGAATTCCATGTGTAGCGGTGAAATGCGTAGATATATGGAGGAACACCAGTGGCGAAGGCGGCTCTCTGGTCTGTAACTGACGCTGAGGCTCGAAAGCGTGGGGAGCAAACAGGATTAGATACCCTGGTAGTCCACGCCGTAAACGATGAGTGCTAAGTGTTGGAGGGTTTCCGCCCTTCAGTGCTGCAGCAAACGCATTAAGCACTCCGCCTGGGGAGTACGACCGCAAGGTTGAAACTCAAAGGAATTGACGGGGGCCCGCACAAGCGGTGGAGCATGTGGTTTAATTCGAAGCAACGCGAAGAACCTTACCAGGTCTTGACATCCTTTGACCACTCTAGAGATAGAGCTTTCCCTTCGGGGACAAAGTGACAGGTGGTGCATGGTTGTCGTCAGCTCGTGTCGTGAGATGTTGGGTTAAGTCCCGCAACGAGCGCAACCCTTATTGTTAGTTGCCATCATTTAGTTGGGCACTCTAGCGAGACTGCCGGTGACAAACCGGAGGAAGGTGGGGATGACGTCAAATCATCATGCCCCTTATGACCTGGGCTACACACGTGCTACAATGGGAAGTACAACGAGTCGCTAGACCGCGAGGTCATGCAAATCTCTTAAAGCTTCTCTCAGTTCGGATTGCAGGCTGCAACTCGCCTGCATGAAGCCGGAATCGCTAGTAATCGCGGATCAGCACGCCGCGGTGAATACGTTCCCGGGCCTTGTACACACCGCCCGTCACACCACGAGAGTTTGTAACACCCGAAGTCGGTGAGGTAACCTTTTTGGAGCCAGCCGCCTAAGGTGGGATAGATGATTGGGGTGAAGTCGTAACAAGGTAGCCGTATCGGAAGGTGCGGCTGGATCACCTCCTTTCTAAGGAATATTACGGAAATACACATTTCGTCTTTACTTTGTTCAGTTTTGAGAGGTCTACTCTCAATCAAATAAATTCGGGGCCTTAGCTCAGCTGGGAGAGCGCCTGCTTTGCACGCAGGAGGTCAGCGGTTCGATCCCGCTAGGCTCCATTGATAGCTTTTGCTATCAGATTCGTTCATTGAAAACTGGATATTGAAGTAAAAAGAATCAAAACAAACCGAGAACACCGCGTTGAATGAGTTTTTTAATAAGTTCAATTGCTTATTTATTGATTAACCTTCTATCGCTAGAAGAAGTGATCAAGACCCAACCGTAAGGTTGATAAGGTTAAGTGAATAAGGGCGCACGGTGGATGCCTTGGCACTAGGAGCCGATGAAGGACGGGACTAACACCGATATGCTTTGGGGAGCTGTAAGTAAGCTATGATCCAGAGATTTCCGAATGGGGGAACCCAATATCTTTTATAGGATATTACTTTTCAGTGAATACATAGCTGATTAGAGGTAGACGCAGAGAACTGAAACATCTTAGTACCTGCAGGAAGAGAAAGAAAATTCGATTCCCTGAGTAGCGGCGAGCGAAACGGGAAGAGCCCAAACCAACAAGCTTGCTTGTTGGGGTTGTAGGACTCCGATATGGTAGT